>JAEWUM010000023.1 GCA_023459355.1 Bacteroidota bacterium | reverse complement strand
CTGTTTGCTCAGCAGCAAAAACCGGATAAACGGCGCCCGTCTGACTAAACACCTGGTTCCCTTTCAACAAATAATCCGGAATGGTCGTAAATCCGCCATCCTTATTCATCAACACCACCGGCACCTGATCGCCACCGATATTCAAGACCTGGTTTGTTTTTCTTCTGTTGTATTCGAACACAGTAAACTCAGGAGAAGCAGTGGCCTTAATTTCGGGATGACCGTTCTTCCGGGTGATGTAATCGACAAGTTGCCTTGCCACCGGAATTTCGGCTTCAGGCTCTTCACTCAACGAAACACGGATGGTGTCACCTATACCATCGTGCAACAAGGCACCGATTCCGACCGCAGATTTAATCCGCCCATCTTCCCCGTCACCGGCCTCGGTAACACCCAGGTGCAACGGATAATGCATATCACGCTTTTCCATTTCTGATGCCAGTAGCCGGACAGCATGTACCATCGACAAGGTGTTCGAAGCTTTCATCGAAATCACCACATCGTGAAAATCTTCTTCCTGACAAACCTGTAAAAACTCCAGACAAGATTCAACCATCCCCCGGGGCGTATCTCCCCAACGATTCATCATTCTTTCACTCAACGAACCGTGGTTTACACCGATTCGAACAGCCCTTCCGTGGAGTTTGCAAATATCCAGCAACTGCTTAAACCGGACTTTAATCTTTTCATATTCATCCTGATATTCTTCTTCCGTATAATCAGGAGAATCGCGCCTCACTAAACCGATAAAGTTACCCGGGTTGACCCGCACCTTTTCAACATATTGCGCAGCCACATCGGCAGCATTGGCATTAAAATGGATATCGGCCACCAGAGGTACGTCAAAACCTTGCCTGAATAAAGCTTCCCGTATATTTTTCAGATTTTCAGCCTCACGCACTCCCTGTGCCGTAAAACGGACAATTTCCCCTCCGGCTTCTACAATCCGGATGCATTGTGCGACTGAATTTTCGGTGTCATTGGTGTCGGTGTTGGCCATCGATTGTACCCTGATTGGCTCCGGGCCGCCGAGAAATACCTTGCCAACCCTTACTGTATCTGATTTTCTTCTTTTGTAGTTAAATTGATTGTACATGCTCGTATAAATAAAGCAATGAGTTTCTTAATGAATATATTGTTAACATTTCTGAATACAAAAAGTTGCATTTCAGGTTGATTTTATTGTATTTATTTTTCATCACCGGACAGAATCAGGTGCAATTTTGATTCTTTTCTTATAATGTTCAATAAAAATATTGGGTTCTGATCTTTCTTTAAAAAACGGTTCATTTTTATCAAAATCAATTTGTGTGGCATCAAACACCAATCCCGGAACACCATTTTCCTCCATTGGAAGATAGGCATCACCCGGTTTGCTCCTTTTATCCATAATCCAGTCGAACATGATACTTGGTTCGTAAACCGAATAGGGAACATAATCGACATTCGGCTCCCCCGCTCCTTCATACCAGCTATCTGTCTTCCTGATGGTGGTATATTTCACCTTTTTCCCTTGATTGAATTTTCCGCCTATCAACTCCATCGGGATTCTCACATTGAGTTCCCATTCCTTCACATGTTCATCCGGCAATAAATTCACCAAATCCAGCAAGGCCATGCCAAAAGCCGAACATCCGGCACCTTCCTGGTGATACCTCGGCCAGAAAGCGCCTCCGTAAAAATCGGATGGAGCATAATGTTCATTCATCTTGGCCGAGTATTGTGCCACAAAATCCAGCATACGCTTCATAGCTGGTTCACTTACCCTGTATCTGATGAATGCCAGTTTGTCCCTTTTTGCATACACTTCTAGCTTATGTTTGAGCTCCTCATGTCCTTCAATTCGACCCTGCAAAGCTGCTCCCATAATCGCGTATCCAACTTTATGCTTGAATATCAAATCCAGCTTTTCTTTTAATTCTCCGGAGGTCTGAGCAACCAACAAGGTATCCGGAAGCAGTGGCGTATTAAACCCGACCGCAACGTGTCCCAACAAATAATTATCTTTTACACCGATGGTTTTGATGTAACATTTGCGCATGGTTTTATACAATGCCGAAGGACTTTCCCAACTCAACGGATGCAGCGTGGGCATCACGAAAACTGTAAACTCATGGATATCATCACTTTTACTTTTTTCAGGCTCAACTGCGACTAACTTCATCAACATGATAACCCAAAAAGCAATCAAAACACTAAATTTTATAAAATGACCCATAGATAACTCAAAACTTAATACTTCTGTAAATGCTCGTAAAAATAAGCAATTTTATTAAGAAAAAAGCATTACCTTTGCAACGTTTCTAAAAATGTATATTTATGCGTTTTCGACCAAAACTATTTGAAGTATTTAAAAATTACTCGAAAGAACTTTTTTACAAAGATTTAATGGCCGGCATCATCGTCGGCATAGTTGCTCTCCCTCTTGCCATTGCATTCGGTATCGCATCCGGCGTTTCGCCCGAACAGGGACTATTCACAGCCATCATTGCCGGTTTTATTATTTCGTTTTTCGGTGGCAGCAAAGTGCAAATCGGGGGACCAACCGGTGCATTTATTGTAATTGTATACGGAATTGTACAGGAATTCGGTATAACCGGACTCGCGGTTGCCACCATCATCGCAGGGGTCATGCTGGTTGCCATGGGCGTACTAAAGTTAGGTGTTGTTATCAAGTTTATACCCTACCCGATTATTGTTGGATTTACGAGTGGCATTGCATTAACCATTTTTGCGACTCAAATCAAGGATCTTTTCGGCATGAGCATCGACAAAGTACCGGCAGATTTCATCAGCAAGTGGGGCGTTTATGCTGAGAACATCGGCACAACCAACCTACCTGCATTGATAATCGGTCTATTGACCATTGTCATCATAGCCGCCACACCCAAATTCTCCAACAAGATACCGGGCTCGCTTATTGCCATTATCCTGATGACTGTCGTTGTCTATTTCTTAAGGGAACATTTTGGCATGACTTCAATTGAGACCATCGGCGACCGCTTCAGTATTAATGCTGCGTTACCGAAAGCCGAAAGGCCGGTCATCACCTTTGAAATCATCCAAACCCTGATGCCGGCAGCCTTTACCATCGCCATGCTCGGGGCCATCGAATCGCTCTTATCCGCCACCGTTGCCGATGGGGTGATTGGCGACAAACATCATTCAAACACAGAGCTTATCGCGCAGGGAATCGCCAATATCATCGCGCCAATTTTTGGTGGTATTCCGGCAACAGGTGCTATCGCCCGTACCATGACGAACATCAACAATGGCGGCCGAACACCCGTTGCGGGCATCATACATGCTGTTGTACTGCTGCTGATTTTACTGTTTCTCGGGAACCTGACCAAACACATCCCGATGGCCTGCTTAGCCGGCGTATTGGTCATCGTAGCTTACAATATGAGCGAATGGCGCACCTTTAAATCGCTCCTGAAAGGACAAAAATCGGATGTGGCCGTTTTGATTGCCACATTTTTACTGACAGTCATTTTCGACCTCACAATAGCCATTGAACTTGGCCTGGTATTGGCAGTGGTACTCTTCCTGAGAAGAATTTCGGAATCTACGCAAATATCCATCTTCAAACATGATATTGAAGAAGCGGAATATATTGAAGGGAATACAGAAGCAGAAAAACTGGTACTCCCGAAAGGAGTGGAAGTCTATGAGATTGAAGGTCCGTTTTTCTTTGGTGTTGCCAACAAATTTGAAGAAACCATGAAAATGCTGGGCGACAAGCCAAAAGTCAGAATCATCAGGATGCGCAAGGTTCCGTTTATTGACTCAACCGGCATCAACAACCTGAAAAGTTTGATCCGGATGTCGGTGAAAGACAAAACAAAAATCCTGCTTTCGGGAGTAAACGAGCAGGTACACACTGCCCTTGACAAGGGAGGGGTTGCAGATCAAATCGGACAGGAGAATATTTGCAGCAATATTACGGAAGCGTTAGCACGTGCAGAGGAAATAATAAATAAAAAATGTTGAAAATTTTATTTTTCCGATTCATTTAACTATTTTTGTCTGAGAATTTTTAAAAAAGATGACAAATCGTTACGAGGAACTGATAAACGCGTTTGAAAAAAAACTGCGAAAACTGATTTCGGAGTACGAGTCATTACAAATTCAAAACAACAAGCTGCAGGCTGAACTGGCGCAAAAACATGAGAATCTGATTATTGCACACGGCGAAATCCTGGAGCTGAGAAAAAAAAACGAACACCTGTCATTGGCAAACCAGCTTAGCGGGCCCGGTGAGGGACGAGCAGAAGCAAAAAAACAAATTGACAGGATGGTGCGGGAAATTGATCAATGTTTGGCTCTTTTAGATGATTAGAGCATATGAACGACGATATTTTTACTATAAATGTACAAATCGGAGGCTTTCCAATGGCACTTCGGATTCCCCGTGGCGACGAGGAAGTATACAGGAAAGCTGAAAAGCTGGTTTCCAATCTGATAGAAGAATTCCACCTCAGGTACAAACAACGGGCCTATGAGGATATTCTTAAATTAGTGGCGTACCAGCTAGCCGTAAGGGTTTCAAAAAACGATCTGACAGAAGACACAGCCCCTCTTGCCGACAGAATAAAACAACTGGAGAAAGAGCTGGACGCTGTACTGAATCAGGAATAAGTTTGTCGTAAACATCAATCATTCCCGCATGTCATCATGATTTTAATCATGCTTTGACGTGCGTTTTTTTTTAGGTCTAACGACCGTAGACTGTAGACCGTAGACTGTAGACATTAAAAAAGTAAACTTTTAAACAAAATAAATAAAAAACATGGTACTATACATCATAATCGGACTGGTTATCGGCGGTGGAGGGGCTTACCTGGTACTGACCGGCATCCATAAAAAGACGAAGCGGGATGCTTTGGCTGAGATAGAGTTACTCAAGAAAGATCAACTTATAGAAGTAAAAGAAAAATTCATTGCGCTGAAAGCAGAGCACGAACAACAGGTTCAGCAACGCAATGCCAAGGTGCAGGAACGGGAAGTGAGGGCACAGCAACGCGAAATGCAACTAAACCAGAAACAGGGAGAACTGCAACGCAAAGCGAACGAAGTTGAAGTACTCAGGGAAACACATGAACAGCAACTGCACCTGCTGGATAAGAAAAAAGCGGATCTCGACCACCTGACCCGTCAGGCTCAGGAACAATTAGAGAGCATCTCCGGTTTATCAGCAGAACAAGCCAAAGAAAAGCTGGTTGAGTCCCTGAAAGATGAGGCGAAGACCAATGCCATGTCGTACATCAACGACATCATGGAAGAAGCCAAGATGACTGCGAATAAAGAAGCAAAACGTGTCATCATCAACACCATCCAGCGGGTATCGACTGAAACAGCCATTGAAAACTCAGTCACTGTTTTCCATATCGAATCCGACGAAATCAAAGGACGTATCATCGGCAGGGAAGGACGAAACATCCGTGCTTTGGAAGCCGCTACCGGCGTTGAAATCATTGTTGACGATACCCCTGAGGCCATCGTATTATCTGCTTTTGACCCGGTACGCCGCGAAATTGCCCGCTTGTCGTTACACCAATTAGTTACCGACGGTCGTATTCACCCGGCTCGTATCGAAGAGGTTGTTAACAAGGTAAAAAAACAAATTGAAGAAGAAATTATTGAGATAGGAAAACGCACCACCATCGATCTGGGTATCCACGGATTGCACCCGGAATTGATTCGTCTGGTGGGTAAAATGAAATACCGTTCTTCTTACGGACAAAACCTGCTGCAGCACTCGCGCGAAGTTGCCAATCTCTGCGCCACCATGGCTTCTGAGTTGGGACTGAACCCCAAGACAGCCAAAAGAGCCGGTCTGCTACACGATATAGGTAAAGTACCTGATGACGAACCGGAATTGCCACATGCTATCCTCGGGATGCGTTTAGCAGAGAAATACAAAGAGAAACCAAACGTTTGCAACGCCATCGGTTCACACCACGATGAGGTAGAAATGGAAACCCTGATTGCACCGATTGTTCAGGTTTGTGATGCCATCTCCGGCGCTCGTCCGGGTGCCCGTCGCGAAATCGTGGAAGCCTACATCAAGCGACTGAAAGACCTGGAAAACTTAGCTGCCCAGTATCCTGGTGTAGTGAAAACTTATGCCATCCAGGCCGGTCGCGAATTGCGTGTCATCGTTGGTGCGGACAAAATCGACGATAAAGAAACAGAGTTGCTGTCATTTGATATAGCCAAGAAAATTCAGGATGAAATGACTTATCCGGGACAGGTTAAAATCACGGTAATTCGTGAAACAAGGGCAGTAAGTTACGCAAAATAACAAAACACTATCAAATAAAAGAGGTGACCACCGCGTTATGCAGTTGGTCACCTCTTTTTTATTTATGATTTACGAATTTAGAAACTCTCTTCAATCAGGGTAATCTTTTGTTCGATTAGCGCAGCTTCTTCCTTCAGCGCTTCAATTTTTCTTTCCATTTCTTTGATTAATCCGCTGCCCTTTTTATTGGTTGACGTCAGGAAACCAATGTTATTCTCATAGGTGGCAATTTCTGATTTCAGATGCTCATAAGCCCGCATCAACTTTTCACGTTCGCGCAACAGCTTGTTCTCCCCTTTTGTCGACATGTCCTTCAGGTTGGATTTGAAGGTATCGAGACGACGCTGATTGGCATCCACGTTGAGCTTTTCAAACATCTTATCGACAGCAGAACGATATTCCTTGTAAATCTTATCCTTATCACGGAAAGGCACGTGACCGGTTTCATTCCACCGGGCAATGTATTCTCTCAGCATCGTCAACACCTCAGCCGGAGTTTTGTCCGTAACTGCATCCAGTTCATTGATTTTTGTTATCAGGTCTTTTTTCTTCGACAGATTCTCAAGTTCTTCAGTTCGCTGACCGGAAGTGTTCTTTTGCTTTTGTTCAAAGAAATAATCACAGGCCGCGATAAAACGTTTCCAAACCTCATCAGAATACTTCTTGGCAACAGGACCGATGGTCTTCCATTCTTTCTGTAACCGAATCAGGGTTTCTGATGTTTCTTTCCAGTCGGTACTGTCCTTCAACTTCTCAGCCTGCTCACACAAAGCTTTTTTCTTTTCCAGGT
>JAEWUM010000022.1 GCA_023459355.1 Bacteroidota bacterium | reverse complement strand
GCACCCGTCGCTGCAAGAATAAAATAGTTTTTACAGACTTGTGCCGACGGGCAATATTAACAAAGTGAAAATTGTCATCCCGAACGGAAGTGAGGGATCTAATTTTCTACTACTGATTCGCATGAATTAATAATTATTAATTATTTCTTTTTTGTTTTCAGCAATTCCTCCGGTTTTTTATTCAGCAGAACCGGGTCAAGGTGATTAAAGGTTTCTTCGAGTTCCCAATTGGCTCGCAGGGTTAATTTTTTATTGAAGTAGTATACCGGTTCGGGCTGTAGTCTTTTTCCTAAATCACCGGGATCCCAGATGCCGTTACGATTGGTATCGATAAATAAACGCACGAAATATTCACCCGGCTTGAGGTATTCGAACAAGTTACCTTTTACTTTGGCCCGTTGTGTTTGAATAACTGATTCCTTAGCATCCAACACCTGTAAAACAGCGAGTGAGTCAAACTCCTGCAACACAATCTTCATGGCTGAATATTCATCCAGCGATTTGATTTTGAAAGGAGTTGTTTGTGCAGGCGTAGTTCTTTCATATATACTGACAAAAGCAGCTGAATCAATTTGTAACTCATAGCTCTCCTGTGGTTTCCAGGCATACCGGATGGCAAATTTCCGACGAATCGAATCCATCGGCAACCAGCTAAAGTCGATAGGTTTTAATACGGTATCAACCTTGTGCACAAGCTTAATCTTCTCTGTCAGAACTGAAACCAACGGTTCTTCAAACTCCAGCCAGATATCACTGTATATATCAAAACTACCAGCCAGATTGGATTTATATGTCAACGGAACCACCGGCTTTACTTCGTTAGTCTTGCTTTTCCCGGTTATTCTCGGCTTGCGTAAAATGAGGTTCAAAGTATCAGTCGTGGATACCAATTGAAAAACAGAGTCCGATTTCAGGTAAGTCACCGCCATCTTCAGCGTATCCTGCCTGTAAACCGTCGAATCAGGCATCCAATACACCAGACTGTCCAACCTCTCCGTTTTCTGTATCAAGAACCTTGAATTGGGATCAAAATTAAGTGGCTCTATTTTCGGCAAACTATCCTGTTTGTCATTAAAAAACAAGTTAAAATACTTTTCGGCAGGACGTTCAGATTTCACCAGATACTGTCTTCTCCTGTTCTCCCTGAAAAGTTTCAACAACAAATTATTAGGAAGATAAGTCAATTTTGACTCCGTTTTGATAGTGTCAATCTCAACAGAATCCTTCCACAAGGTATCCGTTTGTTGCACCATTTTAATTTCAGGAATCACGATTGAGTCATAGAAGGCGACTTCTTCTCCCGGCTGATACCTGAAGTCACGGTCCAAATCGAGCAGTGCATACAACTTATAAGACCCTGCTTTGATGTTCTGAATGGTAAACCGACCCTCATCATCGGTTTTGGCTACACGTGTAAACTGATCACGCAGGATGGCGGTATCGTGGAGATTCTTGTGTAACCCGACCAATATACCCGGCATCGGTTCCAGGTTTTCTGCTTTGATAAGCTTTCCAGAAACCTGTAAGGTATCTATTTCAGGCCCGGTAGCAAAGGAAAAGGTATAATTCGGAAGCGGATTCTTCTCATTCAGATCGACGATGGCATTTCCAAACAAAATGCTGTAGGTCGTGCTATCCTGCAAATCATCCTGTATGCTAACCGTCAGCACCCTGGCATTGGCTTTTACAATTGGCTGTGTTTTCTGGGGAGGTGAGATTACAACATTTTCATTGACTTTCTCCAGACTTATATTCTCATCAAAAAACACCTGTATTTCCTTCTTCTTGTAATTCAAGGCGTTATTCAACGGCACCGTACGCAAAACAACCGGAGGAATGGAATCCTTCGGTCCCCCTGTTGGTCCAGCCGCCCTGTTGGCACAGGAAACAATTGCAAAAACCAACACCAATTGAATTATAATTCTAAAATACTTCATTAATTATTATTTAACCATATAAGTCATAAAAGTAAGTTTTTACTACCACCTACGACTGAAGTCCGAAGACTGGATACATTAGACGTTAGTCGTCAACACCCTGTGCCCTATCCTGCATCTCAAACAATTCTTTGCTTCGCAATATCTTTTATACAAACAAATCAGCGCCTGCGAATCGGCTGCTGTTTCTAATGTTAATCCCGTTTCCCGCCACCCGCGGGTAATATAATTGTTTTCAGCAGGAATTTCTTCTAACAGTTGCAAGGCTTTATCTTTCAGACTTTGCAGCTCTTTATGTGCACCGTAACAGAAAAGCAAAGGCACAACCGCGTTAATTAAAATTCCGTAAACTGACTCCTGTCCTAAATTCTTTGATTTGGGAGCATGCACCTCACCGGGTACATAATGACTTTTCCAATATTCTGAAACTTCAACCGCATCCAATAACTGCATCAACGAAGTTAAATCCGGCCTATTGAGCAGTTGAGAGAACAACTGTTGTCTTTTACAAAACAAAGACGCGAGCTGCGCGATGCGTATATACGGAAAATTATCGGGTCGCAACCGCAACAACCGCCACTGTTTTCCATCCATCGGTTGTAAGCGATATTTCTGTTGCAGAAAACCATATTCCCGCTTCAACTTTTCAATATAGTCATCCTGACAGGTTAAGTCTTTCAGTAAACCCGACTGACCGAATAACAAAGCCTCCAACTGAACCACATCCCGGCAATGCTTCAAAATCAATATCAACGGGATGGATTTAGCCAGACTAAGAAATGCTTCATTATTCACTGAGAAACCAAAGCATTTACTGACAATCACAAAGCAAGCTTCTTCCCAATGATTATTCCCCGACTGAAGCAAAACCTTAATTTCCTGCACTTTTTGCTCCATCCTTTCCATCAACAGGGCCTTTTCCCACGCCCGGATATAAATTTCAGGAACCCCACTGATTTTATCTGCACAGGCAATCCATTTCGTACCCGATACCAGCATTTCATAATTCGTTTCAATCTCTGTGGCATACGACAATTCCAGCTGGGGAAGTCTCTGACCATCAACCAGGAAAACAGGCACATCCGCTTTTTTAACCACATGCAAAATTACATTGCTGTAATTCTTATCCTGCTGATGACGATGTTTGTTCCAGTCGGATGCCTGGTTATGTATTTCCACATTGCCCGCCCAGATGGTTTTCCCAATTCTGATTTTGGCATTGAAAAAATCAGGACCCGCATGGGTATTCGGTTTTCCCACATCAATTACCTCGATCCGCTGACCGTCGGTAGTGTGTAAATCATGCTGCACAAACAGTTTATGCTGCCAGATGTAATGTAAAACAAGCTCTTTCATAGTTAATTAATAAAAAAACAACTAAGGTGTTTCAGAAGAGTTCAAATGCAAGGCGCTGAGATTGAGGGTGAGGGAGCGTGACCAAACTCTCACATCGAAAACAACGCAGCAGTTGGGCGCTTATGAGACACCGTTTTATAATAAGCCGTAGCTGTATCCCTTTTCTTTCCAGTATGCTAACGCCTGCGGCAGCACTGTCAGCACATTTTCTTTCGCTTTAATCGAATCATGAAAAACCACGATCGAACCTTTTCGTAAGTAATTTCTCACCGTACGCAAGATTTGTTCGGCTTTCTTCTTCTTATCGTAATCATATGTAATCACATCCCACATCACGATATCATAGTCCTCTTTCAGGGCTTTTATCTGAGAAAAAGTAATTCTGCCGTGCGGGGGACGGAACAAGCGACTCTCGATATATACCGATGCCTTTTGCACATTTGCCACATAATCCTCAACCGAATACCGGTATCCCCTGATGTGGTTAAAGCTGTGGTTTCCTACGCGGTGACCTCTCCTCAACACCTCCTGATACACCTCAGGATACTTACGCACATTATCACCCACGCAGAAAAAAGTCGCTTTCCATCCGTATTCATCCAGTATATCAAGCACCTGCGGCGTCACCTCCGGCACAGGACCGTCATCAAAAGTGAGATAAATCAGCTTTGATTCGGTTTTCACCCGCCAGATTAACTTCCCGAACAGCGGTCTTAAAAAGCGTGGGAACTGCATCTTTTCACCTTACATTCTGACCCGCTGCGATAGTTTTTCAAACGCCGGGAGATATTGATCCATTAATGCTTTCTGTCCGTACTGCTGGGCAAGCTGAAGGATGTGATTCAACACACCAAAATTATGTCCGATGCGGCTTTCCACGCTTTTACGCTGGGCATTTGTCAGGCGGAAATACCAATCTAAGTTTTCCAGACAATCTTTTGCCACAAAATCCATAATCTCATTCCCTTTGGCGAATTCACCCAGTGCATAATAGTATTCAGCAAGTAATACCGAAGTATAATCGTGGCGGATTGTTGTTCCCGGAAGTACTTCCATGGCAAAATCCAACGCCTTTTTGGCTCTTACCGTATCATTTTCCTGTATCAACGCACCAACAAGCTGGGAGAACATCATCCGGTGCGTGCGGCACATGCGCAGGGTATTTTCATCCAAATACACCTTCGGATCTGCCACATTACCCCAGCGGAACTTATGCATCATGTTTTCGTACATCTCTTTGGTATTCACGCCTGCCCCTTTTCCTCCGGTACTTACCGGCATCACCTGATAGGCCAAACCGGTCAGTTCAAAGTAGTCGTTCAATCCAAGATAATAATCATCTCCCACCGTTACCGCGAAATAAACAGGACGTTTCCATTTATTTTCATTCAGCATCTCGATAACCATCAACTCACTTTTTGTTAAACGGGACTTGCTGCCCAGGTCAAACATGATTTGAGGAACTATCTCATCCATACGGGCAGAATCAAGTGTACCGGAACTGATTACATCATTTTTATCCACCGGAATAAACAATTGTTTTGAAGGAATAACGCTTTCACCATCAATCTTAATTTCCGGATCCAGTGCAATTCTGAAAGCAGTTTTAACATCCAGTGGCGTTTTTTGCACATCGCGCACAGCAATCACTTCGTTGGTTCCGTACACATAATCCTTTGGTTGCCAGGAAATGGGAAGCGGGCTCGACAAATAAGCCTCCCGTTTCATCTGATCGATATACCAGTCGGTTTGCAGGTAACTTAGATTACAAACCCGCACGTCGGTACGGTTGCCTTCCACTTCCTGGTTATACCACAAGGGGAAAGTATCATTATCGCCATTCGAAAAGATGATTGCATTTTCTTTACAAGAGGTTAAATAGTTATGTCCGAAATCCCTGGCTACATAGCGATTACTTCTGTCGTGATCGTCCCAGTTTTCAACAGCCATCAGGGCAGGAACACCCAACGCAGCTACTGAGACCACGACAGACACAACTGTTTTCGGCAGGTATTTTTCGAAGAAACGAATCAACCCGAGCACTCCGAGTCCGATCCAGATGCTGAAAGCATAGAAAGAACCGGCGTAGGCATAATCCCTTTCACGGGGCTGATAAGGTGTCTGATTCAGGTAGATCACGATGGCGATACCTGTCAGAAAAAACAGCAGGGCTGTAATCCAGAATGAGTGTTTACCTTCCTTACCACTGTAAAACAAGAACATGATACCGATAATACCCAACAACAGGGGCAACATATAGTATTCATTTCTTCCTTTGTTTTCTTTCAGTTCCGATGGAAGATTGGTTTGATCACCCACTAATTTGTTATCAATGAACTTAATCCCCGTAATCCAGTTACCGCGGTCCACTTCCCCATGTCCCTGAATATCATTTTGGCGACCACTGAAGTTCCACATGAAATACCTGAAATACATAAAATTAAGCTGATAATTAAAAAAGAACTTCATATTTTCAGCAAAAGTCGGCACATACTCCGTTCTTTCCTGTCCGCAATAATCAAACCGCACCCGTTTGCCTTTCACATCGCCCCAGGCTTTATAGGCACTGACATGAGCCGGGCTGGAACTGTACATCCTCGGGAAGAACATATTGAAACGGTCATCCATAATGTAATCGAGTTTATGACCCGTTACAAAATAGTGGTCTTTTTCATTGGCATCGGTTTTTGGAACCGGAGCATACGAAGGATCACCTGTTTTATACATCGGAATACAGGTATTTCCTTTGATTTCGAGTTTAACAGGGGCATTGTATGCCTGACCATATAACAAAGGTCTGTCGCCGTACTGCTCCCTATTCAGGTAGTATTTCAGGGCAAACACATTATCGGGAGAGTTTTGATCCATCGGAGGATTGGCTGCCGAACGGATAACAATTACAGTATAAGAAGAATAACCGATTAATATTACGGTAATCATCACCAGCGACGTGTTCAACCAGCGGGCATTAACAAATTTCTTGTATTTAAAAAACAAATAAGTCAGCACACCCACAATCAGGAAACCCATAATAAAGTTTGACCCGAAGAAAGGAATTCCGACGATTGTAATAGCAGCCAGAAATGAAATAATCATCCTGGTGTAATTCTTTTGTGTATATGTTTCAAAAATCGACCAACCTAAAATCGCGATGGTCAGTACGATGTACACATACATACCTGTATTGTAAGCAAAACCGAAACCATTCACGAACAGCAGTTCGAACTGACTGGCCACTTCCACGAATCCGGGGATGATACCGTACAGCACCGTTCCCAGGATAGCCACCGAAATCAGCATGGCACCAACTACCCCCCAGGGTGTTACTTTATAATTGCGGAAATAGTACACCAATCCGATAGCCGGTATTGCCAGCAGGTTCAACAAGTGAACACCGATGGAGAGCCCCATCAGATAGGCAATCAAGATTAACCACTTATCAGAGCCGGGTTTATCGGCTACACGCTCCCATTTCAGGATTAGCCAGAAAACAACAGCGGTAAACAGCGAAGAATAAGCGTACACCTCACCTTCTACGGCTGAAAACCAGAATGTATCGGAAAAAGTATAAGCCAACGCGCCCACCATACCGGCGCCAAGGATACCAACTACATTCGCGAATGTATAATCATCTTCATTTTTTGCAATCACTTTTCGGGCCAGATGCGTGATGGTCCAGAACAAGAACAGTATAGTAAACGCACTTGCGATTGCAGATAACGCGTTGACCATCAAAGCCACTTGCGACGGATCAGAAGCAAAGAGCGAGAAGAAACGCCCTGTCAGCATGAAAAACGGCGCTCCGGGGGGATGTCCCACGTCTAATTTGTAGGCAGATGCGATAAACTCGCCGCAGTCCCAGAAACTGGCTGTTGGCTCCATCGTTGAAAGGTAAGTCGCAGCAGCGATGGCAAATGCCAGCCATCCGAAAACATTGTTCAGTAATTTGAATCTTTTCATGTTGATGCAGAATTTTTGTATAGATTGTGTCCTTCTGCTGATATTACTTTTTACTCCTGTCATCCTGAGCGCAGCGAAGGATCAAAAAAAACCGTTCAAAGATACAAAGAATATTCTTTTTAACAGATAAAAAGCCATATATTTGTAAAAATTCACAAACTATAATATATGCTTGCTATCAGGTCATTTTCAGAACTTACAAGCCACTTGCAACAGCTTAGCCAGCGCAAAAAGTTGGTAGTTGTAAACCCGGCTGATGCCAACTCGATGGAGGCTGTCACCCGTGCTGTTGACATGGGTTTTGTGAGCGTGCAAATCATTGGTAATCCGAAAGACTATGACATTCAGTCATTTGAAAAACAACAGAACATACAGTTTATCGACTGTAGTGATCCGGGAGTTGCATCGACCATGGCTGTTGAGATGGTTAAATCCGGAGCTGCCGACATCCTCATGAAAGGACTTGTAAACACGGACATTTTGTTACATGCCTTGCTGAAAAAAGGAACCGGAATGGTGCCTTTTGGCAATGTAGTAACTTTCATAGCTGCCATAGAAATCCCCGGCTACCCTAAATTATTGTTTATTACCGATCCGGCCGTGATACCGGAACCAAATGTAAGGCAACGCACCGCCATCATCCGCTACGCCATTGATACGGCAAGAAATTTTGGCATCAGCCAACCCAAAGTAGCCTTGTTGCACGGCACGGAAAAAATGAACCCAAAGCTCAATTTCATGTCTGATTATAAAAAAATGCTTGAACTGTGGCAAGCAGGTGAATTCGGAGATGCCATTGTAGCAGGTCCGCTCGATTTATACTTAGCCATCAATCCCGAACTGGGCAAAATCAAGCAGGTTGACTCCCCTGTTTCGGGCGATGCCGATATTTTAATTTTCCCAAGTTTTGTTTCGGCGAATATTTTTTACAAAAGTATGGTTACCTTTGCACACGCGGAAATCGGGGGTATGTTGTTCGGCACGGAAAAGCCCGTAGTACTTACCTCCCGCAGTGATAGCGCAGCAACGAAGTTCAACAGCATCGCGCTGGCGTGTTTGATGTAAGATAATGAATGAACTGCAATTGAAAAGGAGATCCTTCGCTTTGCTTCGTTCAGGATGACAAATGAGTTATAAAATGGCAAAAAACAGAAAACCACACCCCATTCTCGAAAAAATTCAGATCACCGACATCGCCGCCGAGGGAAAAGCCCTGGCCCGTGTCAACGAAAAAGTAGTTTTTATACCGCACGTCATCCCCAGCGATGTGGTTGACTTGCAGGTTACCAAAAAGAAAAGTGCTTACTTAGAAGCACGTGCCATTCGTTTTCATGCATATTCGAAAGACAGGACAGAGCCGGTATGTGAGCATTTCGGAACCTGTGGGGGATGTAAGTGGCAGATGTTACCTTACAGTCAGCAACTTGCCTACAAACAAAAACAGGTGGTGGACAATCTGACCCGCATCGGGAAAATAGAACTCCCTGACATTACACCCATACTGGGCTCTGAAAGCACCGAATTCTACCGCAACAAACTGGAATTTACCTTCTCCAATAAAAAATGGCTTACTTCTGAAGAGATGAATCTTGGTCAGGAGCAAAATATGAATGGCGTGGGCTTTCACATTCCGGGCATGTTCGACAAAGTTCTTGATATTCACAAATGCTGGTTGCAGGACGACATATCGAATCAACTGCGCAATGAAATTAGGGACTATGCTTTCCAAAACGGACTGACTTTCTTCGATTTAAGAAAACAGGAAGGCTTCCTGCGTACCATGATGGTGCGTACAAGCACTACCGGCGAACTGATGCTGATTGTGGTTTTCTATCACGAAGACAAAGAGGCCAGAGAAGCCTTGCTGCAACATCTGGCTGATAAATTTCCACAAATCAGTTCTTTGTTATACATCATCAATTCAAAGGCCAACGACACCATCACCGATCAGGAAGTGTTTATTTTCAAGGGTTCCAATTGTATTTACGAAGATATGGAAGGATTAAAATTCAAAATCGGCCCGAAAAGCTTCTATCAAACAAATTCCAAACAAGCCTACGAACTATACAAAATCACGAGAGAATATGCCGGACTCACCGGAAATGAAATCGTATATGACTTATATACCGGAACCGGTACAATAGCTAACTTCGTGGCGCACCAAGCCAAACAGGTTATCGGCATCGAATATGTCCCCGAAGCCATCGAAGATGCCAAAGCAAATTCACAACTGAACAAAATCGGCAATACTTTGTTTTACGCAGGAGACATGAAGGATATCCTGAATCAGGAATTCATACTGCAACATGGTAAGCCGGATGTGATTATCACCGATCCGCCCCGCGCCGGAATGCACAATGATGTGATTGACGCCATCCTTTTTGCCGCACCCAAACGTGTTGTATATGTTAGCTGTAATCCCGCTACACAGGCACGCGACCTGAGTTTGCTCGACAAAGCTTACCGGGTTACCAACGTTCAGCCTGTAGACATGTTCCCGCACACCCACCATGTAGAAAACGTGGTACTGCTGGAAATCAGGGAGTAAAAATCTCACAGCTGCAACGCGTTTACAATTTATTTAATTGATATGTTGCAGGACATCATCGTCATACTGATTATTACCGCTGCCGTAGCATATACCATATATGCCGTGGTCAAATCCCTGCGCTCAAAAAGTGCTTCCAACTGTGATGATTGTACCGGTTGCGACATCAAACATGAAATTCTGAAAAATTACGAAAAGAACAAAAATAAAGAACCTTTTCATTGCAGCGATTTCAACAAACGGTGATGTATCAGCACAATTTTCTGCAAGAAAAGTTAATTATTATTTGTTTTCAGTTTGAAATGGTTTAAATTTGGGCAAAAGAGTTTTTACCATATAAGTCATATAAGTAACATATAAGTTTATTTACGATTTAAATGATTATAATTTACGCTTAAAAATAAAAAACTTATATGTTACTTATATGACTTATATGGTTCAATAAATTAATATTATTATGAAGATACACGAATATCAGGCAAAAGAATTTTTCTCCCGGTACCGCATTCCCATTACCAGGGAAAAGGTTTGTTATACGATTGATGAAGTTTCAGAAGCAGCAGGGGAACTCGGATTTCCGGTAGTAGTAAAAGCACAGGTGCTGGTTGGCGGACGCGGAAAAGCAGGCGGAGTGAAATTAGCCAAAAGCATGGAAGAAGCCAGAACAGCTGCAGGTAATATACTCGGCATGGACATCAAGGGATGCACAGTGGAGAAAGTTTTGGTAGCCGAAGGAATTAAATTCAATTCCGAGTTTTACGTGGGACTCACCATCGACCGCAATTCCAAATCCGTTATTTTCATGGCCAGTGCCGAAGGGGGTATTGAAATTGAAGAGGTTGCCAAAGAAAACCCGGATGCCATCCACAAATTCATCATCGACCCCGATCTGGGAATGTCACCTTTCATGGCCCGTAAAATTGCATTCAAACTTTTTGATGACATAAACCTGGTAAAACAGGCAGTTGATATGTTCCAGAAACTCTATCAGCTTTTTATCAACACCGATGCTTCTCTGGTTGAAATCAATCCGTTGGTAATAACTGATGACGGTAAACTGCTGGCACTGGATGGCAAAATGAATTTCGACGACAATGCTTTATACCGTCAACCGGCGATTGCTGCACTCAACGAACCCGATGAAGATGAAAAGAAAGAAATCGAAGCGAAGGAAAAGGGTTTATCCTATATCCGGCTCGATGGCACCATCGGTTGTATGGTCAACGGGGCAGGATTAGCCATGGCAACCATGGATTTGATTCAGTATTTTGGGGGACAACCGGCCAATTTCTTGGACATCGGTGGAAGTTCAAGTCCGCAAAAGGTGGTGGATGCGATGAAACTGCTGATGTCGGATAAGAACGTACATGTGGTGATGATCAATATTTTCGGCGGCATAACCCGTTGTGATGATGTAGCAAAAGGATTGATTACTGCACTGAATCAGATTGAGGTGAACATCCCCATTGTGGTTCGTCTTTCCGGCACCAATGCCAAAGAAGGGCTGGAAATCATCAAACAGGCTAATCTTCCGGTAGTCAACACCATGAGCGAAGCGGCACAGGAAGCCATGCGCCTTTGTAAGGGTTGCAATCAGGAGAAACATTAACCGTCGAATTCAAAATAAACTACGCACATGAGCATATTAGTCAATAAAAACACGAAATTATTAGTACAGGGAATTACCGGCAGGGATGGCAGTTTTCACACCGCCAAGATGAAAGCCTATGGAACCAACATCGTCGCGGGTGTTTCACCCGGCAAGGGGGGTCAGACTTTCGAGGGCATCCCGGTTTTCAACACTGTTGAAGATGCCGTAAAAGCTACCGGCGCCAATACATCAATCATATTTGTTCCGGCACCTTTTGCCGGCGACGCAATTTTAGAAGCAGCAGAAGGAGGCATCGAACTCGTGGTTTGCATTTCGGAAGGAGTACCAACCCTCGACATGGTAAAAGCAACCGCTTACCTGAAGAAAAAAGGTGTGAAGCTGATAGGTGCCAACTGCCCGGGACTCATCACCCCCGACGAAGCGCTGGTGGGTATCCTGCCCGGCAATATCTTCATGAAGGGAAATGTAGGGTTAATGAGCCGCAGTGGTACGCTGACCTACGAGATGGTAAATCAATTGACAACCAACGGCCTCGGACAAAGTACCTGCGTGGGTATCGGCGGCGACCCGGTGGCAGGACTATACTATCAGGAGTTATTACAGATGTTTGAAGATGACCCGGAAACAGAAGCCATTGTACTTATCGGCGAAATCGGCGGTGATGCCGAGGAACGTGCTGCACAGTACATCAAGGAAAAAATCAGCAAGCCCGTGGTGGCATTCATAGCCGGACAAACAGCGCCTCCGGGCAAGCGCATGGGACATGCCGGCGCCATTATTTCGAGTGGTAGCGGAACCGCTGCCGAGAAAATCGCTGCCTTTGAGGCTGTTGGTGTTCCGGTAGCAAGACGGCCGATAGAAATCCCGGCGTTGGTGAAGCAGTTGTTGGCGAAGCGGAATTAAGGACTTTAACCGAGATGGCAGGTACGAGAAACACGATTATAGATACTCGTATGATAAACCTGTCAGTTTCTAATTATCAAAATTACAAATAGGCTGAAATTTCACGTATTCATATTATAAAAATTCTATCCAACAGTAACATACACGATCTTCACTTCAGATGTTTCGACATTCGTAATTACAAGTTCTGAAGTGCCTTTCTGAAGTGCCTTTATTCGTACAATGCGAGGATTACTCTGAATGAAGGTTGGCTCAACAGGCCAAGCGATAAGTTCTGCTGAAATGACATCTGAGTTCGAAACAGATAATGAGTAGTTGCCACAACCTGATAAAACATAATATTCCGATTCAGCTCCAACTGCAAGCCTTAGTGTGCTTGTTGCCGGTGAAACTGCAAAAGGATAATGCTCTATTACCTGAATATTATACATTAATGTTGGCCAATATTCTTTAAGGTAATACAAATGAGCGACACCAGTTTTTTTACCCGTAATCTGTACATTACCCGGGGTTCCGCCGACCTCAACAACAAAGGCTGTATCCATTAAAAAATACAAAGGATCAGGATCGGTATTCGTTATGTATTTGGTATCGTCGACCTTAACAAATACTAAATTAGATAAAGGATACACCCTGGGAATTAATTTATTGATAGTTACCGTGATTTCGACATTATTATCGTCCTGATCCTTCAATGTGATGATTGCATAACCAATATTAAAACCGGTAATATATAGTTTGTTATTTATCAATACATACTGCGCAACAGCTTCATTTGAACTTGTAACCCTATAATTACCGGCTCCTTTTAAAATAACAATTTCGACATAAGGTTTATCCGGACTTAAAGTCACTTCCGTGCTACTAACCATAAGTGGAGTATCTTGTTCAATAGGATTATTATCTCCACAGGAAAACAATAATACAGTTAATAACACACCGCATAAATACTTATTTTTCACCATCTTATTATTTGTTTATGTACATCAATTGGAATAAATGCAAATTGAGGTGCATATGTGATTTTTCAGCCCAAAGATATAAACTAATTTTCAAATAATTAACAGATTGTGGGGAATTTTTTATTTCGCATAATATCCTAACTGCAAAATTGTGATTGTAATAATTTGTTGAATACCCCGGTTAATACCTATAAAAGGTCATTTATGTTCTTCAACATATCTCCCACGGTTCTTCTATCTAATTTCGAAAAAGCAAACCATCGCTTTCCTAAATCCTTAAGCGATGCGCCTAAATGATAGATTTCGTTGTCGTCAATAATTAAAAAGCGATCGTGACTTTTATTAAAAGGCTTTAGTTCAAAGTTTCCGTATTGCTCGTTGACTTTTTGAACATCCAGGATCAGTTGTTTGCTGATGGTTTTAGTAAGCAACAACACTTTTACAGCATCGCCCTTTTTCGACAAATGAATCAGCGTGGTTTCGTCAATGTAATTATCAATGAGCACGATGCTTTGCTGAGCAGAACGAATGATTTTAGAAGTCAGTTCGTAGGCATCGAAAACTTGTCCGTCGAAGAAAATACCTTGTGTGGGAATAAGGTGTGTATTAATTTGCAAATCAATTTCAGTTATTGCAACATTCAAGTTGAAAATGCAACTTTTTGATTAAACATAAAAACTGGTGATTCATAATTGAATCTTTTTCTAGGTCGATTATTGATTTGTGTTTCGACAAAATTAACATAATCCTCCGGGATA
>JAEWUM010000021.1 GCA_023459355.1 Bacteroidota bacterium | reverse complement strand
CGGTAATGCGGGAAGTTCAAATTTCATGATGATAATATTTTAATGTTACTATAATTCTTTTTATGTAACCGTAAAACATCAAATCATGCTTTTGTGTTTGGTAGAAAAAATCAATAACGATATTGATTCTTTCGATACAACTGATTATCGCTACCTACAGCAGCTAAATGCGAGGGAACTAATTTTCAAGTGAAAAGAGGTTATTATAGAAAAATTTCTTTAATTCGCAATAGCATATAATAATTATTATCGTCGTAAATTTGCACCGTAAAACTCATTATTTTATGTTATATAGCATACAAATGAGATTTATTACTTTTGCATTCGATAAAAAAGGTGTTATTTAGGTATTAGTTTTAGGTATAGTTTTAACAATTAAATTGTTTAGTTCAGATGGGTAAATTTAAGTCAGGTATCTGGCAGGAACAGATCAACGTACGTGATTTTGTAACCAACAACATTACTCCCTACGACGGAGATGGTTCATTTTTATGTGGAGCATCAGCAACAACCAAACAACTGTGGCAAATTTGCTTGGATGCAATTAAAGAAGAGCGTGCCAACAACGGCGTACGCGCAATCGACAATCAGCTGGTTTCCAGCATTACGTCTCATGCAGCGGGATACATCGACCGTGACAAAGAAATTATCGTGGGTTTACAAACCGACATGCTGCTGAAACGCGCCATGAAGCCTTATGGCGGCATTGCAGTAGTAGAAAAAGCTTGTTCTGAAAATGGTGTGGAAATTTCACTCATCGTGAAAGAGATTTTCACCAAATACGCCAAAACACATAACGACGGGGTGTTCGATGTGTACAACAACGAAATCCGCACCTTCCGTTCGCTGGGTATTTTAACCGGATTGCCGGATAATTATGCCCGTGGTCGCATCATTGGTGATTACCGCCGTCTGGCGCTTTACGGAACTACCCGTTTGATTGAAGCCAAAAAGGCAGACCAACTGATTTTCAACGGTCCCATGACCGACGAGCGCATCCGCCTGCGG
Organism: Bacteroidota bacterium; assembly: GCA_023459355.1. Classification (GTDB taxonomy): domain Bacteria; phylum Bacteroidota; class Bacteroidia; order Bacteroidales; family Paludibacteraceae; genus Paludibacter. The sequence goes on along the minus strand of JAEWUM010000021.1, from coordinate 27,113 downwards.
GAAGAAATCGCGGAGCAAATCAAAGCCCTGAAAGAAGTGGAAGAACTCGGCCGTATTTATGGCCTGGATTTGACCCGTCCCGCTGAAACGGCACAGGAAGCCGTACAATGGGTTTACATGGCTTACCTCGCGGCGGTAAAAGAACAGGACGGAGCCGCCATGTCGCTGGGTAACGTTTCTTCATTCCTCGACATCTACATCGAAAGGGATATTCAAGCCGGTAAAATTACCGAAGTATATGCACAGGAGCTCATCGACCAGTTTGTGATGAAACTCCGCATGGTGCGTCACCTGCGCATGGATGCCTACAACGAGATTTTCGCCGGCGACCCGACCTGGGTAACCGAATCAATTGGAGGAACGATGACTGACGGTCGCCACAAGGTAACCAAGACATCTTTCCGTTTCCTGCAAACGCTTTACAACCTCGGTCCATCGCCCGAACCCAACATGACGGTGCTTTGGTCGCAACGTCTGCCGGAAGCATTCAAGGAATTTTGCGCGAAAGTTTCTATCGACACCTCCTCCATACAATACGAAAACGATGATTTGATGCAAAACAGCCGTTGCAGCGATGATTACGGAATTGCCTGCTGTGTTTCTTATCAGGAAATCGGCAAACAGATTCAGTTCTTCGGTGCCCGTTGCAACTTGGCCAAAACATTATTACTGGCTATCAACCAAGGTCGCTGTGAAATCAGTGGCAAACAGGTGTTACATGGTATCCCCGCACTCAAATCGGATGTGTTGAATCTCGATGAAGTAATGGAAAATTTTAAACTGGCGATGACAGAAGTTTCGCGTGTGTATGCCGACTCCATGAACATCATCCATTACATGCACGACAAATATTACTACGAAAAAGCGCAGATGGCGTTTATCGATACCAACCCGCGCATCAACCTGGCGTATGGAGCTGCCGGACTGAGCATCGTGGCTGATTCGCTTTCGGCGATTAAACATGCCAAAGTTACTGTTGTGAGAGATGAAAACGGACTTTCGAAAGATTTCAGGATAGAAGGTGAATTCCCCTGCTATGGCAACGACGATGACCGTGTGGATGTATTTGCCCGTGAAATTCCGATTTATTTCAACTCTTTGCTGAAAGAATTGCCGACCTATAAAAACGCAGAGCCAACGCTGAGTATCCTGACCATCACTTCCAACGTGGTATATGGCAATAAAACAGGCGCTACGCCCGACGGTCGTGCCAAAGGGGTGCCTTTCGCGCCGGGTGCTAACCCGATGCACGGTCGCGACACCAACGGCGCGTTGGCTTCACTGAGCTCGGTATCGAAATTAGATTACACCCATTCGATGGACGGCATCTCGAATACCTTCTCCATTGTTCCGAAAACGCTCGGTCCAAGTGAGCAGGATCGCAGGGAAAACTTGGTGAGCATCATGGATGGCTATTTCGCGAAAAACGCGCACCACCTCAACGTGAACGTGCTGAACCGCGAGATGCTCGAAGATGCCATGGAACATCCGGAAGAATATCCGCAGCTGACCATCCGCGTCTCTGGCTATGCCGTGAACTTTGTACGCCTCACCCGCGCACAACAACTCGAGGTCATTTCCCGCAGTTTCTTTGAAGCCATGTAATATTATGTGATGTCAACAGTCTGTCATTGCGAGGAGTGAAGCGACGAAGCAACCCCTCGATAACATGCACTTGGCAGACAATTGGAGACTAAAACAAAAATATGATCAGAATACACTCAGTTGAATCACTTGGGACTTTTGATGGTCCCGGTGTCAGGATGGTCTTGTTTTTACAGGGATGTAATTTCAAGTGTCTGTATTGCGCCAATCCCGACACGATTGAATTGACCGGGGAATCGAGGCCGTACGACTATGAGGAGCTGATGAAGCTGGCCCGCAGTCAGCGTCCTTTCTTTGGAAAAAAAGGAGGCATCACCGTTTCGGGTGGCGAGCCACTGATGCAGGCAAGTGCTATTACGCCTTTTTTCAGTATGCTGAAAGCGGAAGGGTTCAATACGTGTATCGACACCAACGGAAGTTACCTCAACGAGGCAGTGAAAGAGCTGTTGCAGCATACCGACCTCGTACTGCTCGACATCAAGGAAATCAATGAGGAAGCCCACCGGAAAATGACCGGCATGACAAATAAAGCAACCTTACGCATGGCTGAGTACCTGCACGAAATCAACAAAACCGTGTGGGTACGTTATGTCTTGGTTCCGGGTTATACCGACGATGAAGAACACCTGCACGAACTGGGCAGGTTCCTACAACCCATGACGAATATTCAAAAACTGGAAATACAACCCTATCACAAATTAGGCATTCACAAATACAAATCGCTGGGATGGAAATACGAGCTGGAAGGCGTGGAGCAAAACACACCGGAACAACTCAAAAAAGCGAAGGAGATATTTGGGCAGTATGTGAGGGAGGTGGTGGTTAATTAGTGAAGGGGAGGCTTCGAGGGGGTTGCTGCCTCGCAATGACGGGACAAAAAGCGGAGTGCAAGCTATCAGGGGGTTGCTTCGCTGCGCTCGCAATGACGGTGCGTTGATTGGGGGCAGTAGCGCCCGTCGTGCAAATATGATGATTGTTTGTGCAAACTTGAACGACGGGTATTTATGATCGTTTGATAGCCCCACGTCATTGCGAGTTGCGAAGCAACGAAGCAAACCCCTGCAAAGTTGCGCTTGGTTCGATAGCCCGTCATTGCGAGGAGCGAAGCGACGAAGCAACCCCATGATAACCTGTAGTTAGCTGTCAACAACTTTTTATTAACATAATCTTATGAGCTATAACACTCCAAAACAAATAGTAGAAATCGTGAGTGATGTCGCGAAGGCGAAATCATCAACATCTGTTTCAAAAACATTGGTACTGGCTTTTCTTGCCGGGGCTTACATTGCCATCGGAGGTTTACTGGCTGTCATTATCGGCGGGGGTATTCCCGGTATTGCAGCGGAGAACCCTGGCATCCAGCGTTTTTTAATGGGGGCAGCATTCCCGATCGGACTAATGCTTTGCACCTTAGCAGGTGCTGATTTATTCACCGGTAACACTGCGTACTTCATCCCTCCGGTGATGAGTCGTAAGTTATCATTGTGGTCGCTGACGCGGAACTGGACGTTGGTTTATGTTGGCAACTTCATCGGATCACTTTTTGTGGCCTATTTCATGGTTACCCTCACCGGCATTTTTGCCAAATCTCCCTGGCTCGACAGCATCTATCACATTGCCGAAGCAAAAACATCCGCATCCTTTATGGTTGTTTTGCTGAAAGGAGTAGGCGCCAACTGGTTAGTTGCCTTAGCCATGTGGATGGCTTATGCTTCCAAAGACACCGTGGGTAAGATGCTGGGAATCTGGCTCCCGGTGATGGCTTTCGTGGCTATTGGTTTCGAGCACAGCATCGCCAACATGTTCTTCATCCCGGCTGCTATCTTTAATGGCGCAGCTGTCACCTGGCCCGAATTCATCTTCAACAACCTGATTCCGGCAACAATCGGGAATATCCTGGGAGGATCGGTATTAGTGGGATTCTTGTATTGGTTTGTGTACAGAGAGAAAGTATCACAACCTTAAGTTCACTCCCCCGTGGAAATTAATTCCGGGCATAGGATAACCATCGTTAATCTGATATTGCTGATTCAACAGGTTATGTCCGGCCACAAAAACATCCAGTTGCTTTGTTACTTTTGTTGAGACACGGGCATTGAGTAAGGTAAAATTTTGAATACTTTCCGGACTCAGCGAAGCATACAAGGTATTTACATGCTGAGCCGCCACGTTAAAATTCACTATTTTATACTGATAATTCAGGTTGATATTAAACTGATGTTTCGGGGCTGCCACGATTTTCTTTTCCATATCAAGGAAGGTGTAATTCGCCTGCACGTTCAACTGGTTCGTCACGCGATATTTCGCCGCGAATTCGATCCCACGGTTGCTGAACGTTCCCACATTCTGACGTTTCGGGGGTGTGCCTCCTACTACCTGAATCATGTTCTCTCCTTCAACCAAAAAGGCTGTCAGCTCAGTACTCAACCGATTCGCCATATACGATTGCAACCAGCTTAACTCGTAATTCATCATCCGTTCGGGTTTCAAATCGGCATTGGGAGCATACAAATAAAGCTCCATCACAGTCGGACTGCGGAAACCTTTGGAAACAGAAGCTTTGAAGTTCGTTGTTTCACCTGCTCTTACAGCTGCACCGGCCATCGGAACCCACTCGTTTCCAAATACGGAATTGTGCTCAAAACGTAAACCGGCATTCAAATCCACAATTTGCAGCAATTTTTGACGAATTAAGGCATATCCGGCTAATTCGTTTACTGCTTTTAACTCGTTTGCAGCAATACCTCTGTTTGCCTTCCCCCCATATTGCTTTGCATCAAAGCCGGCTGTAATGTGTGTGTCATCAAACAGCCGGTAATTTTGATAAATCATCAACCCTGAATTCCGGTCGGTCGATTGAAATCCGTCGGACAAATCATGCTCCCCAAAATTGTGATATATCTTAATCGCTCCATCAAGTCTGTCGTACTTGTTTTCTACTGATAAGGCCGCCTTCCCGCGAAGGATATCAATATTGAATGGTGCCGGGGCCTGAACCGGTCCGTTGTCATTCGCTTCGTATTGCGCCAGATTTACATCCGCCGTTAATTTCCAGTGCTGATCCAATTCATAACCTGCTTTCAGATAACCATTGCTGATTTTGAAATCCGTATTCTCCCGGATACCATCAGTACGGGCATGGTTAGCCGAAACAAACAAACTCAGTTTGTCTTTTTTAAATCCGAATGTCCCGGCATATTTCTGCGTATTGTACGAACCATAAACAGCGTTTACTGTCGCTGATAATCCTTCTGTCTGTTGCTTTTTAGTAATGATATTAACAGCTCCAGCCATAGCATTCGAGCCATACAACACAGATGCCGGTCCGCGTATTACTTCGACCTTCTCCACGTCTGAGGCCACGTAAGCATCCGGCAGCGGATGACCAAAAATCCCCTGATACTGGGGATGACCGTCAATCAACACCAGCACCTGCGTATTGGGCGAACTGCCCACACCACGCACATTGATAGCTCCCGAGCCTCCTGTGGCTACCCCAAAGCCTAAAATATTTCGTTCGGTAATAAAAACACCCGGCACATAAGCGCTTAACGTCGAAAGCACGTTATAATGACCACTCTGTTTGATGTTATCAGCACTAATCTGAGACACTGACAATGGTACTAATTTCCGGGAAGTTTCGAACTTCGAACCAGTTACGACTACATCTTCTAATTGAACGGAATCTTTCACCACATCCTGTGCATTAAGATTCAAAAATATCACTGTTATAATAAATACTGATATATATTTTCTCATTTCTTTGGAGTTATTGTACTACTTTTTGTTTAATAAGACTGCACAAAAGTAATTAAAATCTATTTCCTATAAAACCTCATTGTAAAAACGCCTCATTGTGCGCTGATGAAAATGAGAAGTGTTATATCATCAAGTAACCTTATGTTAGGATTGAACGATGTACATCGTCAAGGTCGAACGATGGGCATCGTTGAGGCTGAACGATGTACATCGTTCAATCCTGACATCGTGAAGCATGCAGCATCGAAGTATATCTACTCCATGAGTTTGAACTATGGGGTGAGCTCAACTCAGTTCTTTCGAAAAAAACGGCAAGATGTTTGTATACGTTTTCAAACATTAACATTTAGCAGGTATCTTTCAAGTTACTTGCTTTTTTTAAGACTTATACAATAACAATTTAATTAAAATCATTATGCGACGCATCTATTTACTATTTGCTATTTCAGTACTGCTTTTTAGCGCATGCGAGACTGTCTCGTACCCTGAAGATCTCACAACAAAACAGGTATTTAATTTTCAGGTCAGGGCAGCCGACTGGGTACCCATAACCGATCCGAATGGATTAAATCTCTACTACCGTTGCCGGTTTAACCTGGATGGAATATCGAGTTACATGATAAACAACGGAGCGGTAATGGGATACATCGAACTTAACGGAGCTCAGCAGGCACTGCCTTACACCCGTCATTTTGAAAACAGCAACGGAAACTTATGGAGTCGGACGGTGGATTTTGACTATTCCCAAAACGACATCCACTTTTATGTAACCAACAGTGATTTCGTTTCAGATCCGCCTGAAACCATGTATTTCAGGGTTGTATTTATCTGGTAAGCAAGAACAATTAACTCCTACCGCAACAGCTTCTTCATTAAATTAAACTTAGCTTTGCTGTGGGGGAAGTATTTCAAACCTGCTTCGAACCAGGTCGGTTTATCGAGTATGCTTTTGTAATGTGAAAATGTTCTGAAACCATACTCACCGTGGTAAGAGCCGATGCCACTTTCTCCCACTCCGCCGAAAGGCAATTTGTTATTACTGATATGCATGATGGCGTCGTTCACGCATCCTCCGCCGAACGACACTTCATGCATTATTTTATCCCTGAGTTTTTTATCACGCGTGAAAACATAACACGACAAGGGCTTCTCCCTGCGTTTTACTTCAGCAATCATCTCATCGAGTGATTCGAAAGGGATAACCGGCAATATCGGACCAAAAATCTCTTCCTGCATCACTGCATCGTCGAAACTAACCTCATCCATCACCGTAGGTTCAATGATACGGGTTTGCGTATCGTAATTACCACCGTACACCACCTTATCCTGATTGATATAGCCAATCAATCTCTTCATATTCTTCTCGTTGATTATCTGAACATAATTCTGATTTTCAATGGAAAACTGCTCTTTTTTGATTTCAGCAATAAGCTGTTGAATAAACTTATCTTTCAGGGAACGTTTTATCAGGATATAATCCGGTGCAATGCAAGTCTGACCGGCATTCACGAACTTCGCCCAGACCAAACGTTTCACATACATGTTCAGATTTTTATCATCGAGGATGAAAGCCGGACTTTTACCGCCCAGTTCGAGTGTGACAGGCGTAAGATGCTTAGCTGCTGCCTGATAGACAATACGTCCGACCGGAACACTGCCGGTGAAAAAAATCTTATCGAAACGTTGTTCGAGTAGCTGCTGTGTCTCCACAACGCCGCCTTCTACCACCCTGAAAAATTCAGGTTCGAAATTTTGATTTACAATTTCAGCCATCAACCGGCTTGTATTGGCGGGTAATTCGCTCGGTTTCAATATGACCGTATTTCCAGCCGCGATGGCGGCAATGGCTGGCGCAAACGACAACTGATATGGATAATTCCAGGCTCCGATGATGAGCGAAACTCCCAGCGGTTCCGGCAGAATGTAACTCCTACCCGGGAGATTAACCAAATCAGTCGGCACTCGTTTCCGCAACGCCCATTTCTTTATTTTTTTGACCGCATCATTGATTTCAAGATACAACAAGGCAATTTCAGTGGAATAATTATCGAATGCTGATTTACTGAAATCTGCATAAATCGCTTCCTCCATCCGTTGCTCATTTTCCTTCAACAACTTTTTTAGCTTTTTCAGTTGCTCTATTCTGAAATTGATGTCTTTGGTTTTGTTGGAGTTGAAAAATTGGCGTTGTTTGTTTACGAGTTCTTGCATAAGGCATCAGTTTTTAATGCTTGTAAAGGTAATTATTTTGCATCAAATCCATGCATATTTGAAATTTCAGAATTTTTACTGAATCTGGCTGTAAAATCCTTCATCTCACCATCTTCCACCTTGTAAAACCGCTGATTAGTATCCGGAGAATCCAACCCGCCCAACTTTTCAATATAAGGTCCAAGTTTAATATAGCCGAAACTACCGGCAGCACAATACTCCGGCAGCTTCGGTTTTCCGGAATACCAGGCTGTTTTCAAGTGATTACGGGATATTGTCCGGACATAAAGCGAGAGCCTTTCAACCGCCTGCGGATCGGCATCGCCCCCCATGAAACAAACGCAGGTAATGGCGTCACCGTATCTGGCAAGAAGTTTATCAATCGCCTTTTCATCAAGCCTTGCTCCGGTATCTTCCTGCAAATGGGGACTATGACAGCTCTTGCAGCCATTGGGACAGTTCGAGAGGTTGATGGCAAGCGTCACTTCACCGGGGACTTCCTGAAAAACAATATTATAACTGAGAAATCGTAGCATAATGTCTTTTTGATGCTTCTACCTGTCTGCTTTCGGAAAAATTACTTACGCGTTTCATATACCCGATGATGCGGGTCAGGTAATCCAGATTACGACTTTTGCAAACCGGGCATTCCTTCAGGTTATTTTTGTCGATATGTCCGCAGTCGTTACATACCGTATTCGGGATATTAAAGGTGAAATAGTTACACCCTTCCTGAATGGCCACCTTCAACAACTGTTTGTATTGCTCCCTGCTCAGATGCTCATCTAAATTCAGGTGTAACGCCGAACCACCCGTTAGGTGTTCGATGTATTTTCGTCCGTGCAACCTGAATTTATCAATAATATTCAACGACTCATCCTCGACGATGTAAAAATAACTGTTGTAGCAATCCCGGTTCGATTTGAACCCATCCCGTTTATCCCATTTGGCATGTTTTACGCCCACGTTTTCGGCCGGAATCATTTCGCAATTGAACATGACATCTTTCGTGCGGTATTTTTTGTTATACGATTCAATCAGTCCGAGCACCTCCTGCACAAACAGTGCGTATCTGGGGTTATCATTAATTTCAACACCCAGAAATTCAGCAGCCTCCACCAGTCCGTTTACCCCAATAGTGAGGTATTGACGGCTCATGTTGATATATCCTGCATCGAACAAAGGAAGCATACCCTTCTCATGCATGTATTTCAGGTTTTCGTTGTAAGCCACCTGTACTTTATGCACCAAATCCACCACTTCTTCGAGGAAAAAATGATAATGCATACCCCTTCGGGCAGCATGTTGGATGCATCGGTTCAGGTTGATAGTCAGCACACTTTTCGAACCGGTAGAAACACCCCCGGCGCCCAGTGTATAACTGAACCCATTGTCGGTAATCTCGTTACGCAGCCGGCAACAACTGCTCAGCGAATCGGCATTGTCGCTCATATAGGTAAAAAACGAATGGCCTTCCGCGTACATTTCAGCTGTAAAATCACCGTATTCCTTGTCCTTCACCTCTCCGTTTTCACTCAGCAAAGCCATTGTTTCCACGGGGAATGTCAGCACCGTTTTCGTACGCTCCTGGTTAAACCATTTCATGAAACGTTTCTGAAGCCAGTTCAGCGAATCCCAATGCGGCTTGCTTCCATTCGGGAACACGAAGTTCTCAAACAAGCTATTGAAATAATACCGGTCGTAATAAGAGATATTCCAGAACACCGCCTGAAAATTCCTGGCTCCGGTAGGTTGATTGATGGAATACACGATCTGTTCGAAATAATCAGTAATAACCTTGTCCAGCGTGCGTTGCTTTTTCGACAAATCAACAATTTTATCTGATTCGAGATAATAGTCATCCCCAAATTCCAACCCGATAAAATAATTCATGTACATCAGGAATTCCGGGGTAGCACAGGCTCCGCTCAACATACTCGATACCATGAACACCATGTTGATAAAGCCTCCGCAAAACGACTTGAGGTTGGTAGGCGCTTTCGAATTTCCACCGATAGAAGTCGTACCACCAATCAGCCAGGGATACATGGTAATGCTGGCGCAGTAATTAGCCAGACTGGTTTCGTCGTTTTTATAGATATAATGGTTGTTCAGCAAATCGATATAACGATCCGCGATTTCTTTTCCGTACATCTCTTTGATGCGATCGGTAAGCATCCGGCGGTTCAGACGGATAAAATTCGATTTAGGCAGTTCGCCAATTAATGTAGCCATATTTTTGTTTTCCACATTGGCATTGGCATCGTATTTACTTCCCGAGGCAGCATTGCGGGCATTGCAATAGTCCATCAGAAACTCCAGCTTATCACGCACCTCCCTGTCTTCGAGGTGTTTCTGACGATACAACATGTACGATTTCGCCACCGCGTAATACCGTTCCGACATCAGCGCGATTTCCACCTGATTCTGAATTTCTTCCACCGTGACATCCTGCGTGATGTTCACCCGGCAAAGGATATTCGCGATGACTTCCTCTGTCGCGTAAGTTCCTACCGATAAAAATGCCTTCCTGATCGCACTTTTGATTTTTTCAATCGAAAATGCTTCTTTTTTCCCGTCTCTCTTGATAATGAATGTTTCCATTTTGAAATATAATTTAATGATGATGATTCAGTAGGCTGTCTCAAAAGTATTTTCATGCGAGAAACAGCCAAGGTGTTTCAGAAGTGTTCAAATGCAAGGCGCTGAGATTGAGGGAGAGGGAGCGTACTAAAGTACATGACCGAGCACTCATATCGAAAGCAACGCAGCAGTTGGGCGCTTATGAGACACCGTTTTCAACGAGATTATAATTTTCGGGGAAATAGGGAAATTATTCCGCAACAAAGCAGCCACAGAATCCTTCGCTTTTCTCCCGAAAGCTACGAATCAATGACATGCGGCAGGTCTTCTGACTTGTTCCGGTTTCGAACGGCCTTCCCGGTAATTTACCAGTGGCAGGGGTTGTTCTCCACCCTATTTCCGGAAGAAAACTCAAGCTTTCCTCCGGGGAACTTACAGCTACGGGGATAGCTCCCGATTTTCACGGGATTCCCTTTTAATCCGGTTTTATCCGGAACCGTATGCGATGCAAATATAGGATTTTTATGCTGAAGAAGAAACAAAGAAGAAAATAATATTTTTTATCTTCGAGGTAATGTTTTCCATTTTATTTTTTACACAATTGATTTTCTGATTATTAAGATTTTCAAAACATAGAAATATTTTCAAAAAACATGACCAATCATTCCATACCTGTCAGGTTTTAAAAACCTGACAGGTCTAATACCACGTTACTTATACAGTTAAATAATGAACTTTTCCCGGCTATTTGCTGTTTAGCAGTAAATAGTTATTTTTGCGACCGTAAATGCACAGTCACAATTCCCATATAATACGATTCCTGCAGATTGCATTGCTGTTGTTCTTCATCGGACACTACAGTAATTCAACCATGTTCTACCATACCCACGAGGTGGACGGCAGGTTGTATTGTCACTCGCACTTCTTTGGATTAAAGGCCGATAAAGGTGTTCCCGTTGCATCGCATACCCACACGAACAGCCAACTTCAGCTGATTGATACATTCAATACAATCAATCTGACCGATGAACTTGACTTTCCGGAAATCCCTGTACCGGTTTTCAGATTATCTACAATCAAAACCGTAGAATTACCACAAATACCTCAGCTTACACCGGCGCTAGATCTCCGGTTACGCGCACCTCAAGCTTGCTGAACAGGCATTGCTTTTATTGACATGTCTCCATTTTGTTTTCCAGACCTGTCAGGTTTTAAAAACCTGACAGGTCTGATATCATCGTTTGTGGTTTAATTATAAAAAAGACAACATGAAATACTTATTATTTTTCGCTATAGCATTATTCAGCCTGACATCTTACGGGCAAAGAAAAACCGACTCCAATATTGTGGGAGACGTAAAAGATTCAAAAACAGGGGAGCACATTCCCTACATCAACATAACTATCAACAACACAGTGATCGGCACCACCACCGACGCAACAGGACATTACTATCTAAAGAACCTGCCAACCGGCACTTACACGCTAAAGGTAAGCGGAGTCGGATATAAGTCAGTTGAAAAAGAAGTCGTACTGGAATCCGGCAAAACGATTGAGGTGAATTTTCTGACAGAAGAAAGCTCTTTGTCCTTAAACGAAGTGGTGGTCAGCGCCAACCGCAACGAAACAAACCGGAGAGAGGCTTCTGTTGTAGTAGGAGTTGTCAGTCCGAAAATATTCGCTGCAACCAACGCTGTTTGCATTGCCGACGGGCTCAACTTTCAACCCGGCTTGCGGGTGGAAAACAACTGTAACAACTGCGGATTCACTCAGATACGTATCAACGGATTAGAGGGTCCATACTCCCAAATTCTTATCGACAGCCGTCCGATTTTCAGCGCTTTGTCGGGCGTTTATGGTTTGGAACAAATTCCGGTAAACATGATAGAAAGGGTTGAGGTAGTACGTGGCGGAGGCTCGGCTTTGTATGGCTCCAATGCCATTGCCGGCACCATCAACATCATAACCAAAGAGGCACTCAGCAATTCATTTACGGCCGGTTACAATTACGAAAGAATTGGTGGCACAGCGTCCGACAATGCCATCAACCTTAATTCCTCCATGGTGAGCGACGACAACAAAGCCGGCATGTATTTATACGGTTCATATCGCAATCGCCTGCCGTATGACTACAATGGTGATGGTTTTTCTGAGGTAACTAAACTACTGAACCACACCATGGGAATGCGTTCGTATTACCGCCTGAGTTCACAAAGCAAACTGACACTGGAATACCATAACATCCATGAATTCAGACGCGGCGGCAATGATTTTCACTTGCAACCGCATCAAACCGACATTACCGAACAGGTGGAACACGAAACCAATGGCGGTGGAATTGCTTACAACTGGTACAGTCCCGATGCTAAACAAAAACTGAACATTTACACTTCGCTGCAACAAGTACTTCGTCAGAGCTATTACGGTGCAGGCCAGAATCCCGATGCGTATGGCAATACCGACAACCTGACTTCAGTAACCGGTGCGCAATACGTATATAATTTCCACAATTTACTTTTTATGCCATCTGAGTTGACAGTTGGATCGGAGTATCAATATGATGATTTACATGATAAGATGCCAGGCTATGGCAGGGACATCAAACAAACCACCCGCGTGGCAGGATTCTTTCTTCAGAATGAATGGAAAAACAAGGATATGAATATTTTGTTGGGAGGGCGACTTGACAAACACAACCTGCTTGAAAAAGCAGTTTTCTGTCCACGCGTCACCCTGAAATATAATTTCACCCCTGATCTTAACTGGCGAGGCTCTTATGCAGCCGGGTTCCGTGCACCACAAGCTTTTGAAGAAGACCTGCACGTCGATGCAGCCGGAGGTATTATGAAACTCATCGAACTTTCTGACAATCTCAGGCCGGAATATTCACACAGTTTCAGCACTTCCCTGGATTATTATTTCAAGTTGGGAAACACGGAGGTTAACCTGCTTGCGGAAGGTTTCCACACCCGCATCAATGACATTTTCATCCTGACTGAAACCGGCTTGAGTCCGGATGGCCATATCATCGTGGAGCGCCAGAACGGATCGGGAGGTCAGGTTAGTGGAATCAATTTTGAAGGTAAAATTGCCCCATCTACCAGACTACAGCTTCAGTTTGGCTACACACTGCAACAAAGTCTGTACAACGAACCCGAACAATGGTCTGACGATATCAATGTTGCACCGGAAAGACGTATGCTGCGCACGCCGAACAACTACGGATATTTTTCACTGTCGGCAAACCTTACCCGCAAACTGTTGATTAACGCTACAGGGACTTACACCGGCAGTATGCTGGCTCCGCATTTCGCAGGCTACATCGCAACAGACCGGCTTGAAACCACGCCTGAATTTATGGATGTAAATCTGAAGGCTACATACGACTTGAAGCTGAATGGAATCAGTTTACAACTTAGTGGTGGAGTGAAAAACATCTTCAACAGCTATCAAAAGGATTTGGATGTCGGACCCTTGCGGGATGCAGGATATGTGTACGGACCATCGATGCCGAGAACAGTGTTTGTATCGCTTAAGTTCAGCAACCTGACATTTTAACGGGTTCAACGAAACACCACCTTATTAGGATTCAAGCCTACTTCCTTTAACCTGAACTTTAACTTTCCTGTTTGATTGAAACACAACACATCTCCCCAGGTCAGATAGGATTTCCCATCGGTGATATAAACATCTCCGTTGATAGGATTGACATCAATGCCAAATGGGGTGGTTAATTTGGTATCATCTGTTATAAACCGGTCGGTAATCAAAGTTTCCGTTTTACAATCGAAAGTCATGATTTGATTCCGACCGGTACTATAATCGTAATGATACATATATGCCGTGTCGTTTTGAATAGTAAAATTCAGCAAACTGAAATCTTCAAAAACCTGTACAACTTCATCGGTCACCGAGTTGATGCGATGAAAGCGATAGGCTGTACTGCCATAGTTACCACGCGTTACCACATACACATCGCCTTCACTATCAGCCTTAATTTTATATGGATTGATCCCGACGGAGATTTTTTTTATTTCCTGAAAAGAGACAATATCAATAACTGATACTGTATTATCATAATTTGGAAAATTCAATCCGCCTGAATTGGAAATGTAAATTTTACCATTTGCAATGCAGATTCCATCCGGATTTCTCCCACAATTTACCCAACCTTCAATCTGGAGCGTAGCTGTATCAATTTTTGCGACTGTGCCATCGAAAGAACAAACATAGGCCTTACCCTCATGGAAATCGATATACCGGGGCTGGCGCGCTGTGTTTTGTTCATTAAAAAAAGGTATTTGTTTCAGAGACAAACCTGTTCCGGCATCCAATACCTCAATCTGACTGGAAACATTCACCACTACATAGAGTTTTGAACCATACAGTCCCATGTCGTTCGCGGTATCACCAAGTCCGCGCTTATTCGCTGTTAAAAAATAATCGGAAGATTTTGCTCCGATACCGAAGTCATACATGGCCAGACTGCTGTTATTCAGATTGATCAGACCTTCCGAAAGCACATAAATCCGTGTTGTTTCAGTCACAGGCAGATCATCCTCTGTTCGCAGTTTGTCGTGCATATCATCGCAGGATGCAATCAGGATGATGAGCGTTAAAATTGAAATATGTAAAATATATTTAATCATTTTTGCTGATATAATAATACCTTTATTCTATTCAAGACCTGTCAGGTTTTAAAAACCTGACAGGTCTAATGCCAATATATCCAAATGTAGCTGAATACTAAAAACTTAAACTAACTATTGTCCTATACGACCTACCCGGCATTGGAAACCATTTCACCACGGCATAGTTTTCATCCAGTAAATTCAAGGCTTCCACTTGTAAGGACAAGACACAACGCCTCAATTTAACATCCCGCGAAGCAGAAATTCCGTGGTCGGCATAACCCGGCAAGCGGTTTTCAGTATAATTCTGATAACCGGCATAACGGGCACCCGACCACAACAAGGAATATGACACATTCACCCAGGGAGTTTCAACACCCAATCTTCCCGAACCTGAAACTCGTGGCGTATATGGAATTTGATGTCCGTAAGTATTACTTCCCGGCATCGTCACATCCAATGCCCTTTGATAAGTATATGTACCACCCAGCAGAACAGTCATATTATCACTTACCGACAGATTCGTTTCAACGGTCAAATCAAGTCCGTCAACCTGCACCTTACCCAGATTCACCATGCTCCAGATAAAGATATTTTTTGTCGGCAAAGCCACAATTTTATCTTTTACGTAGTTGCGATAGGCATCTACAGTCACAGAAAACAAAGGCATCCAATTAGCCAGACTCAACGCGTAAGTGAGTCCCGCGTTCAGTTGATCAGTGGTTTCCGGTTGTAAACCGATATTACCCGTACGGGCATAATACAAATCATTGAAACTCGGCAAACGAAGAATATTTTTGTAGAAAAAACGAACCCGGATATCCTGGTTGGCAAAAGGCTTATAAGCCACACTCAGGTAAGGCGATAATCGCCGGTGACTGTCCGGAGCTTCTCCCACCTGTACTTTATCATTGACCATTGTTGATAGCAAACTCGCCGTTGCCAGCAATTCGTCTGTCACAAACTTAGCCGCCAGCACAGAAAGCAGACTATTTCGCACAGGTCTGGCAAAAACATCAGTCAATTCCGGCGTTTCAAATCGGGCCAGCATATGATTGACAGACCCATCCGCAGCAAAAGAGAATGACAAATTACGGGAAGCACGGTAAATAATGGCAGCAGAACCGTAATATTCATGCTGTCGGAAAACACTTTCCATTCGACCCATATCATTCAAATAAGTGGTATCGGAATAGTGCATAGAACCATGGTGGTATTTGGCATTCAGCTGCATTGCAACAACATTTGAGAAGTCTCTTTCATAATGCCCCTGCACGAAAAACGTCCTATCCCATATCCGCTGAGATGAAAAATTATCGGTATTATACAAAACCGTTGCACCCGGCAATCCCCTTTCCGAAGTAAAAAGATAAGCCTTCAGGTAAGCAGATTCTCTTTCTGAAGGTTTTACATATAATGCAGCTTCAAGTCGCATGTTATTTACATCCGTATTCTTTCTGATTTCTTTTGATGTAAGACCCGAACCAAGATAGCTGTAATCCAGCAAATAGGGGTATTGTCCGTGAGCTGTCAGCCATTCTCCACTTAAATCAGCAGAAAACACCCGATTAATTTTGTGTTGCAAGCGGAAAGTTGGATTGAAAAGTCCGAATGAACCGCTTTTAAGTCCAACCTTACCCTGCCATGTTTTCTTATCTTCAAACCGTGGGGTAACTGTACGGATTTGAAGCAATGCAGCTGAAGCAAACATACGAGCAGGCTGAAAAATCTGGTCACTCTGACCGTTATTCAGGGCAATCATCTCCACATTGTCGAGCGAAAAACGACCAATATCAATTTGCCCGGTCTGACAATCAGTCAGCGTAATGCCATCGTAACTCACCGCTGTATGGGTTGCTCCGAGACTCCGTACCGAAACTGTTTTCAAACCACCGATACCGCCGTAATCACGCACCGACACTCCTGAAAAATGCCTGATCGCATCTGACACCTGCAGGGCATTCAGTTTACTCAGCTGTTTGGCTGACAAAGTCTGAAAAGGTGCAGTAGTTCTGATTTCCGCTTTGCGATACTGCTCTGTGACGGTAACCTCTCCGATCCGGTAAGCTTTGATGGTATCCAGCTTCTCAACAGCATGTACATCAAGGGTTTGCAGCAAGCAAAACAGGCCGCAACAAAAACCGGTCAGTAACGTTTCAACCCGGGAGTCAGACATAAATTTACAATCTATTTGTTTAATTCATAACCAAATAGCTTGCAAGAAAAGAAAAATCAACAAAGCAACGTGAAATGCAATATTGGTTTTGGCTCTATCCTCGAAAGCTCTAAAACATAACTTGCAAAGGCAGGTCTTCTGACTTACTCTCGTTTTGAACGCCTTCCCGACTTCCCCTAAGGAGGAGAACTATAGCCAGTGGCAAAAGTGTTGTTCAATACGTTTTCCCCTTCTTAGCCTCCCTTTCGGGGAAGTTTTGAGGGACTTAGAGCTTACAGCAGCGGGACTGTTCAGGACTTTCACCTGATTCCCTATTACTCGTCTCAGTTACAAAACATCAACGAACCAATGCAGCGACAAAAATAGAAAGATTTTATCTTATTTCCAAATAAACATTATTTTCGGTAGCTAACTTGCGCATATTCAGCAAGGCATAACGCATTCTGCCTAAGGCAGTATTGATACTAACATCCGTTTTTTCAGCTATTTCCTTGAAACTCAAATCCTCAAAAAAACGCATACGGACAACCTCCTGTTGAACAGGTGGGAGGTAATCCACCATTTTCACCACATCACGAAGCACCTGTTCGTTCGACAGGATATCTTCGATGCTTAAATCGGCAAGATTAGCGTTATTAATAATATCGTAATCATACCCATCAGCAGAAATGGTATTTTCGTTCTTTTCCTTTCTGAAGTGATCGATGATAAGATTATGTGCAATCCGGTTGATCCAGCCCAGAAACTTACCACTTTCAAAGTAGCGTCCCTGCTGAATAGTCATAACGGCTTTTATGAACGTATCCTGAAATATGTCCTCGGTGAGTTCCTTATCACGAACAATCTGGTAGATGTAATAATATACCTTTGATTTGTAACGCGTTAGTAAGACTTCAAATGCCGCATTGTTTCCTTCCTCATATAACTTAACCAGAATATCATCGGTTAATTGATTCAGTGTTTTCATTACTGCTTAATTTTGGGATATAAGCGTAATTTTATGCTATAGGCAATTGAATTTTGAGTGTTTAAAAATACTGTTAGGGCTGCAAATATATAGATTAGTTTTCAAACCACAAAAGAACTTTCTTAAATTATGCTAAAAAACAGGTTTTAGGCAATAAAAAATCCCATTATCGGACTCTTATCTTATTAGTTTATAGTTTCCCACTTCATCTCCTGATTCATTTAAAACAGAAACATTCAACATTTCTGTATTGATACCCATTTTTATTAAGGTACGTGTGCCATTTTTAGACCCTCCCCCAATTATAACAGGAAAGTCATGAACCCCTTTGTCCGGCTTATATACTCCGTACTTATGCGTATGTCCCGAGACTAAAAGATCGACATTGTATTTGTTAAGCAAAGGGCCAAAAAGTTCACGAACATGAGTCGTTCCATGTCCATCTCCCGAATAATGATGAGGAATATGCATGAATACAATTCTGAACTCAGCATTCCGGGCAGCCACAGAATTCAACTGTCTTTCAAGCCATACAGCTTGCTTTTCCCGATAGCGGTCAAATGCAACTAAACCGGAGTACTCTTTATGATCATCAGCTTTATCTTCACCTGCATCCATAAAAATAAAAAAAGCAGGCCCCCATAACTTAGAAAAATAACTGCCGGGGTTATCCATGTAATGAAATAGATTCCGGGCAAACACCCCTCTGGTCTCATGATTTCCCCGGACATACACAAAGGGTTTCTCTGAAGCAAAATTCTTCGTCAGAGGCTCAATTACATTTGAAATAATTTGAGTTTCTCCTGTCACATAGTTCATTATATCTCCGTTCAAAACAACAAAATCAAACTCTTTCCCGTTATTCAAGGTTAACATTTTATCAATAACGGCCGGTTGATTGTGTATGTCATTCAGGACAAGAACAGAAAGATGCTCCTGACAGGTGTCAGGAGTAATAAAAGAGTAGATTTTACTTTGAATGGTATCTCCATAGGTAACTTTATATGGAGCAAAGTCTAATATTTCCCTGGATAAAACTTTGTATGCATACCGGGTATTTGGTTTTAAGTCTGCCAACCTGATTTTATTCAGTCTGGTATTAGCAACAACCAACCCATCCTGCTCAGATTCTGCCCTTTGTGTAAGAATACCGTTGTCACCATATTCTATCCAGCTATGACAGTTTTCACTTGTTATCCACATGACCGTCATAGCATCAGGGGATGGATTTTGCAAATAGGGAGAAGTAAGGAAGGTATTTTTCCCCCTTTCGTTATTATTTTGAACCTGTTCCCCTGAAGTAGTCAGGATAACCGCAATAACGATTATCAATATTGACTTTATTATTCTCATTTGGTTGTCTCTGTTATATAAAGGATTATGCTA
Source organism: Bacteroidota bacterium (assembly GCA_023459355.1). Classification (GTDB taxonomy): domain Bacteria; phylum Bacteroidota; class Bacteroidia; order Bacteroidales; family Paludibacteraceae; genus Paludibacter. The sequence continues at coordinate 7,796 of JAEWUM010000021.1, read as the reverse complement.
TCATATACCTTCATTAATTTAGGGTTGATTCCTTCATTCATAAGATACTCTCCACTAAAAACCCTGCTATCTCCCCAAAATCCGGACTTATCCGTATTTAATTCTTTCAACAGGTAGTTTTTGTCGGGATCCAGGCCATTGATCCTAAACCTGGGAGTCAGCGTACGACCCTTGTAATCAAAGCTATAACCATAAAAAACCGCTTTGCTCTTATCTTTTGAAATATAGGATAATGCATAATATCCGCTCCCGTCATAAGGAGAAGCCACCCGGTACAAATCCCCGTACATTACAAGCTCTCTGATTTGTTTATAATTTGCAATCGCTTTTTTTGCAAATACTTTCTCTTGTTCCGAGAGGTCCTTAGGCTGCAATTCCATACCCAGTCTTCCACTCATGGCAAGATCGAACCTGAACTTAAGGGGTGTTTGATTATTCGTTTGATGGTTCGGACTTGCAGACACATGTGAACCTGTTACCAATGCCGGATAGATGAGGTTTGTGCCATACTGAATAAACATACGGCTAATGGCATCCGTATTGTCACTGGTCCAAACCTCCTGATGAAATTTCAATGCTCCATAATCAACCCTACCTCCTCCTGAGGCACAAGCCTGAATGATTACCCGGGGATATTTCTCACGTATTCTTTCATACACCTTATAAAGTCCCTGGGTATATGCTATCCAAAAGTGAGTTTGTTTGTCTGATGGCAGATAGGAAGATCCAACCGATTCCACATGCCGGTTCGCATCCCATTTGATATAACTGATGTTTTTCGAAAGTTTCATTGTTTGATCAAAAACATTAAAAATAAAATCCTGCACTTCGGGATTTGAAACATCCAGCAACCATTGTTGTCTCATGGTTGTAACTTCTCTTCCGTCCCGTTTTACAATCCAATCGGGGTGTTTTTGTGCAAGTACACTTTGGGGATTCACCATTTCGGGTTCAATCCATATACCAAATTGCAACCCTTTCTTAACTGCATAGTCGGCAACATAAGCTATTCCCCGTGGAAGTTTGGTTTTATTTACCTGCCAGTCACCTAATCCCGCGTTGGCGGCATCTCTTGGATACTCATTTCCAAACCATCCATCATCCAACACGAACATTTCAAGCCCCATCTCAGCAGCATCATCAATCATTTCTGTAAGAATCTTCTCATTGAAAGAAAAATATGCCCCTTCCCAGCTATTTAACAGGGTAGGTCTGATTGTTTGCGCATCATAAACCACATAGTTCCGGGCCCAGTCATGCAGATTTCTGCTGGCACCACCTGCACCTGTACAACTATACGTTATGGTCATCTCAGGAGTATAAAAAGTTTCTCCCGGTTTTAAATAGTATGCCGAGGCATAAGGATTGATTCCCGATAAAATAGTGAGAAGATTAAACTCATCCAATCCAAAATTTAATTTATAATTACCGCTCCACGAAAGCGCCCCTGCAATTACTTCTCCGTCATTTTCAGTCATAGGAGCATCCAGGGACAACAGAAAAGAAGGGTTCTCCGTATGGGTAGTACGTATCCCTTTCTTACTTTCTACCGACTTCATGCCATGTGTCAGCAAAGTTTCCTCGAGCATCATCTCTCTTGCCCATGCGCCGGTAAATGTATTCAGATAATACTTATCAGCCTTAACAGGAAGTGACATCGAGTAAAACTGATGTAAAACAATTTCTTTATTTTCTTCATTTTTTATCTCAACACGCTGAGTGATGACGTTCTCCTTCCTAAAAGCCCTGAATATCAAAGTTACAGACAATGGCAACTTTTTATCTGACAAAAATATCTTTGTTTCCTGAATATTCCCATCTGTCAGATACTGCTGAGAATGACTTTTATAGGCTAATTCGGTATTTAAGTCCCCATCGGCATGGGTAACCCGCAGTGCAGGCTCTCTGAAATCTCTCCCTCCAGCCGCTCCATATACCTGAGGATCGGCACCATAGTCCGACCTGCGATAACTTTGTTTGAGCAGAAAAGGATTTACATCTTTAATGTATTTTCCAAAATATTGATGTAGAAGTTGATTATCCTTTGATATTGACATGATCATTGAGGTATTATCAGTGTCAATTCGAATCAATTCGGTTGCAGACAATCCATACTGAAAAGAAAGAAAGAATAAAAATAAATACGGTATGATTTTCATGTGTGTCATTTTTTATAAAACAATTTTACATTTTTGAGTAGTTTGAATTATTTTTATCTGAATTCGATATAAAAATTATTCTGCTAATTTTAAACCCTTAACTTTATCCCACGCACCTCTGGTAAAATCAGGTATTTGCACCGGGGCTGAATGATTATTAACCGATATCTCTGTCAACTCTACTATGCACGACCATTCTGCAGCATCATATACATCCTGATCAAGGGGAAGCCCGTTACGCAAACAATAAACCAAGCGATAATCCATAATAAAATCCATCCCTCCGTGACCTCCCACTTTTTTTGCCTGCTCCTTTATGTTGGTTACGAAAGGAAACTCATAAGCCTTGACTAAAGAGTCACAAGCTTCTTTCGATAATGAATGATGAGCATTGGGTTCAAATGCAAACTGATTAACCGGATATTTCACGGCAAAACCTTTTGTACCACTCAATAAATGAATGCGACTGTAAGGACGGGGACTTGTTACATCATGCTGTATCATGATGGTTTTCCCTTTTCGCGTTTTGATAACAGTCGTATTCATATCACCCATTTTATACTCCTGGTTTGCTTCGGTCGAGTTCTGCCCAAATCTTCCTTTAGCATAGGCAGTCAGTCCAAACTGATCAGAAGACACAGAAACCAGATAATCCATTTTATCCCCACGGTGGATATTCAGCACCTGACAAACCGGGCCTAACCCGTGAGTAGGGTAAGCATTCCCGTTGTGATCCTGATTGTACTTTAATCTCCAGGAGTCATAGTATCCCGACAAACCCGGCAGTTTTTGTTTATCACCTTGCCCCGGGGCTAGTCCCGGATTGTATGAGAAATCCTTCGACAATCTTTCATTGAAATTAAGACTCCTTAAATCATGAATATAGGCTCCTTCCACATGCACAATTTCACCAAAGATTCCCTGTTGAGCCATATTTAATGTTGCCATTTCAAAGAAATCATAACAACAGTTTTCAAGCATCATACAATGCCTGCGTGTTTTTTCGGCTGTATTCACCAACTGCCAGCATTCATCAATTGTAACTGCAGCAGGGACTTCAACGGCAACATGCTTCCCATGTTCCATTGCATAAACTGAAACCGGGGTATGTGTTTTCCAATCGGTACAAATATAAACGAGATCAATATCATCGCGTTCACAAAGTTCTTTCCAACTGTTTTCTTTTCCAATATACTCATCCGCCTTGGGCAGGTTTGCCTTTGACAATAATACCTGAGCTCTGTCTAAGTTATACTGTTCCATGTCACAAATAGCTTTTATTTCGACTCCTTCAAGATGAGTAAATCTTTTTACCGCGTTGATACCCCGCATGCCTATGCCAATAAATCCAACCCGAACCACCGGTATCGGATCACACCTGAGCAGGAGCACATCTGTCTGACCAACCGGTCGAACAGGTTCTTTAAAAGTAATTATCTCGCCTGCTGAAATATAATTACCGGGTAAGCAAATCAAGGCGGCAATCAATAGCGCATTGATTTTCACAAAGCTTAGAACATTCTTTTTCATACTAACACTTGAGTTGATATATTTTCAATTAATCCATTACACAACTGATTATCAATCTTTTCATTGACAATTAAAATTCATTCCTAAATTTCAGAAAATCACTTTCTGAACATGTTCCCTGATTTTCAGGATAACGAGTTGACCCGGTTCGAATCCGCCTATCTTATTAAAACCGGAGACTATCGGACAGCTTCTCAGTTTACGGCCGGCAATATCGTATATGTTTATCACATCCTGAAGTTCCGACTCGACACACAACATATTATCCCGTGCATAAGCTTTAAATGGCTTTCCGGCAACAATGTCAACCTTACTTTGAATACTACCGGAGCGGGGCGCCCAGGAAACACTTCTGATTGTTTTTTTGCTCCCGGTATAATCAGCCAGCAATACCTGCTTACCTGATATTGGTTGATTAAAGCCTGACACATCTACAAGGCTATATAGCACTCCGTCTCCATTCGGGGTGTTATTTCCGCATACAACAAACAAATGCACATTTCCCCCGGAAACAAAACCTTCAACCGCCCGAGGCGAAGCCATTCCCTTATAAATACCATTCAGTATCCAGTTTCCATTGACCCTGGAGTATTTAACAATACCATTTGTTGCATCAATAAAATACAGAATCATATTCTGTCCTGGATTCATTTCGTTCAAATCTGCCATAAAGAAATCAGCACCATTCACATTTCGCGGATTTCCTGTAATATCTGTAAATACCTGTCCGAATGTCTTGGGCAAGTTATTTCCTACTTGTAAAATTTCGATATCTCTGCTTACATAAAGTTGATTATTAAAGATTCTCAGATTACGGGTTGTAGTATTTCCACCCTCATTATTGAGGAGTATTCCGGAAGAACTTCCCTTTGTGGTGTAGAAAACTCCGCCATTATCGCTAAGTCCGCCATTACCCGACACCCAGATATCAGTACCATCACTTGACACGGCTGAACGAATATCTTTGGTATTGAAAACATGATTCAAAGCTGTACTCGTATCGATATAGCCTTCCGCATCAACCAGGGCAACAACGCGGTTAGCTTCCGATGCAGGCTTTCCCCAGGGTTTCTCACCAACATTACAATCATATCCACCCAACACCACAAAACGTTTATCTGCAGAACGGGTTATATACCCCATGTTAAGTGCGGACCCCACACCGGTAAAGCGTTTATTGGAGCCATTTATGGTAACTGGCAACGCAATTGTTCTCACATTCCTGAAAGTTGTATCCGACAGTTCGTATTCATCTAAAAACACCGGATAACCATCTGTTGTATTTAGCTCACGGCTACCATCACCAAGCCTGTATAACATCAGGTTCTCTTCTGGAACCATTACTTTTCCGTTTATTTTGTATCTTCCGACTTCAACACCGGCATCATTCAACATCTGAACAAAGAGCATGGTCTCGTCGGCCTTTAGTTTAATCAATGTACGCTTTCCATCTTCCGGACCTCCACCTATGCACACAGCAAAATCGTGTAATCCTGCTACAGGACTATAAACACCGTATTTATGTGTATGACCCGAGATTACCATATCAATGCCATAACGGTTAAAAAGAGGAACAAACAATTCTTTACAGTGGTTTGTTCCATGCCACCCATTCGAATACAGGGGAGGAATATGCATCAGGACAACCTGATACAGAGCAGTCTTACACTCCTCGGATTGTAGTACCTGTTCCAGCCATTGAGCTTGTTCCTGGCGGTACGCATCAAAATCGACCAACCCGCCATATACAGCTTCATTATCAGCTTTATCTTCACCAGAGTCCAGAACTATAAAAAAAACCGGTCCCCTGGTGAAGGTATAATATGTTCTTTCTTCCGGAGACTGAAAATAATCAAAATAATTCCGGGCAAACGCACCCCTGGTTTCGTGATTTCCACGCACCTGCAAGAATGGCTTTACAGATGCGAATGCACCGGAGCATGGAGTAATGAATTTCTCCACCAACTGGCTCTCATTGGTAACATAATTAAACACATCGCCATTAAAGAAAACAAATTCATATTCATCCTGTTTACTCAAACTTAACAGCTTGCCGATTGATTCAGGACGCTCATGCAGGTCGTTCATAATCAACATGGATGTTTGCTTAGGGTTTTCACCCGGAGTAATGAAATAAGACACACTGCTGGAAATCGTATTCCCGAATGTAACTTTATAAGGCTCCAATGTAACTATTTCCTTCGACACCACTTTGTAGTAATACCGTGTTCCCGGCTTTAGATTTTTGAGTCTGACTTTATTGATTCTATCCGCAGATATCAGTCCGGCAAACGACTGGGTACTTTTCTGTTCTAATTGCAAACTTTCTCCGAACTCTACCCAGCTGAGACATTTATTATCGGTGACCCACATGACAGTCATCGCATCGGGAGCAGGATTTTGCAAATAAGGTTTTGTTACAAAAGTAACCGCGGCTTGAATCGACAGATAATGAGATAAGACCATTAACACAAACACATACCTGATTATCCGGTTTCCTGTTTTCTTTGATAAAAGCATATTCGGGGTGATTGATAAAGTTTTCAGATGAGGAACCATAAATACAAGGCTCCTCATCTGCACCAAATTTAATATTAATTTTTTAAACCTGAACTACGGTCAAAAAATTACCTTTCTAACCTGATCACCTACCTTAACCATGTAAACCTGCCCTTTTTGCAACTGACTCAATTCCGTTGGAGTTCCGGGCCTTACTTGTCCCGAAAAAAGCTTAGCACCCACAACACTATAAACTTCAACCGGCTTTTCTATAAGAGACTCAACTATGATTTTATAATTTTCCAAATATACCGAAAAATCATCAGGTTTAGAAAACTGATTGAGTGAAGACAATGGATCGTTAAACGGAGCCCAGGTAATGCCTCTGATTACCTTGCCGGACGTTGTAAAATCAAGCAATTTAACAGCGTTGCCTTGCTGTTCAAAAGCATTATTATAGCCACCAATGTCTTTAAACCGGTATAATTTCCCGCTGCCAGTTGCAGTGTTGGAACCTTCGCAGATAACATATAATTCAACCCCGTCAGCTACCACCTTCACCTCCATTGCCCTTGGTGAAGTGGTGATACTCAAAGCGTAATCACCATTATAAGTCCAAACTCCTGATATTAATGAGTATTTCTGAATAGTACCGGTGGTCGCACTGGTAAAATAAAGCACTTGTTTGGTTCCCGGATTTTCTGAATCTAAATCGACAAAAGAAAAATCATAACCATTAGTATTGGCTGATGTACCGCTGTTTGGTGCATCAGTAATATCCACATTAGCCGCAGCTTCTATCGGGAATCCAGTCCCAACGCTATAAACCCTTTCCATTCCGGATACATATAATTGGTTATTGTATCCATTCAAAACCCTTGATGTTAATGTATTAATCTTGATAGACGTTGTACTTCCTTTCGTTGTATAACGAAGGTGTCCATTATTGGCCGTTGCATCGTTATCACCTGCCATCCACACATTTACACCGTCATCAGAATACACAGAGCGGATATCTTTTTTACTATACGCGTCAGTCAGCGCAGTAGTGGTGTTAATTGCTCCATTATAATCCACAAATGCCACAACACGATTGACAGAAGACGCCACCACTCCCCAGGGAGTTGTTCCCAACACCTGATCATAACCGCCAACAACAATATAACGATTATTATAGGAACGTTTCATGTATCCCATATTATAACTTGAAGGAACAGCTACACAGCGCTTGTTTGCACCATCTACTACCGTAGGCAGGGCAATAGATTGCACTAAATCAAGCGAACCATCTGTTTCAATACTATATTCATCTAAAAATATCGGAGCAGCACCTGTTTTACTTAAATCGTATGTTGATGTTCCATCACCTACGCGATATACAACCAGGTTACCCTGCGTAAAAGCGCCTCCAAATGCTTGTAAAGAAAGATTCAATACAATCACAATCAAGAATAAAGAAATAGTTTGTTTTTTCATTTTTTTTTATTGTTGTCCGATAAAAATATATATTATTGAAAATTGTCCCGTATCTGTCTAGAGATCAGATATGGGATTTTTGTTTTATAAAACCAAGCCCCCTTATGTTGGGAAGATGCTTAATTGCATTTC
>JAEWUM010000020.1 GCA_023459355.1 Bacteroidota bacterium | reverse complement strand
TGATATTGCTGCTGAAACCGTTTTGCAGTTTAAGGGCATCTGTTTTTCCTGTTGCTTTGATTTTCCAGCACTTCCTGCCTTCCAGCGTAATTTCTCCACTCAACTGATAATCAAAATCCTGTTGATTTGGACGGCTCATATCAGCATTGGTAAATTCGGAGCCCATAAAGTTTTTGCCTTTCTCAGTGCTGACGATTCTCCTGACTTTACGCAAAGCGGGCATGTAAATCCACTGACCGTCATCCTGATCCTCGTAATCATACACCAGCAAGGCGGTACCTTTTACATCTGCAGGAGCAAGAAAGCGAATCAGCATCTTAGTACATTCAGCAAATTTCCGGGATGCAGTGCTGATCTGACGGGTCCTGACATTGCCTTTGGCATCGTAAATATTAATCGTGGAAATCATTTCCATGTCCCCCACTTCTGTGGCGTTCGTGGCGTTACGACTGATTTCCCGTGCATTTTGCGCAGTCAGTGAGAAGGCGCAAAAAATCAAAATTGAAGTGATTGTTGTTTTCATAATTTTTTATTTTTGTCTAATGTCTAATGTTTAATGTCTGATGTCGTTTGTCGTTAAACTTTTGACATTAGACTTTTGACTTTTAAAAACTTCGGTTTGAAAATCATACACAAAGCCGGTATAAGTGCTAAGGCACTGATCAAGCAAAGGAATAAGCTGATGATAATCAGAAATGCAAATGATTGAATAAAGGGAAAAGCTGATAAAAACAGCACAGAAAAGCCTATCATGACGGAAAAGGCATTAATTGTAATTCCCCTTCCGATACCACGCACAGCTTTATCGATAGCCTTTTGCCAATTATCCGTATACATCAGTTCTGTTTTTATCCTCCAGAAAACCTGGATGGTGAAATCAACTCCCAACCCGATGGAAATAGATGAAAGCAGCGCTGTAACGATATTCAGCTCAATGCCAACCCAACCCATCAGTCCGAACGTACAGAACACCGCAAATGCCAGAGGCAAACTACCCATCACTCCCGCAGTAACACTTTTGAAAATAATACTTAATAGAATCAGAATAGCAAGAAAAGCAAAAAGTAGCGAGTAATACTGTCCGGTTTCAACCGACTGACTGATTTCTTTGTCTATCAAACTGGCACCTCCTACCACATAAGGCTGGGGTTCATCTTTCAGCATTTCAGATATATCCTGTAAAAGTCCTTCAACATCAGGCAGACTTGCAGCCTGATATTGCACCGTCATCAGCGTATGCGTATAATCAAAACTAATAAATCTTTCAAAATCAGCCACATCAGCACTCATCCCATACAGCTCAAGATATTGCGAAACAGCAAAATTATCTTCGGGTATTTCATTATACCCGGGTTCTCCCGGCTCATGCAAAGCCATACTGATTTTTTTAATCATCATGGATAAAGATGCCGTGCGACCGACCAACGGATTCTGCTCCAACCGATGACCATATTCGTCAATTCTTTTCAACAAAGCTGGATCTGTTGCATCTCCTTCGAACATGATATGAATCATTTTACTACCTCCAAAATACTCATCCGCAACCCGGATAGCACGGTTAAATCCATGGTCATCCGGTAGTATTTTATTCGAATCTGGGGCAACATGAATCTTAAAAACGCCCCCTGAAAGCAACAAAAAGAATAAGATAAAAAAGATCGACATACGTTTGGGAGAATTTGTCGCGAGTTTTCCGACATGACTTAGTAAATGATGAAAAAAACCCTCATTTACTTGTTTGTATTGTTTTTTTGTACTTTTACCTATAATCGAGAAGAGAGCCGGAATATAGGTCAGACTGAGTAAAAGTGCAAACGCAATGGCTAAAGAAGTAACAACTCCCATCTGACGTGCCGGAATTAATAAATGCACAACCAGACCAAGCACCCCGGCAATCGTAGTCAATCCGCATAAAATCATTGGTTTTTTGAGGTATGATATAACTTCCTGTACAGTTTTCGCAATATTTCTTCCCGGATGATAGTAATTAATTTCCTGATATCTGGCAACAAAATAAACACCATAATTATTTGCAATAGCAATCATCATAATCGGGATTAACACACCTATCAAACTAAGCTCCCATCCCAAAGCAGGAATTAAGCCCATTGCCAGTATGATTGAAAAAACAACTACAGAGAAAGGTAATATCATTGCTTTAAATTCACGGAATGATATCCACAGGAAGATCAACATCACGCATAAACCGATTGGCAATAAGACCATCAGGTCAAGTGCTATTTTATCGTTTGCTTCGGCCCTGAGATAGGGTTGACCAGTCATGTATATTTTCTCATTTCCCGGATATTTCGCGATAATCTGATGAATTTGTTCCATCAGTTCAACGTCGGGCACTTGCTGGTTGGTCGTGAGCATAATCATTGCATACCGGAAATCTTCGGACACGACCAATCCGTAAGCCAGATCATTCCCCTGAATTAATTTTCGCAAAGCCTCGCGTTCTGCCGGTTGCTCAGGAATGTTCTCGACCACCGGCGTGACCACCATCATCCCGTCATCGGACTGAATATTTTTTGTCTGAAACAAAGACAAAACCTGCTCGAAAGCATCATTCATCACGAAAGATTCACTAATACTCTGTATCCTTCTCAAGGTTGCCGGGTGAAGCACATCATCACTCTCAAGAACCAGCAACATAGTTTCATCATTGCCAAAAAACTCACCGATTTTCTTGTTACTGATTTTCGACAACATGGTATCCGGCATATAGGACTCCAGATTGGAGTTGATTTTAGTATTTGTAAGCGGTATGATAGCCGCCAGCAAAACAATACCGGTTAGCAACAACACCCACCAGCGGTGACGGATAATGAAGAGGGAGGTTTTTATCTTTTTCATTTTTTCAGTGAATAGTGAATAGCGGAAATAACTTGTTGCAAGTTCGAGGAGGTTGCCACGTCGTTCACGTTGTTAATTCCTCGCAATGACAGACATTTGACATTTGACATTAAAACGAGGCTTTGAGGCTGATGAAAGCTCCATTCATGATAGTTGAAGCATAACCGAACAGGGTTTTGTTGGGACCATGCATGTAGTTACCACCTAATGACGCAATCAGAGCATCACTTATTTTGTAAGTCAATTTGGGTTGAATCATCCACTCTTCGGAAGTAATATCATAATAACCCGTGCACATCAACTCCCAGGCATCATAACCTACTGATTTCGTTAATGAAAGCGCAACAGCATGGTTCATTCTTTCCTGCTGATGAAAAATCCGGCGATTAAACTGACGGTTTTCGTAATCGATCATGGCATTGGCATATTGCATTTGCGCCAGGGGATTCAGAGGTTCTGTGAGTTCCGGCAAAACCAACGCAGTAAAATCGGGCACATATTTCCCCACATATTGGGTTATGACCGTCAAACCGCCGACATTCGCTTCCAACGCACCCACATAGCTGAATTCGTTCATAGGAATATACATCTTTGCATCCGGATTTTCCGTGATGTTGTATGCTCCTTCCGCACGAACGATTACAGCACCCAGAGGTACAGCCAAATCGGCGCCCCAACTGGTTTTCAGGTAACTGGCAGGCCGGTTCGTAATCACAGGCGAACCTGTTGACCAGTCAACCGCAGCCACCTCAAACCCATGATAAGGGTCATAGCCTCTGAAGTAAGACGCCGACCAGCCGGCAGCAGGTAAATCGACATTAAGCCGCGCTGCTACCGCACTGTTTTTCAAATTCTTTTCAGGCAGTCGTTGTTCTGCAAAAGACACATTGGCACCCATATCGAACAACTCATATTTATAGATGGATGGTTGATAAAATGGCACCCCGATTACATCTAATTCTACGGCTGAAGTAAAACGGTATTTGGCACGTAACAGAAAATTGGATAATTGCTGATCATCCGGATCTGGTGTAAATAAAAAATAATCTTTCGGAGTAATATTATCCGTCGGGTTAAAACCATCGGTTCTCCCCCAGCTCACGACCTGATTACCAAGCAGCAAATCGAACTTCAAACTGCTATACCCGGCATAAAGTTCCTTGAAATCAATTAACTGAACGTCTTCATTAAAAAAAACACCTTTCCGCAGCCGGATATCGGCCTGCAAAAAGGCGCCGTGACTTCTCAACTGCGGTTGCAGAGCAACTTCAGCAAAAGTGGTTGCCAGTTCATACTTTTCGCCCCCGCCGAACACAACACCACGGGCAAAACCATTCAGTTTCAATGCCGACTGCTGAGGTTCACCCGTAGCTGCTTCCTTTCCGGCATCCTGAAAAAGACTTTGAGCGGACAAACTCAAAAAAGACAGGCAAACTGTAACTAAAAATGTAAATCGTCTCATATCGGTAATTTTTAAATGTTACTGCAATGATACGATTTCAGCAGGTAGTGAAAGTCCGTATTTTAAAATACAGACAACTTGTTGTGGTACTACTTTTAAAAAGTAAACAGCATTTAGCTGATGGTTTTATTCTTGAAATCAATGGGAGTCATGCCTGTGATGCGCCTAAACTCTTTGTAGAAAGAAGATTTACTTGAAAACCCGCATTCGTAACCGATGGCCTCGATAGAGTAATTATTCTTCGGATCAGCAAGCATTTTCTTAACGGATTCAACACGGTATGAATTCACAAACTGAAAAAAATTCTTCCCAATGACTGTATTCAGCACTTCCGTCAGTTGATATTTCGGAATCTTCAGGGCTTTCGACAACACATTCATATTCAAATCCGGGTTCAGATAAACCTTTTGATTTTCAAAATAATGCAGGATTTGACTTTTTATCTTCTCTTTGTTTTCCTCACTAAGCAGGGAGTTTTTATAGGTAGGTGCCTGAACGGAAGCAAGCGATTCTTTAGGTAGCTCCTGTTGACGAAGCCCGTAAAAACTCAACACAAACACCACAAAAAGCAAGGCAGCATAATTATAGATATGTGGCAACAGTGGCTGCACATCACCTACATAAACAACGACTGAAATGATAAAGGCAATGGCGCAATACACAAAATAAAACACCGCGACACTCAGCACCCAGCCCAGATTTTCATTTTTCCCGATATTCGATTTTTCATTGCGCAGGTGTATCCGGTGTTTGTGCACATAAATCAGACTCAGGGGATTATAAATCATCCACGAAATAAAATTAGCAACAGCGAAACTGATCCTGTACAAAAAATTCTCGTCTCTGACAAAGAATCTATCCATTGAAAAAGGTTCCCTGATGATGTAAGCAAAAATTTCAAAGACAAGAAAAGGTACCAGATGAAGCAACTGTAACCACCTGATTCTAAAGTTGGGACGCGTCAGTGAACTGACATACAAAAACATAGCCGGATTGAACAACAGGAAGGAGCTGGATAACAATGGCTCTCCAAAAACCTCGTGATCCAATCCACAGGTCAGAAACTCAATCGCGAGCAGGGTCAGCCACCCCGACAAAATCTTATCCGGCAGCGAACTGTCCTTCTTGGTGAACATGAGCAGGGCTGCAAAGAGCCCCTGACAAAAACCTATCCAGGCAATGGTGTTCATAAATATAAAAGGTTGCATACAAAGGTAAAAAATAATTTAATAGCTATGGTAATTTCACCAGGAATCTTATCTTTGTAAATTAAAACAAAAATTATTACCGGACATGCACGCTTATTTTAAGATATTGCTTTTGATGACAGGGTTAAGTTTTTTTTCAGTCACATACGCACAACAAGCCGACACAACTGTTATCACAACAATTTCCACAGATACTACTTTCAAGCCTCTGCATGCACAGCAATCCGCCCACATCACCGATTCACTGATTAGTTTTGCAAAGAAGTACCTGAAGAAACCCTATCATTATCGCCCAAACTCACAAGTCAGGTTCGATTGCTCCGGTTTCAGTTCGTATGTTTACGATCATTTCGGCTATAAACTCAAACGTTCATCGGCAGAGCAGGCCGAACAATTCCGCAAAATCGACAGATCGCAACTCAAAACAGGCGATTTGGTATTCTTTTCCGGCAGAAGAAACAACAGGCATGTCGGTCACGTGGGTATCGTGGTTAACGCGTACGAAAACGGCAAGTTTGATTTTATCCACTCATCCAACCAGAGTGGCATCGTGATTTCCCATTCGGATGAAAATTATTACGCCAGGCGTTACATCAAAGCCGGAAGGGTAATTGATGAAAACGCGGCAACAGTTGCGCAAACAGAAACTACGGCTAACACACCGGACCAGCTGTCCATAAACAATACAGGAAAGACTGAAATTCAAAACGTACAACCGGAACCCAGGCCTGCTGTCTATCACCATGTCAAAAAAGGAGATACACTCTATTCAATCGCAAGAAAGTATGGCATAACCGTGAATACCCTGAAAAGACAAAACAAACTCACCGGAGATAAAATCCTTCCCAAACAAAAACTAATCATCACGGAACAGGCTGGTTAAGCTGCAATTTTCACAAGTTATATGTGTCAATCAGTCTCATTCACATTTTTTAATATATGAATATATGTACATATATTGCATCATATTGATTAATGTATTACTTTTGCAGCATCGAAAGAGCGGAAAGCGAAAAGCGAATAACTAATAGCGAAGAGCGGAAAAGGGAAAGCGGAAAGCGAAGAGCGAAGAGCGAAGAGCGAATAACTAATAGAGGGAAATTCAGGAGTTAGGAGTTGGTGCGACTGTAGACTGTAGACCGTAGACCGTAGACCGTAGACCGTAGACCGTAGACATTCAGACTTTATAGACATAAAAAACAAAATGGAAAAAATAATCATCATCGGCGGAGTCGCCGCAGGAGCAACGGCAGCTGCTAAGGTACGCAGACTGTCACCGGAAGCCCGAATTATCATGCTGGAGGCTGGTCCGGATATCTCATTTGCCAATTGTGGACTACCTTATTATATAGGTGGCGATATTAAAAGTCGTTCGAAGCTTATTCTGCAAAGTCCGGAAAGCTTTAACGAGCAGTACAATGTGGAAGTGCACACCCACACCATGGTTACGGCCATCGACCGGAACCACAAGAAGATTACAGCTCTGGACATACGCAGTGGGGAAACACAGAACTACGAATACGACAAATTGATTCTCGCACAGGGCGGACGCCCCGTGAAACCGGAAATACCTGGAGCGGACGCAGAACATGTATTTTCGTTGTGGACGCTGGAAGATATGGATAACATCCACCGCTTTATTGAGGAAGAAGAACCAGCCACCGCGGTTGTTATCGGAGGTGGATTCATCGGACTGGAAATGGTGGAGGCCTTGGTCAAAAGAGGCATGAAAGTCCACGTGGTAGAAATGATGCCACACGTCATGGGCATCATGGATCCGGAAATTGCAGGGTTTATTCAGCAGGAAATGCTTTCTTATGGCGTGAAAATACACACCAACAAGGGTGTAACTGCCATCAACCCCAATTCAGTAAAATTAAACGACGGTACGGTATTGAAATCCGACATGGTCATCATGTCAATAGGAGTACGTCCGACCCTGCAATTAGCCAAAGATGCAGGACTATCCATCGGAGAAGCCGGAGGTTTATTGGTTAATGAATACCTGCAAACATCTGACGAAGATATTTACGCAGCCGGCGACATGGTGGAAATACAACACCGGGTATCCGGAAAGAAAGTCAGAATTCCACTTGCTGGTCCGGCTAACCGCCAGGGACGAATTGCCGCCGAGAATGCCCTCGGAGGAAAACATCCGTACAAAGGAGCGACCGGAACTTCGATCGTGCGGGTGTTCGAAGCAGTAGCCGGCATCACCGGGCTATCGCTCAAACAGGCACGGGCAGCTGGTCTGCCTGCCGACGCGGTGGTAGTACACAAAGAACATCATACATCTTACTACCCCGGAGCTGAAAACGTAACAGTCATGTTGGTGTATAACACCGAAACCGGGGACGTCTTAGGCGGACAAACAGCCGGTTACAAAGGTGCCGACCGCAGATTAGATGTGATTGCCACAGCCATGGCAGGCGGATTAACTATCCACGACCTGGCCGATGTGGATTTTGCCTATTCTCCCCCACTCGGCACCGCCAACGATGCCATGAATATGGCTGCTTATACGGCTGAAAACAGAAAGACTGGCTACAGTCCTTCTGTTACGGCTGCAGAACTGGACGAACTCATCAAACAAATCAATCCCGTGGTGATTGATGTCAGGGATATGTTCGCCTTCGACAAATCGAATATCCAGGGATCCTATAACATCCCCCTGGAAACTTTGCCAGAACAATTGCAAGCCATTCCCAAAGAACTGAATATCATCGTGTATGATGAAAACGGCAAGAAAGGTCACCAGGCACTGAGAATGCTGAAAGGTGCCGGCATCGATAAGGTATGGAATATTTCGGGCGGGCATATTTCGATGCAGCGACATGCCGTGGCTGTTGGTTTTGAAACCATCCAATTGCCCTTATTGCCTTTGGAAGAAAAGAAAATCGGAGCAATTAAAGAAGACAAACAGGAAGAAGTTAAAACTGCTACTGATAAACAAAGTTCCGACAACAACACGGCACTCGTAGTGGATGTCCGTACCCCCGGCGAATTCCACGGAGGAGCTTACCCGGGTGCCATCAACATTCCGCTGGACGAACTACAATCGAGATTAGATGAATTAGGCAATAAAGACCGTGAGATTACGCTTTACTGCGCTTCGGGTGCCCGCTCCGCCTACGCACAACGCATGCTGATGCAGTTGGGTTACAACAAGGTGCAAAATGGCGGCGGACTGATGCACATGATGATGAAAAGATAAGCACAAACAAAACGGGATTGTGAATGACAATCCCGTTTTATTTAATCCTTTTTGATTTCTTCAAAAACAATCATCAATTCCACCCGCCGGTTTTTATTGCGACCGGCCGGACTCTGATTGGATGCTACCGGTTTAGTATCTCCGAAACCTTTTACAATCAGACGATTCTCATTAACTCCTTTTGAAGTCAGGTATTGCTTCACCAACTTCGCATAGCCTTCTGAAATCTGAACTTTGTGCAGGGAATCAGCCTTCTGTTGTGCAACAGAATCTTTCACAATGCCATCAGCAGCATCCGTTTTATTTCTGATGATGTTATCGGTATGTCCCTGGATCTCGAGGCTGAAATTGTCATTCACTTTCAACACCACCACGATCTGATCGAGTATGGCGTAGGATGACTGTGTAAATTCCAGGGTATCTTCCCTGAACTGAATGCTTTGCATGGCTTTTTGGAAAAGGGTTCTGACTTCCTTCTTTATTTCGGGACAACCACGGTATTCTGGCAGACCAGGTACGCGTGGACAATCATCCAGGTAATCCGGAATTCCATCGAAATCAGAATCTTTCGGGCAACCACGATGATCTACCATTTCGCGGGCAGCAAAAGGTGTATCTTTACAATCATCGCGATAGTCAGGTACGCCGTCATCATCCTCATCAATCAAACAACCATTTATATCCACGAATCCACGGGCTTCGACCGGGGTGTCGGGACACAAATCAAGATAATCGGGCACACCGTCATCATCGGTATCGAGGAGACAGCCATTCGGGTCCACAAAACCACGGGAAGCTGCCGGAGAACCGGGACATAAATCGAGGTAATCGGGTACGCCATCCTGGTCGGTATCAACCGGACAACCCACTGAATCGACCGCGATACCTATCGGGGTTTCGGGACAATTATCCATGTAATCCATCACCCCATCCTGGTCGGTATCGATTGGACAACCAATCGAATCAACATGTCCACGGGCTTTGGAAGAAGAATCGGGACATTTATCGAGGTAATCGGGCACACCATCACCATCGGTATCAAGTGGACAACCATCTGGTCCGACAAAAGCACGGGCTTCTTTCGGAGTACCGGGACATAAATCGAGGTAATCGGGCACACCATCTCTATCCGAGTCAACCGGACAACCACGGCTATCAACTTTTACTCCCAGCGGGGTATCGGAACATTTATCGAATTTATCGCTGATGCCATCTTTGTCTGTATCCTTTTTATCACCAATCGCATAATTAAAGCCCAGGGCAAAATTAATCCGATCGGAATTATAACCAAGCGGTAAAGAAATAGCCGGAATAACGGGATCAAACTGTTGCAGGTCAAGTCCGACATACTGGAACGGGATATAATCTGCCGACAGAAAGATGTTAAACTTGCCGGTACGGAAATTAGCACCGAATCCGAAGTTACTGGCCTTGCCATTGGTTATCGAATAAGATAAAGCCAGGTTTACCCAGTTGGCCGGGCGGATATTAAACGCGGTTGTTAATTCATGCAAAGACCGATCTTCACGGAACATGCTACGCGACAATACGCCCACACCCAATAAATTATTAAGAATACTATATTCGGCAGAAACATTCAGTTTAGGAGTCAGGTAATTGCTGATGCCCGGTTTATTGCTACGGGTCACCGTGAGTTTTTTTCTGATATTCGCGAGGATGCTATCAACCGGCACATCTGTACCTGTAAATTCAGGGTGACTATTTTTCCAGGCCATAGCATCAAACTTATAATTCAATTGATAATTAATAGAATTCAATTTTCCCCAGCGCATCAGTCCCAAATCCGTAACTGCAGCTGCCAGTGCCAAATTCTTGATAGGTTTGTAATGCACACCCAGATCCAACGCACCACCGAAGCCTTCGGGTAAGATATAGTCGAAGAAAGTGGCCGGTTTTTCCAGTCCGAGCCGGTCATTGAGATTGAAAGGAGAAGCTTTCAGTACAGCGATATTTGCCACGGCATCCACCTGGTTATTGGCATACGCAAAATTAGCCTGCGAAGCATTCATGGCGAAATAGTTGTTTCCATACAGCAATTTAGCTTTGGCGCCAAAGCCAAAACGTCCGTTCACATCCCTCGAATAGCCGAGTGCCGTTTCGGTATAGGTAGAACCACTCAGATTAAAGTCCTTAAAACTGGCTGAATATCCATCAGTCAGCTGAAAACCGTTAAAATACACATCGAAGAAACTTTTAGGCAAATCGATCATCAGGTCGGCCTTTTGGGTAACAGTAAACGACCAAAAATTGCGGTTGTGACGAAATCCAAAATCCAGCAGGTTCACCTGTCCCTCGGTAAATATATTCGACATCGGACGTAGTGCCGACAGCATCTGTGCTTTATCCGCCTCGATATTAAAGACATGTCGCCGTGGAAACCCAGCTTCTTTGTAAGTAGGAATATCCGTATTCAAGGTAAATTGTAAATTTCCCAGGAGCGGAAAATCCAGGTAAAAATTATTTAGTGGCTGAAACGACGGATTATAATGATGACGTAACGGCGAGTTATCCAAAAAATACATATTATTAATCAACTGTGCCTGCGAAGCGCCAACACCCAGCAAACAGAACAATAGCACGAAGCGAATGGCTATACAAATTCTTTTCATAATATTACCCTTGTTGAAATAAGACTCACAAAGATAAAAAAATAATTGCATTATTGGTTGATGGGAGATAAAAATGGATAAGTCATTGATATTATATCACATTCCTATCGGCTTGATATACTTTCTGATTTCCTTAACATCAATCATTGTAAGGCTAGCAGAATCCTTGTATTGCTCGTAACGTTCCTTGCCTTTGTCGATAGCTTTGAGAAAGGAATCGTAGGATTCAACGCCAAGAAACTGGGTTAGTTCTTCTTTCAGTCCGATTTCTTCGGCACCCAATAAAGTTGTTTCTAAGAATTCCATTTTGGTATGTTTTCTATTCACATAGAATCCCAGGAACATGTGACCGGGAACACGGACCAACACGGGATCAATGCCGATGGCTTTCAGTAGGGAAGCAAACAGGACGGTGCCATCCACACAGTTGGCCTGCGAGTAGGTCAACGCTTCCTCGATTGTCCTGACACGCTGGGAAAAGTAAACCGGCGACGACTGGCTCGACTCAATCAGGTTACTATAATGAATCCCCCTGGTTTCCAAAGCGTTCCAGATAGACAAAACCTGCGCGTACACGTTCATTTCTTTTCCACCCTGATATCCCTTGTATGATTTAATGATGTCGGTTTCCAGCCCTTCTTTCAGTATTTGCTGAATCAACGGATGATCTTCATTTACATAGGCGGCAAAAAGCATGTTGAAGTCAATCAGTCGTTCACCATCGCGCATGGCAAACACGCACTCGTTGATGCTGCGTAAATTCAGCGTTTTCGAACGTTCACCCGCATCTTCGCCGTTTACGGTCAGTTGCACAACCATATTCACAGGCGTCGGCTGACTCAGCTTTCTTAACACATCGTATTTCCAGTTGATTACCGGCTTGTAGATATAACGGTCATCGGCCTTATCACAGCTAAATACTGCTTTCGATGCGTACCAGTATTCCGATTCTTTCACCTCCACTTCTATTTTGGTATTGTCATCTTTAGGTACTAAATAAATCGAAACGTAATCCTTCAGAACCCTGATGGATTGATTGCGTTTGCTGTTCTGCACATCCACTTCATTGTTTTCATCATAACCGGCAAGTGCCAATACTGCCGAAGGATAAATCGAATTGTCTTTTTTGTCTTCAAACCCCCATTCGATGAGTTGAAAAAGCGAACAGGAAGTCATCAGCAACAGGATTGCTGGGAGTAAAATCAATATTTTTTTATTATTCATTTGGGAAATGGGTATCGGATTGAATTACAATTTTTTCGCCATGCAAAAGTATCGATATTTAATGAATTATCATGCTTGTTCTTTTATATTTTTTATCGTTAATATTTGTTACTTCAAAGATAATATTTACATTTGCACAAAATATTACTTCAAAGTAGCATTTAATGAAACTTTCCAACACATCGGAATACGCCCTGCGCATCCTCTGCTTTATGGCCAAGGACGAAAATCGTTTGCACTCAGCTAAATACCTGATAGATGAGTTGAAGATTTCAGATAAATACCTGCGCCGCTTGATGACCGATCTTACAAAAGCAGGCTTTATCACCAGCATACAGGGACGGGACGGTGGATATAAATTCCTGAAAAGTTCCGGTGAAATATACCTGGCTGATGTAATAAACGCTGTGGAAGGAATGGATAAATATACGGGATGTGCACTCGGTTTTTGTGAATGTAGTGATACAAATCCCTGCGTGATGCATTCGACCTGGGTGCCGGTAAGGGAGGAATTTCTAAAAGCATTTACAACTAAGACTATCAGGGATTTGGATATTATGACTGTAAATAAATATTAATTTTTTTAATTCAATATACTACTTTACTGTATTATTTAATTCAATTATTTAATGATTAAAATTTTGTAACATGAAAGAATCATTGCTTGACAAATTTATGAGCAGAAAAGGCTTATACACAGCCTTCTGGATCATCGCGCTGATCATGGTTACCATGCTCATCCGCTACACAGCCAACCTGCAAAAGGAAGTTCCACCCATTCCGAAAGAAGTAAAATCGGTCAGTGGAGAGGTGCTTTATACTTATGACGATGTCGTTGCAGGAAAAGGCTATTTCCAACAATTCGACCTCACCGACTGGGGCTCATTACTGGGTATGGGCGCTTATATGGGTTCTGACTTTTCTACTGATTTTTTACATTACCGGGCGCTATATCTTTATGATTATTATGGGAAAGAGTTGTACGGCAAACCGAATGACGAACTGACAGACATCGAACGGGGCGCTGTGAAAGTCAGGGTTATTGAAGATTTCAGAAGACAAACTGAATTACTCGAAGAAACCACCGTCTATACAGATGCTTCGGCAGCAGCTTACCACGCGAACGTAGCATATTTAGTCGATCTGTTGGTAAACGGCGACCCGGAAAGGGCTTTCAGAGGGGGAATCATCCGTCCCAATGAAGCGGTAAAAATTGCGGCTTTTATTGATTGGGCGCAATTGGTTGCTTCTTCGCTCCGTCCGGGTACCGAGCGCACCTGGTCGAACAACTGGCCGCCTGAGCCTATGATTGATCAGGATCTGACCTTTTTCTCCCATGAGGTTTCGCTTTGGGAATTTTTGATATTGTGGTCGCTGACCATCCTCGTGATTTTCCTTTCTTACGAATATCTGTTGAAAAAGGATGAAAACGAAAAGCTGGAAGAACCTTTAAAGGTAACATCGCTTTTCCGCTCCCAGAAAAAATTACTCAAATACATCCCGATTGTGATGGGTTTGTTTGTGGTACAACTGTTTATAGGAGGTTACCTGGCTCACCTTTACACCGATCCTACCAATGACTTCATCGTATCTCAGGAAATTCTGCCTTTCAACGTATTGCGTTCCATGCATACGCAGATTGCCATTTTGTGGGTTGCTGTGGGCTGGTTGGTCGGCGGGTTGTTGATTGCACCCTGGGTAGCCAACCGCGACCACAAATTCCCCTGGCTGATTGATGTGCTCTGGATTTCGCTGGTAGTGGTGGCTGTCGGTAGCATCATCGGTTTGTACATGGGTGCAACCGGACAAATGCGGGAGACCTGGTTCTGGCTGGGCAACGAAGGCCGTGAGTTGATTAACCTCGGCCGCGCCTGGGACATTGGGTTGGTGGTCGGACTGGTATTCTGGTTTATCCTCATCATTTCGCTGATTCGCAAAGCGGCAACCAATAACCCGATTGTAAGTACGATTATCTGGTCGGCTTTTGCCATCGCGACTTTGTACATCGCGGGTATGATGCCGGTACACAAAATCATGCCTAACTACACGGTGGACGATTACTATCGTTGGTGGGTAATCCACCTGTGGGTGGAGCTTACTTTCGAATTGTTTGCTGCCGGGGTGATTGCTTTCTTCACGGTATCGCTCGGACTAATCAGTCACAAAACAGCCGTAAGGGTGATGTTGTTCGAACTCTTCCTCATCTCGCTGAGTGGCACGCTGGGTGTTGGTCACCACTACTGGTGGCAGGGATTGGACGAGTACTGGATTGCCATTGGCGGTATATTCTCAGCTTTAGAGCCTCTTCCACTGGCGCTGATGATTATTGAAGCCTGGAAAAACCAAAGGGAAAAACTTTTCTCCGGAGAAGATTTCCATTACAGTACCCCATTTATGTGGATTGCCGGTTCGGCTGTGATGAACTGGATTGGTGCCGGTTTCTTCGGCATGGTTATCAACACGCCGACTATCAATTACTATTCTCACGGTACTTACCTCATTATGCCGCACGGTCACGTGGCGTTGCTCGGCGCTTTCGGTTACATTTCCATCGCGTTCCTGTACCTGACTTCCCGAGCCAATGCGTTGGCAAACAATTATGTATGGAACGACAAATTAAGTAAAATCGGGTTCTGGACGCTGACTGCCGGAGCATTACTCTTTACCATCCCGACATATATCATCGGTATTTATCAGTCGGAAGTTGCAATGGAAGCTGGTTATTTCACGGCTCGTCTCCGCGAAACCGTTGATGTGATGCAAGGCTGGATGTGGGCACGTACTGTTCCTGATGGCTTGATGATTCTGGGTGGCTTGATTATTTTCTTTGATTTGGCACAGAAAACGTTTTTTGCAAAAAAAACAAATAATTAGGATTTAACCATATAAGTCATATAAGTTCCATATAAGCTTTTCCTTAATTTTGTTCACATAGCTTTCTGAATAACAAGGAGTATTTAAAGCTTATATGTAACTTATATGACTTACATGGTTTATATTGTTAAAAAGAAACAACATGATTCGACTTCTTCGGAAACACCATCGCTGGTTGGGTGTCGTCCTGCTGATTGTGCTCATTTTATTCAGTTTTTCCGGTATCATCATGAACCACCGGAAGTTGGTTTCTGGCATTGGCATCGACCGGAAATACCTGCCACGCAACTATTCCTATCACGACTGGAATTTTGCAGCAGTCCGCTCAACCGAAAAGTTCACCAACGACAGCATTTTGGTTTATGGCAATATCGGCGTTTGGTTAACTGATAGCTTGT
This sequence comes from Bacteroidota bacterium, assembly GCA_023459355.1. Taxonomy (GTDB): domain Bacteria; phylum Bacteroidota; class Bacteroidia; order Bacteroidales; family Paludibacteraceae; genus Paludibacter. The sequence goes on along the minus strand of JAEWUM010000020.1, from coordinate 16,845 downwards.
TCAGTCGGTTTACTGATTTCAACACAGGTTTTCCGAAGGGAGTTGACAACCACAAGATTTCGAAGGTACTGAAACTAAATGACAGTTTGCTTGCTGCCGGTTCTTTGTTCGGGCTACACATCTATGACACAACAGTAAAGCATTGGAAAAAAATTACACTTCCGGTGAATGAAGAAAATGTAGTTGATTTGTTGTTGCGAAACGACACACTGTTGGTGCTGACACGCTCCAACTTATTCGCTTCAACGAATTATCAGACTTTCAAACGGATTGACCTCCCCGCTCCTTCCGGTTACGACAAAAAAGTCGGCCTGTTCAAAACATTGTGGGTTATACACAGTGGCGCCATTTATGGACTGGCAGGCAAACTGGTGGTTGATTTTGTGGCATTAGTCATGGTATTTTTGAGTATCGGAGGCTTCATCATGTTTGTAAACAAGAAAAAACTGAAAGATAAAGAACACAGGGAACACAAAAGAAAAATACTGAAACGTCAATATCAATGGAACCTGAAATGGCACAACAGAATCGGATATCTGACCATTGTTTTATTGATTATCACTACGGCAACGGGTATTTTTCTTCGACCTCCCCTGCTCATTCCGATTGCTGAAGCCAAAGTCGGGAAGATACCCTATACGGAGTTGGACACACCCAACCCCTGGCACGATCAATTAAGACGTATTATTTATATTGAAAAAGAAGATCGTTACATCATTTCAACTGTAGAAGCGTTTTATTATACTGATGATCATTTCAATAGCATGGTACGTTTTGAGAAACAACCTCCCGCAAGTGTGATGGGAGTCACCGTACTGGAAGAAAAAGGTGACCATACTTTATGGGTAGGTTCTTTCGAAGGTTTGTTCAGTTGGAATTACATAACTGATGAAATTATTGATTTGATAGATAACAAGCACTGGATTCGTCCAACAAAGAAGGGTCATCCGGTAGGGGCGCATAAAATCTCCGGATATGCTGCTCACTTTGGTAACCATCCCCTGATTTTCGATTACGACAAAGGGACAAACAGCACTTTCAACAAAGAGAAATTTCCGGCTATGCCAAAAGAAGTCATCGATAAAAATCCTATGCCGCTGTGGAATGTGGCGCAGGAGATCCATACCGGGCGCATCTATCAGTTCTTTATGGGTGATTTTTATATTTTGGTGGTGCCGTTAACCGGGTTATTCACACTTTACCTGAATATATCAGGTTTTATTATATGGTATAAAAGATATAGAAAGAAAAAACGAATAGCTAATAGCGGAGAACGAAAAACGGAAAACGGAAAGCGTAGGGGCGCAATGCTTGCGCCCTGACCTGTGACCGGAGACAAAAAAACAACAATATGAAAACAGCAACACAAAATTTAGAACATGACCATGTTTACATCCTGCAACTGACAGAAATCATGCAGGCGATGGTCGAAAAAGAAGTAAACAACATCGAACATTTCGAATTGGTAGTCAACCTCATTCGTAAATTTGCCGACGGCATACACCATGCCAAGGAAGAAGATCTGCTTTTCCCGAAAATGGGAGAGAAAGGTTTTTCTCCGGTGCAGGGACCGGTAGCCGTTATGTTAAGCGAGCATATTCAGGGGAGAAATTATGTACAGGGTATGATTGATGGCATAGAGATGCTCAGACAAGATGATTCTGAAGGACTGGAAGTCATTTATGATAATATGGATGGTTATGCTGAACTGCTTCAGAATCACATCGCCAAGGAGAACGGCGTGCTTTTCCGCATGGCCGATCAGGTATTGTCGGATGACGAACAATCATCCTTACTGATTCAGTTTGATGAAGTTGAAGCTGAGGCTGCTGGAGAGTTTAGTACGACCAGTTCCATAGCAAAAATAACGGAACTGGCCGCATTGTATTTATAATTCTTTCAGCTTATTTCTTTCTCCAGATCGTGACTTCACAAATCCGTTGAAGTTGCTGTCTGGAGTTCAGCCATTCGTACTTAAAAAGATTAAACGGATTGCTTTCGGGGGTGAAATGAGCTGACAATATTGCTGAGATACCATCGAGTGAAGTCACCGGTTCACCGTCTTTCTTGAAACCACCCGGGCGACATTCAGGTTTGATGTGATTGCGTTCCCAATCGTAGTCGGAAGCAATAACCAGATAGCCTCCTTCATTGATCCGTTGGTGTATGTCCGCAAGAAATTGCTTCGGACAACTTAACTCTTCCAAGAGGCAGGGAGCAATTATTAAATCATAACCGGTATAAATCGGTTTCAGGTTGTTGGCATTATCCTGCATGAACTTAATTCTCTCCGTATCTTTGTCAAGGCCGGTATCTGCCAGCACAACTTCGCGATAGAAAACCAGGTCGTTCTCATCCCGCACGATGTAACGCATAAATCCTCTTTCCTGTAAACGAATCGGCATGCGGATGAAACGGGCTGAAAAATCGATCGCCATCAGCTCCTTCACATCAGGAGCCAGTTCAAAAGCAAGTCGACCGGTATCAGCATTCACATCCAGCACTTTCATTTGATTCAACCCTTTTATCTCCTTGCGAATGGCATTAGCCAACTGCTGATGGAAATTGGATTGTGCTGACTGTCCCCACATGTTTTCACAGGAATTGGCAACTTCCATGTCCGTTTCATAGGGCTCATCCTGAATCACCAGCGGCTCATCCGACTGCACCAACCTGAATCCCGCATGCTGATAAAAATGTCTGCGGAAGGCATACCTGGAGTGCAAGGTAGCTTCATTTCCGGTAGAAATCCAGGAGCCACCTTTGATTAAATTATGTTTACCGTCGAAAGTTGGCGTTGAAAAATCATCGTACATCGGATGCACCTTAAACCCGGGAAATCCGGTGATCGGCGTTTCTGTCCACTGCCATACATTACCCAGCACATCATAAAAATTACCCGATTTAAAAGTATTAACCGGACAAGGAGAGGCATAATATTCCAGGTTGATATTGCCGGGAGCCTTTTCCCATGCAGGCTGATCCGGTATCCTGCAATGCGCTGCCAGTCGGTACCATTCTGCTTCAGTAGGCAAACGATAAGTCTGACCCGTTTTAGCAGATTTCCAATTACAGAAAGCTTTAGCCTCTAAGCAATTGACTTCCACCGGCCAGTTCCACGGCATCGGAATTTCTTCGGCAACCAGCCGCAACCAGAAATCATCTCCGTTTTTCCGCCAGAACAAAGGCATCTCAGCCTGTTTAAACTGACACCAGTTCCAGCCTTCTTCCGTCCAATATGCCGACTGCAGATAACCTCCATCCTGAATGAATTGCAAAAACTCACCATTTGAGATTAACATCTGCGAAGCTTCAAAATCTTTTACATTTTCAGTATAAGTTCCATATTCATTATCCCATCCATACAAAGGATGATTGACCGGCTTACCCAGTTCAACTTTGCCTCCCGAAACCTGTAGCATTTTATTAACAGGCGCTTCTCCCCTTTCCTGACAGACATTTCCGAACCGGCACGAAACCACTTCATCTAATGGCAACTGACTAATCAGCACCGAAGATGTCTCCAGATGAATCCGTTCGTGTTCGATTCCCATCATGATAATCCAAAAAGGATCGTTCCAGCTGATAGGTAATGACAGAGAAGCCGTATCAATCACATCTAAAATCACTTGCTTCGCCATATCACGATATGCACGCACCTGCTGCACCGGTGGCCAGTTATAGTGCTTCTCATCCAGATCATCCCAACTCATTTCATCCACGCCGATGGCGAAGATTGATTCAAAATCAGGATTAATACGCTTTTTGATCAAACCCGCCAGCATCATCTTGTTTATAAAAAAAACGGCCGTGTGACCGAGATAGAATAACAGGATGTGTCGCAACGGATCTCCCCGGTGATAAAACACCTCATCCGATTTTAATTGTGTATAAAGTAGTTCGTCAATTTCCCATGTTTTGAGGAAATACTCCCTGATTTCAGCCCTTTTGGCATCGGGATTTCCTTTATCTAATTGAATTGTTTTGGTTATCAGTTGATTTAAATTCATGATTATTATATGATGTCTGCAATTGATGGTTGATGGTTGATGATTGATGATTGATGATTGATGATTGATGATTGATGATTGATGATTGATGATTGATGATTGATGATTGATGGTTGATGATTGATGATTGATGATTGATGATTGATGGTTGATGGTAGATGGTAGATGGTAGATGGTAGATGGTAGAGACGCACGGCCGTGCGTCTCTACAAAATTCGTTTGTCATTTGTCATTTGACGTTTTTTGACGTTTGACAAAAAATCACAATCCCCGTTTCAAATATAATTTCTCCATCAAAAAACGAGTTTTTCGATCGGTAAACCATTTTTTCTGGAAAATTTTGCCTACGACTTCGAATCCGGCATCGCGATACAACCGGAATGCAGTCAGGTTCTTGTTCCACACCCGGATAAATACTTCCCTGAAACGGTTTTCCTTCAGGTAACTCAGCGTTTTCTTCAGCATTTTGCGTCCCAGTCCTCTACCACGGTACTTTTCATGTACCATCACTTCTGCAATGTAAGGCGTATGCACCTTATCGCACACATCCGACAGTTCAGGATTAAAGCCGGCATCGTACTGAAGCGGATACACAAACAGAGCGCCGGTCAGTTTCGAGTCATCTTCATCGTCTACCGCCACCATCATTATACCTTCTTCGTAAGTCAGTCTGATTTCGTTGTCCAGTTCTTCAGGATCAACGTGCTGTGCTGCATCTCCCTGAGAAAAAGTATCCATATAGAGTTTACGGATTTCTTCTCTGAACTGATAATGGGTGTCCTGAAAAATTCTTAACATAATCGTAAATATTTAACGTGAAAAATATATGATAAACAATTCGTCTCCTTCTTGTTTAACCCAGTGACTGAAATTCAGACTACCGGCCTTTTCTATCAGGGGAGCAGGAAGAAAAGGTGCAATCAGTTTATATATTTCACCGGGATTCAACTTGTTTAAATCAGATATCACCTGATTAACAGGGTGCTCACCAGCAAGCAACATCTCCCTGATATCAAATTCCTGCACAACACTTGTATCATTAAACCAATCGGGTTGGTTCGTCACAAATTGAGAATCACCGGTAGCGTCTGTCAATTCCTGCCCGACAGCCTTCCTGAGGGTATTGATAAGCTCCTCAGTCCTTAGATGCCCGATTGCCGCTGCTTGTTGCAAAGTGGCAATTTTTGCTACCGTCTTTCTCAAGACCGGGTTTTTTAACTTCTCGAATGCCGGTACCATGCTGATTAACAAGTCCTCCAGCTGCGGATAGGTTTCTATCAATTGAAGCACCTTTGTTTTGGGTGTTATGATTAATTTTGTTTCCATATTATTTTTTGGGTTGGTAGAGACGCAATGCATTGCGTCTCTACATTAACGGTTTATATACATTTTAGGTTTTTATTTTGAATACGATAAAATCCTTTGTTCTCCTTCCAGTTCGCGATAAACGGTAACATCCTGCGAGACTTCAAGCGTACCAAGGTATTCTCCTTTTTCGTTTCTTAGCGCAAAGTATTCAATGTGAATCATTTTACCCCGCATATTAATCCAGAAAGGTGCACGGGATGCTTTTCCTGTTTTAAAGTCATCAATAATCTTATCCACGATATGAGCGCTTGCTGGCGGGTGACAATGACGCACATCCCTGTTGAGAATGGCACGGTTACGTTGGAAAATTCTTTCAGTGCCCTGGGTGAAATACTTTACTTTATCATCTTTATCCACAAAAGTCATGTCGAAAGGCACCGTATTGAGAATGGCCATAAGTTCTTCCACTGAAAATCCTCCGGAAGGGAGTTGTACGTGTTCCCCTGATTTGTTCATTTCAGCCAGCACACTTTCTTTTGCCCAAGCGGGTCTCCATTCTGTTGGAGGGTCGTACAGACAATAGCCTATTTCGAGTGACTGCTTTTTAATTTCGTACCAGTCGGCTTCAGTCAGTTTGTCCATCGCCATCGGGAACAGGATTTCCGATTCTTTTTGTCCCATTTCCACAACCTGACGGGCTGCCGGCTTCAGGATAATTTCTGCAGAAACGAGCAAATCCTCACGACTGATATCCGGTACCTGCAACAATTCAATGCTGCCTTTAATCAACTCCCGTATCTCATCGTGTTTGCCCCACATCACCTTGGGCGGACCGGTAATGCCTTCTTTTTCAAGAAAAGGGAACAACAAATACTCTTTCCGTTGATAGAGTTTATCCACATCAAACAAACTGTTATACAGCCCCCTGAGCTTCAGCACCACTTCATTGATATTAAGTTGTTCATACTGTTCAACATCTGCCAGCACCTGAAAGATTTGTCCGGCCACCTTGCCCAGCTCCTTGTTTTCCTGCAACATCACATCTACCGGATGTCCTTCGGGGATTTCCATTTGTCCTGACAAATCAACCCTGCCTTCGAGTACTGCTGAATGGGCATCACAAAGCTCCAACACTTCCTCCTCCGGAAGTCCCTCACTGATAAGCTCCTGTTCCACTTCAACCACTTCGCCATATGGAATACTGCTCAGACTCTGCAACAGTTGCCGGCGAACGTCATCTTCCGATTCCCCGGCATGTAATTTAAGGATTAGTTCCTTTAATGTTTTCTTTCTTTCGTACGAATTATTAATGAGTTCGCTCATGATGTGTGTTTTTTAATATTAATAAGATACAAATATAGTTGTCCTCCCGGAATGAAGAAATCCCCATTTCAGACTATTTTTAGAACATTTTTCTGCCTGAAATGTTCTGAATATCACACTTTTTTGTGAGTTATTAAGAGATAGTACAAATGAATTACAAAGATTGCATCATTTCAGTGTAATGATACACATTAACGCCCGGCTTTCGAAGCTTTGCAGCCTGTATCATCGCACAGGCAACATGTGTAGCTTCAATCGGTTTTTGTTTATCAGGAATCAGAAAATAAAACGGTTTCATTAAAACAGCGGCTATTTTCTCTGCCAGGCGGGGTTTGGATCTTTCACCCAACAACAAGGATGGTCTGAAAATGTTGATGGAAGGTATTTGCAGTTTAGTAACGGCATCTTCAACTTCTCCTTTTATCTGTAGATAAAAATTACTGCTTTCAGCATTTGCTCCTATCGAAGAAACCAGCTGAAAGCTTCGAACTCCGGTTGCTGCAGAAATCAGTGCTGTATTGACTGGAATATCGAGATCTACTTTTCGGTATTCCTGTAAATCCGGAGTTTGACTACGGGTTGTTCCTATGGCGCAAAAAACCACGTCACTACCGGAAATAGCATCCCGTAGTGCATCTGCATCTGTGAATTTCAGCACCACAATCTTTACTTTCGCATCAGGATATTGAAAAGGACGGCGAACAACCACACGAATCTCTGAAAATGTGCTGTCAGCACATAATTGTTGCAATATATGAGAACCTATTAATCCGGTTGCTCCTATTATGGTAGCAATTGATGTTTTATTATCCATTTAATTCATTGTTAATCTGCCATCAAAAACATTTGAGATATGAATATTGTTTAATCAGAACAAAGGTAATAACCAACATTAATTTCTCAGTTTACAGAATAAAAAAAGGCCCTTGAAATTCTGAAATTTCAAAGGCCTTTGCGGAAGCTACGAGATTCGAACTCGTGGACCGGTTACCCGATCGGCAGTTTAGCAAACTGCTGGTTTCAGCCACTCACCCAAACTTCCGTTTTGCTTTAGCGGCTGCAAATATAGAAAAGAAATTCGGATTATCCAAAAAAAGAACAAACAATAAATTTAAAAACTTATGTGTATTTTTGCATGCTCAAAAATTATCATAATGCATCTCATGTAAATGACTATGTCGAAAAACAAAAAAAGTCTGTCGGGAAAAATATTCTTAGCTGTTGGGGTAATATCAGGCCTCTTTTTCATCTTGGCAATTTACGCAATCCTGCTCCCAAACACTTCAATACAGGATGAGGATACTTACCTGTATATTTCAGACAATGATCAGTTTGAAGATGTTCTGGCACAAATTAAAGACAGATCGTTACTCATCAATGATTTCACGTTTATAATCCTTGCTAAACAGATTAAATACGACCAGAAAATCCGGCCGGGACGATATAAAATGACACAGGGTATGTCGAATTTTGTACTGCTTCGCAAGCTCAGGGGAGGAAAACAGGACCCGGTAAAGCTGGTTATCAACAACATTCGCACAAAAGAACAACTCGCTGGCAAGCTATCCTCCATGATTATGGCTGATTCTTTAAGCCTCATCAACGCACTCAACGACTCTGTTTTTCTGAAGCAATATGATTTAAATCCATACAATGCCGTAATTTTATTCATTCCCAACACCTACGAAGTCTTTTGGGACACTGATACTAAAGAACTCTTTGAAAGAATGAAAAAGGAATTCAATGCATTCTGGGATGAAGAGAGGTTAACCAAAGCTGCTGCTATTCCAATGACACAAACAGAAGTGATGACGCTGGCTTCTATCGTTGAGGAAGAGACAAATAAAAAGAAAGAACATCCAATTATTGCCGGACTTTACATCAACAGACTGAAGATTGATATGCCATTGCAGGCATGTCCAACCATCCGGTTTGCGTTGAACGACTATACAATCAACCGTGTTCTCATCAAACATTTGAAGGTGAAATCTCCTTTCAATACTTACAAAAATAAGGGTTTGCCTCCGGGTCCGATTCGTCTGCCATCACCAACCACGATTGATGCCGTTTTAAACTATGAAAAACATGATTATTTGTTTATGACTGCAAAGGAGACTTTAAATGGCGAACATAATTTTGCTGTCACCTATGCTGAACACAGCATTAATGCAAAGAAATACCAGCAGGAGTTAAACCGGCTCGGAATTAAATAACTCAGGAAATAAAGTTTACTTCAGGAATCAGGTTAATTCCAAACTTATCAGCCACAGATTGCTGAATCATCGCCGCAAGTTCTGCTATTTCCTGACCTTTCGCACCTCCGTAATTGACCAAAACGAGTGCCTGTTTTGCGTGCACGCCAACATTCCCGATGATGCGTCCCTTCCATCCGCACTGTTCAATCAACCAACCAGCCGGAATTTTTTCTTCCTGTTCGCTTATATAATAATGCGGCATATCAGGATATTGCACTTGCAATGCTTCGTATCGCTCTCTATTCACAACCGGGTTCATAAAGAAGCTACCGGCATTTCCGAGAATTTTAGGATCCGGCAATTTTGATTCTCTGACCTGAATAATGGTATTTCTGATATTTTCCAGATTCAAGAGTCCATTTTTGAGCACTTCTTTTTCCAGGTGATTGTATGACAGGTTGAAAACCGGTCTTTTAGACAACCGAAATATCACGGAAGTTACGATAAACTGACCTTTTAGCTCTTTCTTAAACACACTTTCCCGGTAAGCGTAACGACATGCCTCCAGCTCAAAAGCACAGTGCTGTCCGTCCGCAATACGTACAGCATTTACCTTTTGCACCACATCTTTTATTTCAACGCCATAAGCTCCGATATTTTGAATGGCAGCAGCGCCGGTTTCCCCGGGAATCAACGAAAGGTTTTCTATACCCGACCAACCATTTTTCACGCAATACCCCACCAAATCATCCCATATTACACCTGAACCTACCTCGATTATGACTGCATCTCCGGTTTCTTCTATCACCTGAATTCCTCTGATGGCCGAATGCAATACTACACCATTAAAATCATGCAGAAAAAGTAAATTACTGCCTTGTCCAATTACCAACAATGGGTTTTCTTTTATATGGTGATGCTGCAACATCTCAATCAATTCATTTTCAGAATCAAATTCAAAGAAATGTCTGGCTTTGACATCTAATCCGAAGGTATTGTAGTTTAGAAGAGAATAGTTTTGATAAAAATGCATGGTGTGTGTTGTTATGTAGTCGCTAAAGTTGATTGTGGAAATCAAGTTGGAAATCAAGTTATGGGTTCATCTGTCACTAAAGTTGATTGCGGAAATCAAGTTTATAATCAAGTCATGGGTTCATCTGTCACTAAAGTTGATTGTGGCAATCAAGTTGGGAATCAAGTTTAGAATCATATCTTAGTAGGGTTTAAAACTTATCAAATTCTTGTTTTCTTTTTCAGTTCGAAATCCCTTCCCAGGTATTTTTCTCTTACTACCGGATTATCAGCCAATTCCTGCGAAGTTCCCTGATACAATATCCTTCCTTCGAATAAAAGATAGGCCCGGTCGGTAATACTCAGGGTTTCATCCACATTGTGGTCGGTAATAAGAATACCTATGTTTTTATCTTTCAGTTTCCAAACAATGTCCTGAATATCCTGCACGGCAATCGGGTCGACACCGGCAAAAGGCTCGTCGAGCATGATAAAACGGGGTTCGATTGCCAGACAACGGGCAATTTCTGTACGTCTGCGTTCCCCTCCTGATAGCCGGTCACCGATATTATGACGAACATGTTCCAGATTAAATTCGGCAATGAGTGTCTCCAGCTTCTCCTGTTGATATTCCTTACTGAATTTGGTCATCTCGAGCACCGATTTGATGTTGTCCTCAACCGACATTTTGCGGAAAACCGATGCTTCCTGGGCCAGATACCCGATGCCACTTTGTGCTCTTTTATACACCGGAAATTTAGTAATATCCACATCATTCAGGAAAATATTTCCGGAATTTGGTGTGACCAACCCGGTTGTCATGTAGAATGTTGTTGTTTTACCGGCACCGTTCGGTCCAAGCAAGCCAACAATTTCCCCCTGTTTAACATCAATGGAAACATCGTTTACAACCAGACGTTTACCGTATTTTTTATATAGATGTTCGGTGCGTAGCACCATTCCTTCCTTATTCATATTATTATCGTTATTCATGTAGAGACAGGGCATGCCCTGTCTCTACGTTTTCCGTTTTCCGTTTTTCCGCTATTCGCTTTTTTTATACCACCCCGCATACATGGCGTAATTATGTGCAATTTTACGGTTCATCTCATGTGTTTGTTCAGGTTCAACGTTCTTGACAAATTTGGCCGGCACTCCTGCCCACAAGGTATAGGGCGGAATTTTCGTATTACTCAACACCAGGGAACCGGCTGCTACAATGGCACCCTCTCCTACTTCAGCATAATCGAGCAATGTTGCACCCATACCTATCAGGGCGTAATTATCTATTTTGGCTCCGTGTACTGTAACATTATGTCCCACTGAAACATAATCTCCAATCTCAACAACCGACTTCTCGTATAAAGTATGTAACACTGAGCCATCCTGAATATTAACGTGATTTCCGATGCGAATCGCATTTACGTCACCACGAAGCACCGAATTGAACCAAATACTACAACCATCACCGATCACAACATCTCCGATGATGGTGGCATTTTCAGCTAAATAACAATCCTCTCCAAATTTAGGGTCAAAACCCCTGACCGATTTTATCAATGCCATAAATAAACTGATTTTACCTAAACTGAAGTCCTTTATCTGTCGGAATAAAAAGAATATGCAACAAACGTTCCTCTCTCCAGATCACCCTGACCAACACCAATACCAATAATGGGATAATTGAAGTTAAAGTTCCATGAGAAATGAACAAGGTTATTACTACATATAGCACAATTAACAACAAATAAATAACATTGTAGAAAAAGAAAAACTTCCTGGGACTTCTTTTCCATAACATCAAAGCCAGCATGATATTCATTGGGTTTAACCACAATATATTCAAATTATTACCGGTAATCGGATGCTCGGAGAAAAACATAAAAAAGAAGATTAACAAACCGCCTAAACCCGTAGTCAAATACAAAATTGTATCAAATATTTTATTGGTAATGTCATCCATATTTGTTTTAAAAATCATCAGTATAATGCCGATTATCAACCAAATCAGACTAATTGTAAAAGGGTGAAGTATCCAGAAGGTAGTCGAAACGGTTTCAGTTACCGGTTCACCTTTAACAAGCATTTTAACACTCTTTACAATTTTTCTTTCCTGTAATCCGTTATTCAGGCTCATTATCTTTGACCGTTGGATGACGTCCTTTAATTTTTCAGGTAAAAAAACACTTGATTGCATCCCTACATTTCTATCTGCATCAACACCAAAAAGCAAATTGACACCAACCTCCGCCCATGGAACATCCGAAAGATAAGCGGTTATCATGTTGCGGTACGAATCCTCCTCCATCTGATTATCACCAACAAGCACTCCACTCAACGATTTACTAATGATTTCATAGGGCCGGGTTGCACAATTATCATACACAAAATTATACCTGTACATCCTGTTTTGAGGGAGGTAGTTAATCGTGAGCAACTCAATCAGTTTACGCTTTTCACCTTGAGTCATATCCAGCTCCTGTTCCCATACTGTTGATCCTCTTTCCCTGTACTCCTGAAGGAAATTCTCTGTTGGGTACGCGCCAAGCAGATAATCGGTATGCCCTCTCATAAATTTCCAGTAGAAATTTTCGGTTCTGAAATCAAAAATGCCGTAATTAAAAACAATATCAACACCTTTTGTATCAAGGATTCTGATTGCAGTATGTCCGAATTTTGCGTACAAGGCATCGCCCGGTTCACAGGTAATCAGACTTACAACTGTAGTGTCACCAAAATCAATGGTCTGGGAGTTCAGATTATAAATTCCAGTTATCAAAAAAATAAGCAGAATAATACGTTGTCTCATGTTGTACGGGGTTGGATTAGTTCCGGCAAAAGTAAGAATTTTTATTCAATAGTTAAAGAATAATCCCTGAATCATCATAATCAATAATAACTAAAAATGTTTTTTTTACATAAAAATATTGTTTTTGTCAAAAAACAATTAAATTTGTGCTGTAAAACAGTGTTATCTAACATATTTTATTTTTAGATATGGCTAAAAAAATTACTTCTGCTCCCAGATCAATTGACGAAGTGATGACTGTATGGGATGTTTTGACGCCGGACGAAAGGCAGTTTGTCAGGCATAACCACACCATACATCATTTCAAAAAAAATGAAATGATTCACTGCGAGGGTGAAATACCTACACACATGATGATCCTTGAATCCGGAAAGGTAAAAGTTTATAAAGAAGGGGTCGGAAGCCGCGCTCAAATAATCCGTATGTTAAAACCCGGCGAACACTTCGGCTACAGGGCAATCATTGCCAACGAACCATACAACACCAATGTAGCGGCATTCGAAGCATCAACCATTTTTATGATCAAGGCTGAAATTTTTCTATCTATTCTGAAACACAATAACGCTTTTTGTTACAGATTCTTGGAAGAAATTGCGAGTGATCTGGGTGCATCCGATGCCCGTACAGTCAACCTGACCCAGAAACACATCCGGGGCAGACTGGCAGAAGCCTTACTGATGCTCAAAAAAAACTACGGCATGGAAGAAGACGGGGCAACCATCAGCATCTATCTTTCAAGAGAAGATTTGGCAAATCTGTCGAATATGACAACATCCAATGCCATACGTACCTTATCCAACTTTGTAAACGAGCAGGTGATTGCCATGGATGGTCGTAAATTAAAAATTATTGATGAAGAAAGGCTGGGCAGAATCAGCAAAATGGGTTAACCATACAAATTATGACTGCATCTCAGATTGATTCAACATACAAAGCAATTGTCGGTTTATTACAAACAGGTAAACTCAAACTTGCATTTGACAAGACACGCATGCTGGTGAACGAACTCCAGTGGGGAGATATCAATGACCAATTTGAGGAAATGCTTCAAAACTACCGGTTCATGCTTCAGTATTTCATAGCCGGCGTTGAAGATCCTGACCGTAAGATCATTTACAACAAACTGATAGCCAAACTAATCAACATCAACGCTTTGCTAAGAGAAGAGTTGATGATGCGTAATGCCACCAGCTTCGAATTTACCCAAAAAAGATATTTTCCTCACAAGCTACACTTCAGTTCAACAGTTGATTTATATGATTCGCTGCTGTATTTTCATCAGCAAAAAGCCATGCTGGATGATCCTTCGCCTGATGCAGAAAAAGAAGCCAAGAGATTAAGAAATAATTTTGAGAAACTACTCCCGGATTTATTTGCCATTTTCTGGTTGAACACCAGAATCAGGGGGGATGAGAAACGTGTTTTCCAGCAAATACTGCATGCCTCTTATCCGGGAGATCTGGAAAAAAGCTTGCTTATCTCTTCTCTGACCCTCAACTTGTGGCGTATGTTCGATGAAGAAAAACTTTTGCTTTTGCTTGATACCTGTACGCATGAGCATACGGCTGTCAGGCAAAGGGCATTAGTCGGTCTGTGCTTCATTCTCACCAGACACAATAGCCTGATGCCCTATTATCCGGCAATAAGAAACAGACTTGTGGTACTGGCAGATGACACATCCATCGTTGAGCATCTTAAGAACATTATTATGCTCATTATCGGCACGACTGAGACCGACAGGATTACAAAGAAAATGAAGGAAGAAATTCTTCCGGAGGTAATGAAAATCAGCCCGATGATTAAAGATAAGTTAGATGCGGAAAACCTGATGAAATCTGATGAATGGGATGAAGAAAATCCGGAATGGAATGAGATACTGGAACAAAGTGGTGTCGCGGATAAACTGCAAGAGCTCACCGAATTACAAATTGAAGGTGCGGATGTGTACATGAGCACCTTTTCAATGCTGAAAAATTTCCCTTTTTTCAATGAAACAGCACATTGGTTTTTGGCATTTGACCCTGATTTTTCTGCCGTTCATGAATTATTCGAAAAAAATGACAAATCCATTCTTGCTGCATTTCTGAACAACAGTGTAATCTGCAATTCAGATAAATACTCATTTTGCCTGAGCGCGCTCCAAATGCCTTATAGTCAGCGCGACATCATGAGCCGCACTTTCAAGGCTGAAGCTGAACAGCTCGAGGAAATCAATAAAGATGAGGCTATTCTGAATCCGGATTTAGCAGCCAGAAATACTGCCCGACAGTATATCCAGGATTTATTCCGTTTCTTCAGGATACACCCTCATCATACTGATTTTCAGGACATGTTTAATTTCTCATTGAACATCCATCAGACAGGATTTTTCGATTTACTGGCATCCGGAAGTGACATCAAAATGCAGGTTGCTGAATATTATTTCACTAAAAAATTATATCCGCAAGCAATTGTCCTTTTTTCAGAATTAATTGAAGAACAGGAACCTTCTGCGGCATTGTACCAGAAAATCGGATTTGCTTACCAGAAGAACTCGCAAATTCAGGAAGCGTTGGATGCTTACATCAAATCTGATATGATTTTGCCGGATGATATCTGGACGGTCAAGAAAATTGCGTTGTGTTTCCGTTTAACAGGCAATTATGAAAAAGCCCTGGAACATTATAAACATGCTGATTTTCTTAAGCCCCATCAGTATAATACAAAAATGCAGATAGCCAACTGTTTAATCAGATTAAACAAGCATAAAGAAGCCTTGCATATTTATGCTGACATAGAAAGAACAGATCCGGACAATGAAAAACTGTGGAGAGCAATCAGTTGGTGTGCTTTTGTTTCAAAAAATATCCATCAGGCTGATTATTATATGGAAAAAGTCCTATCAAATGTCCCGGATGCAACTGATCTCCTGAATGCCGGTCACATTGCATTTTGCAAAAAAGACAGAGCAGGCGCCATCAAACATTACCAAAACAGTCTGGAGCTTCAGGATGGAAATTTGCAATTAGTCATTGATCAAATCAACAAAGACAGGGAATTTCTGGTTTTAAACGGCATTCTCCCGGATGAAATACTCCTGCTGTCAGATGAATTATCCTTTCGTACCGAGCAATAAAGCTGTTAAACAATGAAAGGACTCGTAATCAAAAACACAGGCAGTTGGTATCAGGTCAGGACAGACCTGGAGGAGATTTTTGAATGTAAGATAAAGGGTAATCTGCGACTAAAAGACATCAAAAGCACAAATCCCATTGCTGTAGGCGATTTTGTTGAATTTACCGCAATAGAAGAAAAGGTCGGGTTGATTTCAGGTATTTACGACCGAAAGAATTATATCATCCGCAGATCTTCCAATTTATCAAAACAGTCACATATTCTGGCTGCCAACCTGGATTTGGTTGTATTGGTAATAACAATCAGATATCCAGAGACTTCTACTGTTTTTATCGACCGTTTTATAGCTTCAGCCGAAGCATACAATGTTCCGGCCTGTATCCTGATCAATAAAACCGACTTGTATACCGAAGATGAAATGCAATATGCAGAAGCGCTAAAAACACTGTATGAGTCAATTGGTTATCCGGTATTTATGTTATCTGCCATCAAACCGGATACTTTTGATACTTTTAAGCAATTCTTAACCGGAAAAACCATCCTGATTTCGGGCAACTCGGGTGTAGGCAAATCCACCTTAATCAATGCTATTCTACCTGAGTCGCTGGCAAAAACCGGGGAAATTTCGAGCTATCACAACAAGGGGACTCACACCACAACTTTCTCTCAGCTCTATCAGCTTGAGAATGGAGCGCAACTGATCGACACGCCGGGTATCAAAGGATTTGGAACAGTAGATATGGAAGCGGATGAAATCAGCCATTACTTTAAAGAGATATTCAGAACATCCGAAAAATGCCGCTTTACGAATTGCACACATGTGCATGAGCCGGGATGCGCTGTACTAACAGCAGTCGAAAACCACCAAATCAGCCTTTCCAGGTACCAGAGCTATTTAAGTATTTTATCAGATTTTAAAACAGGGAAGTACAGGTAACTGTAAATAATTTAACGTGAGTTCGATATAAGAAAAATTGAAAAAGGTTAGCATAATTCCGAGATAATTATTATCTTTATAGTGTTGAAATACAAATAAATAACTAAATTCATCACTATGCTAACCACTGACGAAATT
>JAEWUM010000019.1 GCA_023459355.1 Bacteroidota bacterium | reverse complement strand
TCTGCAAAACTAACGTCGTTGCTGCGCAGGTACTCATGTCGGGCATGTTCTAAATAATTCTGATAAACCGAATTATTCACGATGCCCTGGATGTCGCACTCGTAATCGCGCACTTTCATTTCGATTTGGTAAGGGTATTCCATATTACTCTTTATTCTTTATTTAGATCCCTCGCTTTGCTCGGGATGACAAATCATAATGTAGTCATAAACCGTCGTATTAGCTTTTCTATAACATATTTTTTGTACAGCGACGGTTTAAGAAATCTTGCACCCGTCGTGGTATAAACTTACCTTTTAAACAAACTCTTACCGACGGGTATAGTTAAATTAACAAACAGTGTCATCCCGAACAAAGTGAGGGATCTACCCTACAACTTTCTTATCATTGTTAATCCATCCCGCAGCGGCAATATCAGCTTTTCCACACGTGAATCTGCTGCTACATAATCATTAAACTTTCGAATAGCTTCAGTCTGATTGTCCTTCTCATCCACTTCCAGCAACACTTTTCCATCCCACAAGGTATTATCAACCAGCATAAAACCACCTTTTCTCAACTTAGGGAATACGGCATCATAATACACCTGATACTCTCTTTTATCAGCATCTAAAAAAACCAGATCAAACATTACATCCATTTCAGGAATCAGCTTTTTGGCATCACCAATATGCAATACAATTTGCTCCTGATAGGGTGAGCTTTGGATGTTCTCACGGATAAAATCTTCCAATTCGTCATCACACTCGATGGTATGCAATTTACCTTTTGCTGATAATCCTTCAGCCAGACAAAGCGCTGAATAACCGGTATAAGTACCTACTTCTAAGATACGTCCCGGCTGAATCATCTTGCTCAGCATCGACAATACACGTCCTTGCAAATGACCCGACAACATCCTCGGATTAATCATCTTCAGGTGCGTTTTCCGGTTGATCCTCGCTAAGTAATCCGGTTCAGCATCGCCATGTGCCAGTATATATTCTTCCTGTTCCATTACGTCCAATCAATTTTCTAATAATATTTCAGGGTCGAAAGCTGACTTTCATCAAACACCTCCCGGGCAATTTCCTGCAACTTTTCGCTACTGACTGACATGATGCGTTCACGAATGATTTCCATTTTATCCACTTTCCCGTAACGCAACAAGCTCTTTCCCAATCCAATCGCATGATTTTCTTTCTGTTCCATCGATATAGCCATCTGGCCCAGCAACTGCAACTTATATTTCTTCAGTTGACTTTCCAATATCTTGTCTTCTCTCAATTTCCGGAGCTCCTGCCGGACCAATCGCTCACATTTCCTGAAATTATCGGCATCACAACCGAAATAAACTGTCCACATCCCGGTATCTGTCATCGGCTGATAAACTGAATCTACATTATAGACAAGTCCGTTTTTCTCCCGCAACGATAAATTCAACAGGCTGTTCATCCCCGGACCACCCAGTATATTATTCAGCAGGTACATCCCGATACGATCGGCATGACGCATATCATAACAACGGTTGCCCAGCATGTAATGCACCTGAAAAGTATCTTTTTTGTACGACCGATGCGCTGGTTTGTACGTCACCGGACTCACCCGGTTATAATTGCTTTCCCGGTTACTGCCATTGACCAGAAATTTCTCTGCCCAGCGAAGCAATTTAGCTTCCTTGATGTTTCCCAGCACGAAAAACACCATTTCTCCCGGCAGGTAAAAGCGATCCACGAAACTTTTCGTATCGGCCGACTGATATCGCTCCAACAATTCTGCTTTTCCCAGGATGTTATGTCCAATCGGGTAATCAAAAAGTATTTCCTCAAAATCATCGTAAATCAACTCCGAGGGACTGTCATTATACGACTGTATTTCATCTATAACAATGATTTTTTCCTTATCTATTTCTTTCTGCGGAAAAGTGGAATGAAAAACGATATCGCCAATCAAATCCATGGCTTTATCCAGGTGTTCATTCAACACAGCTGCATAAACTACTGTTTCTTCTTTCGAAGTATAAGCATTCAACTCACCTCCCACATTCTCCAACCGGTTGATGATGTGACCCGAGCGTCTCTTGCCGGTGCCCTTGAACAACAGATGCTCCACAAAATGCGCCATCCCCTGTTCTGTTTCCGTTTCATCCCGCGAACCAGCATTAATCACCATCCCGCAATAGGTCACCGCCATTGTGTCGGGCTTGTGTATTAACCTCAACCCGTTCGATAAAGTATATATCTGATATCCCATCAATTATTCAATCCATATTTTTTAAAAACAGATACAAAAATACAAAATTAAAACCAAACAATCATATTCCGGCAAACGGTTGTCTGAAACCACATCCGCTTTTCCATTCACTGCATCCGTAGGCAGTGTTTCCCTTGAGGATATGACCTTTGCGACAAAGAGGACAAACCGTGCCAACAATTTCATCTCCGGAAAATGATGCTGTTACCGATGCCTGTATTAACTGCTCCTGCGTACGGTTATCCGTTTTTACATTTTTGACGATTCGCACAAGCATTTCTTTCAATTCTTCCAGAAACTGTCCGGCCTCGAAAGCTCCTTTTTCTATTTCCCGCAGCTTTTTTTCCCAAATACCAGTCAACTCAGCCGATTTCAATAAATCTTCCTGAATGATCTGAATCAATTCAATGCCGGTAGGGGTCGGAATCAGGTTTTTCTTTTCCTTGCGGATATAATCTCTTTTAAACAGCGTTTCAATAATAGCCGCACGTGTAGAAGGCCGTCCAATGCCGTTTTCTTTCATGGCATCTCTCAACTCTTCATTATCAACAAATTTCCCCGCAGTTTCCATAGCACGAAGTAAAGTAGCCTCGGTATAAGGACGTGGTGGCGAAGTCCATTTTTCATTCAAACCTGGCGTGTGCGGTCCCCTCTCCCCTTTTTCAAACAAAGGCAGGATGCCTGATTCCTCAGTGCTTTCCTGTTCGTCTGCATTGTCCTTGTTATTGGCAACATCTTTATTCGGATCTTCGAAAACCACCCGCCAACCTAGTTCTAAAATTTGCTTACCGGTGACTTTAAATTCCAGTTCTGCGGCTTCACCCAACACAGTTGTGGTAGAAATCTTACATTCCGGATAGAAATTGGCAATAAAGCGTTTGGCAACGAGGTCGAAGACTTTACGTTCATCAGCTGTAAGATTGACCGGATGTACACCTGTCGGGATGATGGCATGGTGATCAGTCACTTTCTTATTATCAAAAACCTTTTTAGTTTTGGGTAATTTGCCTGTCAGCAGACTTTCTGTCAACGTGGTATAATCTTTCAGTCCTTTCAGGATTCCCGGAATCTTAGGATAGATATCCTCACTCAGGTAAGTCGTATCCACACGCGGATAGGTAGTGATTTTTTTCTCGTAGAGCGATTGGATGAGTTTCAGCGTTTCATCTGCCGAGAAAGCAAACTTCTTATTGCATTCAACCTGTAAAGATGTTAAGTCGAACAGGCGTGGAGCTGATTCATTGCCTTTTTTAATAGCAATATCAATAATCTGAAAATCTGACTCTTGTATCTTTTGAAGCAAGTCCTTTCCTTCCTCTTCCGAAGCAAATTTACCTTTTGAGCAGGAAAAAACCGTATCGCGGTACACCGTTTTGAGTTCGAAGTATTTTTCCGGTTTGAAGTTTTCAATTTCGAGGTGGCGGTTCACAATCAATGCCAAAGTAGGTGTTTGCACGCGACCGATTGATAACACTTGTTTGTTTCTTCCATATTTTAATGTGTACAATCGTGTAGCATTCATCCCGAGCAACCAGTCTCCAATTGCCCTCGACAAACCAGCCTCGTACAAACGCTGATATTGTTTCTCGTCTTTTAAACTTTTAAAACCTTCGCGAATCGCATCTTCGGTCAGCGATGAAATCCAGAGACGTTTCACAGGTGCTTTACATAAGGCTTTCTGCAACACCCAACGCTGAATCAACTCCCCTTCCTGTCCCGCATCCCCGCAATTAACCACCCCATCAGCAACAGCGACCAAACTCTTGATGACGTTGAACTGCTTTTGCACCCCGCTGTTATCCATCACTTTGATGCCGAAACGCTGCGGAATCATGGGGAGCATACTCAGCGCCCATGCTTTCCATTCCGGAGCATATTCGTGTGGCTCCAGCAATCCGCACAAATGTCCGAAAGTCCAGGTTACCTGATAACCATTACCTTCAAAATAGCCATCCTTCCTGGTTTTAGCACCAAGAATATCTGCCAGATCACGGGCAACAGAGGGTTTTTCAGCAATACAAACTATCATGTTTCAGATTTTACCATATAAGTCATATAAGTTACATATAAGTTTTACTTTCGATATGGTTATTTAATTACGTAAATATTTTTCAACTATATTGGAACAAGCTTATATGTAACTTATATGACTTATATGGTTTATAATATTGATTTTTGAATACAAAAGTAAGCAAAAAGATCAACATCCGGCTCTCTAAATTACATTTCTGAACTTTTACAATCAATCCAATTTGCATTTGTTTACAAAAAAATAATATCTTTGCATGTAAATTTTAAATTCAATATTTAACAGGAAAAAAATGGAAGAATTAAATGCAATTGTTCAGCAGGTGGTACAAGTTTCACCAATCATGAAAGTATTCAGAATCGCACCACTCGGATGGGAGTTGCCTGATTTTAAACCAGGTCAGTTTGTAGGTATTGGCTTGCCTCCTACCAATGCAAAATGTCCTGAAGCAACTGATGAGGTAGTAGAACCATCACCTGATAAATTAATCAAGAGAGCTTATTCTATCGCATCTTCCAACGTATCAAAAGATTACGTTGAGTTTTACATTACCCTGGTTCATTCAGGAGCCTTGACACCTCGCTTGTTTAATTTGCAGATTGGTGATAAAATCTGGGTTGGACAACGTTTTGTGGGGATGTTCACATTGGACGAAGTGAATGAAGATCAAAACATTGTCTTAATTGCTACCGGAACTGGTGTTGCTCCTTACATGAGTATGTTACGTTCAGATGCCCTGAAAAGAAAAGGCAATATTGTGGTAATACATGGCGCTGCTAACTCATGGGATCTGGGTTATTCTTCTGAATTGAACTTGTTGGAAACCATTGCTCCTCATTTTGATTATATCCCAACCATTACTGAACCTCAAAAAGAACACGTGACCTGGAAAGGTAAAACGCAGTTTATCCAGGAAATCTGGGAAGAAGGTACCGTTGAAAAATTGTGGGGCTTCAAACCGACACCCGAGAACACCCACGTTTTCCTGTGTGGTAATCCCAACATGGTAAATGGCATGATTGAATGTTTAGGAAAAGATGGCTTCATTGAACACAGCCGGAAGCAACCCGGACAAATTCATGTGGAGAAGTTTTAATTAGTGGTTAGTGGTTAGTGGAAAACGGAGGGTTGAATGACCAGATGCAGATTTAGATAGGGTTGCCACGTCGTTCACTTCGTGAACTCCTCGCAATGACGGACTGCGACTGTAGACTGTAGACTGTAGACATTAAAAACATGGAAGAACTTACACTCATAACACCGACATTTTTATTTTCAGCGGTTTCGTTGATCCTGTTGGCATACACGAATCGGTTTTTGTCGTATGCCCAATTGGTTCGAAACCTGAAGGATAAGTACATGGTGGATAGATCGGCCATCACAAAGGCGCAGATTATGAACCTGCGTAAAAGGCTGGCCCTGACAAAATACATGCAACTTTGTGGAGTTGTGAGTTTGTTGCTGTGCGTGGCAACTATGTTCCTGATTTACCTGGGATCGCAGATTCTTTCAGCTTATATATTCGGACTGGCACTGTTGTTATTAATTATATCACTTGGATTGTCGGCCTGGGAAATTCAAATTTCAGTAAAATCACTGAAACTGCATCTGAGTGATATGGAAGAGCGAACTGAATAGTGGTTAGTGGTTAGTGGTCAGTGGTTCTTACATGATTTATATGGTTGCAAAAATAGTCAAATAGTAAATATAATGAAGCATGGTTTTATCAAAGTAGCCGCTGCCATTCCTGAAATCCGGGTGGCAGACTGTAAATTCAACAGTTCGAAGATGATGGAACTGATTGAACGGGCGGAACGGGAACAGGTAGAAATCCTGTGTTTTCCCGAACTGGGCATTACCGGATACAGCTGTGCCGATTTATTTTTGCAGCAACAATTACTGGCTGATGCCGAAGTTGCATTGAATGATATCCTGCTGAAAACTTACGCGTTGGGGGTTATCGTCATAGCCGGTATGCCACTGCGTGTACACAACCAACTTTACAATGTAGCCGTTGTTTTTCAGTCGGGCAAGGTGCTGGGCATCGTTCCGAAGTCCTATCTTCCTAACAACAATGAATTCTACGAAAAACGGTGGTTTGCTTCGGGTATAGCCGACAAACCTGGAATCATCCGACTGAATGAAACCAGTGTTCCATTTGGAACCAACCTGTTATTTAACTACCAGGATGTACTGTTTGGAACCGAGATTTGCGAAGACCTGTGGGTTCCACTGCCGCCGTCCACACAACATTGTCTGCACGGCGCCGACCTGATATTTAACCTCTCCGCTTCGAATGAACTAATTGGCAAACACCGCTACCTGCGACAGCTGATTGAACAACAATCCGGTCGATGCCATGCAGGATACATCTATGCTTCTGCCGGTTTTGGAGAATCATCTACCGATGTGGTGTATGCCGGTAACGGAATTATTGCTGAAAACGGGGTCATCATTCAATCATCTGAACGCTTCTCATTCGAATCACAATTGGTTATTGCTGAAATCGATACCGAGAAATTAAAGGCAGAGAAGCTCAGAAATTCCAATTTCTATCAGGCCAAGTCGGATGCAATGTATCAAACCATCCCATGCAAGTCGTCGGATATACCTTTTGAGCGTCTGCACAGGAGCATAGAGAAATATCCATTTGTGCCTCCTACTGCCAACCGGGATGCGCATTGCGAAGAAATTTTCTCTATACAGGTAGGCGGACTGGCACAACGCTGGAAGCATACCAAAGCGGAGACGATGGTAATTGGCATTTCCGGCGGATTGGATTCGACACTGGCTTTGCTGGTTTGCGTGAAAACGGCCGACAAGCTTGGTTACGACCGTAGAAAAGTAGTCGGCATCACCATGCCCGGCTTCGGCACGACCGACCGCACGTATAACAACGCCATCAGTTTGATGCAATCGTTGGGCATCACGATGCACGAAATTTCGATTAAGGAGGCTTGTATCCAACATTTCAAGGATATAAAACACGACCCGAATCAACACGATGTGACCTACGAAAACACCCAGGCACGGGAACGTACCCAAATCCTGATGGACATGGCCAACAAAACCAATGGCTTAGTCGTGGGAACCGGAGATTTATCGGAATTAGCGCTCGGCTGGGCGACTTACAATGGCGACCACATGTCGATGTATGCCGTCAACAGTGGCATACCCAAAACATTAGTCCGGTATTTAGTCGAATGGGCTTCGCATCAGCTGGATGCTCAGTCAGAAGCCGTATTGCAGGATGTACTTATTACGCCTGTCAGTCCGGAGTTGCTCCCTGCCGACGATAATGGCAACATTGCCCAAAAAACAGAAGATTTGGTGGGTCCTTACGAACTGCACGACTTCTTCCTGTATTACTTCGTACGTTTCGGTTTCAGTCCCGATAAGATTTTCTTCTTGGCCAATCAGGCCTTTAAAGATATTTATACTGAAGAGGTAATATCCAAGTGGCTGAAGGTTTTCCTGAAAAGATTCTACGCGCAACAATTCAAACGCTCCTGCATGCCTGATGGACCGAAAGTCGGTTCGATTAATTTATCACCGCGCGGTGATTGGCGGATGCCGAGTGATGCGGTGGGGCCGGAATGGAATAAATAGGTTGATTGCCTATTGGTATGTTTAATCAAAAATTTATGTTTTTAAATTGAACAACCATTCGCCACCAACGATTCATATGCCCCAACAATATCGGATACCCCCGTAGGGGCAGGGTTCACCCCTGCCCTGATAATATCATTTGCAATAGGGGTAATGTCATCCCCAATAGGGGCAACCGTGTTCCCATTTGGGGCAACCGTGTTCCCATTTGGGGCAACCGTGTTCCCATTTGGGGCAACCGTGTTCCCAATAGGGGCAACCGCAAGGGTTGCCCCTACGGTGGCGGGATTCGTCAATAATATGATGGCATGGATATGGTTTGGCATTATTTGAAACACGTCCAATTCTAGATTTGGGTAACGTTCGGGTAATTTCATCCATTCATCAAATGCAATTTGCCCATATTGATTCACTTCACACTGATACCTGTTATCTGCAATCTCGCTGAAACGGTATTTGCCAACTACAATCCCACGCTTTCTTTTTCGATTTTTCTCCTTGTTTCTTACATCCGTATCGATTCAAATTGATCAAAGTTCACTTTTATTTTCAACCTGTTTAAATTGAAATCATTATAAACCTTCGTTTGTCTTTGAATTTGAGAAACTATGATTGACGGATTTCTGCCATATTTTCTACTAAAAGCCAAAATTAACTCCGGAGATAAATCTGAGTGTTGAAATAATTCATTTCTCTCCTTTTCTGACAATAACATCCGTGCAGCAAAATCATCGGCTTGCTTTTCCTTTTCATCGTCAGGCGCTATATTGTCCAGACTAATAAATACATCCTTTTTGCCATGATATAAAATGTGAGCCAATTCGTGAAAAAATGAAAACCAGAATGCATTGTAATCTTTCTGGCGATCTGTAATTTGAATTAATGGCTTCGAATAGTTTTTAATCCATCTTGAAGCACCATAAATGGGTGCTTTCGAAATACAGGGAGTATATACTAATGCAATACCACATTCACTACATATATCTTGTAATTTACTCATCCAGTTGTCAGGCATTTGGTAACATAAAGTTTGGATTTCATGCATTCGTTCACGAATTAACTTTTTATCAAAATCCATAGTTTGTATTTTTTCTGCCTGAATTTCTCCCAGGCGCAACCATACTGAAATGGCTTGTGGTTCAGTAGTATATCGGAGGTCTATTTTGAATGCTAATTCATTATTGGTGTATAAGCTCGCCCATTGATTGGGAGAAGCAATCCTGAAAAATTTTAACAGGCTCTCTGCCAACACACGCTTTTCATTTGTTACAGGCAATATACCCATTTTTTTCATGGCTGAAACCGGAAATGCATTTAGCCATTCAACACATTGTTCCAGGAACTCCATTTGTTCAATTTCCAGTAATTCGTCCTGATAGTTTCTTTCTAAACTGAGCCAAAAGCTCGCCGGAATACCCAATACATATTCGAGCTTGGTGGCTGTTTCTTTGGTTATCGGGGCTTTACCTTTTATCAATTCGTTAAGTTTCGGGACTGACCTGCCTAATCGTTCGGCCAATTCGGCCTGCGACATTCCTATAGCATCAATATGCTCCTGAATGGTATCGCCGGGGCAGGATAAAAGTTGTTTTTTTGCTTCTGAATTAGTCATGATTGTGTGTGTTAATGTGGGTCTTCTACTGAAACAATTTCTATGACAGTAATTTGTGTTAGATTTACACCTCCATCTTCTTTTTGGGGAATAGGACTTTGTGCAATTTCAAAAACTATTCGCCAGTTATCTTTGATATCAACAGACCATTCGCCAACCCGATTCCCTTTGTACGGATGCAATCGCAAAGCAGGAAGTAATGCAATGACCGACAGGTTTTCTGCTGCAGTAAGCTGCTTTATTCTTTCTTTAATCTTTTTGGCCAGCTCACCGTACGACTTTATAAGCTCCTTATCATGGGTGAGTGATTTTTCGAGTTTGTTGTTCTTATATTTAATTTTCATCGCAAAGGTACAAAATTATTTACTTGTAAGGTTAATGAATTTACGTTTTTATGAATTATTTGTATTATTTCATCTTTTTGGCCATTTGCACATCATTCTCAAAAGCCAAATCGTACTTCTCCTTTTGATCTACTACATCCCATTTCGTTTTTCATCCGGTGGATACTTGACTAATTCTTTAATCTTATAAGGAGAGTATGCTTGTAAATATCCTATTGGTTGATTGGATTGAAGTATTTCTTCAATTACTTTTCTGTAAACACCGTTGATGTAGATGTGTTTTTCTGTCATAATATTCAGTGTATGAGTTATGTGTCGCTATAAATTGTTAACTTCTTTCAGTTGTCTCTCTACCTCCTTCAATTTCAAATTCAACTCTACCTTTTTATTAAACTGTTTGCAGTTTGCAATACCGGATTTAAGTTTGTAAATTTCACTTTCCAATGCTTTCACCGTTTTGGTATATGCAATAATGTCTCCTAATGATTTTGTTTCCAATGTTGGTTTACCGGATAATTGCACACAAAAATCATGGAATACCGTGTCGAGATTCTTTTTCAGATTTATCTTGTATGGATTTTCATCCGGGTTAAACCAATCTGTTTGAAATGTCCAATCTATAACTGAATTATCTTCGTTTATAGGATGTGGATGTTTAGAGGAAGTAGAAAGATATATCAAACCTTCATATTCAATCACGAAAATTATGGTGTAAGGAATTGACTTGTCAATCATATCCAGGATAGGTTGAATCTCCTGTTTGCTTTTCAGTTCAATTTTGAAAACCTGAATTTCTTTGATTTCTTTCGTGTTTAAATTTGTAGTCTCACTTGAAATTTTATGTGCCCAGACAATCCGATACACGAGTTCTGACAGCAACTTTTTATGTTTAGTTGTAGAATAGCTATCGAAGGTGTTTTTCGGTATAACCTTGTTTACTTTGGTGGTATGTGGCAAACTAAATATATCCATTTATCTTACGATTAGGAAAGAGATTAGTTTGAAATCTTCAACACCTTTGAATTTGTCTTTCAAGGCTGTAGTGCCACCGGATTTAAACAGACTGAGTACTTCTTTTTCTTCCTCTGTTCGTAGGATGGTGCCAATACTTTGTTTGAGCAATTGCGAATAGGAGTTCATATCGTGATACTCGTCTGTTTCTGAACTTAACTTCCGGCAAAGGTCTTTAAGTGGTTCACTTTTACCCTTGCATAACATACGCATCGCATCCAATATTTTTTTGGATTCCACATGGTTCAGGAAAAGTTCACCGGAATTCTTGATGTAAACCAAGTAATAAGGATGCAGTCGATTCAGCTTGTTGATATTTACACTGCTGTTCACATTCTTAAGAATGAATATAACACCTTGTTCAAGTGTTTCTGTTGAACTGACAACACCGTGAAGTCCTTCCGGTATATGTGTTAGTTCTCCATAGGTTTTTATAAAGTTGGAAAGGTCAACCCTGAAATCATTTAAACCAAGGTCGGTGATGCTTACACCCTCTCTCAAATCTTCGAGGTCAATAACTTCTTCCTGTAGTTTTTGTAGCTGAATTTTCCGGTATTCCAAATCTTTCTCATCGGTATTCAGAATATTATCATCTCCGGTACTCGCCATATTACTAATCAACATGCGGCTTTCAACTCTTTGTTTTAGGTTGATGTATGCATCAAGTGTAACATCAGGCCAGAAGTTTACCAGGGTAATGCTTTCGTTTTTAGAACCGATACGGTCAATTCGTCCAAATCGTTGGATGATTCTAACCGGATTCCAGTGAATGTCGTAATTGATAAGATAATCGCAATCTTGCAGGTTTTGTCCTTCCGAAATACAATCGGTAGCAATAAGCAAATCAATGGAATCGTTCAACCTTGGATATAATTGATCTTTGTCTTTTGATAAAGGCGAAAAGCAAGTGAGTAAGGTATTTAGATCAGACGGGATGTGCTTTGTGTTGCATATTTTCCTTGAACCTGTAATTAATGCTGTATGTAGACCATAGGTGTCTTTGATATATCCCTGGATATTTTCATACAAATAATTGGCAGTATCCGCAAACGCGGTGAAGATGATAGTCTTTTTGTTTTCCGGATTAAATGGCTTATTGATTTTTGTTTCTAACAATGCAATAAGCTGTTGGAGTTTAAAATCTTTCTGTCCCCAAATATCTACAATATTGCTCCAAAGTTGATTCAAGATGACCAGGTCTTCACTTAAATCCTCTTTCCATTTCCGGGTGTCCATGTCGGCAATATGGACTTTAATTTTCTTACCAATCACATTTTCTTCATCGCCCCAATCTGCCTCCCAATCAAAATCTTCCTCATTCATCCGAGCCTGTATTCCCTGATAAGTTTCTTTTGAGCCCTTTTCAATAGTTTTTAGAGCTTCTTCAATTTGCGTGATAATTCCTTCAAGGGTAATCCTGAAAGAGTCAACCGAACTTTCAAGACGTTTCAGCAAGTTGATGCGCATGAGAATTTGAAGGCTCCTTTCACGGTCTATTTGTGTTAACCTACCTGACTTCACAGTTTTGTCGTACAATTCGGCATACGAATTTATTTTGCTTGGCAGAATATAGTTTAATGGCGTGTAAATAGAAAGATTAAGCAGGGTTAATTTTTCGGCTATGTCAACATAGGTTACTTCTCCATTTTCTGTAAGCGGACTTAGTATTGAAACCGGTTTGTTTCTTACCGGAAATTTGCCAATTGCAGTTGTGTCGTAATAAGTTGTAATGTGTTTTCTCGAACGTGCTATGGTGAGGGAATCTAATATTTCAAAGAAATCGAAATCCAGCATATCCAACAACTTTTCGGTTGTCCTGTTTGCCGTCTCAAATCTGCTCCAAAGATTGAAAGCTTGTTGTGTTTTCCTGAAAATCTGTTCTATTCCACTCTTAGTTTCAAGTTTATTATCAATTAATTCCGGATTTCCTTCGTAGGCAAGTGCCAATTGATTTTTCAAATCGTTGAAGCGGTTGTTTACCGGAGTAGCAGATAACATCAGTACTTTTGTTTCAATGCCCTCTTTTATTACTTTGCGTAATAACTTTTGATACCTGTTTTCTTTTCCTTCGTAGGTTAATCCGCTATTTCTGAAATTGTGCGATTCATCAATTACCACCAAACCATAATTGCCCCAATTGACATTTTCAAGACTTCTGCCGTTGCTCATACCCCTTTCCCGGCTCAGGTCGGTATGAAATAACACGTCATAACGGAATCGGTCTGCTGACAGGATATTATTTTTATCGTTGTGCCGGTAAGTATTCCAGTTCGCTTCCAGTTTTTTGGGACAAAGTACCAATACGTCCTTGTTGCGCATTTCGTAGTACTTGATAATACCCAATGCCGAAAATGTTTTACCTAAACCAACACTATCGGCCAAAATACAACCTTTGTATTTTTCAAGCTTATTGATAGCGCCAATTACAGCATCTTTCTGGAAGTTATACAATTTACTCCACACAATAGAGTCTTTAAATCCAATTTGATCATTGGGTAAATTATCCAACGAAATATCTTCCAGAAAGTCATTGAAAATGTTGTACAGGGTAATGAAATAGATAAATTCCGGACTGTTTTCTTTGTAGGCACTTTCAAAATACTCCTGTACCTTTTGAGTTACATCTTTGAGGTCATCGTCATTTTCCCATATCTGATTAAACCAGTCCAAATAGGCTTTGCTGTCCGGATAAGCTGATTTTTGAATTAATGTTGGAAATCCTTTTTTATGGGTTATTCCTAAGTCCGAAGTTGTAAAACTGGTGAGGTTGGAATAAGTCGTTTCATCCCGATTGCCATTCTTAACATGAATCATCCCATTGATGGGTAAGTGGTGATGTTTGTTGGACTTGAATACTACTTTGTTTTTGACCCATTTGGAGCATTCCCTGGCAATGGCTCGTTGGTTTAATTGATTCTTTAGTCTTAATTCAAATTCGCCACCACACAGGTCTGCTTCTTTGTAAAGATGGGGTATAAAAAACCTTGGAACTTCCTTTTTAAAGTTTTCTTCAATAAATGTTGGGGAAGTGAATATAAAACGTAATTCATCAATCTTTTCGAGCTCTTTTTTAAGTGCTTCAAAGGCGTATATTGAAAAGGAAGAGGCTGCAATACTGAGTTTGCTGCCTTTCTTTAAATTCGATTTAAGGTCGTCGCCCAGACGATGATTTACGTTGTCAATTAGTTTCATACTGTCACTTCAATTGCACAATCTCCAACAATTTATCATAGCTGCTCACTTTTTCAAATTTCACTTCATTGCCACTAATTTCCTTGAAATGTTCAGTAGCACAATGAATTTTAAGTCGTTCTATTTCCCGCAAGTCCTGATCAGAGTCAGAACCTTTTGTTTCAGTCACGAAATAGATATGACGTACTTTATCTTTGTCAAATACAATAGCCCAGTCGGGACTGTAGTTCGCTATTGGAGTGGAGATATAAAAACTTTTCGGGAGTTTCGCATACACTACAACCTCGGTACTATTTTCAAGTGCTTTGGCAAAGTCCGATTCGATTTTTGAATCGGAAGTAAGGTAGTCGTATATATGCTTTTTCAGCAATTCAGAATTACGCAATGCATTCTTATCGTTGGTAAATACGGTGTTGGCATCATGTTTGCCCTCAATCTTGTGGTAAACTATGTTATTGATAATCAAACTGGCTTTTACCTCGTTAATCAGTTTACTGCACCTGGCAATGAACTCTTCCGGGTTTTTGCGAAGCAAATAAAACTTTTCAGTCTTTATTGCTTTGAGAATCTCAACAACAGTCCTCCTTGTCAGGTTGGTGCGTGATTCAATTTCTCCAACAATATCATACACGGCGTGCGTATATACATCGTTTTTAAGTTTCAAGCTCTGCCTTTCTGTTTCCTGAATTAATGTGCCTTCTTCCAATTGCTCCTTGGTACCATCCTGCAATTCACCTGTATGTACTATATACATACGGTCACTGATGTTTAGTTGAGCATCGATAAGAATCTTACTATCGTTTATCAGTTTTTGGGTGTCAAACTGAACTTCGTATATTGTTTTGAAATTAATCTTCTCCCAAAGTTCCTGAAACTCCTTTTTCTTAAAATTAGCATTGGTACTCAGCACAACGGTTTTCCTCTCATCTTCCGGCATAAAGGTTTCACCGGTATAAATTGACTTGAGGAGTTTAGCAATGGAATCTCTGTATGGTTCAAGATTTTCCGATAAAGGCATTTTACTTTGCTCGATAACTTCTCTACCTTCAGGGGTAATTTTATCGTTTTCATCAATTACATCATGCTTATAAAGCAATTTGTTGAGTTTTTTGGCATCATCTTCTGTAATCCGGTATTCTTCAAGCTGCGCATTTACAACGAGCTTACCAACAAAGTATTCCACTTCTGCTCGTTGTGGACGGTCTTTCAAAGTTGCCGCGATTTCGCTTTGCAAGCCTTTGGCAAAAGCTTCGTAACTTTCAGATGCAATAACTGTGAGTTTATTGATTTCATGGACCTGATCGCCTACCATCTCAAAATCGAGGCGGTTCCCGTTTTTGTTTACACACAGGCGCATACCACGACCAACTTCTTGTCTCCTGCGGGTCTGACTTCCACCTTCCGCATTCTTCAAGGCGCAAATCTGGAACACGTTGGGATTGTCCCAACCTTCTTTCAAAGCCGAGTGTGAGAAAATAAAACGGGTTGGTTCTTCAAAACTCAACAACCGTTCTTTATCTTTCATGATCAGGTCGTAGGCCGATATATCGTCAGAATCCTCACTTCCACGCTTTATTGTTGGGTCTATTGATTTACCTTTCTTATCGATGGAGAAATAACCTTCATGTATCTTATGTGCATCGTCTCTTTTGAGGTACTCGCTATAATTGGTTGGCATATACCCTTTATGCACCTTGCCCGGGTCGGTTTCTATCAGAAATTCGTTGTATTCTTGCTGAAACAAATCCAGAAATTCACTTCGTACCTTGTTGTACTCTTCTTCAAATATACGGGCGTATTCTCCTAATGCCTGTTCACCGGATTCATCATAAACCCGGTACTTTTCAACAGAATCGATGAAGAATAATGTAAGAACTTTAATCCCTTTTTCGAAGAGTTGTTTTTCTTTTTGCAGGTGTGATAGAATAGTTTCTCGTATTTGCACCCTGCGAAATGCATTTTCATCTTTATCGTTGAGTATATCACCGGGATATATATCCTGTCCCCCAACAACAATTTTATTCAGATAACCATTTATCTCGGTGATTGTTTGGTTTTTATATGCCGGAATATTCCCCGAAAGTTCGTACAAATTTGCTCCTTCGCCTAATTTCTGACGAACTTTACGAACTCCCTCACCAACCCGCTTTTCATATTCTAGCACAGCAAATGGCGGTTTGGTTGTGCTCAGACTGATTTGTTCTAAATATAGATAACCTGTAGTTCCTGTCGAGCCTTTCAGGTTGATTCCTTTAACCTGAATTTTCTTTACCAAGCGTTTGTTGTAGGCATCCAAAGCATCCAATCGGTACACCTTGTTGTATTCTACTTTATGGGTTGCTGAATAACGCAATGTAAATAATGGATTGAAGTCCTGCATGCTTTTCAGGGTCTTTTCTCCATCCACCGATTGTGGTTCGTCGATGATTAATATCGGATTGGTTTGAGCAATGATATCAATGGGTTTACGGGTGCCAAATTGATCCAATTCCTGATAGATACGGCGTGCATCTGCACCGCTGGCGTTAAATGCCTGGGTGTTGATAATCATTACACTGATACGGCTGTCGGATGCAAAGTTTTCAATATCCTGAGGACGACCTGAGTTGTAAATGAAAGGATTGATCTTGTGTCCGTACAATTCCTGAAAGTGGTCCCGGGTAACTTCAAAAGACTTGTACACACCTTCGCGAATAGCAATACTGGGCACAATCACGATAAACTTACTCCAACCGTAGTGCTTGTTCAGTTCGTACATGGTACGGATGTAGGTATATGTTTTACCGGTACCTGTTTCCATTTCAATGGTCAGATTGTAACCCAGTTTTACTCCTTTGGGACGTTCAATTTGCTGACTCTCGTTGAGGTCATTGACTTTTTGGACTACCTTAATATTGGTGAGTATTTGTGATTCCGGTATTTGTATGGGACTATTCCGATAACCAATATCTTCCAACACATCCGTATCGAAAGCAATGGATTGCACATTGCCGGCAGCAGCTTGTTTAGCTTTGCGGATTATTTCTTTTGTTCGTTCTAAAGTGAAACGATTAGTTTTTAGTTTTTGCCCGATAAAGCATTCCACTACTGCTTCTACAGCATGAATTTGAAATTCTTGTTGTTTGAATTGAAGTTTCAATTGTTAATGATTAATTGTCAATTGTCAATCCTTTAGAGGACTTGATTATTGAAGTTAATAATTTGATTAATTCCTGTGCATCTAAAAATAAACTATCGAATGCTTCCTTTTTTAAAAAATCAGTTTCAGAAAGTAACTCAAGCCAATACATGGTTTCATTACATTCCTTTTGTGCAATGCCTAATTTGTGAATAAAATCAGCTTTGCTTTCCGCTTGCTCTGCTTCGCGATACAAAGCACCAATTGCTGTACCCGATCGCAGTAGTTGCTTACTCATTACAAACTCTTTCTTTTCGGTCGTTAGATACTTAAAAGCATTCACAATTCTTATTGCAAAAGCAAAACTTTTATCACGTAATGGATTCTCTTTCTTCATTAACAATTAATAATTGACCATTAACCATTGACAATTGACAATTGACAATTAATTAAATCACTTTCATTTCAGTTTCAGGACTGAGTTGTTTGAGTAATTGCTTTACATTGGTTTTGGCGGTATCGTTTTTGAATCCGTTATCACGGAATACAATGCGCAGCGGCTTGTCCTGTGCAATTGCCTTGGCAAAGTCTTCATCAATGCCTTTGTCGAAACAGGCGTATAGTGAATCACCGGCTACTTTATACACCTGCTTACCTGCGATTTTTACCTGCTCAATTTTTAAGCTAAGCGGTAAGCCCCAATCCAGCATCACTTGCGCCAGCAGGTCATCTGCGGTGCGGTCGGGTTTTACATTATCGGCAAAGAGGTCTAAGGCTTCCTGCTTGTAATCTTGGGGGCGGTAATACACATCCTGCATATTGCTTTCATCCAGTCGATATACACGAAAGCCGTAATCAATGGCCGCACCTGTTTCTTCTTTTATTTTTTTGGCTGCTTTTTTCAAGCGTGAAATAGCAAACTCGCTAAGATTGTAATATGAGGTTCCTTCCTTATCGGTCACATTGATTTCTTGTTCACCCAGTGATTCGGGAAGTTGAACCAAAATATATTTTCTTTGACTCGAATCTTCGGAATTGGCTTTCATTACTGCATTGGCAGTAGTTCCTGAGCCTGCAAAAAAATCTAATATTATATCGCCATCATTTGTCCCTGCTATAACAAAATCTTGAATTAGGGATATTGGCTTGGGGAACGAAAAAATTTTAGCACCGAACAATTCTTCTACTTCGGCCGTACCCCTTCTGCTAGAATACTTTTTATCGGTTAAAAGAGATCGAATTATTTTAGTGGTATGTCTCATCTTTTGAACTATCCGGTATTCATTATCCCCTGTTTTATACCCAATAATTTCTGCATTTAGATTTTGATTGGCCTTTTCCTTTCCCCAACGCCACACAAACTGCACTTTATTTTTTACTGACTTGGGAGGAAAGACTTCAATTTTTCCTGGCCCCTGTTCTAATGAAATTTCATAAAAATCATCACCTATCTTCTTTGATGGGTCAATGTAGATAGGATAATAAAGATTTGGACGATTCTTTGAATGAAAGGCTTCATTACTATTATACAGTGGGTGAATATTAAAACCGCCTTTTTTATCAGAGTACTTAAAATCTTTATCTAACTCCGGAAGCTGATTGGTAATACACATTTGATGATCTCGGCTATAGAACAAAGCATACTCATGCATTTTACCAATGTGGCCGTAGTCCCTTGCGTTCGGAGTAGAGTTGATAACAAATATTCCCTGAAAGTTGATCTCACCAAATATTTCATCACATAATTTTCGGAGACTATGAACTTCATTATCATCAATTGAAATGAATATTACTCCTTCTTCATTTAATAGATTCCTTGCCAATTTCAATCTCGGATACATCATGCTTAACCAGTCGGAGTGGTAGCGTCCGGCTGTTTCGGGGTTTACCACCAGGCGTTGGTTGTATTCATCTTTCTGCCCGCTGGCTATCAGCTCTTCCTGTGCATCTTTGGCAAAGTTGTCTTTGTACACAAAGTCCTTTCCGGTGTTGTAGGGCGGGTCTATGTATATCATTTTTATTTTGCCCAGGTAGCTTTCTTGCAGCAATTTGAGCACTTCCAGGTTATCACCTTCAATGTAAAGATTTTCCGTATTATCGAAGTCAACAGAATCCTCCCGTACCGGGCGCAGGGTTTTGGTCGTTGGAATGTTGGCAGTAACAATAGCTTCCTTTTTACCCGGCCATTCGAGGCGGTAGCGTTCTTTGGTACCTTCCACTACGGCATGATTGAGTTCCTGTTTCAGCAAGTCGAAGTCAATGGCTTTGCCTTCGGCGCTTTCTGTAACACAGTTGGGGAAAAGAGCAGCAAGCTTTTCGAAGTTGGCATTTACGAGGTCGGGTGATTGGAGGTCTAATTTATCTATGGTCATGTCGCTAATTGTCAGTTGTCAATGGTTAATTGTTAATGAATCGGGTTGAAATCATGTTTTGTTTTATACTTTGTGCGTGTGAGCAAAGAGTTTGAGTGCAAAAATAGGGTTTAATTTTTTATTTAAAACTTTTTTAATTACATAGTTTTAAAAGTTCATCAATCTTTTTCTGTAATTAAATTGATTCATTGATTCTAAATTCAATTAGTTTAATTGTATTTTGCTTAAGGTCAATGCAATAATTACACGTCTCTAAATGAGAAATATTGTTTTTTGATTCCTTCAAGTGAAGAGAAACTGAATTTATATAATTGTCATGAATATCACTCGGCATATTTGATGAAATATATTTTATCATAGTGTAGATATTATTAAACAGTATGTACTCTTTTTTGAAAATATCATAGTATTTATTGCTTTTTTGTAGTTATTTTACTGTATAATATGTAATTAAAAAGTTAACCCATCGTACTCATTAATAGCTGGTGAAAGTTTTGGATATTTTGTCCTGAGATATTTATCTAAGAACAATCCAATGGTAGCAACAGAATTAATTATGCGAATAAGGAGTTGAAAATTAGATCCTTCGTTGTGTTCCCTTAGATCCCTCACTTCCGTTCGGGATGACAACAATTCATTAAGATTAAATACCGTCGCACTATCTTTCCATTTATAATTAGAATCTTTACGGCGACGGTTCGGGAACCATAGCACCCGTCGCTGCAAGAATAGAATAGTTTTTGCATACTTTTGCCGACGGGTAATATTAATAAAGTGAAAATTGTCATCCCGAACGGAAGTGAGGGATCTGATTTTCAACTCCTGATTCGCATTAATTATTATTAAGTGCATAAAAACAAGCCAAATTTAGGGAATAATTTCATAACAGTATGAAATACAGTTAAAAAGTTTTCAACATTGTAGATAACTAAACTTAATACAGTTATAATTACCAACTAAATTGAAACAAATACTCTTTTTTAAAATAATATAAATTTCTCCGAAATTCCCTACACCACACATATTTTTAACCACCAACTTTTAAATATACACCCCATTAACCCAAGGGGTTAAATCCAATTAACCCCATTATTAAACTCTATAATAATGAAAGAAAAAGACTACCCAACGCTTGTCAGACGCAAGCATCAGGCAGAACAAGAGAAAGTAATACTTATTTTTCGGCTCAAAATCGGGCAGGTGAACATGCTTAGAGGGGAAGACATTGCAAAAAGCTCTGAGCTTTTTTGTTTCGTAGGGAAGAGATAAAGTAAAAGCCCTGAGCTTTTTGTAGAAACCTCAGAGCTTTTTATAGAAACCTCTGGGCTTTTTATGAAAACCTCAGAGCTTTTTAATTGAAATAAGGGAGGATAATGTGATAAGTCAGGGGAGGTGGATACAGCAATGCCGGTAATGTCCTCGTCATTACCGGTCAAAATTGAATTCAGCCCTGGGTTTTCGACAAAACAAGCCCTGGGTTGTGATGAAATGCCCCTTGCGTAGCGACAAAATGCGCCTTGAGTTGGGGTGCTACCCAGTGCTTGTTGCGTCATTATCCAGTGAGCACTTCGTCAAAACGCAAGGCTTGTTTTGACAAAGATCCGCCTTGGTTTTTCGAGTTGAGATAGTGATTGCCAGACAAAAAAGCAGGATAAAACCACAAAAACCAGCATAAGTCCGTAAAGCATAAAAGTCTGTCATATTCACTGACAGCACACCCCATATTTTGGCAGCCTTTGTGTTCGGATGTAAATATGGATATGGATACGTTCGCAATTGTGGATAGGTTCGCAAATATAAAATGAATATTTTAGAAATAGGCGACACCGTTTGTCCAATTGGCGACATGGTTTGTCCAATTTGGTGATTAGAATGGGTTAGGGTATCACTCCACTAACTCCCCTGCCCCTTCCCGTATAATCTCAGGTTCCTCTCCCGTGCAATCCACAATCGTTGAAGTAGTCGTGCCGCCATACCCTCCATCAATCACTAATTCAACCTGAGAACCAAAACGTTCTTCAATCAGTTCAGGATCGGCGATGTATTCGAGGGTATCTTCATCGGTAAAGACAGAACTTACCATGATGGGGTTGCCCAGTTCGCGAACGATATCGAGGGCGATATTATTGCCCGGCATGCGGATGCCTACGACTTTTTTGTTTTTGAATAATTTGGGAAGCCGGTTACTGCCATTCAGCAGAAAAGTAAAAGGTCCGGGCAGGTTCTTTTTCATCAGCTTGAAAGCATAATCATCCATTCTGGCATATTCGCTGATTTGACTCATCTCGTGGCAGACAAAGGATAGATCTGCTTTGCGGATGTCCTTTTCTTTTAAACGCACGATGGCTTCCACCGCACGGGCATTGAAAATATCGCACCCGAAAGCATATACCGTATCGGTCGGAAAGATGATGATTCCTCCGTTACGCAAGACCTCAACGACTTTCTGAATCTGTTGAGGACTGGGATTATCTTCGTATATTCTAATCAGCATATTACAATACTTTCTTTTGCCAGTTTCCTTTTCGTAAATAAATATAGGCGCCGATGCCTAATACCGACCAATAAACAAACTCCGACATCCAGACGATATAGACTGGCTGTGGGTTTATGATGGCCGTGTAATAAACATACGAAAGATAGAAAAACAAGGTGCCGAATTCAATAATGAAAGCTGTTTTGGTATTACCTGTTCCGGAAATGGAATGAAACAAGATACTTCCTACCGCGCAGAAAATCATCGCTATGGAAACCACTTTCATGACGGGAATAGAAGCTGCAACCAATCCGGGATCGTTCGTGTAAATCTGAGCGAACAACTCCGGAAAGAAAAAGGTAAAAACCATCAACGGAGTAACCAATACAACGACTACACCCAACATTTTATGAATAAAGGGGATCACATCCTGTCTCCTGTCGGCACCAATCAGGTTGCTCACCATGGTACTCACGGTAGTTGCGAGCGCCGAACCCGGAATCATCAGCAACACATATAAACTTCGGCCTATATTCGTGGCTGCCAGCGGTCGCTCTCCCATCCTTTCGATAAAAATAAAAAACATGAACCAGGTAGAAATGGAGATGAAAAACTGAAACATGATGAAGACCGAAAGCTCCAGTATTTGGCGAATCAGTTTAAAATCAATTTTCTTAATCGAATATAATTGATATTTTTGGAAGTCATGATGCAGAAAGGTGTACACAATCAGAAAGACTGTTGATGCCGCTTCCGCAATCACAGAAGCAAGGGCTGCACCGGCAATACCCATCTCCGGGAATCCCCAATGACCAAAAATCATGGCATAATCGAGCACAACATTGACTGTAGCAGTAATTACAGCCGAACCGGTCAGCACCGACGTATTGGTAACCCCGACAAACATTCCCCTGAACATCACGTTGATAAAGGCGAAAATAAAACTCCATTTCCGCCAGTGGAGATATTCCAGCGAAGCCTGATAAATATGGTCAGAACTCACGAGATATTTCATGATATCGGCATTGAACAACCAGGAGAAAATAAGGAAGAAAGCCGACAACAGCAGGATGAAAAACATCCCGTTGTTGAAAATCGGACCTACTTCCGCATATTTACCTTCACCGTTACGCCGGCCGATGATGATCTGCGTTCCCTGACTGAAACCAAATCCGATAACAAAAATAGCCAAGAAATATACCCCGCCAATGGCAGAACCGCCCAATGCAATTTCACTCACCCGTCCGAGAAAGGCCGTATCCGTCACGTTGATGATGTTCTGCACCAGCAAAGTCAGAAACACCGGATAAGTTACTTTGAATATATTTTTAGCAGAAAGCATAGTTGCGTTTTTTGAATGAAAGTTGCAAAGATATTAATTTTAGCGTTAACTTTGTCACCATCTTATTGCAATGTGCATCAAAACAAGAAACTATAATTTAATATGATTACACAGGACCAAACCTTATTTGTACCTTATTTTCTTACTAAACAACCTTAGTAGGAGGTTTTGTTTCTCATCATACAACCTTATTACCTTATTTGAAAATTAAATTAGGAAAATAAGGTAATAAGGTTGTGTTTCGGGATTTTCATTTGCTACTAAGGTTGTTTAGTAAGAAAATAAGGTACAAATAAGGTTTCCATATAGTTTACATATGGTTTTATCATTCCGGGTTATTAATATTATCAATCACGAAAAACGAAAATTAAACGAATGAAAAAATATATTATCAATTCTATCTTGCTGATCTCACTTTTAACAATAACAGTCAGCATCACTGCCCAAAACACCCAAGCTTGGGAAAAAGTTGATCAACTGATAGAAAAAGATTTGCCTGAGTCGGCATTGAAAGCAATAGACTCCATCAGTCGCATTGCCGAAGCAACCAACAACCAACAGGAACAAATCAAGGTCAGATTATACCGTTATCGTATTCAAACAGAGAAAGAACCCAACACTTCACCAGCTGTATTGAAAGACTTTGAGCAGTTCGCCGAAGCTTTTGAACCCTCAGCAATAAAGCAATTGTTGTTTTGCATGGCAGCGGAAATGTATCATAACTACTATCAAAATAAGCGTTTCGAGATTGACCGGCGGACAGATGTGGCCGGCTTGCTACCCCAAAACATAGAAACATGGAGCAAAAATCATTTTCAGCAAAAGGTAAAATCTTTGATTGATGAAGCATGGAAGGAACAACGAATCAGTCAACAAACTGACATAGAAAGCCTACAAAAACTGTTTATTCTTCAGTCAGAAAAAAAAGAAGATATAAATACAACACCTACTTTGTTTGATTATATTGCCTACAAAAGAATTGATCTGGCAGAAGCATGGAAAGATGAAAAAACCGTTCAGGAAACATACAAAGAGTTAATCCAATTTCAAAAAAAACAAGGCGATACAAATCTAACCGTTTTAGCTGAAATAAATTATCTTGATTATCTACATGGACAATCCGACTCCCAAACTTTTATTCAAAAAGCAGATAGCCTGGAACAAGTTTACCTGCACGACCCGGCAGTAGTAGAAATCATGGCGCAAAAAGCCAGGCATTATCTGCATAATGCTGAAATTCCCCAACACAAGAAATTAGCACATGCCATGTGTAAGAAAGGCATTGAGACATTTCCTGATTATCCCCGGATAGGTTTACTACATAACATCCTGGCACAAATCGAACAGCAATCATTGTTTATCGAAAGTGCCGCAGATGCAGCACCTTCAGGTAAATTTAAATTAAACATCCGTTCAACGAATATCCCTGCAATCACACTTGAAATATATCGTTTAAGTACAAGTTCGGAAGATTTTGCAAGGCATGATCTCAACAAAGAAATTGATTCGAGTAAAGATCCATTCGACAAAACTTTGATTGAAACGCTAACTTTTAACCTGCCTTTGAATGCCGATTATGAAGCGGTTGACTCAACTTTCAACTTGCAAACCGGCGAATATGGTATCTACGAATACATCGCCTACCCTACGGGCATGCGGGAAAAAGATAAAATGACCAAATCATATTATACCGTTACTGATTTGACTTTCATAAAGAGAGCCGTTTCAGAAGGAAAAAATGCCTATTATGTATTGAATCGCATCACCGGAAAGCAAGTGAAACAGGTTGAAATAACTTCCTACAAATATAAATGGACAGATAATCAATATGTAATGACGCCGACTGCAACAGGGAAAACAAACTCGAAAGGATATGTGGAATTACCCCGCTTAAAATCCTCTGGCAATGAAATCATCGTTTTGAAAAAGAAAGATGATCGCTATTTTTCTACCATGAGTCATTCCCCTTATTTCAGCAAATTTAAACCAACCGAAACAACTCAACAACGCGTTAACATCTTTACCGACAGAGCTATTTATCGCCCCGGGCAAACAATTTATTTTAAAGCCATTGCCTATGAAATGGACAGCAAGAAACAGGAAGTCACAGCCAACAAAAACATCCGTTTCGAACTGATTGATGTAAATGGGAAAAGCATCAGTCAACTTGAACTAAGTACCAATGAATTCGGTTCGGCATCAGGTAGCTTTGTACTGCCTTCAGGAGGATTAAATGGTAATTACTTGGTGCGGGCTGACAACCTACACGAAATTAATATTCTGGTAGAAGAATACAAAAGACCCACGTTTGAAGTCACGGTAACACAACCGGCAGCAGAAATCAGTTTTGGGGAAGTCGTGACGCTTAATGGCGAAGTAAAAGCATTCGCGGGCTATTCGCTTCCTGATACCAAAGTAAAATATGTTATCAACCGCTACGTACATCCTTTCTGGCGCTGGTTTCCACCCAACCGTATAGAAGCAATGATTGCTTCCGGTGAAACAACAACCGATGCAAAAGGTAAATTCTCCATTCAGTTTACCCCCGAAATTGATAAAAGTATTCGTGAAAACAGGGTTAAACAGGCTTATCGCTACACGATTACCATTGATGCTACAGACTCCAAAGGTGAAAGCCAGCAAACCATTGCCCATTTGTCGGTGAGCGAACAATCTTTATTCATCCTGGCTGATGTCCCGGAATTAATCCAAAAGCAAGACACATCCAAATTCAAGGTTTCAACGCAAAATATTGCCGGAGAGAAGATACACAAGTCAATTCGCTATCAACTTTTCAGTCTGAAAGAAACAACCGATTACAGAGAAAATCTGAAATCCGACACAGCATTTACGACCGACAAGCTGATGACTGAAGGTACCTACGATACCCAATCAGCACATTTAACGCTTAATCTGAAAAAATACCCATCCGGCAGGTACAAACTTATCTTTACTACTAATGACAAACACGGTAATCCGGTAGAATCCGAGCATATCTTTATTTTATATGATAAAAAAGAGAACCGTTCACCCGTAAAAACTTATGTTTGGTTACCTGAAAACCAGTTCGAAAGTCTGCCGGGAGAAAAGGTGAACATACGTTTCGGCACATCCGTAAAATGCGCGCATGTGCTGATGGAAGTCAAGCATGGCAATGAGCTTATTTCATCGCGCTGGTTGAGCATGAACAACAACATCCGTACTTTCAGCATTCCTTTTGCAACAAAACACAGAGGAGGTGTCACGGTTGACTTTACATTTGTAAGAGATGAACAAGTATTTCAGGAAAGCGTTCGTATCACCGAAAAAATCATCGAAAAGAAACTGACGCCTAAACTGACTGTTTTCCGGGACAAACTCCTTCCGGGCGAAGCTGCTACATGGACGGTTAACATCCCCGAAGTAGCAGCAAAAGGTAAAATTGCTGAATTGCTTGCCGGTATGTATGATGCCTCACTGGATGAACTGAAACCACATCAGTGGCTATTCAATCCGGTTTACAGAATAGCTTTCCCAGATAGTTACAACTGGATTGGTTCTCAGAATTATAGGTATATATACCCAATTAATAATTACATTAAATATCATGAAACACCTGCTTATTTCAGACCTGAAATTAATTGGTATGGTTTGTATTTCAAAAGTTTTAGAGATCTAAAAAATGTTCTTGTAAGAGGAACTAAAAGAGCGGCATCTTTAACTATCAGTATAACAAATGAAGATGCAAATAAAGTGGCTACTTTGGCTGATAAAGATTTAGAATTCTTTGTTAATACCGTTCAGGAAAATGAGAAACGGACTCAACCCTCACTATCACCCCGCATCCGCAGCAACTTCAACGAAACTGTTTTCTTCTACCCGCATCTGCAAGGCGACAACACTGGCAATTATCAGTTTAGTTTCACCATGCCTGAGAGTCTGACCCGCTGGAACCTGAAGATGCTGGCACATACGAA
Source organism: Bacteroidota bacterium (assembly GCA_023459355.1). Lineage (GTDB taxonomy): Bacteria > Bacteroidota > Bacteroidia > Bacteroidales > Paludibacteraceae > Paludibacter. Next base: position 59,578 of record JAEWUM010000019.1, on the reverse strand, counting down.
AGACCTGTATTTCGGTCAAGAGGAAGCACAGCTTATCACCCAGCAAGACCTGATGGTACAGCTCAACATGCCCAGGTTCGTGCGACAATCGGACAAACTCACCTTGCAGGCAAGTTTGGTAAATCTATCGGATAAAGCACTAAAAACGAATGTCAAACTGACTTTAATCGACCCGACAACCGATCAAGCTGTACTGCTGAACGATACGAATATGATTGCGGTAGATGTCCCGGCTGATGGGAAACCACTTACTTTATCCTGGGATGTGAGTGGTTTTGATCAGTACGAATGGCTGATTTGCAAGGTAGTAGCTGATGCCGGTAATTTTTCAGATGGCGAACAACGCTATTTGGCGATATTACCCGATAAAGTGCTTGTCACCGAAAGCTACCCGGTTTTCATCGGCAACGAAGCCACCAAAGAATTAAAATTAGACGCCATACAAGAACTGGTTGATAAGGTAGATACCCGTCAGCTCACCTTCGAATTCAGTGCCAATCCGGTGTGGTATGCCATTCAGGCTTTACCGGCATTAGCAAAACCGAAAAACGAAAACGCGGTAGATTATTTTATCGCCTGGTACGTAAATGCGCTGGCTGGCAATATTTTGCTGGATAATCCACGCATCAAAACAATATTCGAACAAATCAAGCAAACAGAACCCGGCAGTATTCAATCTGCCCTGAATAAAAATCAGGAGTTGAAAAACATCCTGCTCGAGGAAACACCCTGGCTGACAGAAGCAAAAAACGAAACAGAGCAACAACAGCGCATCGCATTGCTTTTCGACTTGAATCAGCAAGAACAATTAAAGTCAAGGTATTTAGATAAACTTTCGACACTACAATTACCAAATGGCGCTTTCTCCTGGTTCGATGGCATGGGTGAAAGTCGCTGGGTGACCCAGTTTATTGCCGAAGGTTTGCTGAAGGCACGCGAATTTACCGACATCAATATTATTAACAGGATGTTAGGACCCGCCATGAATTACCTCGAAGGCCAAATTACCAAAGACTATCTGCAAGTGAAAAAGCAAGTGAAAGATTATGAAAAAAAGATGAATATCAATTCTCTCCAATTGCATTTTCTTTCTTTGCGGACAAAAATAAATGCACCCGAAATATCTGCCGACTCCAAAGAAGCCATGGTGTTCTATATAAAAGAGACAGAGCAATACTACAACAAATTCGGTCTGTACGACAAAGCATTGGCTGCAATGATTCTCCATCATGCCAACAAACCTGATGCCGTGGATGCGATTATCAAAACACTCAAAGAAAACTCCTTGCGTACAACAGATAAAGGCATGTACTGGTCTAAAAACACAGCCGGCTATCGATGGAACGAGCGTCCTATAAGCGTACAGGTAAAGCTGATGGAAGCATTTAACTTAGTCCCGGGTAATGAAACCGAACTGGCGCTGATGAAAACCTGGCTGTTGCGTCAGAAACAAACCCAACAATGGGAATCGCCGGTTGCTTCTGTGAATGCAATTTACGCGCTCACTGGCATCGGCAACAACCTGCTGAATAATAAACAGTCGTTCAGCATAACCGCCGGCAAAAAGACTTTCGACACCAATCAGGGCATTCCCGGAACCGGTTATATTAAACAAACACTCGCTAAAGAGGATATCAGAGAGGGCATCACGATTAACCGGGTTAATCAGCCGGAAACAGCTTCTCCTGCCTGGGGTGCCTTGTACTGGCAATATTATCAGGAGATGGACAAAGTAAGATCATCGGGTAGCGCCTTACAGGTAGAAAAGCAGTTGTTTGTGGAACGCATCGTGGACAACCGCAAAACCCTTTTCCCCATCAACGGGCAAAACGTAAATGCAACCCTGCAAAGCATCCAAAAGGGAGACAAACTTATCGCGAGAATGGTGGTTACGACCGACCGGGATTTGGAATTCGTTGTCCTGAAAGACAACAGGGCAGCCAACCTCGAACCCGTTAGCCAACTCTCGGGATGCAGTTGGAAAGAAGGAGTTGTTTACTACCGAACTGTAAAGGATGCCTCTACGCAATACTTTTTCAGTCACTTACCCAAAGGCACTTATGTGTTTGAAGATGAATACTTCGTGAATGCTTCCGGTAATTTTTCCGGAGGAACAGCTTCAATCCAATGTTTGTATGCGCCGGAGTTTGTTGGGGTGGGGAAAGGTGAACGGGTTGAAATACGTTAAAAGCGGAGAGCGGAAAGCGGAAAGTGAATAACAAAATAATGTGTCAATAACTTGGGACTTTCCAAAAATGTGTGTTAATTTAAACTTTTTCCGTTTTCCGCTCTCCGTTTTCCGCTTTCAACTCAATTCGTAAAAACATCCCACCTGTTGAAACCTTTTTATCTTTTGCTCATTTTTTAAAAGAAAAAGTTTTTATCTTTGTGAGCCGTTGAATTAAAAATGGAATTAATGGCAAGCTATTTTACTAAAAAACCGTATTACTAAGAAAAATAAGTTTACAAATCAATTAAAAAATTTACACATCATGTCAGATAAAAAAATGGAAGAAGTTAAGAAACCCTCATTGGAGAAACTAAAGGCACTGCAATTGGCCATGGACAAAATAGAAAAAGATCATGGCCGGGGTACTATCATGAAAATGGGCGACAATGTAATTGAAAACATTGCTGTTATTCCAACCGGCTCACTGGGATTGGATATCGCCTTAGGGGTAGGTGGTTATCCACGCGGTAGGGTGATTGAAATCTACGGTCCTGAATCGTCAGGTAAAACAACCCTCGCCATCCATGCCATTGCCGAAGCGCAAAAAGCCGGTGGTATTGCTGCCATCATCGATGCGGAACATGCGTTTGACCGTTCTTATGCCGATAAACTGGGGGTAAACACAGATGAACTGCTGATTTCACAACCGGATAACGGCGAACAGGCACTCGAAATCGCGGACCAGTTGATTCGCTCTTCTGCTGTCGACATTGTGGTTATCGACTCGGTAGCTGCCCTGACTCCTAAAGCTGAACTTGAAGGTGACATGGGTGATTCGAAAATGGGTTTGCAGGCGCGTTTGATGTCACAGGCACTCCGCAAGCTGACCGCCAACATCAACAAAACAAACACAACCTGTATCTTCATCAACCAGTTGCGTGATAAAATCGGCGTGATGTTCGGCAATCCGGAAACAACTACAGGTGGTAACGCGCTGAAATTCTATGCTTCGGTTCGGTTGGACATCCGCAGGGTTTCTCAGTTGAAAGATGGTGACGAGGCCATCGGTAACCAAACCCGCGTGAAAGTGGTGAAGAACAAAGTCGCTCCTCCTTTCCGCAAAGCTGAATTCGACATCATGTTTGGTGAAGGCATCTCCAAAACCGGTGAAATACTTGACCTCGGTGTTGAATATGGCATCATCAAGAAAAGTGGCTCGTGGTTCAGTTATGGTGAAACCAAAATTGCACAGGGTCGCGATGCGTCTAAAAACGTGATTAAAGATAATCCGGAACTGGCTGCTGAATTGGAAGCCAAAATCGTGGAAGCGATAAGAAACAAGTAAAAGCGGAGAACGATGCCAAAAATGAAACACGTAGAGACGCACGGCCGTGCGTCTCTACGTGTTTTTATGGAGCAATTTCCAATTCCTCCTCAATTTTGATATATTCATCTATTATCCTCCTGACTTGCTGAGGAGTTACACGACCATAAATTTTATCACCTACTGAAACAACAGGTGCTAAACCACAGGCGCCTACGCATCGGATTGAATTCAGACTGAATAACCCATCAGTAGATGTTTCTCCCACTCCGATATTCAACCTGCGTTTGAATTCTTCAACTATTAACTCTCCTCCTCTCACATAACAGGCTGTTCCCAGACAAATAGAAATATTGTATTTCCCTTTGGGAATCATCGTGAAAAAGGAATAAAATGTAACCACTCCATATACTTTCGCCACCGGAATATTCAATTCATCGGCGATGGATTGCTGCACTTCCTCCGGCAAATACCCCAGGTGATGTTGAACTTCATGCAATACATTGATCAGTTCATGTTCATCATGCTTGTATCTCGCGCAAATGCTCTTAATAAGCACTTCAGCAGTTTCCGATAAATGTGTATTGATGATCATATTATTTGTGTGCCAGATTGTGTTTGTTAAAATATTTTGTATGCAACAAGCTATGTGCTTTCGCGCTCATGGGCTCACCCAAAAACTCTGCATACAGCTTTTGAATATAAGGATTCTCATGCGATTTACGGATGGTCTTCAATTCATCTTCGAGGTAAATAGCCTGCTGACGTTTCCTCAAAATTTCTACTTTACCATGGTGATAAGGCTGTCCGCCGCCGCCAATGCAGCCACCCGGACAGGACATAATCTCTATGGCGTGATACTGACTTTTACCTGATTGAATATCTTCGAGCAGTTTACGCGCGTTACCAAGCCCGTGTGCAATGCCTATCTTCAGCGGTAACCCGTCAAAATCGATTGTCGCTTCCCTTAATCCCTGCATACCACGCAATTCTTCAAAGTCAAGTCGTGGCAGGTCTTTTCCTGTATGCACCTCGTAGGCGGTACGCACCGCAGCTTCTATTACTCCACCTGTAGTTCCGAAAATTACCCCTGCACCTGTCGATTCACCCATGGGCTGATCAAATTCTTCTTCAGGAAGGGAATTCAAATCCACATTGAATAGCTTGAGAAAGTAAGCTAATTCGCGTGTCGTTAATACAATATCCACATCGGGATTACCATTTACAGCAAATTCTTCACGACCTCTTTCGTATTTCTTAGCCACACAGGGCATAATCGAAACCACAACCATGTCTTTGCGGTCAATGCCCAGTTTTTCAGCAAAATAAGTTTTGGCAATAGAACCAAACATCTGCTGGGGCGAACGGGCAGTTGACGGTATATCGAGCATATCAGGGAACTGATGTTCGAAGAAATTAACCCAGGCGGGACAGCAAGAGGTCAGAATGGGCAATTTAACTGATTTGTCTCCTTTCAAATACCCATTCAACCGGCGAAGTAATTCTGTTCCTTCTTCCATAATCGTAAGGTCGGCGGCAAAATCGGTATCGAACACATAATCAAATCCCAGTCGGCGTAAAGCTGCCACCATTTTGCCGGTGACCAAGGTACCGGGTTTATTGCCGAACTCTTCTCCCAGTGCCGCTCTCACGGCAGGAGCAGTCTGCACAACTACCGTTTTCTTCGGATCAGCCAGGGCACGGATTACCGCACCGGTTTCATCTACTTCGGTGAGGGCGCCGGTGGGACAAACAGCCAGACATTGTCCGCAAAACGTACATTCCGAATGCATCAGGTCGTGTTGAAATGCCGGTGTTACCACAGATTTGAATCCACGTTGAACAGCAGTTAACACGCCCACTGTCTGTATCTCATTGCACATCATCTCACATCGGCGACACATGATGCACTTGTTCGGGTCACGGATAATCGCCGGCGAATCATCCATCCGGTAAGTCGACTGTTCCCCGGTATAATGCAATTCCCTGATGCCCAAGCGATGTGCCATATCCTGCAATTCACACTCTCCGGATTTAGCGCATGTCAGACATTCGGCCGGGTGATCGGATAATATCAATTCCATCACCGTGCGACGGGCATTGATAACCCGAACTGAATTGGTATTACAAACCATGCCTTCGTCCACAGCCGTACAACAAGCCGGAGCAAGATTCTTTCTCCCTGCTACTTCGACCACACAAATACGACATCCACCGGGCTTATTCTCGATGTTCATGTCGTGTAATTTCATGTGACAAAGTGTCGGAATATCAATTCCCACTTTTACTGCCGCATCTAAGATGGTAGTTCCTTTCGGAACGTTTATTTCTTTGTTATCTATCCTCAGTTTTACCATGATTTTTCAATACTGAATAAGTGATTATACGATTATTCTACCAGAATGGCATCAAACTTACATTTGCTGTAACAGATGCCACATCGGATGCAAAGATCCTGATGAATCTCATGTACTTTCCCTTTTTCTCCGGTGATGGCTTCAACGGGACAATTACGGAAACAGAGCGTACAACCTGTACAATTTTCTTCCACGATGGTAAAAGTAATCAGATCTTTACACTGTTTAGCTGGACAAGTCTTTTCAAACACATGCGCCTTATATTCATCATAGAAATTTTGCATGGTGGAAAGTACCGGATTTGGCGAGCTTTGTCCCAAACCGCACAATGACGTTTCTTTGATGACCGTTCCCAGCGCCCGCAATTTCTTCAAATCTTCTTTTTCTCCTTCACCTTTGGTAATTTTTTCGAGCAATTCATGCAAACGTTTATTCCCGATGCGACACGGAGCACATTTGCCGCAAGATTCATGCAAGGTAAATTCCAAATAGAATTTGGCAATGGACACCATGCAATCATCTTCATCAAGCACAATCATACCACCTGATCCCATCATCGAACCGGCTTCTATCAGGTTATCATAATCAATAGGCGTATCAAGAAACTGCTCACCCAAACAACCACCTGACGGTCCCCCGGTTTGCACAGCCTTGAATTTCTTTCCATCCTTGATGCCGCCACCGATATCGAAGATGATTTCCCGCAGGGTTGTGCCCATCGGCACCTCAATCAAACCTACATTATTGATTTTTCCAGCCAAAGCAAACACCTTGGTACCTTTCGATTTCTCCGTACCGATGTTGCTGAACCAGTCAGCTCCCTTGTTGATGATGACAGGAATATTAGCGAATGTTTCCACATTATTCACATTCGTGGGTTTTCCCAGATAACCTTCTACGGATGGGAAGGGCGGTTTGTAGGTTGGTTCACCGCGACAGCCCTCCATCGAATGAATCAGCGCCGTTTCTTCGCCACAAACGAAAGCGCCGGCACCCAAACGAATGTCAATCGAGAAATTAAATTTCGTTCCGAGAATATCTTTCCCGAGCAAACCGGCATCTTCAGCCTGTTGCAGGGCTTTTTGCAAGCGTTTAATAGCCAGGGGATACTCTGCCCTTATATAGATTAAACCCTTATCTGCCCCGATGCTGTATCCGCAAATCGTCATGGCTTCAATGATGGAATGCGGATCTCCTTCAAGCAGAGAACGATCCATGAATGCGCCGGGGTCACCTTCATCAGCATTACAAACCACGTATTTCTGGTTACCGGCGGACTTCTTCGTGATTTCCCATTTCAGTCCCGTTGAAAAGCCACCACCTCCCCTGCCCCGCAAGCCAGACTGCTTGACTGTATCAATCACCGATTCTGGTGTCATTTCAGTCAAACATTTTGCCAAAGCGGCATAACCATCCCGGGCAATATACTCTTCAATATTTTCGGGATCGATGAAACCGCAATTTCGCAAGGCAATGCGGAATTGTTTTTTATAGAAGTCCATATCCCCGGCTTCCGTCACCCGCTGTTGTGTTTCCGGATGGATATACAGCAAACGCTCCAGTTTTTGTTTTTGGATAAAATGCTGATAAATCAACTCTCCGGCATCTTCGGGGGCAACCTGCACATAAAAAGTATTATCCGGTGAAATCTTCACGAGCGGTCCCTTTTCACAAAAACCAAAGCATCCGGTAGTCACTAACTGAACCTCTTCCGACAAACCCTGTAAGATGATTTCCCGTTGCAGGTTCTTTTTCAACTGTTCCGATTCCAGCGCTCTACAGCCGATACCGCCACAAACAAAAATGTAATTTTTGGCCATTTATTATAAATTTATTTGGTCTCAAATTTTTGGTCACGTGTAGAGACGCACGGCCGTGCGTCTCTACGTTTTCCGTTTTCCGTTGTTTTCAATTTCCGTTGTTTTCAATTTCCGTTGTTCGCATAAAGACGCACGGCCGTGCGTCTCTACATTTCACGTTTTCCGCATTCCGTTATTCTTATTCGCTATCAAACCGTCTTATAACTTGCCGGAATGATTCCATCAACCAATTCGTGTCCAATGATATACCTATCGATTATTTCCTGTACCTTGGCTGTATTCACATGACCGAAAACCACCGGCTCTTCACCCGGAATAGTCACTTCAACGGTTGGTTCAGCGTAGCAATACGACATACAGCCGGTTTGACAAACTGTTGCCTTTACATGCCGGCGTTTGAGTTCATCTACAAAATAATCGTAGGTATCCTTCGCTCCGGATGCAATTCCACAAGTTGCCATGGCTACTTTAACCACTACTGCTTCATCTTTCGAATTTGCAGCTGTTTGTTTGACGGACACATTTGTTTTAGCCTTGATTTTATTCAGATCTTGTACCGATTTTATAGGTTTCATTTCAGTTAGATTTAAAGGGATGTAGTATTATCGTGATTATCCTGAAATTAAAGTATCCGGAGATACTTCATTTATTAATGCCACAAAGATGCGAAAAAAACAACAATTAAAGAAATATTTCTTTAATTTATTGCTTTTCTAAATAAAAAAAGTGAAGCCGGTATGACTTCACTTTTCAATACATTTACTTATTTGTTTAACCTAAGAAGCTTTTCAGCAGTTTACTTCTCGAATGCGGTTTTAATTTCCGGATGGCTTTTTCCTTGATTTGGCGTACCCTTTCACGAGTCAGACCAAATTCATCACCAATTTCTTCCAGTGTCATTTCGGGGACTCCCAAACCGAAGAATTTCTTCACGATATCCCTTTCACGATCAGATAAGGCATGTGCCAATACGCGTTCAATTTCCTTTGACAATGATTCGTTGATCAAAACACGGTCGGCGTTCGGAGAATCATCGTTGATCATCACATCAAGCAGACTGTTATCTTCCCCCTCAACAAAAGGAGCATCAACAGAAATGTGACGACCAGATACTTTCATGGTGTCGGCAATTTTTTCCACAGGAACATCCAGTTGTTCAGCCAGTTCCTCAGCAGATGGCCGGCGCTCGTTTTCCTGTTCAAACTTTGAAAATGCTTTGTTGATTTTATTCAGAGAACCAACCTGATTGAGCGGAAGACGAACAATACGGGATTGCTCGGCCAAGGCCTGCAGAATGGACTGACGAATCCACCACACAGCATAAGAAATAAATTTGAAACCACGTGTTTCATCAAATTTTTCTGCAGCTTTAATCAACCCCAAATTACCTTCATTGATTAAGTCAGGCAAACTAAGACCTTGATTTTGATATTGTTTAGCAACAGAAACAACGAAGCGAAGGTTAGCACGAGTCAATTTTTCTAAGGCAATTCTATCACCGTTACGGATTCGCTGAGCAAGTTCAACTTCTTCTTCAACAGTGATAAGATCTTCACGACCAATCTCTTGCAGATACTTATCCAGAGATGCACTCTCCCTGTTAGTAATCGATTTAGTAATTTTTAGTTGTCTCATTCCTCTTTTGAAAATTAGCGTGCAAAGTTAGTAAAATTATTCAATATAAAAAAATAGAAATCTTTTACTTTTAATGCTTTAAACGTTTCAGTTTGTAAAATGTTTTATCCTGTTGATAAGTTTATTAAAAATTAAACAAACAGTCCCTTGATTTAGCAAAGGACTGTTTGTTCAATTCTTTGAAAAGCTGATCGATCTATAGCGAATTAATTATTCAGGTCAATCGCGTAATAGGCAGTCTTGCCATTCGGATAAAATCCGGTAATCCAGAGCACCTTGTTTTGGTCGGCATTATCCATCACCGCCTTCATGGCAGTTTCAATGTCTTTTTCACTGCTCATCTTGATATTATTGATTTTCAATATAATGTATCCGTTTTTGATACCGGCATTACTGAATTTACCTTTACCCACCGACTTCACCTCAACTCCGTAATCCACACCGAATTTTTCTTTGATTTTACTATCAGCCTCTTTAAAAGTAGCGCCCAATAAATCAACGTTTACATCCGATGATACCAATTCGGTATTACCCTGACGGTTTTTAAGCTCTACATTCAGTTTTTGTTTTTTATTGTCGCGTAATATCTCGATAAAGATCTTATCACCGGGACGGTAACGCCCTACCTGCTCCTGCAATTGCGCTACCGATTTAACGGCAACACCATTTACATTGGTAATGATATCACCGGATTTTACACCGGCCTTATCGGCAGCACTGCTTTCTACCACATTGGCAACATAAGCGCCATCAAAAGTCTTAATATTCTTCTCCTTGGCAAGTTCCCCATTAATGTCTCTGATTTCTACACCCAATACAGCACGTTGCACCACCCCAAACTGACGGATATCAGAAACCACTTTCTGAACGATGCTGGAAGGTACTGCAAATGAATAACCTGCGAATGAGCCTGTCTGAGATGCGATAGCTGTATTTATCCCCACCAGTTCTCCGCGTGTATTAACAAGCGCGCCACCGCTGTTGCCGGGGTTTACAGCTGCATCTGTTTGTATAAACGACTCTATTTTCATGGCTGAATTCAATATATTAATGTTCCTGGCCTTGGCGCTCACGATACCTGCCGTTACGGTTGATGTCAGGTTAAAAGGATTACCCACTGCCAATACCCATTCACCAACTTTCAATGAATCAGAGTTGCCGAAGATAATAAATGGTAAATCCTTTTCTTCAATCTTTAACAGCGCAATATCGGTATTGGGATCTGAACCCACAACCTTGGCGGTAAAAGATCTTTTATCATTCAACACCACTTCAATTTCTTTCGAGTTATCAATTACGTGGTTGTTGGTAACAATATATCCATCGTTTGAAATGATAACCCCCGAACCCGCTCCTTCACGAATCTGTGGTTGTTGCTGACGAAACTGGGGTCCGAAAAAGTATTCGAAAAACGGATCTCCGCTGAATCCCCTCGACTGCATCACTTCTGATTTCACTTTCACGTGTACCACCGCGTTCACTGTCAATTCGGCAGCTACGGTAAAATCAGTGTCCCCTGCTCTGGAAGCATTTTTAAAATTGGCATAACTGGCAGGAACCTGATCAAACGAAAAGTTACTTTGATTTTGACTGGCGTTGCTTCTGTTCATCACGTAATTTGTAGCCACAGTGACCATTACTACCAACAACACCAAACCGATAACCTGAAAAATTTTATTTCTTCTCATACGCATAGTTTTAAATTAAATAAATAATGCCGGATTTTTTATTTCCGGCACTAAATTACACAAAAGTTGTTCCGCTGAAATCATTTGTCAGCTTGATTTGGTGTATTTTAACATTTTGATTTTAACATTTAAAACCGATTAACGAAGAACAGACATTAAGTTAATTTTAATAATCATCCATAAAGCGGAAAACGGAGAGCGGAAAACGGAAAGCGGAAAGCGGAAAACGGAAAACGGAAAACGAATAGCTAATAGCTAATAGTGAATAGCTAATAGTGAATAATGATTTTCTATCTAACCACTTACTGCTTTCGCTATTAGCTATTCGCTATTCGCTTTCAAACCACCCCCTGTGCCAGCATCGCTTTTGCAACTTTTAAAAATCCTGCCACATTGGCACCTTTCATATAATTGATATATCCATCGGCTTCTCTGCCATATCTGACACATTGTGCATGAATTTCTGACATGATTTGTTGCAGTTTTGCATCTACTTCAGCCGCTGTCCAGTTAATGTGCATGGCATTTTGTGTCATCTCGAGTCCCGATGTAGCTACACCGCCTGCATTCACGGCTTTACCCGGACCATAAAGTACTTTATGCTCTATAAATAAGTCAATGGCTTCCGGGGTACAACCCATATTCGATATTTCTCCCACACACTTCACACCATTGTTTATCAGCATTCGGGCATCATCGGCATTTAGTTCATTCTGTGTGGCACAGGGCAAGGCAATATCAACCTTCACTTCCCACGGTCTTTTATCCGGGAAAAACGGTACGCCATATTTTTCAGCATAAGGAGCCACCACATCGTTACAAGTAGCCCGTAAATCGAGCATATATTCAATTTTTTCTCCCGAAATTCCATTTTCATCCAACACATAACCATCCGGACCAGAAATGGTAATCACCTTCGCTCCCATTTCTGTGGCTTTCAGCGCAGCCCCCCAGGCCACATTGCCAAAACCTGAAATGGCGATGGTTTTGCCTTTCATGCTTTCTCCTGCTGTTTCGAGCATCTGGCTGACAAAGTACAAGCCCCCGAAGCCCGTTGCTTCGGGACGAATCAGCGAACCACCGTATTCAAGTCCTTTTCCAGTAAACACACCGGTATTTTCACGCGCCAGCTTTCGATACATACCATATAAATATCCAATTTCGCGTGCTCCTACCCCGATATCTCCGGCAGGAATGTCGGTTTCGGGTCCAATATGCCTCCAAAGCTCCAGCATATAAGCCTGACAAAAACGCATCACTTCAGCAGGCGACTTACCCCTCGGGTTGAAATCGGAACCACCCTTTCCCCCTCCCATCGGCAGGGTTGTCAACGCGTTTTTAAAGGTTTGTTCAAAACCCAGGAACTTCAGAATAGAAAGTGTTACAGAAGAGTGGAATCGCAGTCCGCCTTTATACGGACCAATGGCATTATTATACTGAACCCGGTAACCCAGATTTACCTGCACATCTCCCCGGTCATCAACCCAGGGCACCTTGAACGTAAAAATCCGGTCTGGTTCTACTATTCTTTCGGCTATTTTGGCTTTTTCAAACTCCGGATGTTCATTATACACCGGTTCGATGCTGATCAATACTTCCCGAACAGCCTGTAAATACTCCTGTTCCCCCGGATGTTTCGCTTCGAGCGAAGACATGATTTTTTCTATATCCATAAACAATTAGTTTTAAATTGTTATTGTGATTTGATTTTAGATTATTAGCTTTGTGCTTCAATTATACCACCAAAGTTAAATGTTTTTTCCTATAATCAAATCGTTTCTGAAATTTATTTTTTCTGCATATAAATTTAAATATAGTCATGTATAGAAATATCAAACAATTATATTTTAAAGATACTTCTTTTGCTGATTTGATGAAGCATCGTATTTACAACATCCTGCTCTATGCTAGTAAATATGATTCCTTTATCCTGGAAGAAGACGGCCGGATTGACGAACAGATTTTCAATGAATACACATCGCTTAATTTGCGTTATCCTCCCCGGTTCACGCTGGTTTCAAATGAGAAAGATGCCAATAAAATATTGAAAGAAAGAGACTTTGATGTGATTATTTCGATGCCGAGTGGCGACAGCATTAATCCTTTTGAATGGGCAAAAGAAGTTAAAATGCATTACCCGAATATCCCCATCGTAGTGCTCACTCCTTTCTCCAAGTCTGTTTCCAAGAGGATATCCAACGAAGATTTAAGCGCGATTGATTATGTTTTCAGTTGGCTTGGAAATCCCGATATCCTGCTGGCAATTACCAAAATGCTGGAAGATAAGATGAATGTGGAGGAAGATGTGGCATCTGTGGGTGTTCAGGTAATTCTGTTTGTAGAAGATTCTATCCACTTCTACTCTTCCATCCTGCCCCATCTGTACAAATGCGTGTTTAAGCAATCACTTTCATTCATGACGGAAGCTTTGAATGAGCACGAACAGATGTTAAGGATGCGGGGACGACCGAAAATTTTGTTTGCCCGAACCTACGAAGAAGCTATTTTCATATACAATAGATACAAGGATAATATGCTTGGGGTAATTGCCGATGTTAGCTTTCAGAAAGACGGTATTAAAGACAAACAGGCAGGAGTTATTTTATGTGAAGAAATCAGAAGACAGGATAAATTTATTCCGTTGATCATCCAGTCGTCCGACGAAAAAAACAAAGAAGAAGCCGACAGGGTGAAAGCGGCCTTTATCAGCAAACATTCTCCAACCTTGCTGACCGAACTTCGCGACAGAATCAACCTGAACTTCGGATTCTCGGATTTTATCTTTAAAAATCCCAATACCGGGGAAGTGGAAGCGCGGGTAAGAAACCTGCGGGATTTACAGGATGTTTTTTTCAACCTGAGCGATGAATGCCTGATGTATCACGTTACACGCAACAATGTCTCCCGCTGGTTGTATTCAAGAGCTATGTTTCCGTTGGCTGAATTTTTCAAGAATACGAACATTTACGATCCCGGCATTGAAGATCTGAATAAACTGCGTCAGGTGCTTTTTGGGGGCATTGTGAAATACCGCAAAATCAAAAACCGTGGTGTGGTGGCCGTTTTCCAGCGGGAAAGATTCGACCAGTACTCCAATTTTGCCCGTATCGGCGATGGCTCAATGGGTGGTAAAGGGCGCGGACTGGCTTTCATCGACTCCATGATTAAACGGAATGAGAAGTTACAACAGCATGACAATGTACAGATTGTGATTCCGAAGACGGTGGTCATTTGTACCGACATCTTCTCCGAATTTATGGAAATGAACGATTTATATCCGATTGCTTTATCGGATTTACCGGATGAAGAAATCCTGAAACGTTTTTTACATGCCCGATTACCTAAAAAACTGATTGCCGATCTCTATGCTTTTCTGGGTGTCATCAGCACTCCGGTAGCAGTAAGGTCTTCCAGCCTGCTTGAAGATTCTCACTACCAGCCATTTGCCGGCATCTATTCAACTTATATGGTCCCGTACAACAAGGTGAGTCGTACTCAGACGCTTTCACTGCTCACCGAAGCTATCAAAGCAGTGTATGCCTCAGTTTATTTTCAGCAGAGTAAACTTTACATGACAGCGACCAAAAATGTGATTGACGAAGAGAAAATGGCTATTGTCCTGCAGGAAACCTGTGGTAATCAATACGAAAATCGCTTTTATCCTTCTTTCTCAGGAGTTGCAAAATCACTGAATTATTATCCGATTGGATCCGAAAAACCCGAAGATGGTATTGCAAATGTCGCCCTCGGTTTGGGTAAATATATTGTTGACGGAGGTGTTACTTTGCGTTTTTCTCCTGCATATCCACATAATATCCTGCAGACCAGCAGTCTGGAATATGCCCTGCGGGAAACACAAACTTATTTCAATGCGCTCGATCTGAATAATATTCACTTTACTCCTCAAGTCGATGATGGTTTCAATCTGCTTAAAATCAATGTACAGGAAGCATTAAAAGACGGCACATTGAAATACATTGCTTCGACTTATGATGTGCAGGAGCAAATGATTTATGACGGCATTTACGAAGGGGGCCGGAAGATCATCACTTTCGCCAACATCCTGCAACACAATGTTTTTCCATTAGCGGATATTTTAACGGATGTACTGAAAATTGCCCACAATGAAATGGGTAGACCTATCGAAATCGAGTTTGCTGTAAATATAGATTATTCTGAAAATAAGCAACATACATTTTATTTTCTGCAAATCAGACCCATTGTTGATTCCAATGAAAACATTAACGAAGACATCGGTAAGATACAGGAGGAAGACACCATCATCAGTAGCAACAGTGTATTGGGACATGGTATCACCAACGATGTGTATGATATCATTTATGTAAAGCCGGAAGCTTTTAACGCCTCTAAAAATCAGTTGATCATGTATGACATCGAGAAACTGAATAAAAAAATGATCGCCGAAAACAGGCATTATGTGTTGGTCGGTCCCGGCAGGTGGGGTTCCAGTGATCCCTGGTTGGGCATACCGGTGAAATGGCCACACATCAGCAACGCCATGCTCATCGTTGAATCGGGATTATCGAACTACAGAATAGAACCGAGTCAGGGAACTCACTTCTTCCAAAACCTGACTTCTTTCGGGGTTTCATATTTCACCATCAACCCTTTTAACAAAGAAGGTTCCTTCGACATTGATTTTCTAAATGCACAAGAGGCTATTTATGAAAGTGAGTACGTGAGACTTGTTCGGTTCAACAATCCCATCATCATCAAGTCCGACGGACGAAAAAATATTGGCGTGGTTATGAAACCGGCTGACACGTTAAACTTGGTTGAATAAATATTGTATATTCAAACAAGTTTATTATTTTTGCACCTGCTTTTCGAAAAAGCGTTAAATAAAATCTAAAAATAATGACAAAAGGTAAAAAAAGAACGGGTCATCCCAAAGGCCTGTATTTATTGTTCCTTACTGAAATGTGGGAACGTTTCAGTTATTACGGGATGCGGGGTATCCTGATTCTTTATCTGACAAAAACCTACCTGGAAGGTGGACTTAACATCAGCGCTCAAAATGCGAGTTTAATTTATGGCTTCTTTACAGGATTTGTATATTTTACACCGCTGATCGGTGGATGGATTGCCGACAAATGGCTTGGACAGCGACACGCCATCACTATCGGCGGACTTACCATGATGCTCGGACAATTGACTTTGTTTGCTTTCAATACACATACAGGATTATTTGCCGGTTTGGGACTATTAATTATCGGAAACGGATTTTTCAAACCCAATATCTCAACATTGGTCGGTGGATTATATGAAGAAGGTGACGAAAGAAGAGACTCTGCTTTCTCCATTTTCTACATGGGTATCAATCTGGGTGCTTTCATGGCGCCGCTGGTAGTAGGATTTCTGACCGACAATTTATTTGCCGGAACAGTTACTAACGAGGCAGGTGAAGTTGTCATGAGCTATGGTTACCGTTATGGTTTCCTTGCCGCTGCTGTCGGCATGTTCCTGGGACAGATATTTTTCAATGCACTCGCACAAAAATACTTAGGAAATATAGGAAAACGTCCGGGTTCACTACAGGCATCTGCCATCAACCTCGAAGCGCCTGTTGACACGAAGAAACCGCTTACAAAAGAAGAAAAACAACGTATTACAGTTATTTTCGTACTCTTTGTGTTTGCTATTTTCTTCTGGGCAGGATTCGAACAAGCAGGTTCTTCATTGAGTCTTTATACTGATAAATATGTAGACCGCGTGGTATTTGGCTATGAAATCCCGACTGCCTGGTTCCAGTCTGTTAATCCCCTGTTTATTGTGTTACTTGCTCCGCTCTTTGGTATGTTCTGGGTTTCTAAAACCGGTAAAAAACTGACAACTCCCATTAAAATGGGTCTTGGTATGGTTATCCTTGGTGTAGGATTCTTCTTCATGCTGGGCGCTGTTGCCGAAAGAGGTGGAGATACGGAAGATATCAGTATTAAAGCCAGTCTGATTTGGTTGGTTCTTACCTATCTGGTTCACACACTGGGAGAACTGTGCTTGTCGCCCGTAGGTCTATCGGTTGTTACCAAACTGTCACCTCCTAAATTAGCTTCTGTATTGATGGGCGTATGGTTACTTTCATCATTTGTGGCAAATATCGTGGGTGGATTCCTGGCATCTTCAGTGGAATCGATGGGTGCAGGTAAGATATTCCTTTACGTTGCGTTATTTGTCATTTTTTGTGGTATCATACTGATTACCCTCAACAAAAAACTCTTACGCATGATGCACGGAGTGAGATAAAGCAGATAACAGTTTTTCAATTGAGTCATACTCATTATCCCCCATCATCCAGCAATTGTTTTCAATGACAATTGCTGGATTTGCTTTTTCCACTGCCGCATAACCGGCTCTTGCCAAAGCGCGTAAAGTCCAGTACATCCTCGTTTTATCGCCCTGTAGCGACACCTGTTTATCCAATTTATAATTCATGGAAAAATTTCCATTGGTCGGATTAAAAACATAGTTATCACTCCTGAAAGCTTCATTAAAACGACCATTCAATACCAAATCCTCCGGCACTCCGACTTCGACGCCTTTTTCGGCTGTCAGCAGCCAAACCCTGTCAGCAGCCTGAAGAGCCATGTCCAGTTCATGTGTCGAAATAATGACTGTTTTTCCGGTTTCGTGTGCCAGCTTGTGCAACAACAACATGATTTCCACCCGGTTAGGCAGATCAAGATGAGCTGTCGGTTCGTCCAGTATGATAATAGGTGTATCCTGTACGAAGGCCTTGGCAATCATTACCCGCTGTTTTTCTCCGTCTGATAATTCTGAAATCAGTTTGTCTGCCTTATTTTCAAGATGTACCATGAGAATGGCCTTTTGCACTTGTGTTTCAGTTTCCTTATTCACACTTCCCCACCAATTGGTATGAGGATGTCTGCCCATGGCAACAATCGACTTCACAGTCGCATTTTCGATGTCGATCCGGTCAGTCAACACCAGGGATATTAGCAAAGCCCTCTCTTTGTTTGAAATTTTCTGAATATCAACACCATTGATGACAGACTTTCCTGACAAAGGTTGCTGTAACCCGGCCAAAGTCCGCAATAACGTACTCTTACCGCTTCCGTTGGGACCGATAAGACAGACCATTTCACCTGATTTTACAACCAGATTTAAATCCGACTGAATAACTGAATTAATTTTTCTATGGGTATAACCAATTGTCAGCGAATAAGTTTTGAGAATAGTCATAACATACCGGGTTGAAAATAATATATCAAACAATTTTCTGTAAAATTATGTCAAATAAAACAATTTCCGCATCATTTTTTTGTTATTTTTGCAAATTATAAACACACAGCTATTGTAAATTTTGAATTATGCCACCGAGGAAACCTGTCAGAGCCACCATACAACCAAAAGAAGAAACCAAAACCATTCCTTTGAATGTATCTCCAAAGAGAAGTAAAAAGGGTAAATCAGCAAACAAAGCCGATGGTCCGGGAACCTGGAGTCAAATTGGCAGCTTCCTGTCGAGCGACCGGTTGCGTTTTATAATCGGGTTAAGCCTTTTCTTCATACTGATTTATTTTTCCATCGGAATGATCTCCTATTTCTTCACCGGCGCAGAAGATCAAAGCAAGATGGAACTTACGTTCAGCGAATTACACGGAGCAAGAAAAGAAATTCAGAATATCACATCATTCGGCGGAGCACTTTTTGCACATCAAATCATTCATAAAAGTTTTGGTATCGGTGCTTTTGCCATTCTTCTTTTTGCAGGCATTTTATCGTTCCGGCTCATGAACAAGCGGTTCTGTTCACTCTGGAAAGCTTTTTTTCACAGTGCCTTCTGGTTGGTATGGCTATCGGTAACACTGGGTTTTATTGATATCTATTTCAAGCCACAGATATTCTTTCTGCTTGGTGGTGAACATGGGGTTTATGTATGCGAATGGCTTATTTCTTATATCGGCGAACTGGGATTACTGATGGCGATTATCGGCACTTTACTTATATATAGCATCATTACTACTGCCAAAACCATCACTTTCCTGCAGAATCTTTTTTCCGGAAAGAAAAATGATGCAATCGAAGAAGAAACTGTGGATCTGAATGATGAAGAAGATGATGAACCGAGCGTTGCAGTCGGAACAGAAATAGTACCGGAAGACTGGATTCAGAACAAAATAAAAGAAGAGGATGCAGTTCATGTGGATGATAATGAAGAAGAAACACCCGTAAGAACAGCTGCCGACGATGTGGCTTTTGAGATTGAGAAACCGCAGAATGAGGAAGAAAACAAACCGGTCGACACCGGAGAAATTCATAACAACGAAGAAAATGACGATCCGTTTTATAATCTGGAGAAATTAGGAAAATACGATCCTACACTTGATTTGTCGAGATATAAATTTCCTACCCTCGATTTGCTGAAGGTGTATGGCACAGATAATGAAACGCAAATCGACATGAAGGAACAGAATGCAAATAAAGAGCGCATCACAACTACCCTTCAAAACTACGGAATCGAAATCAAAACTATCAAAGCAACTGTTGGTCCAACCATCACCCTGTACGAAATTGTACCGAAGGATGGCGTCCGCATTTCAAAAATCCGCAACCTGGAATACGACATCATGTTGAGTCTGGCTGCCACAGGTATCCGCATTATCGCGCCTATACCTGGCAAAGGCACCATTGGTATTGAAGTACCAAATGCAGACCCACAGGTCGTTTCGATGCATTCCGTTATTGCCTCCAAGAAATTTCAGGAGTCCAAATTTGAATTGCCAATTGCATTCGGAAGAACCATTACCAATGAAATTTTCATGGTCGATCTTACCAAAATGCCTCACTTACTGGTGGCTGGTGCAACAGGTCAGGGTAAATCGGTCGGACTGAATGCCATCATCACATCGTTGTTATATAAGAAGCATCCTTCGGTATTGAAATTTGTCTTGATCGATCCCAAAAAGGTTGAATTCAACATTTACGGCGACATAGAAAAACATTACCTGGCTAAGTTACCCGATGGTGAAGATGCCATCATTACCGACACCACCAAAGTAGTGGAAACCCTGAGTTCTCTGTGCCGTGAGATGGACGACCGCTACGACCTGCTCAAGAAAGCACATGTGCGTAACATCAAGGAATACAACGAAAAATTCATCAATCGACAATTAAATCCAGAGAAAGGACACAAATTCCTTCCGTACATCGTGGTTATTGTCGATGAGTTTGGAGATTTGATTATGACAGCCGGCAAAGAAGTAGAACTCCCGATTGCTCGTATTGCCCAGCTGGCCCGTGCCATTGGCATTCACATGATCATAGCCACCCAGCGTCCGTCTGTGAATATCATCACCGGGGTTATCAAGGCCAACTTCCCGGCCAGGGTGGCATTCCGGGTTTCTTCCATGATCGACTCCCGCACCATTATCGACGGTCCGGGCGCCAATCAGTTAGTCGGACGCGGAGATATGCTCTTTACCTCTGGCAACGAACTTATCCGCGTGCAGTGTGCTTTCGTGGATACACCCGAAGTTGAGAACATCGTACACCACATTGGTGGACAACAAGGTTATCCTTCGGCATTTTACCTGCCCGAATATGTTGGTGCTGAAGGAGAAGGACTCGATATGAGCAGTGTCGACCTGAGCAAACGTGACCCTCTGTTTGAAGAAGCTGCCCGTTTGATTGTCAGCTCGCAACAAGGCTCGACATCCAATATCCAGCGTAAATTTTCGATCGGATATAACAGGGCCGGACGAATTGTCGATCAGTTAGAGGTGGCCGGGATTATCGGTCCGAACGAAGGCAGCAAAGCCAGGCAGGTGCTTGTAATGGATGAATACCATTTGGAACAGATTTTGAAACAGCTGCACTGATTAAATACTGATTAAATACTTACCACATTAGCCACAGGAGTAAACATCAGTTTTGGTAAATAAAAAGTTCCATATGTTTATTCCGGGATTAATGATGATATTAGTTATAAAAAAGAAAATTAAATGCAGAAATTCATATATTCTATAATTCTATTCATAAATTCGATTTTCGTTGTAAACGCCCAGCATAATACTGATGCAGAGCGAATTATAAACAACTTTACAGAGTCATTCCGCACCCGGGCAGTCCGTTCAGAATTTACACTGAAGATTTCAGAGAAAAATGGTGTAAATTCGCAGCAGATTTCAGGATTGATTGTTTTGAACGCAAACCGGTTTTTCCTGCAAACAGATGAGTTGACTGTGTGGTTTAATGGTAAAACCCAGTGGGCTTATTTGGAAAACAGCGATGAAGTAAATATAACTGAACCTACTGCTGAGGAACTTGCAGCAACCAATCCGGTTGCTATTATTTCAGCATTTAAATCGGTCAGTAGAATTCAGTTTAGCAAACTGAAAAGCCAGACCAACCACATCATCGAACTCATCCCAACAAATAAAAAAGCTGATTTTTCAAAAGTAGAGATTCAGTTGAACAAGGCATCCGGAAATTTACATCTCATTAAAATAGCATACAAAAACGGAATGAAAAATGAGCTGATTTTCAAAAACTATCAAAAAAACATAACCGTCAACCCGGATGTGTTTGTTTTTGATAAAGCAAAATACAAGGGGGCGGTGGTTAATGACTTGAGATAGTAGGGGCGCAATGCTTGCGCCCTATTTGAAGAGGAGGTTGCTTCGCTTCGCTCGCAATGACAGACCATAGACAATAATAAAATAAAACAAAAAGATATGACAGAAAAAGTACGATGCCTGATCATCGGATCAGGTCCGGCAGGATACACTGCCGCCATTTATGCTTCTCGGGCGAATTTATCGCCGGTATTATATGAAGGTATGCAGCCGGGTGGTCAGCTGACCACCACAACCGAAGTGGAAAACTTTCCCGGATATCCGGAAGGAACAACCGGTCCGGAGTTGATGGCTGACTTGCGCAGGCAGGCAGAGCGTTTTGGCGCCGACATCCGTTACGGTCACGTTACCGCGACCGATTTGTCACAAGCTCCATACAAAGTAACTGTTGACGGAGAGAAAGTGATTGAAACCGACACCATTATTATTTCAACCGGTGCTACGGCGAAATACCTCGGCTTACCCGATGAAACCAAATATGCCGGCTCAGGCGTATCGGCCTGTGCAACCTGCGATGGTTTCTTCTACCGCAAGATGAAGGTTGCCGTTGTGGGAGGAGGTGATACCGCTTGTGAGGAAGCTATTTATTTAGCCGGATTAGCTGAAAAGGTTTTCCTGATTGTTCGCAAGCCTTTCTTACGTGCTTCGAAGATCATGCAGGACAGGGTATTTAAGAACCCCAAAATTGAAGTTTTATTCGAGCATGAAACACTCGGACTAACCGGCGACAAAGTGGTACAGGGTGCTAACTTAGTTAAACGCCGTGGTCAGGCTGATGAAGAACAGGTACACATTGAAATCGATGGGTTCTTCCTGGCCATTGGTCACAAACCGAACTCCGACATCTTCAAACCCTGGGTGGAAACTGATGAGGTGGGATACATCAAAACCATGCCCGGCACACCCAGAACCAATGTGCCCGGTGTATTTGCTGCCGGTGACGTAGCCGACCCGCATTACCGTCAGGCGATTACCGCTGCCGGAACCGGATGCCAGGCTGCGATTGAGGTGGAAAGGTATTTATCGGAGAAGGGACTTTAATGGTAATTAGTTGATAACTGATTATTTAGGAGTACCTTGAGAAATAACTGTTATAAGGAGTATAAACACTGTAGCAATCATGAAAAACAACTTAATGCTTCCTATAGCTTTATCAGCTTTAACGCTGCCAAATTTGGCTTAATCTTCATCTCAACCCAATATCATCGTTTTCCTGGTTGATGATATGGGATGGCAGGATACCTCGGTACCATTTCACAGTTCTCGTACACCGTTGAATGCTGTGTACGAGACTCCGAATATGGAACGCCTGGCATCTCGGGGAATGAGGTTTAGCAACGCCTACGCCTGCAGTGTGAGTACTCCTTCAAGAGTAAGTCTGCTCACCGGGATGAATGCGCGCGGCATCGGGTAACCAACTGGACACTTCGTAAAAACACTTGTACGGACCGTGTCTGCGATATCCTTGATTTTCCAGCGTGGAACGTAAACGGTATTACTCAGTTTGCTGAAATTGAAAACACCTGTCAGGTGACTCCCCTTCCCCAAATACTTAAAAATAACGGATATCACACCATCCTTTGTGGTAAGGCTCATTTCGGAGCAATCAACACACCCGGAGAAAATCCGTATCATTTAGGGTTTGATGTAAACATTGCCGGTCATGCCGGAGGTGGTATAGCATCTTATCTGGGTGAAGAAAACTTCGGCAACAAAACAGATGGCACACAGAGTACACCGCAGGCAGTACCCGGACTCGAAAAATACTGGGGAAAGGATATTTTCGCAACTGAAGCGCTGACGCTTGAAGCCATTCAGTCGCTCGATAAAGCCTGCTTTACGGTCAGCCTTTCTTTTTATACATGGCGCATTACGCGATACATATACCAATCAACAAAGATAAACGCTTCTATCAAAATACATTGATAAAGGCCTTGACCCGAAAGAAGCTGCCTACGCTGCGCTGATAGAAGGAATGGATGTTAGTTTTGTTCCCTTTTTAAAAGCGACAGAAAAGCATAAATATAAAAAGAGATCCCTGTTCTGGAATTACCCTAATTTGTGGGATGGAGACGGTTTAGGAGTTGGTCCGGCCTGTACAATCAGAAAAGGCGACTGGAAACTGATTTATCACTATGATACTGGTGTTAAAGAACTATATAATCTGAATACTGATATTGGAGAAAACAACAACCTTATTGATGTAGAAATCGACACAGCGAAAAAACTCTCAGGAGAATTAAGCAGGTATCTGCGGAAAGTAAAGGCTCAGCGTCCAACCAACAAAACCACAGGGAAATCAATCAGCTGGCCTGATGGAAAAGAACAATAAAAGGTACAGATTAATTCGATCTGTACCTTCCTATTTTGCCCTGTTTAAACTCAACAATCAATAATTTCCGGAATTGTTGATGCCACTTTTCAAGTACATGGCACCTTTATCGTTATTATACACGCCGCCACTATTTGCATTAAAATTACTTACTACCAAAGAGCTGAAATCAGTCTTGATAGTACCATTAGGAAGGATATTATTCTCTATCCGGATTGAATATTCACTCCCGCTGGTTGTGTTTCGCCAATAGCCTATACCATTGTAGATATTATTTGCAGGAGGTCCGGCTAAGTTTATAGTATTGCCGCTAACCAGTACATTTTTCAGGTATTCTTGTGTAGATGCCATGATCGGTTTCTGCCGCATTTACTCAGGAAGCATTTCTTTTGACAGTATTAGCAGAAATATAAGAGTTTGTACTATTGTCGTTGATGGAAGTAACAAAATATCCGGTAGTCCCCCCATTTCCGAAAGTATTATTTGTTATCTTTATTCCTGTAGAGCCTGTATTGTAAACACCTCTTCCGCTGTTGTTGACCCTTCTGGAAAAAGTACAATACTTAATTTCACCCCGGAAACATCCTCGGTAAAAAAAAATGTTATTGTCAGATAAGGAGTGTTCTTGTTCTGTGTCATGATAATAAGTATGAATGGATTGACTGTCATAGCCATTCAGACCTTCTTTTGTTCCAACCCACAACATGCCGGTACGGTCACGGTAAATTATTTTTACCGTTGATTGCGAAAGTCCTTCATTGAGAGAAATCTGTTCAAAGTAATACTTATCAGCATATACTACTGATATCATATTAATCAGGAAAAGAAAGAAGGAAAAGAAACGTGATAAGTTCATCATATCCAGCGGGATTAATTCGGGTCAAAAATACAAAACTCCTGCGAATCCGGACAATCTTAACCTGAACAATAAAACATCATTCTTCCACCCGGGGTTTAACTAACGAGATGCAGGTTGCCAACTCTCAATACAAAAGCCCCCGGACACAAAAACTGAGTACGGGGGCATTTATTGTAAATACTGTTCAATTTCATCAGTACGAAATCAAATCAGACAATATCTTTTCTCTGTACCAGGGGTCATCTGCTTTTTTCAGCAATTTACCCATCTCTTTCGTAAGCTGTTTAAAAATCTTTTTGTTTTTATCTTTATCTAACGGCTGCATCTGATAAGGGTCCTTTTTATCATCAAAAAGCAAAATCTCTTTTACCTGCTTTTGACGGTCGATGGTAATAGCCATGGTGTAACGATGGGTTTTTATTCCACGTGCAATTGGGAAATAACTTTGCACCTTGCCTGTTGCATCTTTTTCTCCGTCTACATTACGGATGTATAATACACCTTTTGGAGCATCGTACTTACAGCTTTTTCCGTTTAGAAACGGTACCAAATCCTGTCCCTGAACCGATACCGGAATTTCTTTTTCCAATCCGGCAAGCGACAACAAGGTCGGCATGATATCGGGCGTACCCAGTAACACATCATTCACATGTGGTTTTAGTTTTCCGGGATAGCGAATCATGAAAGGTACGTTCATCGACTCGGTATAGGGCGAATTTTTGGGATCATCGAGGTGACTGGCCATGGTTTCGCCATGATCTGAAGTAAAAACAACAATGGTATTTTCATCTAAACCCAGTTCTTTTACCTTTTCGAGGATTCGTCCGAATTCACGGTCAACTCCGGTTACAGATGCAAAATAGTAGGGAGCGCTTTTTTGTTTTTTAGCTAAATCGGCACGAACATTCGGCCGGATCAGTAATTCGTTCAGCGGAATGTCTTTATACAGATTGTAATCTTCCTCCATCACGTCGTCGAGCGAGTAATACGGACTGTGAGGTGGATTCATGCTGACAACCATATAAAACGGCTTCTGAGGATCTCTGTCTTTTGTGAGGTATTCAATCGCTTTGTCCGCCTCGTGTTGGGGCGACCATTCTCTTATTTCATGGCGCTTGCCCTCCGTATCCCAGTAATGAGGTTTTTTGTGCTCATCAAAAGTTCCGTAAGAATACCAGTAACGGAAACCATGTCTTCTTTCCGGTGGTGTATAGGCATCCCAAACCGGGTTCTTCTTTTCTACGTATGTTCCCGGATTTTGCGGGTTGTTTTTGGTTGGATAATCAACATGTAATTTACCTATGTAAGCACAATCGTAACCATTCCTGGATAACACATCGCTGATTGTTACTGCATCGACTCTCAGATTACTGATGGGACGGGTACTGTTACAATTAAGCGGCACCCCGCTACCATCGGGGTACATGCCGGTAAGCATCATGCCACGGTGCGGGCTACTCAACGGGCAGTTGCTGTGCGCCGACGTAAGCACTACCGATTCCTTTGCAAAACGGTCCAGTACGGGCGTATGTGCCGGATCAGCTTTGAAATTGACATGTTCCCTGAATCCGTCTTCATTCCAGACTTGCATGGCATGATTCCGGAACTGATCGGGAAATATGTAAATAATGTTCGGACGATCGGTTGTTTGCGCAATGGCCGCACCACTTACCGCGATGCCGATTAATATTGGTTTGATTGATTTTTTGCCAGTCATTTTTGTTAGTTGTTAGTGGTTAGTGGTCAGTGGTTAGTGGTTAGTTGTCAGTGGTTAGTGGTTAGTGGTTAGTTTGTGATTTTCACTATCAACTAACCAATATCAACTAACCACTATTCTATAAACGTATTCCCCTCTCACGGATTTCTTTTTTGCTTTCAGCGTAAGGCGGTAAATTTCCTTTCCCCATACGCGTGACAAACGAACATCAGGCAACGGAATGGTTTCGATGTTTGCTTCAAAAGTATTTTTATCATATAATAAGGTTGCTTTTTTACCGGCAACATTAATATTTACTTTTCCTTCCTGAATATTTATATCACCCCACAACATGAAGTGGATCTCGTTGGATTGCAGTGCACTTTTCAACGTGAATTTATCTTTTACAATCAATTCGCGGGTTTTTAACTGATAAGAACGAACCCATTGTTTTACAGAAGCTTCTTCCGGATATGCCGGCGCGATATTCAGTGAAAGCATTTTCTTTTTTTCATCTACAAGTATATCAGTAGCTTTATACTGCTTTCCAAATTTTTGTTCGACACCATTTACCGAAGGCAGATTATGATAGTTACTGCGCATAGTCCAGATACTGTAACGCTCGGGACCGAAAGTCTGGCGGGTATAGGTTCCAACGCCGGCATCAATCAATACAGGTGTTTTATCAATCCAGAGAGAAAAAGTTCCCGCATCGTTGTGATTGTGACTTTCGGCATTATAACCGCCCTTTGCTGCCAGAAAGAAATCGTTGTTGTTTTTGAAATAGTAAAACTGTGTTTCAGGATATACGGTAACATCAGGTGTGATATGGGCAGCTGTATAGTTTTTCAACTCCTGATTGCAGGTAAGAGATTCCAGCACCCTGAAAAAATCAATTCCATAATCGACTGTCGAACTTTTCTGCTGTGCAAGATAAGAAGCGAAGCCCATCATTTCGTTGCTTTTAACCGCTTTACCGTAACGATAAATCAAACTTTCAGGCGCAGAGAACTTCGCGGACGCATCCGCAAAATTAACAACCCAATTGTTACCTGCATAGCTGCGGGAAATATATTCTCCCATACTCTTAATCATCGGATGATCAAACAGCGTTACACCTCCGGCTGTCATATAATGAACCAGTTGCAGATAGTCGTAGAGTTTCCCGGCCGCATGCCCCCAGTAAGACGGTCCTTCTTCGCAGGCTCCATCTTCGTTTACATAGTTGATAAACTTATCCACCGACAACATACTGCGATACAAATCCTTGCTGAGTTGCTCCCGGTCGTTTTCAAGTAAAGCAATGGATTGCAAACAGTTGAAGTTAGTCCAGGGGTTCCAGTTATTAACCATGCCATCGGAACGGGGTATAAAGCCCATCCACCAGAAACGGTCGACATTCCGGTACGGATCTATAATTTTATGTTTGATTTCGTCATACAATCGTTTGGAGATGATTGGATTTACCTTATCAAACTCTTTATGGAAGAAATAATATACCCAACTCAGGAACGATCCCAATTCTCCTGACCCCAGGTCAATCACCTGTTCGGTATGATCGGGCAAGGTACGTTTCGATAATTGTGCAGTAAGGTGGGCCGACAATACCCAGGAAGTGCGCTCACAATTATAATATACCCCGTTGATGATTTGATCCAAAAAACGCCCCTTTCCTTCTGCCAACTCAGCCAATACCAAATCCGACAAGGCATTGTTGTTATCAGAATTGGGGTTTTGCATGATATTCCGGTCACCCGAACGTTCATACTCTAAGTAATCAGTTGCTTTGATTACCTGCCACTGATAGGCCAGTTGTTTTTCACCTCTTTTAATTAAAACATCCTTGTTGTCACCAAGTAATTTGTCCCAACCCGCACGGTCGTGATAGTCAGGATACGGCACCCACGCACGATCCATCACCAGCATGCCGGCCAGTTTTTCAGGACTGTTGTTTTGTGCCAGTAAATTGCGTTCGGCGGAAGCATGTGCAAAAAGGCTGATGCAGAGAAAAGTGATAACGAATAAGAAGTTTTTCATGTGATATTATTTATACTTAATAATTTTCGAATGTAAAATTAAGGTAAATAATTCAGCTTATGGATAAATTATCATCAGAAAAGGGGGTAAAATTGTACAGAAATGCGTAATACCCCTTACGTTGGTATGTCTCAAATTAGACAAACCATGTCGCCAATTAGACAAACGGCGTCGCCTACTTCTTAAATATTCATTTTATTTTTGCGACCTTCAATTCACCTCATTAATTATTAACATGAAAATAACAAGCGTAATTTACCTGATGTTAACAGCAACATTATTTTTACTTCAGCAATTAGGTTGGATTGTATCAACAACCTAACAAAACCCACTCTAATAGCCTGTAAGCTACTAAGCACAGGTGATTTCATGAAACAGCTAATACTGGTACAAAGAGCAGGGATGGTATTTATTCTACCTTATATCAAGGTACAGAAGATGATACAGTATTTCAGCCAAGAAGTCAGGGGCAAATCAACACATGACAGTCACAATATTAAGGTTACAGTTATTAAATCAGTCCAAGTTCAAAAAGCATATTTACAACAGGGTACAATTGCTATCTACAAATGGGTTTTACTGTCAGTGAATATGACAGTTTTATTAACTTTGTGGGTTCATGCTGTTTTTCGGCATAGTTAGCACTATCTCAACCAAAAAAACCAAGGCGGAATTGTGGCAAAACAAGCCTTGCGTTTTGACAAAATGCTTACTGCATTTCGATACAACAAGCACTGGACAGCGACGCTACACAAGCTGCATTTTGACGAAAAGCAAGGGGCATTTTGACGCAACGAGCCCCTTGTTTTGTCTAAAATCCAAGGCTGATTAAAAAAAAATATAGGTCATTGACCGGTAATGACAGGAGACATTACCGGTATTGCTATATCCACCCCTTTCATTATTTGTTCCACTTCACTGTAAAACATATTCCCATTTTCACTGTATTTTTTTAATTCCTATTTACATCGGTAAGTGAAAAAAAACGTACACGCAACGAAAAAGTGTTTTTAATATAAGCAATAGAAATCCATTTATTGATTATCCGTTTTGTCCGAATGGAACCTGAAATTGCAGCAAAAAAACATCTTAACTTGCTGCTGAAATTGTCCTAATAATGGGGAGTACTATAGTCTGATAGATATTTGTAATATTTATAATTTTTGCAAAAATAATGGTTTATGTATTATGCAGAAAAAAGAAACAGAGCTTAATTATTCATGAAACTCTGTTTCTTTATAGTATATTACATGATTGTGTTAACGAATTATTTTGAAAGTTTTTCCAATCGTTAATAATAGATAAACTCCTTTCTTAAGATCAGATAAGTTTACTTTATTCTCTTGTACTTCTTTCACAACACATCCTTGCATATCAATGACCTTAATTCCTGATATCATTCCATCGATGAAATAATTATCATTACCCATATTCATTAAAATAATTCCATTCTCATTCATGACATCCCCGACAGCATTTGTTTCTAACATTGAATCGTAGGCTCCAACAGAGGTATTAGTTGAACGTGCTATATTTCGTTGATCAACCAATTCATCAACATCAAATGGACAACCATATTCGGTACTTAAGAAATTTTCTAGCCATGCTGCTTCATAGAATGTTTTTGAATTTAATGGAGCCAGTGTTTTTGAGAATCCTCCATTATTTGAAAGGATGTTAGTCCCAAATATTGCATCATAAGTATTATCAGAACTACAATCATCATATACAGCATCCCAGATATCTTGCTGATTATCAACAAAACCATCCCCACCAACAAAAGTACAAAGTCCAACGACATTAGCACCATCTGAGAAAAATTGCGAACTTGTTTGACCTGACATATTTTCAAAATACACTACAGGCTCAGTACTTCCTTTCGCACCTACCATAATTGAATTAATCAATTTGATTGTTGCAGCAGTAGTTGCATGAATGGCAGAACCTTTAGGGGCATCGGCATTTGTGTTTTGATTGTTAGCGATAGTACTTGAACATAAATACAAGTAGGTCCCACTATCCATATCAATTGCGCCTTTGTTATAACCTATATTATCAGCTATTGTGGAGTTTAAAATCCACATATTACCAGAAGATAAACGAATCGCACTACCACCAGCAACACTTCCGGTTTTTGTCAACTCGTTGTCAGCAAATAAACATCGTTCAACTGCTACAGAAGCTGTAAAATAAGCTGCTGCAGTACCACGTTTGGTCGATCTGATAGCTGCACCTGCATCTCCAGCTTTATTTTCTCTGATTATACAATCAACTAAATATGATTTTGAACCACTGTTCGAAAAAGCGGCACCTCCACCATTTTCACATAGATTATTTTCAAAAATACAGTTCTTTATTGTAACCGTTTGAGTACAATCAACACAAATTGCACCAACTTGATATGCTGTTGTGCCGCTATAATAACAATTAGTCAGAGTAAAACCTTGAATCATTGTATTTCTTTCGGTTGCCATATAAGCAGTATTCGTGGTTTGTACATAAATAACATTTCTGACATCCCCTGTATTAGGAATCCCATCAGCGTTATTATCCCCGTTAAGAATTGTAGGTGTTGCAGTAGGATAACTAAGTTCAGGAGTACTAGTACCTGTTAGATTTGTAGGATATCCTCCCTTAAGAGTTAAATTAACATTTTGTAGCTTAATTCCAGTTGTAAGAGTAGGATAATACGTTCCACCAGCAAAAAACACAGCATCACCATCGACGACAGTAGTGCCAATTGCTGAAATAAAATCAGCTAAATTGAATGCTGACTCCCAACTCAACCCATTATTCTCACTTGGAGCATCAGACTTGACGAAATAATTCGTAGCACTTGCAGAAAATACTGTACAGCATAAAAACACTATACTAAAACTTCGTAAAATTTTTGTTTTCATAACATTGAACATTTAAACTGGTTAATAAAATTATAATTATAAAGATTTGAATAACTTAGCTTTTTCATAAGCTTTTACACCTTCATTATCAATACTTGTTGCATATCCGGGACCTCCACCAGCGACATAACCATTACTTTCGCCATTAAGACTCGGACTTACCCAAAAAGAATAAAGATCGGAGTTCGTAACTTTAAATCTGAATTTAACTGTTTTTCCTGATAAATCCGATAGATCTTTTCCATTTGACCAATCTACTTTATGAATGGTAGAATTGATTGAAACAGGGTTACAATCATTAAAAGAAAAACCTGGGATAACGTTATTGTTGTTATCAATTATCTCTATCGATAAAGACCCAAGTTCACTTTTTACATTTACAAATAAGTGTTTCCCTGAAAATGTTACGGGACGTGTAGTTAGAATTCCTTCTCCTGAAGCTGACATCGAACAAAATCCATCTCGCCGAAGTACAGCTATACCTGTAGCTCCATTAGAATGCATCCCATATGAAGTCCCTGGTCGGGATTCATCGCCACGGAAACCAACATAATAAAACCAAAGTTGATCCCCCACTACAGCGCAAATTCCACCTACTGATTGAACATATCCCTTATCCCACGAATTAATGCGACTTGAAGGAATAAATGCATCCCTAAATGGTCTATCCCAATGAAATCCATCTCTGCTGAATGACACCTTAAGATCTGTTCTTTTAGGAATGCCTAGCTCTTTACAAATATCATTGTGGGGTCCGACAAATATTTGATGCATTCCAAGCATAATACTTTCATAAGCAACTGCATTCAGGTTATATAATTCAGCTGGAACTCCAATCTCCGGATCTTGTTTATCAAGATTATCGGCATTACTCCAGAAAACGACATTATCATCATTTTTAGTCCAGGATGAGCCAACCAACAAATTTGAACACTCCTTATAATATCTGGCTCGTCCATGAGGAGGATAAGGTGCTAAGGCGTAATCGGAACGAATACTGAAAATAAATTTTCTTCTAAATGGATTATAAAATACAGTACTTCGATCTCCGCAGGGTCCGGTTGAAACCAAATTATTCCAGTTTAAACCGTCAGAAGAGGTCATACAATAGCCTGTATAATTGTCAGCACTCGCATTCGGCGGACGAAGAAACATTTTATAACGTTCAGTCGTAGGGGCATTATAATCAACAATCACAGAACATGAATTTGGCACCAAACCAGATAGGATTTGGTTCTGCGCATACAATCCAAGATTAGGACGCGACCAGGTAATACCATCGGTACTTGTCGCGTAGGCCATTGCATTTAGCCATCCCGCTTCATACCACATTTTAAAAACCTTATCCTTTTCATCCCACCACACTCCCCCATCTTTGGGCATTGCTCCCGGGATAGTAGAGTTTTCGAGTGAAGTTTCGGCTTTTAACACAGGATTCTGATCAATCTTTCGAGGTTTATAAAACTTACGTTGTAGCCCGTTCTGACTTTCAATCAAAAAATCATCTACAAACAATTGACGTCCCACATTTATTGGAATTACCTTGGGAATATTATCAAGATATGGTACTGGCATGGGGTCATAAGAATCTGGATTGATATTTTTTGGAGGCCATGTAAGAGGTAATTGTATCCCATTATATAGAACTTCACTAATTAAAGGTGATGCGTTCGGAGAGATTGCAATTTGGTTATTATTTATTAAACAACGTTCTACAATGGTCTTTGCATCATAAGTAATTTGTTTATCACTCATTATCAGAATTTTATTTTCAGAATAAATGGCAGCACCACCTTCATATGCTTCATTATTGGCAAGAACACAGTCAATTAAGTGAGCAACTGATCCGCTATTTAAAAATCCGGCTGTTCCACTTTGTGTAGATTTATTTCCTTCAATTATACAATTCTTAACAATAACATATTGACTTAAATCAGCACAAATTGCACCTGATTCTTTGGCATTCACTCCCGAGTAATAACATCCGGTCAAAGTAAATCCTTCTATAACAACATTTCTTATAATTTCAGGGTTATCGGTATTATCAATAATAAATATATTACGACAATCACCTTTACTAGGCTTTCCATCATTATTAGCATCACCTGTAATGATAGTTGGAGTAATTGTTGGATAGGAAATATCCGGAATAACACTTGCTTTCAGGTCTGGAGAGAAACCACCTTTAAGTGTTAGACTAATATTTTTTATTTTAAGACTAGACCCTGAGTTTAGCCGATAAATTCCACCCGAGAAATAAATAGCATCCCCATCCTGAAAGATTCCGTTATTTAACTTTTCCTGAAAATCTGAAAAAGACATGGCAGTGAACCAACTATTTCCAGTTCTGGATGCTGGAGCATTTGCTTTCACAAAATAGTTTGTTGCACTACCTTCAGTACAAATAATACAGATACAAACTAAGAATAATAAAATATTAAATCTTGCTATTTTCATAAATACAACTAAATCAAAGTGGTAAAAAATTACTGGCCTTTTCGTACGCCTTGATACCTTGATTGTCAACGCTGGTTGAATATCCAGGTCCTCCTCCGGCAACAAAACCATTGCTTTCTCCATTTAAACTCGGACTAACCCAAAATGAATACAGGTTTCCATTTGTTAATATAAACCTGAATTTTACTTTCTTACCAATAATAGAAGATAAGTCACTTACATCATTCCATTCAATTTGTTGAATAGTGGAATTGACAGATACCGATTTGCATTCTGCTCGAGTAAAATTGGTTAAGACCTGATTATTCTCATCCAGTATTTCTACGGATAATCGACCGTTAGGACAATCAACATTGACAAACATATATTTACCAGTAAAAGTTACTGGCCGAGTTGTAAGAGACCCTTGACTCAAAGTTGACATGGATGCAAATCCATCTCGTCTCAATACTGCAATACCAATTGCTCCATGCGAATGCATTCCATACGAAGTTCCTGCTCTTGATTCATCTCCCTTAAATCCCGTGTAGTAAAAACGCAATTGATCCCCAATTACGGTGCAAATACCTCCTGCAGATTGAAGATACCCACGATCCCAAGTGTCTGAAACACGACTTGCTGCTATAAAAGCATTACGATTGGGGCGATCCCAATGAAAGCCATCTCTGCTAAATGAGACTTTAAGCTCAGTGATTTTTGGAATCCCGGCTGCCTTCGCATCTTCATTTTGTGGGCCTAAAAATATTTGATGCAACCCCAACATAATACTCTCATAACCCACAGCATTCAAATTATATAATTCAGCTTTAATATTAACACTTGGATCTGGCTGGTCAAGATTATCGGCATTATTCCAAAACACCACATCTGCTTTTGTCCACGCAGCACCGGAAAGAAAATCAGAACTCTCACGATAATATCTTGCTCTGCCATGAGGAGATGTCCCAAGCACTCCGAGAGATCGTATACTGAAAATATATTTTTTTCTGAAGGGGTTATAATACATCGTACTCCGATCACCACAAGGGCCTGTTTTTATCATATTTCTCCAATTGATGCCATCGGAAGAGGTAGCACAATAACCAGCATTATCAGGAGCATTATCGTTGGGAGACCGTAGAAATATTTTATATCGTTCTGTTGCAGGTGCATCATAATCAGCCACAACAGCACATGAATTTGGAACTATTCCAGGGAGAATCTGATTTTGATTTCCAATACCAAGATTAGGTTTGTCCCATACCAATCCGTCTTTACTTGTTGCGTATGCCATTGCATTAAGCCATCCTGCTTCATACCACATTTTAAATTCCTGATCGTTTTCATCCCACCATACTCCTCCGTCTTTTAAAGATGCTCCAGGGATAGCTGATTTCTCAAGATTAGTTTCTGCTTGTATTACAGGATTAGTTGATACCTTTGTTGCATTATAAAATATTCTTTCCAAACCATTAGATGTTTCTATCAGAAAATCATCGAAAAACAACTGTCTCCCAACATTAATAGAAATTACTGAAGGTGGATTTTCTATATATGGAACTTTCATTGGCAAATATGAACCAATATTAATATCCTTAGGAGGCCAGATTGCTGGTAATATAATTCCATTGTAAAGGGTGTCCCCTGTAAGCTCGTCCTCGATTTCCGGATTAATAATCTCCGGGACAACCGGATCACAGGCTGTCAGGCAAAAAGTATACATCATTACAATGAATAGTGTTGTATAAAAATTAAGAAAAATCCGGCGACTTACCTTATACATAACAAACATTATTATATTTATTTATTTATTTATTTATTTATTTATTTGACTCTTCCATTAATTCATCAGTCATATCAACAGTTTTTGGATTTAAAATCCTCAATTGTAAGAACACTGACAATGCTACAGCAAGTATCATAACAAGAAAAACGATGTTTTTATAATCAGCTTCAAATGCTTTTCCCAAAATATCAGTAATTAAGGCCCCGGCAGCAATTCCAACAAAATTCATTAAACCATAGCCGGTAGCCCTGTATCTGGAAGGAATAAATTGGCACAAAATCGGCATATTATTCGTGTCGTACATGCCAAAGCCCAAACCGAAAATAACTGCTGCTGACACAATCGTCACTAATCCATTGCCAAATGACATTAATAATAAAGCCGGGATAATCATTGATAAACCTAAAGAACTGGTATAAATGCGTCCTTTAAGCTTCTTTTGTACCCATTTATCCGAAATTACACCTCCAATAAAAACTCCGACAAATGATGAAAGAGCAAGGGTAACAGTAGAAATTGGACCTGCAAACTCCATTTTCATATTTAATGACTCTGAAAGCATAGTTGGAAGCCAGTTTTTTGTAGTCCATCCCGGTAAATTGAGAGCTGCAAAATAAAAAAGCATTACCCAAAAAGAAATATTAGTAAATAAAATAGCCAATCCTCCAAAATTGGCATTTAAGATTCCTTTAAAAGTCAACTTATTACTTTTTTGTACTAAATATGTTTTCTTCTCCCTCAGGAAAAATATAAGTACTATGCTATATATAATTCCGATAAGTCCAAAAAAGTGAAAAGTAAATTGCCATGTTGTATGTGCTGAAAGAGTAGCTCCAAATCCACCTATTGCCTGTCCCAAATATATCCCTGAAGTTAGTGCCCCGATTGCAACAGAACGAGTCTTGCCCTGATGATAGTCGGCAGTGAGTGATAATGCTGCTGGGATATAGAATGCTTCGCTTATTCCCATAATACCTCGAAGAACATACAGCAACTCAATATCATGAACATAACCCATACATAAGGTTACAAATGACCACACAAAAAGACTGAAAACAATTAGCCATTTTCGGTTCAATTTATCGGCAATAATTCCGGAAATCGGGCTCATTAGTGCATAAGTCCACAGAAATATCGCCATTAATCTGCCGAAATTAGTGATAGATTGAAGTTCCTTTATGTCTTCCATCATGTATGGTCTCATTGTCGCCAGCATCTGTCTGTCAAGATAATTGAGCAGAGACACGATGATGAGCATTCCTACCACCAACCATGGATAGAATTTATTATCCTTAAGCTTATTCATACCTTACTTTTATTACAATCTTTTTTACTTTGATATTATCTCTCGTTTTCATGCTTGGGCGATGAGCATCATCAGGAAAAAAAACAAAAAATGCCTCCTTTGTCGCCTTTTTATATATTGCTAAAGTATCTTGTTTGTAAAAGGTTATGTCTTTCCCTTCATCATATACGGTCATTGGAACAACATCTTTTAACTTTGATATCCCCATTTTTTCTTCACCTAAAATCACATATTGTAGATCAATATATTTCTTATGTGCTTCAAAATTACAATCAACTTCATCTTTAGGATAATACTCACTGACAATTGCATACACATCTTTACCAAGAATTTCATACTCGCCTACCGGAAGAGAGTCCAACCTGGAATTATTGAGAAATGTGAAAGCAGCTTTCCATCGATCGGTATACTTTGTATAATGAGTTTTCATTGCTATTGAATCAACAGAATTATCCGGTTTTATAATACATCCTGATGTCCAATCATCAACAATATTTTGATTATCATACAGAGAAGTATGGTTATTTTTATTATTTCCGCAAGAGACTGTCATGATAGCAATAGATAATATAAATAGGTATAAATTAATTTTTCTCATAATACTTGTTTTATTTCATCTTTTAGTTTTAAAAGATTCTTTCTGATGATTTCCATATCGGAATCACTTACCTTGCTCAGAGGTTCACATACATAATCAGAGATAAGACCTTCGATGAAAAGAGCTGCCTTTAAACCTTTGAGAAAACTTACTCCTGATTTATCAATAGAATAAACATCTGTTGAAAACTTCATTACCATTTTTTGTAATTTGGCAATTTTGTCTGCATCTTTTGCCTTGCAGGCTTTAAAAAGATTTACGTAGAGTTCAGGAAAAATATTTGATCCTGAGTTCACCCCCCCGTTTCCTCCCAACAACATCGTTGAAGAAAGCATTTCATCCGGACCAACAAAAATTGAAAAATCAGGTTTGATTCCTTTTATTTCCGCGAGAAGTGTATTGAAATATGTGCCGTTTCCTGAACTGTCTTTTATACCGATGATATTAGGATGATTGGCCAGCATCTTCACGCTTTCTATGGATATCATAAGTTTAGTTTGCGCAGGAATATTGTAAATAAAAACTGGCAATGGTGCATTATCAGCAATAAATGTATAATAATTCACGATTTCCTGTTGTGTAAGTCCAAAATAAAAAGGTAAAGCTGCCACCAAATATGAGGCACCACACTCTTTTGCATAATTTGCTAATTTCAGGCTTTCTTCGATGCAACAATCGGTTATGCTTACAAAAACCGGGACACGATGATTAATATATTTGACAGAATATTTTATCAACTGTTTCTTAAGATCATAAGAAATACTTGTTCCTTCACCGGTTGTCCCCATTAGAAAAATACCACTTACTCCACCATTGATCAAATGATCGGATAATTTTTCTAAACTTGTAAAATCGATTTTCTCTCTGTCAATTAGAGGAGTTACCATAGGTGTAATAATTCCTTCAAATAGTTCTTTTGTCATATTATTAGTAATTTATTTAAATATATTTTTATATAATTCTAAATGATTTTGCTTTTTCATAAGCCTTTTTACCAGTTGAATCAATTCCGCCTGTAAATCCCGGACCTCCAGCTGCATTGTATCCATTACTGGCTCCATCTGCATCCTTACTTACCCAGAAGGAATACAAATCTCCTTTGGCAAGAAAGAACCTGAAACGAACCGGTTTGCCGTTTAAATTTGGAATACTTTTCCCACCTTTCCATTTGACTTGAGCAATGGTACTATCTACCGATAATATTTTACAATCGGCAGCAGAAAAACCGGGTACTACGTTCCCGTTTTCATCAAGTAGTTCTGCTTTGAGTTGTCCCTTCGGACAATCAACATTTACAAATAAATGTTTACCGGAGAAAGTTATTGGTCGCGTAGTGATATAACCTTCAGTTTCATTTGCAGACAATGACACAAATCCATCCCGGCGCAGTACCGCTATGCCTGTGCTTCCGTTATAATGCATGCCATTATTGTCATAAACAGTGTTAAGCAACTTTGGATTTCCCTGAAACCCGATATAGTAAAACCACAACTGGTCACCGACAATTGTACAAATACCACCAACCGATTGTACATAACCCCTATCCCACGATCTTTCTTTCCTTTCGGCAGGAATAAAAGCACCCCGATCAGGCCTATCCCAATGAAATCCATCGCGACTAAATGAAACTTTCAATTCAGTGATTTTTGGGACACCTGTTTCTCTACACTTTTCATTTGATGGACCTAAGTGAATCTGATGCAAGCCAAGCATAATACTTTCATAACCCACGGCTGAAAGATTATAAAGTTGTGCTTTGTCGCCTATGTATGGGTCTGGCTCATCAAGAAAATCGGCACCTGTCCAAAACAACATATCGTCTTTATCCCAGTTTGCTCCTTTCATGAAATCCGAATGTTCGTGATACAAACGGTGTCTTCCAATAGGAATTTTATTCACATTGCCTGAATTTCGAAGGCTATAAACCCATTTTTTACGAAATGGATTATAAAAAATAGTACTCCGGTCGCCACAAGGTCCAGTCTTTACCGGCTTACTCCAATGTATCCCGTCAGGAGAAACCATGGAAAAACCATAATTAAATCGTTCGGTAGAACCTGGAATGGAATTAGGTGACCGAAGAAACATTTTAAAACGTTCATTCGGATTATCCGTAAAATGATCTAACCATACAGTGGAAGAGTCCGCAACTATTTCAGGAACAATTCTGTTAGTCCCCTGTTCGATATCCAGATTAGGACGTTCCCAATTAATACCATCTTTACTTATAGCATAAGCCATGGTGTTAAGCCAACCAGCTTCATACCACATTTTAAACAAACCATCTTTTGGATCCCACCAAACACCTCCGTCTTTAGCTGTAGCACCGGGATTACCGTTTATTCCCATTTCAAGTCTGGTTTCCGGTTTTAAAACGGGATTAAAATCCATTTTCTTTGGTTGATGTGATTTATAAGATAAATTCGTTTTTTCTATTAAGAAGTTATCAATAAATAGTTGTCTTCCTACATCAATCGGCACAAAAGCCGGTCGTTTATCAAGATAAGGCAAAAGCATTGGCTCATAATTCATACTTATGTTCCTCGGAGGCCATATCTTTGGAAGTACAATCCCATTATATAATGTGTCTCCTAAAACAGGATACTCATCATTTAATACGGAAGAAAATCCAAACTTGGGTATAAATGAAGCTGCCATTGCTAAACCTGCATTTTTAATAAATTCACGTCGTTCCATAATGTTTAATTACTACTGTTTGGAGAGTCCCAATGTGGATTCTGTATCAAATTCGGATTTATTACAAGGGCAGAGTTGGGAATTGGAGCAAGATAGTCACGTTCTTCGTTCCATGATTTCACTTTTTCAGTATTGACAACTATATTCCCTGAAGTACCATTACTTAAATATAAAGCAGAATTTAATTTTATTGGAGTTGCACCAGCTAAGACTACTATACTTGGTTTATTGCCTGTATACAAATAAATATCATTTTTATTATCACCATCCAAATCATATCCGCCTTCACCAGGGAAATAGACCCCCTTAAACTGTGGAATGAATAAATGTCCGGCTTTCCATCTCATCAAATCATCATAACGAAGACCTTCCATTACCATTTCAATTCTACGCTCTCTTCGAATTTCTAATATTACGCCTTTATTCGAACCTGAAACTAATGGATATTGTGTAGATAATATGGGATCGGGATTTGAGTTTGACGCTACTAAATCAAGATTGGGCATACCTACCCTATTACGTATCAACTTTATTGACAAATCAATATCATTTTGTGATAATGTACCTAATTCCGCTTTCGCTTCAGCATAGTTTAACAACACTTCAGCATAACGATACACAATTATATCGTTCTCATTTGCATTCTGGGCATCATAAGTACTCGAAGAAAAATACTTAATAGGCATATACCCAGTAGTAGAATGTGTTATAGACTGAATAAGATTAGAAACATTTGCTGTTGACTCTCCCACCCGAATATAACCAGGGCCCCTTACAGTTTGAGTAAGACGGGGATCACGATTTTGAAATTCTTCTTTGAAAGTCTTGGCTTCATAGCCTGATTGGTCAGTAAACCGTGATCCGTCAATCATCAAATATGAATCAATAAGCGATTTTTCAAGACCAATTTTACCTCCTGCAGTATTAATAATAGTATAGTTGTGTCCGTGTTTCACACCTAATGCTTTACTATATGCTTCAGCATTAATCACTTCTTTATTATTTGCATCTTGTGTGTTAGGCTGAACAAATAGGTCGCGATATGCTGAGGCATTACCTCCACTTGCATCAATAGAATACTTGCCAGATGTCATTAATTCTTCAGATGCTGAAACACATTCATTTAAAAATTTCTCATAACCAGCAATACTATGATATTTACGATAAGTACCTTCAAAAAGACAGAATCTGCTTTTTAGTGCCAAAGAAGTCCATTTAGTTATTTCATTAATTTTCTTATCTTCAACACCGTCAGCAATAGCTTTATCAATATCCTGAAGTATTTTATCAGCTACGATTTCACGGGTGTCACGCGGATTATATAGTTCAGGGCTATTATCTTCAAGAACAAAATCGTAATATGGAACACCTCCGAAGGTTTTTAATTTCTCATAATAAAACTGAGCTCTAAGATAATACGCCATCGCTTCATACTTTACTCTTACCCCTTCTTCAGGACAATTTTGTGAATATTTCAGAAAAATATTAATTTTACGAAGATTGCTCCAACTCCAGCTCCCAGCATCAAGCGTTGAACTTCTCAAACCTATCATATAACTTGGTAAACTTGATTCTATCCCATTGTCCACTTTTTCAATAGTTGAACCAGAGAGCATCGGAAGAAGCCCGTTAATGTACAATTTAAGTTCTGTTTCATTTTTAAACGAATTTTCAGGCGAAATCGAAGATTGAGGCAACTCATTCAGATCACAGGAACTAATAATTAATACCGAAATAAATACGGTAAATACTCTTCTTATTATGGATGTCTTTTTCATTTTATACAGATTTAAAAATAATTATAACGAAAG
Source organism: Bacteroidota bacterium (assembly GCA_023459355.1). Lineage (GTDB taxonomy): Bacteria > Bacteroidota > Bacteroidia > Bacteroidales > Paludibacteraceae > Paludibacter. Next base: position 17,510 of record JAEWUM010000019.1, on the reverse strand, counting down.
ATTTAATCCTAATGTAAATGTTTTCGAAAATGGATAGATACGGGCATCGTTACTTGACATGGCCTGTTCCGGATCAATATAGTCTGTCCTAAACGAACTCCAATAACACAAATTCTCACCTGCTACATAAATTCTCACTCGTTCAATATTAATCTTTTTTGCAAGTTTCGTCGGTAATGTATAACCTATTGAGAGATTCTTCAATCGCAAATAACCGAGATTTTGTAAGTAGCGGTCATTAACCACTGTCATTTGTGCTTTATCTTTATAAGCTGCACTACCACGTTCAAGGCGGGGAAAATATGAATTTGTATTTTCTTCTGTCCATGCTAAATCAGCAATTCCCTTAGGTAAAAATGCACTATTTACTCGTCCCCATGACCCCCAGAATTTTTCCATTTCCTTGTTAGGATAAAGATTACTTTTACCTATACCTTGAAATGTAATTGAGAAATCAAAACCTGAATATTTCAGGTTAGCACCAAAACCATAATTGTATCTGGGTGTTGAATTACCTATAATTTCCAGATCGCCATGGTCATCAACAGTATTTGATCCACTATCAATTTTCTTATTTCCGTCGACATCTCTAAACTTTAAATCTCCACCACGTGCTACAGCCCATTCTCCCTTTGCTGTCCAGATATCACGATTCACATTTGTTTGATCAATCTCAGTTGTCCATGCTGTTGCTTCCTCATCAGATTGAAATAATCCATCAACACGATAGCCCCATATCTCACCAATTGTCATTCCTTCATAGTAGTCTGTTAATATTTTAGAATCATTGCCCTGATATTTAGTTATTCTTGACGTAGCATCACCTAATGAGGCATATACTTCATACATCAATGGATTCTTTACTAAATTGAATTTATCATGCCAACTAACAGTTATTTCATATCCGTTTGTTCTCATTTCTCCGGCATTTTGGCGAGGAGGATCTGTACCATAGACTGCCGGAAGCGTAATTCCATTAACAAACATATCAGTAGTGTTTCTAATGAAATAGTCATAACTTAGACTCAATCTATCCTTAGCTAACGACATATCAAAACCTGCATTAAATGTTTTTACTTTCTCCCACGTATAATCACCAGCAATAGGTTGAGGAGATGTTAAATAATAAACTAATGCATTGTTAACAATATAAGTAGATGATAACTGTTGACTAATGGTAGAATAAGGATAAGTGCTTACCCCTAATTGATTTCCTAATATTCCATAAGAAGTTCTCAATTTAAGATTGTCGAAAATATTCAAATCCTTTATCATTTTTTCTTCGCTTAACCTCCAACCTGCTGAAACTGATGGGAAAAAGCCATATCTGTTTCCGGGACGGAATCTTGATGACCCATCGTATCTTCCATTAACTTCAATTAAATATCTATCTGCATAATTATAATTTGCCCTGAAGAAAACACCGAATAACTGATAGGCGGAAGCTCCTCCTGTTGCTTTTATTTCTGTACCTGTTGCTAAATCTAAATCATTAAGACTTTCAGACATCACATTTGAACGATAACCCAACAAATCGCTATATTGCTGCTTTTCGTAGTTCATTCCAACAACTGCTGAAATATGGTTTTTACCGAAAGTATTATCATAAGTTGTATATGCGTTTATTATATGTGAAGGATTAAACGACATCGACTTTTGATAATAATCCGTTTTATGAATGGTTGTAGAACTAAGTGTTACTTCATTTGCATATCCGGTTGAAATGTATACCAAACCCTGACGTTTCCAGTTATCGTCCATTGTAAATCCAAAAGTATAATCTACATTTATTTTGATATCTTTCAAAGGTGAAATTTCCGTTGCGAAAGTGTTTCTAAATCTGCGATACCCAACACTACCCTTTGAAACACCTCCATAAATATCTGCAATTCTTGCTTCATTAAGAATTTTATTATTTTTCATCACTCCGGTATAATTTCCATCCGGACCGATTGGAACATAATAAGGTGCAGAATTTATCATAGTTCTAGCGAACGCTGCATTTGCAGCATTTTCTCCAGGGAATGTGTGTGTTCTGTCAAAATAGGTTGTATTATTACTTATTTTCAACCATGGCCTTAATTCTGCATTGATTTTAGCAATTAATGTATATTGATTATAATCCTCATCAACTCTTTTCATAAGACCCTCCTTAGTATAATAGCTTCCAGAAACATAATACTGAACCTTATCGGTTCCACCAGAGATATTTAAATTATGAGACTGTGACATCATATTTTCATTATACATCCAGTTCCACCAATCAAAGTTCCCATAATAGTTATACTTTTCTTTGCCATTATTATCTATGGTACTAACTACCCAGGGACGTTCAGGATTCTCTGTAACATCATATCTTCTTGCTTCTAATTCCTTATAATCATCTTCAGTATAACCTGTTGCTGAACTTCCTAAACTTTTATAAGAAGTATCATAAATCAATGCATGTTCGTACCCTGAAGTAATAAAATCTGTCGAGACAGTTGGAGTTGAAGTGGCAAAATAGGCATCATAAGAAACTTTAGGTTTCCCGGATTTAGCTTTTTTTGTTGTAATTAATACCACTCCAAAAGCAGCGCGTGCTCCATAGATTGCTGCAGAAGAAGCATCCTTTAGTACTGATATTGATTCTATGTCATTAGGATTTAATTGATCTAAAGTTCCGGGAACACCGTCAACCATAACAAGAGGTGAACTTGAATTAATTGAACCTACACCGCGAATTGTTAACGTACCACCAGCTCCCGGAGAACCTGTATTAACCTGAATATTAACATTGGGCATTGCCCCTTGAAGCATTTGCGTTACTGAACTTGTAGGTCTATCTTGTAATACTTCTGATGTTACCTGAGCAACAGAACCTGTAAGATTTACTTTTTTCTGTGTTCCATAGCCCACAACAACAACTTCCTGTAAAAGTTTATCATCAGGTTCTAACGATATATTAATGATTTTTTTCCCTCCAACCTGAATAATAGTAGTTTTGAACCCAATATAACTGAATTCGAGTGCAGATCGTGAATTAACATTGATTTGATAACGACCTTCAAAATCAGTCGTAGTTCCTGTGACATTATTTCCGTCTTTTGATATGATAGACACACCAACAAGGGGTTCTCCTTTACTATCTCTAACAGTACCACTAACATTGTTTTGTGCCAGTGTATTTATAGAGAAAGAAAACAAAAAAAAGACAATAGCAAATCTAATAACGTGTTTAAGCGGCGTAACTATTCTATTCCTAAGCAACAATAGCTTTTTCTGATTGATTTTCATGTTTATTAAATTTATAAGTTAACAATTATTATCGCGAATTTATATGATTACCTCTTTTTTAACCACTTCATTCTTATACGGTATTGCAGCTTGCGCACCTTCTCTTGTAACCGTTATTCCTGCGGCTTTTGTTGCCATCCTCACAGCATCTTCAATCGACAAACCCTCCGAGATACCCACACAGAATGCTCCACAGAAAGTGTCTCCGGCAGCTGTTGTATCAACAGCTTCAACCTTGTCGGCCGGAATAAAGGAATAAACATCACCATCTTTAATCAATGCCCCTTTCGAACCTAAAGTAATAACTACTTTGTCAACTCCTTTTGCGGCAATAATATCAGCCGCCTGTTTAGCCGTCTCCAAATCACTGACTTTTATACCCGAAAGCATTTCTGCCTCTGTTTTATTCGGGATGACTGCATACAAGCATTTTAATAACTCATTGGAGAGAAAAGCTGCAGGAGCCGGATTCAAAACTACTTTAATCCCTTTTTCATGGGCGAGCTTGGCTGCATATTCAACAGTATCCATTGGAACTTCGAGCTGCATCAACAGGATATCGGCACTTTCAATTACATTTCTTGCTTTCTCAATATCTTTCGGACTCAGACTGCCGTTGGCTCCGGACGCTACGACAATACAGTTTTCACCATTTCTGTCGACCATAATCAGTGCAACCCCTGATGGCAAATGCTGATCTGAAAATATATAATCTGTTACTATATTTTCATCACCATACATTTCCACCGATTGCCGGCCAAACAAATCATTTCCGGTTTTAGAAATAAAAGTCACATTACCTCCCATGCGTGCGATAGCTACTGCCTGATTGGCTCCTTTTCCACCGGGATTCATCATGAAAGCACCTCCTAATACAGTCTCACCCGGCACCGGTAATCTGTCTGATTTTACTACCATATCTGTATTACAGCTTCCTACAACAACGATCTTTTTTGAATTCATGTAAATTAGATTCTATGTTTTGATTAATTAGTAAATTTCAATGCAAACATAAATTACATTCTGAACAAGAAAAAACAATAAAACATTTGAAATAATAATTACAAATAACGAAAAACACAAACTACAAAACATCATAAATCTATATATCAATGATTTAATTAAATTAAAAATTAGATAAAATAATAATTACAAATATATTTATTATTTTTGCTTTGTTTTAATTTATTTCATTAAAAACTAATACATGTCAAAACTCTCTTCGCTCATCAGTCTCATACATTCTCTCACAAAATCTGAGAGAAAAAAGGTATCTTCTTTCCTGGATCTGGATAAAAACACAGCAGATTATGCTATTCTATACAAAGTGATAGATGAAAAATCAACAGATAATCAGCAGCAAATCAGGGCCGATTTTATCAAACTACGGCCTAATGCAGCTTTCAATACCGCGATCAATTATTTATTCGACACCCTGTTATTAACTCTGAACCAACTCAGAATCAATCAGGACAGCTATTATGCGCTGTTTAATCTGCTGATGAATACCAAAGTATTGTATGAAAAATCATTATACCAAGAATGTTTTCTCCTACTCACAAAGATACAAAATGAGGCGGTTAAATATGAGAATTTTACGATTTTACTTATTGCTCAGAAAATGGAACTTGATTACCTGCTGAGCCTTGATTTTCCGGATACAACTGAACAGGAGCTTCTTAACAAGCAATATAAAATAAATGAAACACTGAAAAAGATCAGAAAAATAAATGAACATGCTTCATTATACGAACTGCTGAAACACAGAATTCTACACAAAGGACCTGTACGCTCAAACAAACAAAAGCAGGAAATGAACGACCTTGTTGTAAGCGAAATGAGCATTGTTTCAAGCTCCGGTTTTGAAAATTTCGAAATTCAAAAAAATCATAAACTTTTTCAATCTAATTATTTAATTAATGTAGGTGATTATAAATCAGCCCTCAACTCTTATTACGAACTAAACAATATATTTGAGCAAAACATGCACCTGTTAAGTAATCCTCCCATGTATTATCTTAACACAATTGAAGGTGTACTCGAGAGTCTGAGAACAATTCGCAATTATGAAGGAATGACTTATTTTATCAATCAATTGAGCAAACTTGAAACGACATCCGTTCACTTTAAATTTCAAATTGACTGTGTTATTTTTCTATATAGTTTGCTTCCTTTAGTTGATACCGGAAAATTCACTGAAGCCTTCAAAATGATTGAAAAATACAAAGAAAGCATTATTGATAAAACAAACTTACTGAGCACTGAAAAACAGATTCAAATATTGCTTTATACTGCAATTGTATATTTAGGAACAGGAGAACCTCATAAAGCAAGAAAGATTATCACCCGGATTACACAAAGCGAACGGAAAGTTTTTTCTTTACCTTTGTTCAGAACCATCAGACTTGTTAACCTGATGGTTTTATATGAACAAAAAGAATTTGATTACATGGATTTTGAAATCAGATCGGTAAAACGGGAAATTCAGAACAATGAAAAAAGTTATCAGCTTGAACAGGTTATTTTAAAATTCCTCAGCAAAACACCTGAAGAACTTACTGAGCAGAAACGGTTGTTGCTCTGGCAAAAATTAAAACCTCAGATAGAAGAGCTTCAAAACAATAAATTTGAGATGCAATTACTTCACGTATTTAATTTCATTGCTTGGATTGAGTCTAAAGTATTCAAAGTTCCTTTACAGAAAGTTTTGAAAGAATAGTTGTTAGTGGTCAGTGGTTAGTGGTTAGTGGTTAGTGGAGACCGGTGAACACAAACTATTCTTCTTCCTCCTCCATTTCTTCTTCACTCCCATCGCCTTTCCGGTAGGCTGATGGCGATATACCAAATTGTTCCTTGAAGCATTTGGAAAAATACTTTGGTGAGCTGAAACCAAGCATATACGTAATATCGGAAATATTATATTCCGGATTATTGGTAAGCCAGTGCGCGGCTTTCTTAAGCTTCACGTTGATGATAAAGTCATTGGGTGTTTGTCCCGTAATTCCTTTTATTTTCGTGAAAAGTTTGGTACGACCGAGAGCCATTTCGCGAGAAAAAGCCGGAACATCGAATTCACTGTCATCGAGATGTGCTTCTACAACTTGCTGGGCTTTTTCCAGAAATTCCCGGTCGAGTTGATTTGTTGCAACCAGGCGAGGCGACGAATCGACCTGCTTACTAAACTTTTCCTGCAGGATTCGCCGGTTATTAACCAGGTTGTTACATCTTGTTATAAGGGTTTTTATATTAAATGGCTTGGTGATGTAATCATCTGCCCCCAGTCGTAATCCTTCAATATTATATTCAACAGCAGTCTGCGCCGTGAGTAATACCACCGGGATGTGACAAACCAGGAAGTTATTTTTAATTTTAGAACACATCTCACTACCCGACATTTTGGGCATCATCAAATCGCTCAGTACAATATCCGGTTGATATTCCATGGTCATGGACAAACCTTCTTCTCCGTCAACTGCCGTATATATTTTATAGATTGGCTCAAAAACCTGTTTCAGCATTTCCCTTAGTTCATCATTATCTTCCACGATAAGCATGGAGTACAAAGGCTCATTGTTTCGAATCTGGGTCTCTTTCATTTCGGCCATGAACTCACTGTCGAGTTCTTCCAGACAAACCAAACAAGATTCTTCATTCGCTTTATCATGTCCCATTTGTTCTTCCGAAAAGTGCGAATTCCCTTTTTTCAACGTGACAATAAATTTGGTCCCGACTTCTTTCGTACTTACAACGTGAATATCAGCTTTATGGGCTTCTATGATGTTTTTTGTAAGCGCCAGCCCGATACCTGTTCCAGGTGCCATGTTGTTAATCTGCAAACCATTTTCAGCCTGATAGAATCTGTCGAATATCTTTTCAATGGCTTCCGGTTCTATTCCGATTCCGCTATCGGTAATTTCGATGGTTACATCACCGGCTGTTTCTGTAACACTGATTCCTATACGACCTTCTTTATGCGTATATTTAAAAGCGTTGGAAATCAGATTGTAGAAAACTTTCTGCATTTGTACCGGGTCAAACCATACTTTCACATGGAGTCCCGCATTTTCAAATTCAAATTTAACATTTCTGTAATTAGCATATTCTGTAAACGACAGGTAAATCTCGTACAAAAATTCCACGATATCCCGCGGAACCACTTTCACTGAAAGATGCCCCTGCTCACTCTTTCTGAATTCAAGCAACTCATTGATCAGGTTCTGCATATTCAGAGTATTCCGTTTAATGTTTAAGATACGGTTGAAAACGGTGGGTTGAATATTGCTCATTTGCATCAACATATCAACCTGACCGGCAATGAGTGTCAGCGGTGTTCTGAATTCATGGGAGATATTGGTAAAAAAACGCAACTTCGACTGATTTACTTCTTCGATATGCTCCTTTTCTTTCTTTTCATATTCAAGAGAAGTTTTAAGCAGAAGTTTGGAACGTGTAAAAACAACATACCTCCAGACTAAGAAAACAATCAGCAACACATAAAAAAGATAGGCATACCAGGCTTGATAGAACGGTGGATAAACCTGCATCTGCAAATAGGTATTGGCAACCGGCTCCTTATCGATGGGCGAAAGAGCCTGTACATGCAAACGATAATTTCCCGGATTCAGGTTCATGAAGTTTAATTTATTAATACCCATTGGGAGTTCTGTCCAATTGTCCGACAATCCCTCCAAACGATAACGATACAACGGTTTATTGAACGTTATATAATTATTGGAAGCAAATTCAACTGTCAACATGGATTGCTTGTGGTTCAGCTTAATTGAACTTGTATATGGCAGTGACATTTTCAGCACACCACTTTCATCCCCGGGTAAAATGAGATTGTTGTTAATCCAAAGATTTACCAGGTTGAGATTAAAAGCCCGTTGGGGAGTAGATAGATTTTCCTCATAAAACGACACCATCCCATTCATACCTGCAACATAAATTTCACCCGAACGCAGGGTACACATTCCGCCATTGTAAAGTGAATTCAACGGAAAACCATTCTCCGATGCATAATTATAGGTTTTATTATTTTCTGCATCCAGCAACGTTAATCCATGTGTCGTAGATATGAAAATATAACCAAATTTGGACTCCATCAGGTTGCTGATATAATCATTTTTCAACCCGGCATTTCTACTGTCATAATGCCTGAATGAGTCTGTTTTAGGCTCATAAAGATTAAGGCCTCCACCATTGGTTGCAATCCACAACCTCTTTTTGCTGTCAACAAGCAATTTCATAACATTGTCGTGGCTCAAAGAACTGGAGTCGCCTCTTTGTCTGAAATAGGACCGAACCCGACCGGTTTTCATATTAAACCGGTACAGCCCCCTGCTGGCAATCCACATGTCATCGTCCAGAATTTTTAAGTCCACACAATAACTTACCTCTTTATGTAGCTTATCCGAAAACAGACTGATATTCCGCGTACGTTTATCCAGCACAAACAAGCCATTATAGGTGGCAATCATCAAATTACCCTGATAGGGAATAATCGCCCGAACGATATCTGATTGCTCCCATTCAGGTCTCATCCGCTTAATTTGTTCTGTCTGAAAATTTTGCAAATTTACACGTGTAACACCTCCCAAGTGTGTACCCAACCACACAACATGCTCATCCGCATCATAGTAAGCAGTCTTAATATTATCCGATGATAAACCGCTGCCATTTGCTCCGGCTCTGATATTCCTGTACGTTTTTGTCCGGGGATTGTAAATGACAAGCCCATCACCCTCCGTAGATAATATCAATTGACCATTTTTATCCTCAATTACTTCGCTTATAATTGGAAAAGTTTTATTAAAAAACACACCCTGACGCAAGTTATGAAAATTATAAAAGTCAATATCAGGATTAAAGTAATTAACACCCCCAAAATAAGTCCCCGCCCAAATTGTACCTTGCGAATCCTTGAAAAGTGACCATACCGATTCATTGGATAATTCAAGAGATGGCGTTCCACCAGATTGATAATGACTAAATTCTTCCGACTCAATATTCATTTTATCTAATCCCCTGCGGGTTCCAACCCACAGAAAGTGTTTGTTATCCTGACAAATTGCACGAACAAAATCCGATGAAATAGCAGTTTTATTACGCTCATTCCGCTTGTAATTCCTGATATTGCCATTTTTTTCAATTTTGAACAGGCCATCCTGCCAGGTCCCCACCCATATATTTTTCTTCTCATCTTCAAACAAAGAAGACACCTGGCTACAATCAGGAATTACCAGCCGGTGTTTTTTATTCTGATCAATAATATACACACCTGATGATAATGTTCCTACAACGATACGTTGATCCGAAGTTTGTAAAATTGTCCGGATAGGCGTTTTAATTTCATCTATTTTGAGATAGAGTGTCTTTTCACCTTCCTGCCATGTGTATAGTTTATTCCCTTCAGAGAACCAAAGATTTCTGACCCCGTAAGCTATGGCATCCACATTGTCACGTTGAATGATACTCATTTTACCGGTTGGTATATCGTACACATTAATGCCATTTTGACTGTGAATGAAAACCTGGCCATTTTTGTTTCCGCAGATATTCTTAACCAGGCTTCCATTTAATGAGTTACTGTCGTTCAACACTGGTTTAATTAATTCCATTGAGTTCCCGTTATATCGACTGATACCTTCACGTGTACCAAACCACAATATACCCAATTCATCCTGATAAATGGTCATGACAGAAAGTTGTGATAATCCCTGCTCAATGCCAATCTTGGAGAAATAAATATCATCAGCCGGCCGAACCGGTATGTTGATAAGAAGCAAAAAAAGCACGACAAGTAAGAATTTGCAACGCATAACCTCAGTTTTAATTCTGTATTTAGTACGATAAGTTTGACAAATATACAGATATTTCATTGTCAATCTGCAATGATAAGGTATAATTTTGTCCATATATACCCTCCTTTTGTCCGATTAACATTTAACGCAGAATCTTCCTGACGCTTATAACAAATAAATATATAATTTTGTCTCGTTCTCTGCTTTGAATTATAATCATTACAAAAATACCTTTTATAATATCCTTATGAGAATTTCGACAAGATCAAGCGTATTTCCGGCTTTTGCCGCATTAGCCTCATGTCTGACACCCGACAAACAAACAGACAATCAACCCAATGTCATCATCATCATGGCCGATGATATCGGATACGGAGATTTAAGCTGGCTTGGTACAACTACGATCTCCACCCCCAATACAGACAGATTGGCAAAAGAAGGCGTCCGGTTCGTCAACTGCTACGCAACCTCAGCAACCAGTACTCCTTCCCGTTACGGCATGCTCACCGGCATGTACCCCTGGAGAAAAGAAGGAACCGGCATTGCAGCCGGCGATGCGCCTATGTTAATCAGTCCGGAACAATTTACAATGCCCGATATGTTTAAATCGTCGGGGTATGCGACTGGCGCCATTGGCAAATGGCATTTAGGTCTTGGAGGAGAGCGTGGAAAACAAAATTGGAACGGATTGGTAAGTCCCAACCTGAGCGACATCGGCTTCGATTATTCATACATCATGGCAGCAACCGGCGACCGCGTTCCCTGTGTTTATATTGAAAACGGCAGGGTGGTCAACCTTGATCCCGATGATCCGATCGAAGTCAGCTACACGACCCCTTTTGAAGGAGAACCTACGGCCCTCACGAATCCTGAACTACTGAAATTACACCCATCACAGGGACACGATCAGTCAATCATCAATGGTATTTCGCGCATCGGTTATATGAAAGGAGGAAAGTCAGCCCTGTGGAAAGATGAAGACATAGCAGATAACATTACCAATAAAGCAAGTGAATTCATCATCAGAAATCAGCAGAAACCCTTCTTTTTGTATTTCGGCACACACGACATTCATGTGCCACGGGTGCCACATCCACGCTTCAAAGGATTATCGGGCATGGGCGATCGCGGAGATGCCATATTATCGTTCGATTTCAGTGTAGGAAGGATTATGCATGTACTGGATAGCCTTGGAATTGCCGACAACACCATCGTTATAGTCACCAGCGACAATGGACCTGTCGTTGACGACGGATATCATGATAAGGCTCAAGAATTGCTGGGGAACCACAAACCGGCAGCTGGTCTGAGGGCCGGCAAGTACAGTATCTACGAAGCCGGCACGAAAGTACCAATGATTGTCCGCTGGCCTAAAGGGATTAAAAATCCAGGGAAAACAAATAACGGACTGATTTCTCAGGTTGATTTCTTTGCCTCTTTTGCTTCAATTACAGGCGTAAGCATGCAGGAAGAAAGTGCACCCGACAGTCGCGATTTAAGCAAGTTACTCAAAAACAGAACAACTAAAGGAGCACCTTTTATTATCCAGCAAAACCTCAACAGTACCCTTTCGATAGTTAAAGATGGATGGAAATATATTGAACCAAGTCAGGATGAACCCATTGAATTTTGGACGAAAACTGAACTGGGGAATGATCTGAACCCGCAACTTTATAACCTGAAAGAAGATCAAGGAGAAAGGAACAATCTGGCAAAAACTCGAAAAGAAAAAACAAACGAACTAAATAAATTATTGGAAATCAATAAATAAAATAATTTAGTCTAATCGTGCTATTTGCAGGTTCATATTCAGCTTTTTCAGTTGAATTTTCACATCCATCGGAATAACTTCGTCTGTTATAACCGTATTCATTTTATCAACAGGGACTATAAAGGTTTGCTACGTACAAATTGTATGTATATTTTTATCATTAGTCCATTTTGTTGTTGAAAGTGATATGCAGGATCGTGCATTTTTATATTTATTAAGACTGAAAAGTGTGTTATAAAAGAATTTTGAACTACCTTTGCTGATTCAAAAAATCGCCATCTTATTATTCAGTAAAACACATTCTCAATGGAAAAAATTCTGACTCAATTCAAGCTTAAAACAAAAATTACCGACATCAAACCCCTTAAAATCGGGCACATCAACGACTCCTTTATACTGAAAGGAGAAAATCCGAATGACGAATCGTATTTTCTGCAAAGAATTAATCACAACATCTTTAAAGATGTTGAGGGCTTGCAAAACAATATTCGTATTGTGACCGATCACCTGAGAAAAAAATACAAAGAAGCAGGTGAAACAAATATCGAACAAAAAGTACTACAACTTATTGAGACAAAAGATAACAAGCTTTTTTACAAAGATGATGAGGGTAATTACTGGAGAATATACGTTAATATTGTAAACACCCACAGTTACGAAGCCATCACTCCGGAACTGGCATACGAGGCCGGAAAAGCCTATGGTAATTTCCATTGCATGATCGTGGATATTCCTGCAAATCAGTTAATCGACAGTATTCCTGATTTTCACAATGTAGAATTCAGGGTACAGCAACTGAAAGATGCCGTAAAAGAAAATCCGGCAGGAAGATTGGAGAAAACACAATGGATGGTGGATGAGCTATTGAAAAGAGCCGATGAAATGTGTTTGCCACAGCGACTATACAGGGAGGGAAAACTCCCGGGTCGCATCAACCATTGCGACACGAAAATCAACAACCTGCTTTTCAACGATAAGGATGAGCCTTGTTGTATAGTCGATCTCGACACCATGATGATCAGTACCGTTTTATCCGACTTTGGTGATTTCATGCGAACCGCGGCCAATACAGGTGCTGAAGATGATGCCAACCTGGACAATATAGACGTGAACCTGGCAATTTACGAAGCATATACGAAAGGTTACCTGGAGAAAGCAACTTTCCTGACCGACACCGAACTTGAGTATCTGGCACTTGGAGCAAAAATGCTGACTTATATGCAAACTGTACGTTTTTTTGCTGATTATTTGAATGGAGATACCTATTATAAAATTCAACATCCGGAACACAACTGGCAGCGAACAATTGCCCAGTTCAGGTTGTTAGAGCAACAAGAAAAAAAGTTTGAAATTATGCAGCAGATTGTAAAAAACTGCTCTAAAGATAAATAATAATCATTATGCAATTCGATTTAAGTTCAAAAATTACATTGGAAAGAATTCCGGAGCGGTATTATTGTCCGGAGGATGCCATTGATAAAATCAGGCAAACTCAATTTGAAAAAATTGACACAGAAATTTATGACGATGAGAAACAAGGATCAAAGCAAATCGCGGCTGAGATTGCGTCTGTCATCAAAGACAAACAGGCTCAAAATCAAACCTGCGTGCTGGGTTTATCCGGAGGTTCTTCTCCGCTGAGTGTTTATGAAGAGTTAGTACGCCTACACAAAGAGGAAGGGTTGAGTTTCAACAATGTGGTTGTATTCAACGTAACTGAGTTTTATCCGCTATCACAACAGAATCTGCACAACAACACCGTAATTATTAAGGAAAATCTGCTTCAGAAAGTAGACTTTAATCCTGATAATTTCCATACGCTTATTCCTGACGCAAATGAAAAAAACATTCATGCTTTTTGTCATGCTTATGACAAGCTGATTGCAGAGAAAGGCGGTTTGGATTTTGTATTGGTAAGTGTTGGTTTAATCGGCAATCTGGCTTACAACGAACCAGGGTCTAATATTGGTTCAAAAACGCGTCTGATGTTACTCGACGATCAGTCAAGAGCTGATTTAAAACCATTTTACAACAACACTTCTGATATCCCATCATACGCTTTCACAATAGGTCTTTCCACCCTCATGGATGCTCGTCAGCTCACCTTAGGTGCATGGGGTGAACATAAAGCTGCCATTATTAAGAAAGTTGTGGAAGAAAAAGCAGATGACAATGTACCTGCTTCTTTATTACAATTCCACAAGAATGCCAAGGTTGTGATGGATGTAAACGCCGCTCAGATGCTGACACGTATCAGTCATCCGTGGCTGGTTGGTTCGTGTGACTGGACTAACAAGCTGACACGCAGAGCGATTGTTTGGCTCTGTGAAAAAACCGGCAAACCCATTCTGAAACTTACCAATAAAGATTATAATCAACATGGATTGGATGAACTGTTGGTAAAGTACGGCTCTGCTTACGATGTAAACATACAGATATTCAACGATCTGCAACATACCATTACCGGATGGCCGGGTGGTAAACCCAATGCCGATGACACCAATCGTCCGGAGCGTGCCATGCCGTATCCTAAAAGAGTATTGGTTTTCAGTCCACACCCCGATGATGATGTAATTTCCATGGGAGGCACCTTCCAGCGCCTGGTGGATCAAAATCATGAAGTACATGTAGCTTATCAAACATCCGGAAATATTGCCGTAGGTGACGAAGAAGTTATCCGTTATGTTTCTCTGATAAAAAGTCTTTCGAGTAAGTACAATAAAAGCAAAGTTGAAGTTGACGCAAAACTGGATGAAGCGCTGGATGCTTTGTTAAGTCAACAGGAGATTAAATCTTCCACCTATAAAGATCTTCTTTTCATCAAGGGACAAATCCGAAGGGAAGAGGCTCGTTCTGCCTGTAGATTCGTGGGATTAAAGCCGGAACATGTACACTTCCTCGACTTACCGTTTTATGAAACAGGCGCTGTTAAGAAAGGCAATCTGACAGAGAAAGATGTTCTGATTGTTATGGACTTAATCAGAAAAGTTAAACCTCATCAGATTTTTGTTGCCGGTGACCTTGCCGACCCGCACGGCACGCACAAAGTATGTTTAAATGCAGCTTTGGCCGCCATTGATGAACTTAAGAAAGAAGGAATCATGGATGAATGCCGCGTTTGGATGTATCGTGGCGCCTGGGCTGAATGGGAAATCGACCACATTGAAATGGCTGTGCCAATTAGCCCGGAACAGTTACTGAACAAAAGAAAATCAATTCTTCGTCACCAATCTCAGATGGAAAGCGCTCCGTTTATGGGTAACGACGAAAGACTTTTCTGGCAACGCGCTGAAGACAGAAACAGAGCAACAGCCTCGTTATATCAACAATTAGGACTGGCATCCTACGAAGCGATTGAAGCTTTCGTAGAGTATAAATTCTAATCGTTTTATAAATATATTTTTAATTAAGCCGGATTAACATGCTGTTTATCCGGCTTTTTTCATTACCTTTGCACCCGCAAAAATAAAACAACCACGCGTTGCGGGTAAAATTCCGAAATCCACTGCATCAAACATTGCAGCTTGCTAATCAGAGGGTACACGTTTCAAAACGAATGAAATTATCGCCGGATGACTGCTCAAAACGTGTACTAAAACATCATTATGACATTTAAAGAACTGAACCTGAGAGAAGAAATTCTCTCAGCAATCGGAGAACTCGGTTTTGAGTTCCCCATGCCTGTGCAGGAAAAGGTAATTCCTTTTATGCTTGAAAAAAACTCCGACCTGGTCGCTTTGGCGCAAACAGGTACAGGTAAAACGGCAGCTTTCGGCCTGCCACTGTTGAATATGATCGATGCCAACCGCAAACAGGTACAAGCGTTGGTCCTCGCTCCTACCCGCGAATTGTGTATCCAGATTTCCAATGATCTGAAAAACTTCTCCAAACACCTGCACACTCGTGTGGTACCGGTTTACGGAGGTGAAGATATTCGTACACAGCTAAAACAACTCGATCAAACACCGCAAATCATCGTAGCAACACCGGGAAGGTTAATCGACCTGATTGAACGTGGAAAGGTAAAGCTTGAAAACATCAACTATCTGGTGCTCGATGAAGCCGATGAAATGTTGAACATGGGATTCAAGGAAGATATCGAAACTATTCTGAAGGAAACCCCGGAAACACGCCGTACCACATTATTTTCGGCTACTATGCCGGCTGAAATCGCCCGCATTGCAAAAAAATACATGAAAGATCATGAGGAAATTACGGTAGGAAGTAAGAATTCAGGCTCCGACAATGTTTCTCACATCTATTATGTTTCTCAGGCCAAACAACGCTATTTGGTACTGAAACGGATTGTAGACCTGAATCCGGACATATACGGCATTGTATTTTGCCGTACCCGACAGGAAACCAAAGAGGTAGCCGATCATCTGATGAAAGATGGCTATAATGCCGATGCTCTGCATGGAGATCTATCGCAGGCGCAACGAGACACCGTAATGCAAAAATTCCGCATCCGGAACATCCAGTTGCTGGTTGCTACCGATGTGGCTGCACGTGGATTGGACGTGAGCGATCTTACCCATGTAATCAATTACAACCTGCCCGACGATGTGGAAATATACACCCACAGAAGCGGTCGTACCGGTCGTGCCAACAAAAAAGGAGTTTCTGTTTCGATTATTCATTCGAAAGAGAAGTTCAAAATCAAGGATATCGAACGGATGCTCAGGAAAAATTTTGAGCAACAGCAAATTCCGAACGGACTCGAAGTCTGCAAAAAGCAATTGTTTCACATGATTGATAAAATGCAGCAGGTGGAGGTGAACGAAGAACAAATTAGTCCGTACATGGACCAAATCATGAAACAACTGGAATATCTTGATAAATCTGAACTGCTAAAAAGATTCGTTTCGCTGGAATTCAACCGTTTTCTTGATTATTACAAAGATGCTGAAGATCTGAATTATCACGAACGGGAAAGAAATTCAGAGCGGGGCGAAAGAGGAGAAAAGGGCGACAAAAAAGGGCGCAGGGGCGATAAAATGCGTCTGAAAATCAATTTAGGAAATCGTGAAGGCATCAATCCTTCCCGTTTGTTAGGCATTATCAACGACATTGTCGGAGATAAAACCATTACAGTCGGCGATATTGAAGTCACCAATAAATTTACCTTCTTCGATGTATTTACCGATCAGGTGGATAAAATCATCAATGCCTTTGCCGATCAGAAGGATATTGAACTCGGTGTTGCCCGGGAAAGTAAAGGATTTTCCGAATCAAACGGAAAGCGGAAAGTGGAAAGCGGAAAGCGCAGGACTGACAGATCGTACGGCAATGACAGTGGTTACAAACGAAAATCCTCGACAGGTGACGACCGCAAATCAGGCGGTAGTAGCTGGAGATCGGACAACAACAACGATCGCAGAAGCGAAAGCAGAAGAAAAACTTCAGGCAGCAGTGATAAACCCTGGAGAAACAGAAGATAATCAACAAATTACAATATGATTGCAACCAAGAACAGCTTCCTCACGGAAGCTGTTCTTTTATGTAAACAAAACTGCTTATTTTTTGTTTATATATGTGAATCAGGAGTTGAAAATATGAGATCCTTCATTTCGCTTCGCTCCATTCAGGATGACAGGTATTCATTGTTATGATAACCCGTCGGCGATTGACAGCATATTCATTGTGTTAATTTTAGCGAC
>JAEWUM010000018.1 GCA_023459355.1 Bacteroidota bacterium | reverse complement strand
TGATACAGTCGAAATTTTCGGCGATTACATCACCATTGCCGAAATGGCAGATAAATTAAATACGATACCCTACGAAATACTGACCGGCGTTTCGAGGAGGGTGAAGCGGGTTTATTTTAGCGAATAGCTTTAATAGCGGAAAACGGAAAGCGGAAAGCGTAGGAGACGCAATGCTTGCGCCTGTTGAAATATTTATAAGCAATCGTTCTTCGTTCTCCGCTTTCCGTTCTCCGCTATTTATCCACAAACAATGATATCAGTCTTAATCCAAAACATTTCCACCGCCTCCTCCCTCGTCAGGGGAGCGCATGATTTTGCCGGGAAACTCGGTAAGCAATTTGGCGTGATGATGCTTGAAGTGCCGGAAAACAAAATCGACAAGCGAAAGAATACCCTGGAAGCGCATTTGTCAGAGATGAATATCGAAGCGGATTATCTGGCTGTGCGATCATCGGGTGTCAGTGAGTTGAACAATATCTGCGAAACAGACGAAGTTTCTTTTCTCTTTATTCAATTACCGAAACAAGAAACCCGGGTTATAAAAAAATACCTGCATGCCTGTCGAGAATTGAGGATACCTTATGTGATTTACAAAGATAGTTTCGCGGAAATGAATTTCAGTAAAGTGCTTGTCCCGGTGAATTTTCTGATAGAAGAAATCGAGAAAGCGCAATTTGCTGCTGCTTTCGGCAGGTTTTGTAATTCAGAAATAATTTTACTTCTGGCCAAGGATTATGGTTCGAAAGCAGCCACCAATGTAGAGAAAATTAGCACGGTGCTTGATAAGTTCAATTTGCAATATCAAGTGGAAAAAGGTAAAAAGGATAGCTTTAAAATTGAGTTTGACGCGGTGAATTATGTACGAAAACACCCATGCGGACTCATCATAGCCAGTGCCTCCCGCGAGTATGGCTTAGATGATATCGTCTTCGGTCCGAAGGAATTACACCTGATTATAAAGTCGCCTGTACCAGTTATGCTGATTAATCCGCGCGGGGATTTGTATGTGCTGTGCGACTAAGTCGGTGCTTCAGAAAACTGCTGCGTTGCTTTCGATGTTTTGACGAATAGTATAACTTATATGGTCTAACGTCTAACGTCTAACGTCTAACGTCGAAAGTCTAAGTGCTTATATGTCACTTATATGACTTATATGGTTTAAAAAAAATGACTAATCTAACGCCTCAATATTCTCCTGGTTGATAATTTCTTTTCCCCCGTTGACATATAATTTCTCAATCCGGTCGGCATATCTTTCCTCTACTTTGCCGCGGATGATTTTCATGGTGCTGTTCACCAATCCGTTTTGCTCGGTAAAAGGTTCGCCAATCACCGCGATGGCAGCAGGTAACCACCTTTCAGGAAACATGCCTTCGAATTTGCCACCTTTCCGGTAGGCAAGAATCTCACGTTGTAGTTTATCCAGCGCGATTTTTTTTGCTTCACGCTTATCCCAGTCGAGTTCAGGCTGCTTGCGGTGTACATACCGTTTCAGCGCTTCTTTGTTCGGGACAATCAGCGCGGTTGTATACGCGTCCTGGTTGTTATGCAGTAAAACCTGATCGATAAAGTGCGAGTTTTCCACCAACGATTCTTCGATGCCTTCCGGGCTGTATTTTTCGCCATCGCTTGAAATCAGCAGGCTTTTAAACCGTCCGACCACATACAGAAAGCCATCTTTATCCATGTAGCCCATATCTCCTGTATGCAACCAACCATCAACTACCGTTTCAGCGGTTGCTTTTTCATTTTTGTAGTAGCCGGCCATCACATTTTCTCCCTTTATCACGATTTCACCCTTTTCATATAAAGGAAGTTCGTTGCCGTCACTATCACATATTTTCAGCTCCATCGGGGTTACCAGGAAACCCGACGAGCCTAATTTGTGTCGTTTCAAGCCGTTTGAAGAAATAATCGGAGTGGCTTCACTGAGTCCGTAGCCCTGGAACATCGGCATGCCAATGGCATAATAAAAACGTTGCAGGTCGATATCAAGCAAGGCGCCGCCACCAATGAAGAATTTCAGCTTACCACCCATCCCTTCGCGTATTTTTGAGAACAAAATCTTATCGAACAAAGACAGCAGCGGTTTCTTCAACTTCTGCCAGCCCTGACCTTTATTATATCCTTCCTTATTGTATGCATACGCCATGTTGAGGGCGATATGAAACAGGCGATTGATGACAGGTCCTTTTGCACGGATACTGGTTTCGATGTTCTTTTTGAAACTTTTGGCAAGTGCAGGTACACTCAACAATAAGTCAGGTTTCAGTTCCTTTATGTTGATGGGAATGTTTTTCAGTGTTTCCATGCCCGTTTTACCGGTTTGCACGGTACCCACGCTGGCCCCCATTGCCATGAAACTATAAAAACCGGCCACATGCGCGAAACAGTGATCCAAAGGCAGTATGATGAGTGTTCTGAAAGTTTGTGGGATGTTCATCAGGGTCAGTGCCTGTTCCACATTCGCCGTGTAGTTGCGGTGCGTGAGCAGGATACCTTTCGGGTCGGCAGTCGTGCCCGAAGTGTAGCTGATGGTCGCGATATCGTCGGGTTTAATAGCAGCAGCCGTTTGGGTAACAATATCCGGATTATCTTTAAGCAGCGCTTCACCTTTCTCAATCAACGCGGATAAAGGCATCTCTTTTTCCAGATACGATTCCTGTTCGTCGATAACAATTACCTGTTTCACATCCGGCAATTGCTCCATGATAGTCCTTATTTTCCGGAGCTGTCCACCCGAAACAACCACATAAGCAGACTCCGAATGCTGAATCCTGAAGATTAAATCATTGCTTTCTTCCAACTTGATCGACAGCGGAACATTGATGGCGCCTGTATGAAGAATGCCCAGTTCGCCCGTTATCCACGCGTTTCTTCCTTCCGAAAGTAAAGAAATTTTATCCCCCGGTTTTACGCCCAGCGCGATTAATCCGGCAGCAATCCGGTGTGTTTGTTCAAGCGTTTCCTGATAGGTAGTAGGAACAAACTCCGTTGTAACTTTCTCCCATAGAAACGGGTTGGATGCGTAAAGCCTGACACTTTGATTAAAAAGGTCAATGATAGTCGGTCTGTTTTCCATGTGTGTTAGAATAGTGTCCACAAGATTATCCATCTTGAAAGATGAATTTTAGCATGTGGAAATTTGACGAACAAAGATACAATTATATTTTAATTTTCAATGTTGGTGTTGTTGTTAGTGGATTTTCATCAGGCAAGCAATCTCTCTAATTTATTTTTCCATTTCTCCCATTGGGGCATTTCTCTTGTTTGCAAATCAATAAACTTCTGAGTATGATCATGATGTATTAAATGACACAGCTCATGAATAATCACATATTCAATGCATGCTTTGGGGGCTTTTATCAATTCAGGATTTAAGATGATTTTGCCTTTGGCGGTACAACTTCCCCAGCGTGTGGGCATCTGTCGGATTGATAGATTAAATTCTAAGTTTTCAAGTCCGTTACGTTGGATGAAATGATTAAACAATGAAGAGGCCAATGCATGAAATTTGTCTTTAGCTTTTTCCAAATACCAGGTTTCAAGTAAAATCTGGACATTTTCTACATCATTGGTATGAACTTCAATAAATTGCCCTTTTAATTTTACAATTTCCTTTTTCTTTTTTGACCTTTCTTCAATGATTTTTAACCGGTATTGTTTTCCTAAATACAGGTGAGTCTCACCACTTACATATTTTCTCTCGGTAAGACGGGGTTGAAACGAAAGAAAGAAGCTTTGCTGACGAATGATCCACGGCGCTTTTTTCGTGATTTTCTCTTTTATTATATCTATTGAAGCATCAACAGGCGCTTTTACGATAACTTCCAAGTCAGGAGTTATCTTTATTCCCAGGCTTCTGCGTTCACAGTATTCAAGTCGGAAATTTATTTTCTTAGAACCGAAATCTATTGATTCATGCATCATTTGTAACGGGTTTTAGCAACATCAATATATTTCTTAGCTATTTCATCCATTTCGCCGAACGATAATTCAATGGAATATTTATCACGAACTTCATCAATAAGATAATCGCCTATATCGATTAATAATTTTCCGGTAATTTTTGATTTTGTTTGCCAGTCGACCATAGCGATGTTGTTATCCATTACAGCATCTTTAATAAGTTCATCTACTTTTAATGCGATTTGGGTAGAAATTTCTTTTACCGTCAGTTCATCTTTTATTTTCCCTGATAATGCTTCGACACTTAATCCATAAAATGCTTTTGCTACATCTTTGTCATTCAAAACCTCCGGAATATCACTGTCGGTATGCGCAAGTACATTGTTCATTATTTCTGTTACCTTATGCAGAAATATCAGCTCGTTGATCCGGTGCGTTTCGTATGCATAAATTGTATCCTTTAGCATTTGAGAGAATTTCTTGTAAAACGCAGGGTCTTCGTCCATTTTTTCAGTAATATATTTAGCAGTTCTACTGGCAATTTTATCTGCTTTGGCTGCTTTGCCTGTTGTGTTTTCTACTTCCTGCTGAAATCTTTCCTTGTCAAATATATTGACTAATTCGGTGATTACCTCTACTTTTTCGGTTGTAATATGTGTATCAATTAATTTCTGAATCTGGCCTTCGTATTGCTTGTAATCAACAGAGTCGCTGTAACGTTCTACTACTGCCATACGCAATTTCATAAACATCGCGACATCCGATTTGTACTTTTCTATGTGTTTTTCATCTGTCTGTTTGTAGAAATCCATTGACGACAATGCCAGTTTAAGCGATTTGGCAAAAGCTGCCAACTTATCATAAAACAAGGATCGTATGGCTACATCTTTTAATAATACCTGATAAGCTTCGGCATCGCGCTTATTGGGTATTGTTTTGAAAATATCCCACAACTCCGAGTGCTTTTGGGGCAATTTCTTTATTTCTTCGTTTATGTTGATTAATGTGCCGGCCAAATCTTCTTCGTCGAAATCTTCGAATCCGGAGTACATTTGCAGCGCATCATCTAAGTTCTCTATGACACCATAATAATCAACAATATAACCGAAGTCCTTATCGGGATATACCCGGTTTACACGAGCAATCGCCTGCAAAAGTTTATGTCCCTGTAAGTTTCGTGTCAGATACAAAACGGTGTTCTTGGGTTCATCAAAACCAGTCAGCAGTTTGTCAACCACGATGATTATTTCGGGCGTTTCCCCGTTCTTAAAGCTGTTGATAATGTTGCTTTCATATTTTTTTGCATTGCCATGCTCGTTCATCATCTTTTTCCAGAAACGGTTTTCCTTTTCTGATGATTGTTCATAGGCGTTGTCTTCACCTTCCCGCTCATCAATCGGTGATATTAAAACCTCACTGCTGACGATGCCTATCTCATCCAAAAATTCCTTATAGCGTATGGCATTTACTTTTTTATCGCAAACCAATTGTGCTTTAAAAGGGGTGCCTTTCCAGTTGTCACGGTAGTGGTGACTGATATTCCAGGCGATGGCATACATTTTTTGTTCCGCGCTGTTTAACTGGTCGGCACGACTGAATTTCTTTTTAAAATCGGCCTTTTGATATTCGGTCAGAGGCTCGGCAACCATTCCGAAATAAGTATCCAGCGGACCTTCATTTACTTCCTGGCGGGCTAACCGACCTTCGTACAGCAATGGTACCACCGCTTTGTCCTTCACCGCCTGATCTACCGTGTAGGCATCGATAATACCACCGAATTTAACTGCTGTGCTTTTATCTTTTTTGAAAAGAGGAGTGCCCGTCATGGCAATGAAGCAGGCATTGGGCAGCGTTTTCTGCATGGCAATGTTAAACATGCCGTACTGACTACGGTGTCCTTCGTCAACCAAAACAAAAATATCATGACTTTCGAGCGGGATTCTGATTTTCTTAACAGCAGCCAAAAACTTATTGATGATGGTGGTCACCACCGCGTCGCTTTTACTTTGAAGCAATTCTACCAAACGTTGGCCGGTGGTGGCATTTTCAATAAACCGTCCGCATTTACGAAAGGTGTCCGAAATCTGTTTGTCTAAATCGGTGCGGTCGGTTACCAAAATGATTTTGGGATTGCGAATGCTTTTTTCCATGGCAATGGTCTGCGCCAGCATCACCATGGTTAAGGATTTTCCACTTCCCTGCGTGTGCCATATCACCCCACCTGTACGCCGGCTGCCAGTAAACTGCAACATGCGTTGCATGGCTTTGTTGATGGCAAAGAATTGCTGATAACGTGCTATTTTTTTAGATCCATTATCGAACAAAATATAGTTGAAAACAATGTCCAATAAGCGTTCCGGACGACACAATCCGTATAGGTATTCATCCTGTACGGTTGTTTCAACAGGCTCATTTTCCTGTGCTTCGAAATATTGTTTCACATAGTTGTATCGTTCGGCAAATAGCTTTTTCTTTTGTTCTTCATCAAGAGCTGCATTTTTCAGCTCTTTCAGTTTGTCGCGGAAACTGTGTTCGTCTGCTTCTAATTCAAATTTTTCCGACCATTTGGCCCAAAATTTCTCAGGCGTTCCGGTGGTTGCATACGCTCCATCCTGAACCGATAAAGCCATTGTTATCTGCGCATACACATACAGCCAACGAATGCCATCTTCCTGCTGATTCCGTAAATGCTGACTAATGGCTTGATCCAGCGGTTTTTTCATGTCCGGTCGCTTGCACTCGATAATGCACAACGGAATGCCATTCACAAAAAGGACAATATCCGGACGGTAATGCTCCTGACGGGTGCTACGTACCACGCTGTATTCCTCGGCTACATGAAATACATTGTTCTCCCGGTGTTGCCAGTCGATATATTGCACTGTGATGTTTTTTTTATCGCCATCGAAAGTTTGTTCAAACGTTTTGCCTACTGTTATGAGGTTATACAGCGTTTCACTGGCTGATATATATCCCTCATTCATGGGTAACTCCTTTAGTGCCCGGATTGCATTTTCGATATTGGCATCGCTGATATACGTCGTTTTGGTTGAGCTTATCTGTTTTTCTGAGTTGATTTCCTTCAGTTGTTTACGTAAGAGATCTTCCAGCAATACATTACTGGTTTTACCACCCCGTTGTATTTCAACTTCAGCAGGCGATAAATAGCGGTACCCCATTTTTATTAATAGCTGTAAAGCGGGTATTTGGCTTATGTGGTCTTCTTTGAATGAGGGGATGTTCATATATTGTGATGTTGATGGATCAATTTTAAGATTATTGTAGAAAATATATGAGAACTTTCTATGTGTTTTGTTGTTGTATCTATAGACGTTTGTGTTTAAGTATTAGATGTAACTGTACGTTACATTTGTAACAATTTTTTCGGAAAATAGCACAAGTCTCAAAAATATGTATTACATTTGCGCTGTCAATTCCCAAAGGGAAAAGGACGTGGCAGGTGACATTGTTCACTCCGTTCGCATTGCCTTAAGATGCGTGCCTCACTTACGAAGTGGGGTTTTTTTATTTTTATACTCTTCATACCATTCTTTATATTTATTTCTCTCAATTTTATCCACTGAAAAGGAAGTAATTAAAAACATCTCCGGGTTGACTTCCCGAACGATTACCAAAAATGACTTTGACTCGTACCAATAAAATTGTTGATTAAATCCATTTTCATTTATACGTTCGAAATATTTAATTCGTACATCGTGAACATTTTCGATAATTGGATTGATCCAATGAATTTTATTCGCTCTTTCTCTGTCAAAAATTCTTTTTCCTTTGTACTTGCTTTCCCGGGTAATTATATGCTCAAAACCAACATATTTTCCTTTGCAGACCGGGTGTTTTGAAATTGAGTTATTGAATGTGAGATTCTTTCCTTTTATGCGAATTGGATTCTTCTCGATATCATTCAGGAAAACTCCATACATTCGATATAATTGATCAGGTGTTGGTCCGTCAATCGATAAGTCATCAAACATGTCCGACAATTCAGATAAAGTATCCCCGTCATCTTCATATTTTATTCTTTCTCCACTCATCGCGCTGCACTTATCTGAAAGTCAAAAATATTGAATTTACTTTCCCAGGGAATGGTACCTTCATCCAGGCTATAACCTGATTTCTTTTCCAGATAATCTATCAATTCACATTTAACCCTCGATGCATTGGGTTTAGTGTGTTCCTGACGTGCTTTAAAACCAACTGCACCAATCAATAAGTCAGTCAACTGGATAAGTTCATTTTCGTGCGAACGAATATGTTGAAAATATACAAACGACTTTTTGTCACCTGATGGGTTCAGGCATTTGTCAAGTTTCTTCAAACGCTCCCAGCCACGTGTATCTTTGATGTCCAGTAAAATACGATATTGTTCATCATTAGGATTGATGTATTTATTGTGCAGAAGCAAATAAATCATCTTGTAATAAAAGGCATTGTGATCACCACGGTTAAATGTTTCATGGTCGAGGTTGCTTTTATTCTTTACCAACACACACCGGAAAGCTATGTTATGATCAAAAAAATAATCTATCCACTCCTTGTACAAATCAATTCTCGACATGGATACTTTCGACCATTTTATTTCAGTGGCAGATTTATGCTTGAGCTTAATTTGTTTTAAATCAGCTTTAATAGCGCCATAATCCGAGTTTAATATTTTAGTGTACCCGATACACATAACCGATTGTTTGTCATGCTCTAAATGACAAGTTTCGTCGATGTATAGATTGAAGATATTATTCATGGTTTTTGTTTTTTTATCTTTTGGGAGGAAAAGGGTCATTGCCGTATTCCTTTTACATCCCAACCACCGTTTTTGTTAGGGACTACATGATGTCGTTTTGTTTAGAACATCCAAAGAATTGGAAATGTCAGTGACAAAATTAATATTAAAGATAATATTAAGAACAACACCTTAGTTGTTATATTTGGCATGTCGTTATACTGTGTTTTTATTTGATTCAAACCTAATATTATCATTAGGCTTAATACTACTACTGTCGTCCATTTTAGTGTGTTTTTAATGCTAACAGGAAACCTTTCAATAAGTTTCTTTTTCTCATTATTGGATTGAGAATTAAAAACAGAATAAATAATTTTTGAATCGATTATTTCTCTATCACTAATAAACAGTTTTGGAGTGTTGGTTTTAGATTCAATAAAAACTTCCAACTCAACAAATTCATTGGGTCTCCATTGTTTAAATTTTAGTGTGTCATTTTTTAGAATTGCTCCATTGTTTTGGTTTATGATGTTAAAATTTAGTATTTTACAAGGTTGATTGAACGATAATGGTATTCCATTTTTTAGCAACATCGAATTACTACCTTCTCCTATAATGTTTACATCACCTGTATTTTTAAGAAGGTATCTAATTTTCCAAAGGTTTTTTACTTTTATAGTATCGTTAAATTTATACTCAACTGTTAATCCTTTAATATTGGGCACATCAGTTAAAAGATTTTCATCAATTGTTTGTACTTCCAATACTGTTTTATTTATATATATTATTTGGAAATAAAATGTTAGAACAGCGATAAAAAACAGTATTATACCTCCTATTAGTTTGATTGATTTAAAAAGTTTTTCCATATCTATATATTTTTTATGTACAATCTTTTCTTTCCCGTCAACAACACCTGCATCAGCCCTTTTTTCTGCTCCCTGAGTTTATCTAACTGCTGTTGCAATAGTTGCACTTCATTACTCGCGGTTTGAAGTACGTTGGCAATGGCGGTTTGTTCTTCGATAGTTGGATAAGGAATTTTTACTGAACAAAAATCATCATAACTAATTTGTTTACCATCCCTGATTCCAATTACAGCAATAGCTAAATGTCCAATAAAATCATATGATTTAAAGTAGTATTTGTAAAACTCATCATATATACTTTTTTTGGGTTTTAAAACAGTATAAGCAGGGCTTACTAAACCTCTAAAATATGAATATTCCAAACCTCCCTGAAATGATCTTAAACTAATTACGAAATTACCCTTATCAACCAATTTGAAAGAATTCAACTCTCCTGACGGCATTGTAACACGACCTTCTAACATTGATCTTGGGATAATACCTCTATCTTGAGTTGCTGACAACAATTCCTCATTTTCATTTCCCTTGATTGATATATTTTTGAAAATCTCTTCAGCTTTGACCTTTTTCCACTCCCCGCCAAACCCCTTCAACCGCTTCTTCCCGGTCAACAATTGCTGCATCAGCCATTTGTTGCGCAACTCCTTTTGGGTGATGGTGGCTTGCAGGTTGGTTATGGCTTTGTCCCAGGTGCCAAGCACTTCGGCAATGCGGGCTTGCTCGGGGAGGGGAGGGAGCGGCAGTTTTAAAGAACTATACTCTTCAGCATTTATACCCGGCTGACCACTCCTCATAGACACTTTTTTTACCCAATCCCAGTATGATTTTGTTGAAGTATAATAGTTTAAATATTGAGATTTTAATTTGGAGTTGTTTGGTCTAAAGCGTATTAAGAATCCAGCAAAAACTAAATCACCATCTTTTACATCATACAAATATGTTTTACCTACAGTTGCTCCAGTTCTTGCAAAAATAATATCACCTTCTTTTAGCAGAAAATTCTGGGAATTTATATCATCAACTGAAGCTTTCTTAATTGTTGAGTAATTTCCATCATCATCAATATCCGTTATTCTAATATAAGTTGGCAACTCATCTTTATATTCTACAGCAGGAGCATTAATGCCATACTCTCCTTTAAGCAGGCAAACTTCACCTAATGTTCTCACCTCCCAATCCTTCGGAATCTTCCCCAGTGGCGAATCTTTGTATGTTGTGTTGTTATTCATTTATAGTGTTATAGTTTTATTTGTATCAAATTGTTGACATTCACCCAAGCTTACATATCCCAATTGGTTAGTCAGTAGTCGCGTTTTCCCGATTTCAAAATCAGGCGTATTGCTATGTGAGTGCCCGTATATCCATACATCAGGAGTGGTTTTTTCGATCAGTTCAAATAGTTCCACCGCAAATGCTTCGTTCAGCACACTGCCTTTGTATTGTGCCGGATAATTCATCCGCGTAGGTACATGATGTGTAGCTACAACTTTCTTTAAGCCGGTTTCCGAGGTCAGTTCATTCTCCAAAAATGCCAGACTCTCAGCATGCAGCTCATTGTATCGCTCAACCGTAAACCTGTATTTGCCGTTTTTAATCACATGAAAATCGTTTACGCTGCGCTCTATCTGCCATTCGTAAGCCGGACTTATTTTGCTCCAAAGTGTGGAGAAAATCATTTTTATATTTTCACCTATTACCGAGGTATTATTTACCAAAAATACATTGCTTCGTATTTTCTCATTCAGTACACCGCATTTGGTTGCCAGGTCAAAGCCATAATACTCATGATTTCCCGGAATCCAATACGTAGCAGCAAAATTATCGGACACAAAACTGAAAAAATCTTTGTGCTTGTTTATTTCCGCAAACGGCACAATATCACCAGCCAACACCAATACATCACCTGCTGGTATCAGCGGGTTTGTTTTCAGGAACTCCTTATTCTCCCGAAATTCCAAATGCAGGTCGGATGCGTATTGTATTGTCATTTGTTTTCAGATTCTACTGTTATTCATCAGTTAATTCTTTCAAATGCTTTTCCATCTCAGCCTGAACCTCTTTCAGTTCGCTTTCTAATCTCGCAATTTCCTTTTGTACCGCTGCAATATCCACTTCGGCTTCTTCTTCGAAAGTATCCACATAACGTGGAATGTTCAGGTTGAAGTCGTTTTCCTGTATTTCCTCGAAAGTAGCTACATAGCTGAATTTCTCTTCAGTTACTCCCGCTTGCAATTTGCCTTCGGTAAAACCGCGATAAGTTTCTACTATGTGATTGATGTGCGAGTCGTTCAGTTTATTCTGATTTTTAGCTGCGTCGTAATGCTTGCTGGCATCGATAAACAGTACATTGGTGTTGCTGCCTTTACCTTTGTTGAAGATCAAAATGGCCGCGGGAATGCCTGTGCCGAAGAACAGGTTGGCCGGTAGCCCGATAACAGCTTCAAGTATGTTTTCTTCAATGGTTTTTTGACGAATTTTTCCTTCGCTGCTTCCTCTGAACAAAACCCCATGAGGAACTACAACGCCTACTTTTCCATGTCCTTCGTAGGCCGTTTCAATCATGTGGCTGATAAAAGCCCAGTCGCCTTTACTTTTGGGTGGAATGCCGCGCCAGAAACGATTGTACTGGTCCATTTCCGGATCCCAGCTAACGGTTGTTTTATTGCCATCCTTTTCTTCTACCTTGCCCCATTTATCCAACGAAAAAGGCGGATTAGCCACCACCGTATCAAATTTCATCAGGGTATCGCCTTCCTTTAATTTCGGATTACGGATGGTGTCGCCCCAGCGGATCGTGGCATTGTCGAACCCGTGCAAAAACATATTCATCACTGCCAGTGCCCAGGTGCTTCCGTTGGCTTCTTGTCCGTAGAGCGAAAAATTGTCAGAGCCGACTTCTTCCCCTGCTTTTATCAGCAGCGAAGCAGAGCCGCAAGTGGGGTCACAAATACGCGAGCCGGGTTTCGACTTGGTCAGCTTTGCGATCAAAGTAGAAACTTCTTTGGGTGTAAAGAATTCACCCGCTTTCTTACCGGCATCACTGGCAAAATTTTCTATCAGGAACATATAGGCTCCCCCGATGATGTCGGTGCCACCTAAGTGTGAGGGGCGAAGGTTGAGCTTGTCGCTGCTAAAGTCAATCAGCAGGTTTTTTAGCCGGGTATTTTTGTCTTTGGTGTCACCTAATACCGGACTGTTGAAGCTGATATTCTGGAATATGCCGGCACCATCTTCGCTGTAGAGCTTTTCTCGGTTGGCTTCTACTAAATCTTCCAGCGCAATGTCGATTAATTCCCCTATGTTCAGCTCGTTTCTGTTTTCGTACAGATAGTTGAAATGACTATTGGCAGGTACCACAAAACGTTCGTGGCGCATGGATCGCTCAGCCCGTTCCTTATCGCCATTGTATTTCTTTATGTATTCATCCATTTTATCATCATACACATCGCTCAGGTATTTTACGAAAAGCATTGTCAGGACATAATCCTTATATATACTCGGGTCGATGCTTCCCCTGAAGGTGTCACATGCTTTCCATACTTCCTTGTTGATATCTTCCTGTGTTATTTTCATTGATCGTTATTTTATCGCGTTGATTATTTGTTGTTGTAATTGTTGTTCCTTTAGGGTCTCAAGCTGTTTTATCAGTTCTGTTTCTTTGTTTCGTAATGTGTTTATTTTTAATATCAGCTCTTGTTTGTGAATCTCCGGAATTGTTATTTCGAATTCTTCCAGCATCGCTTTCGAAATGGAGACGATTGACGTTCCGGTCGCTTTAGTTTTTAATACGGTTTGACTAAACGGTTGATTCATCCACCATGCCAGGTATTCGGGTATTATACTATGTTTATAGATTTCGTTGATCCTGATCACGAAAAAAGAAGTGGAGGCCACGGCCGGTATATCTAAATTATAAACTGTCGCGAAATTTTTCGTTCCTTTTGCCGCGAAAATCACATCTCCTTTTTTTAATACATGTTTCGCTAAAACTGCACCTGACATTAAATCAGGATGTAGCAAGGTGTTCAGTTGTCCGGTTTCATTAAAATGCTTCGCCTGTAAATATACGACATCACCGTCGATATTTGGTTTGGCAAATACACCGGTCTGAATCGAGCTAATATGTTTTAATGTAGTTTTCAAAAATTATTTCTTTGTAATCGAGCTACAAACATACAGGATGTTTTTGAATTATGCAAATAATATTCAAAATATTATTCAGTACGAATTCTACAAAGATTAATTTTGAGTGTAAATGCAGTTGTTGATTGAACCCGCAATTCGCGAATTACACATCATATTATTGTCATTGATTGAATGATAGGAGAAGGAAATAAACACAAACGCCTGCAAATTATTTGTTTTGCAGGCGTTTGTGCTAAATTGAAATAATTCGTGGAGCTGGAGGGAGTCGAACCCTCGTCCAAACAAGGAAATAATAAGCTTTCTACATGTTTATCTTCGCTTAGGTTTTCGAGCGCAGGCAAGACCGAAGCCACCAATCTGCGCCTTATCCCCTTTATTTCATCGCACCTCCGGGGCTAAGCGCGACTATCCCCGATTTAGCTGCACCCTCTGATCGTTGGCCTCGGAGCGACGGCCTTTGGAGGATGTCCCGTCCTGGCACCTTGTGCCTGGATTAAGCTTTATCTACTATGATTCGATTAAGCAGCAAGAGCGTAATTTGTTTCGCCAGTTATGATTTTGTGAACCGTGATTTACGAGCCGTTTTCACCCCGCTCGACATGCTTACTTATCCTTTCTGCCTGCTGTCAAAACCAAACAGCCCCTTTAATGTTTAATCTGATTGATAATCATATTAAAACAACATATTTGAAAAGTGTCTGGTAACAAACTGGTAACAAATGTTACTCTGTTTGTTCACTTCTCAGATTTGTTTGCGTGCAAAGATACAAATTTTTTAGTTCTCAACACGTGTGTTGGAAATTATCAACTTTATTCTTCAGTTTATTTTGGCAATCTAAGAACTTTGAGTAAATTTGCGTTTTCTATTGAGTAAATTAATTTAAGATGTACGAACGTCCATATTTAAAGCAAGTTAAGTCAAGAGTAGAAGAGCCGCGAAAGTTCATTCAGGTAATCCTTGGTCCTCGCCAAGTGGGTAAAACCACTATGGTGACCCAATTATTGTCTCAATTATCCATTCCATACGTATATGAGTCTGCCGATGCTATTGCGGCAACTAACTCGGCATGGCTGATGCAAGTCTGGGAGACAGCAAGGTTGAGAATGAAAGCCTCCGGCGCTTCGGAATATCTTCTCGTGGTTGATGAGATACAAAAGATTGATAATTGGAGTGAGATTGTCAAACAGCAATGGGATAAGGATACCCGCGAGAATGTAAATATCAAGGTTATCCTGCTCGGTTCTTCACGCCTCCTTATTCAGAAAGGTTTAACGGAATCGCTGGCCGGACGTTTCGAGACGTTTTATCTTGGACATTGGTCGTTTGCTGAAATGCAGGACGCGTTTGACTGGTCCATTGAACAGTACGTTTATTTCGGTGGATATCCGGGCTCTGCTTCATTAATTGAAGATGAAGAGCGTTGGAAAAACTACATAAAAGATTCCCTAATAGAGACCAGCATTTCCAAAGATATTTTGATGCTGACTCGTGTAGATAAACCCGCATTGCTGAAACGGCTATTCGAACTTGGCTGCTTGTATTCAGGGCAGATTCTATCATACACCAAAATCATAGGGCAATTACAGGATGCCGGGAATACAACGACTTTGGCCAACTATCTTAAATTATTATCTGATTGTGGTTTGTTAGGTGGATTAGAGAAATATGCCGGAAGTGTAATTCGCCAACGGTCATCCAGTCCAAAGTTCCAGGTATATAATAACGCATTATTAACGTCGCAAGATGACGAAACCTATTCAACAGTCATTGTGAATCCAAAGTTATGGGGCAGACTGGTTGAATCGTCTGTTGGCGCTCATTTGCTCAATCATTCAATTTCCGAGAGGTATAATCTCCATTACTGGCGCGAGGGTAATAATGAAGTAGATTTCATACTCGAAAAAGGAAACAAGGTAATTGGATTGGAAATAAAAAGCGGAGCTAGCGCTGATAGCGAAGGAATGAACCTATTTAACGGGAGATTTCATCCTGATAAAATGTTATTGGTCGGTACAGGAGGAATTCCTTATGAGGATTTTTTAAAGATTAATCCCAGAGAATTATTCTAATTGAAGTAGTTAGGTATAACCTCTACCACTGTTCATGATCACAATGTGTGACCTTGAAAGTTCTTGCACTTCATCCGGTGTTAGTTCAAACATGAAATCGTCTCCTTCAAACCTTTCGATATTACGCCTGACAGCTTGTTTTAATGCGCTTGTTTCTATTCCATACATTTCAGAGAGATCACGGTCTAACATGACTTTTTGCCCTCTAATGGTATAAATCTTACTTTGTATAAGTTGTATTTCCATGGCTAAATATTTTAGTGTAAATTTCATCCTGAATGTAACTCTATTTATTCGTTGCAGTCAATTTGGAATTCACCCCATTTGATTTTTGAAATGTCACAATATCTTAATCCGGTTAAAAGACAAAATAGAAAAGTAGCTTTCTGATGTTCGTTATTGCAGTAAGTTCTTTTATTTAGCTCTTTTTGGGGTAATGAAGAAGGGACGTTTAGTCAAAGCCAAACAGTCCCTCGTTTTCGCTAAAACGCTGACAGTATTTTTGTTGCGTATAACCTTAATTGCATGCAAAGATACAATTATTTTTTGATTTGCTTCAAGCGAATAATCATTGTTTTTCTGTACAATTAAACATCCACTGCACACCGAATTTATCTTTACAACTTCCGTAGTAGTCGCCCCAGAACATGTCCTGAAGATTCTGCTCAACAAGACCTCCGGCAGCAAGTGCATCAAAGAGGCGTTTGGTTTCTTCCCGGGTGTCGGGTTGTAACATGATATAAACGTTATTTCCCTGATGAAGTGTGAAGCCCATAGATTCAGGAGCATCAGTACCCATCAACATGTGTCCGCCGAGAATAGGCAACTCGGCATGCATGATCAGTTTCCGGTCGGATTCGGGTATTGCCGGTGCGCCTTCCTGCGCGGGTATGTCACCAAATCGCATGGGAGGATGAATATATTCAGTACCAAAAACGGTTTTATAGAAGTTGAAAGCGGCTTCTGTTTCTCTCGTGAAATTGAGATAAGTGCTAACTGTTGACATAATAGATTGTTTTTAATTGTTTGTATTATAGTGATTTAATGTTGATTTTATACTGTCGTTGCTTTCCATTTTCCCCTTGAAAATAACCACAAGGTAAATAAACCCACAGATGTTTCGGAGATAAACACACCCCAGAAAACACCCGAATGTTGCCAGTCGAGATGAATAGCCAGGTAATAGGACAAAGGAATTTGTATCATCCAGAAGAACACAACGTTAATCAGTGTTGGCGTGCGGGTGTCGCCGGCGCCGTTGAAAGCCTGTACCGAAACCATCCACCAACCGTAAACAAGGAAAGAATAGGAGAGTATTCTCAACCATTCTGACCCTATGCTGATTACATCCGCATCGGTAGTGAAGAAACCCATGAGTTCTTTGTTGAAGATGAAATAGAAAACAGAAACGAATCCTAAGAAAATCATATTATACCCGCCGATTTTCCATACTGATGATTCTGCTCTTTCAGGACTTCCGGCGCCCAGATTCTGTCCGACCAGCGTTGCGGCCGCGTTCGACATGCCCCAGGCCGGCATCATGGTAAACATCATGATACGTAATGCTATGGTAGACCCGGCAACGGCTTCACTTCCCACATCCGACAAGATGCGCATCAGAAATATCCAGGAGGTCATCGCGACAATATTTTGTCCGATTCCGCCTAAAGAAGTCCGGATGATGTTCAACAGTACCTTTGCATCCCAAACAATTTGTTGTACACTGACTTTGATGTGTTTGTTGCCTTTAAATAAAACCCAAATTTGTCCGATTACCCCTATGCCCCGTCCGATGGTGGTTGCGATTCCGGCTCCTTCAATGCCGTAAGCCGGGATAAAACCCCACCCGTTGATCAGAATCGGATCTAAAATGATGTTCACGCCGTTGGCAACCCAGAGGATTTTCATGGCAATCGCGGCATCGCCTGCACCTCTGAAAATGGCATTGATGACAAATAAGAGGATGATAACTGCATTGCTACCAAGCATCCACTGGGTGTATTTATACCCATGTTCAATTGCCCATGCATCGGCCCCCATTAAACCAAGAAGTTCTTTCGCATAAAAAATGCCTCCAATGGCAAAAGGAACCGAAACCAACAAACCCAGGAAAATTGCCTGTACAGCTGCTTTGCCACTTTCTTCCCTGTTCTTTTCTCCCGTTCTCCGGGCGATAATGGCGGTGACTGCCATCGATAACCCCATTGCCAGAGAATATAGCAGGTATAAGTAAGTTTCGGTGAGACCAACGGTTGCAACAGCTGATGCACCTAAACTTCCAATGAAATAGATGTCGACAATGGCGAATGTAGATTCCATGATTAATTCGAGCATCATGGGAATAGCAAGTAAAAAAATGGCTCTTTTAAGGCTTATTTTAGTGTAATCAGCATCAGTGCCTTTGATAGCGTTTTTGAGTTCCTGCCAAAGGGTGAAGTTGCTGCTTTCGGTATCCGGATTCGTATTCAACATATCAGTTTTTTCAGGGAAATAAATAAGTTTTCATTTCAAAACAAAAAAAATAAACTGAATGTTTATCCGTATGTTATTTTTTTGTTGGTTGTATCTGCCCGATAATGCTTCTCTTTAGCGCCAATTGTAGAAAAGGACCTTGTCGGAAAATCATAAAATATATTATTATTTTCCTGCTAAAGCATTAAATTTTTAACTTTGTGTTGCTTTGCAACATTACAAACAATTCAATTTTTATATTTATGAGATACATCATTTTATTTTTTCTGCTGACGTTAAACAATGTGTTGATAACCTATGCTCAGCAAATAAACGTTGCCTCCTACAACATTCGGAATGATAACAGAGGGGATGAGAAGAACGGTAATGGCTGGAAACAGCGTGCCCCTGTTGTTTGTCAGTTAATTCAGTTCCATGATTTTGATATTTTCGGTAGTCAGGAGGTATTGAAAGGTCAGCTCGATGACATGCTGAATGCGTTACCTGAATATGATTATATTGGTGTGGGGCGGGATAATGGTAAGGACAAAGGGGAATTCTCGCCCATATTTTACAAAAGAAACAAGTTTAATTTGCAGGACTTCGGCACATTCTGGTTGTCGGAAAAAACAGATTATCCCAATAAAGGGTGGGATGCTGCATTGCCGCGTATTTGCACCTGGGGCAAATTTGAAATAAAGGAAGGTTGCAAAAGCTTTTGGCTGTTTAATTTACATTTCGATCATATCGGTGTGATCGCCAGACAGGAAAGTGCAAAGCTTGTGCTCGACAGAATTCAGTCGATGTGTAACGGAGAGCCGGTTATCCTGATGGGTGATTTCAATGTGGATCAGTTCAACGAAGCTTATTTATTGTTGAACACAGCTGGTTTGCTGAAAGATGTGTATACAACAGCTGAAATTAATTACGCTATGAATGGAACGTTTAATAACTTTGACCCAAATCTCGTAACAGAAAAGCGTATTGATCATATTTTTGTTACCGACCATTTTAAGGTGAACCGGTATGGTGTGTTAACGGATACTTACCGTGCAAGAACAGATAATCAGCAAATTATTTCTTCGTCAAACTTTCCTGCGGAAGCAACACTGATACAATCTCAGGCACGTTTGCCATCCGATCATTTTCCTGTGCTGACGACCTTAGTATTCAAATAAGAAGGATTCAATATACAACAAATGAAACAGGGTAAATCAATTCAGATTTACCCTGTTCTTTTAGTGTGCCGTGCATGATATACAACTTGGTGGTGCAAGTCCACTATGGGGGTTCATAATCGCCAACCATTAGCCACGGGCAAGGGTGTCCACAGTGATGTGGAATCTGAAGGAAGCCCACAGCAAAGTTCCGCCCCGAGGAACACGAACCACATATAAGGCATATCCGGTGGGATGAGATTGCTAAACAAATCAAAATCCAAAGATTATGCGGACATCGGAGTGTAAATGTGGCGGGGATATGGGATGAAGGTTATATGTCTTACCACGGGAGGTCTTACGGACGTGAGGATGATTTTTTTTTCACAATCATGGACAACAGTTGCCGTAAGAAGTCAGCCGAGACCATAGTACCGGGTTACGAGCTAATAGGGGAAGGGTCGAACCTTAATCAAGTGAGAAGCAATGAAAGTTACCCAATGAAGGAAAGAAAGCAGAACATCTCGAATAATCAAGAGACCTACCCACAAAAGAATAGGACGGCATCCGAAAGCTATATGGGAGGGCAGACCTACATTGGGATAAGTGAAAACACCCTCACTAACAATCACTTTACGAAATATGGACTGATGGAATTCATTCTCTCTCCCTCCAACCTGAATCAGGCTTACCTTCGGGTGAAGTCGAATCAGGGTGTCGGAGGGGTTGATAAGATGGAAGTTGAATCACTCAAAAGTTATCTATCAACGTACAAAGAATCACTTATCAGCTCCATTTATCAGGGCAAATACTGTCCCAATCCGGTACTTCGGGTAGCGATACCCAAGGAAAACGGGAGTAAACGTTTACTGGGTATTCCCACCGTCGTTGACAGGGTCATCCAGCAGGCTATTACTCAGGTTCTGTCACCTGTTTACGAAAAGCAGTTTTCGTCGGACAGCTATGGCTTCCGCCCGGGTCGCAGTGCTCATAGAGCACTACGCAAGTGTGCGCAGTATATTAATGAAGGCTATCGTTACGCCGTTGATATGGATTTAGAAAAATTCTTCGACACGGTTAACCACAGCAAATTGATTGAAGTACTCTCACGCACCATCAAAGATGGGCGGGTGTTTCACTGATTCACAAATACCTGAACGCAGGTGTGCTGAATCAGGGCGAATATGAACCTGTCTTGCAGGGGGTTCCACAGGGTGGACCGCTAAGTCCGCTGTTGAGTAACATATTACTCAATGAACTGGACAAAGAGTTAGAGCGTCGGGGACACAAGTTTGTACGCTATGCGGATGATTTAATGATTCTTTGTAAAAGCAAACGCAGTGCCCAACGTACCCTTGAAAACATCCTGCCTTTTATCGAGAACAAGTTGTTTCTGAAAGTAAACAGAGACAAGACACATGTAACCTACGTACGCAACGTTAAGTTTTTGGGATATTCCTTTTACATCATGAATGGGCAATGCCGCTTGCGGATACACCCTAAAAGCGTGTTAAAGCTGAAGACAAAACTGAAACTATTAACCAAGCGTAGTAATGGCTTGAGTAATGAAGGTAGAAAAGAATCATTACGTCAATTTATCACTGGTTGGATTCAATACTTCAAATATGCTGATATGAACCAACTTTTGACTGAAATAGACGAGTGGCTCCGTCGTAGAATCAGGATGGTCATCTGGAAACAGTGGAAACGTATCAGAACCAAAGTCACCAACCTGATACAGCTGGGAGTAAAGAAATCGAAGGCATGGGAATGGGCTAACACCCGTAAGGGTTATTGGCATACGGCTGGCAGTTTCATTCTTCACACCACTATTACTTCAGAGCGTCTTAAAAAGGCTGGTTACATTACCCTACAGGATTATTATCGTAATGTGAGAGTTGAATATTAAGGAACCGCCGTATACGAGAACCGTACGTACGGTGGTGTGAGAGGTCGGAAAATAAAATAGGAGGAAAACTATTTTATTTTCCTCCTACTCGATTGCTAAACTGCTTTCGATAAGCAAGTCAACCAATATACTTTATTAAGCTTCAGTTGCTTCTTCAGCTTCTTCGTCTTTTTTTGCTTTTTTGGTTGATTTCTTAGGTGCTTCTTCGGCAGCCTCTTCGGCTACTTCTTCAGCTTTTGCTTTGGCAGCTTTTTTTGCTTTTTCTGCTTTCTCCATCTTCTCGGCAGCAGCGCTTACCAACTGATCTTTCAGGTCGGCCAGTGACTGGATGTCGCCTAAAGTAGTTTTTTCGATGTTCTGAGCAGGTGCGCTTTCTTCTTTCTTTGGTTTTCTGGCAGCAGCTTTCTTCGGTGCTTCACCTGCAGTTTCTGCCGGAGCTTTTTCTGCACGTTTGGCATCTTCGTGGATACGGCTGTGTGAAAGAATGATGCGTTTCGCGTCTTTGTTGAATTCAATTACCTTGAAAGATAATTTTTCATCAACCTGAGCCTGTGAACCGTCTTCTTTAACCAGGTGTTTCGGAGTTGCGAAACCTTCCACACCATAAGGCAGAGAAATTACGGCGCCTTTGTCCATCATTTCAACAATCACACCTTCGTGGATGCTGTCGACGGTGAACATGGTTTCCAGTACATCCCAAGGATTTTCTTCGATTTGTTTGTGACCAAGACTCAAACGACGGTTAGCTTTGTCGATTTCCAATACCTGAACATCGATTTCACTTCCTATCTGTGTAAATTCAGATGGATGTTTTACTTTCTTAGTCCATGACAAGTCAGAAATATGGATCAACCCGTCAACACCTTCTTCGATTTCAACAAATACACCGAAGTTGGTGAAGTTGCGAACTTTAGCTGTGTGTTTGGTGCCGATGGCATATTTTTCTTCGATATTTTCCCATGGGTCTGATTTCAGTTGTTTGATACCCAGTGACATTTTACGTTCTTCACGGTCTAATGTCAGGATTACAGTTTCAACTTCGTCGCCTACTTTCAGGAAGTCCTGAGCAGAGCGCAAGTGCTGAGACCAGCTCATTTCAGATACGTGAATCAAGCCTTCCACACCCGGAGCAATTTCTACGAATGCGCCATAGTCGGCCATCACCACTACTTTACCTTTCACTTTGTCACCCACTTTCAGGTCAGCATCAAGTGCATCCCACGGATGAGCAGAAAGTTGTTTCAGACCTAAAGCGATGCGTTTCTTTTCATCATCGAAATCGAGGATAACCACGTTGATTTTCTGATCAAGTGTTACGATTTCTTCCGGATGAGAAACACGTCCCCATGACAGGTCGGTAATGTGAATCAATCCGTCAACGCCACCCAGGTCGATGAATACACCATAAGAAGTAATGTTTTTAACAGTACCTTCCAGGATCTGACCTTTCTGCAGTTTGCCGATGATTTCTTTCTTCTGGTTTTCGAGTTCAGCTTCGATAAGTGCTTTGTGCGATACCACCACGTTTTTAAATTCATGGTTGATTTTAATCACCTTGAATTCCATGGTTTTGTTCACGAATACGTCGTAGTCGCGGATTGGTTTCACGTCGATTTGAGATCCCGGTAAGAATGCTTCTATACCGAAGATGTCCACAATCATACCGCCTTTCGTGCGGCATTTTACGAAACCTTTCACGATTTCCTGAGATTCCAGCGCTTCGTTTACGCGATCCCATGAGCGGGTAGCGCGTGCTTGTTTGTGAGAAAGGATAAGCTGTCCTTTTTTGTCTTCCTGGCTTTCGATATACACTTCAACCTTGTCGCCGATTTTCAAATCAGGATTGTAACGGAATTCGCTCATCGGAACGATACCGTCTGATTTGTAACCAACGTTCACCACTACTTCACGTTTGTTAATCGAAATAACTGTACCTTCAACCACTTCTTTGTCCTTGATGGCATTCAGTGTGTTGTCGTAAATGTTTTTAAGTTCTTCTCTGGCTGATGCGCTCAGGGTGTCACCTTTTTCGTAAGCATCCCAGTCAAAATCGGCTTCTGCAACGGGTGCTGCAGGTGCTTCCTGTTTTTTGGATGGTGCTTCTTCAATAATTTCCGCGGGTGCTACTTCAGGAGCAGCTTCTACAGCAACTACTTCGGTGGCTTCTTCTGTTTCTGCTGCAACAGGAGTGGATTCAACAACCGGGGTTGCTTCTTCCGGGCTTGTTTTCGGCTCTTCAGCCGGTTCCAGGTTTTCTTTCATTTCTGAATTTTTGTTACTAATAAATTAGTAGGTTAGACATTATGTTGATTAAAAAAATGCGGCTGCAAAGGTATGAAAAATAATTTAATACACCAATAAACTTCTTTTAATGTGGAATTTATCTTTAAAAGAATGCTAAAAATCACTGTATACTACCTGTGCTTTAATTGGCTTTTCAGGGTGGTTGCCACCACAAATAGTCACTGCATTTAATAAATATTGTTGGGCAACTTCTGTAATGGTGGTATTACTGCCTGAATTGTTTGTTTTTAATCTCACAGGAACCAGTAAGAAATTAGATTTTTCAGGAGCAGTGGTATTATTTGCTTTAGCCTGCTTGAATTCATGTGCAATGAGTCCGGCAATATCAAATGAGTAGTAATAATTGTACTCTCCGGTTTCGCTGTCTTTTTCATAAGCATAAGTGCCTAATACAGCACAGGAGTCTGTTGGAAGTTCTTTTTTTGTGAAAAACCTGTTGAGTGAAGATTCACGTATCAACAATACATTTGAAGGAATGGGCTGGGCAAAGTTCTCTTCATTCAGGTTGTTGATGTCAACCCTCAGTTTGGCATTGTTGATGGCGAGTCTTCTGGATCCGTCTCCTTCCATCTTTTCCTGCATTTTCTTGAGAGGCAG
Source organism: Bacteroidota bacterium (assembly GCA_023459355.1). GTDB lineage: Bacteria > Bacteroidota > Bacteroidia > Bacteroidales > Paludibacteraceae > Paludibacter. Next base: position 61,062 of record JAEWUM010000018.1, on the reverse strand, counting down.
GCTTACCCGGGTGTAAATATTGGCCGGAGAGGAAATGTGATGAATCTGTTCGGTTTTACTTTCCAACTGACTGATGATACTGTTCTTATCAGGATGCAGGAAACGATTTATTCGCCGTACCCTCGGGTTTGCTGTAAATGGCACAGAAACATCAACCTTTACGGTGGAGTCGTTGCCATTTACGTCTTTTGTAGTGTAGGTGTAATGATGGTAGTAGATCATCTGAATCTGACGTACATACAGCATGGAGGCCGATCCGAATTCAGTAGTAATGTATAACCCTTTGAAAAAATCAAGGAATTTCGCTTCATCCTTATAGATGTCGGATGGGGCGTTGTAAAAACGCTGTAAAAAAGAGTTCGATAATTTGATGGCAACGAGCGTCGAGTCTTTTCCTTTGGCATCGACAGCTGTAAAAGTTTTTTCTCCTATCAATGCCGAAGGGGCTGATTTGTTAACAAAAACATCCGGATTCAGGTTGGTCGGATAGGCAGTCATGTAGTTGAATGTCGTATCTTTATTCATCTCATAAACACTTACCTGCATCGGGGAATGCTTGTCCCCGAAATACTTCAGGTACGAGATGTAGAGTAAAATCGAATCAGGAACAGTAGTCGAAGGATAAACGTGGTTTTTTGCATATTCTACCTGTGCGAAAATATCGGCATGCACTGTTCCGTAGGTTTGATCGTAAAATGTACCTAGTAAAAAAGAATCAGGACGTGAAAACATGGAATTTACGGCATAATTTTCGGAAATAATGCTGAAAGTGTCGGCTGCAACCAAAATCTCATCGCCGGGAGGCTGAATGCTGCTTCCCATGTCGGTTATGTTGCTGTCGTTACAAGATGTGATGAATATCAGAAAAGATGCGATAAGCATCAAAAAGCTGTTTTTCATATAAAAAAAAGATATAAATAAATCTTTTAGTTAACTAACACTGTCATAAAATCTCACATAATCATCGGCATAATCCTCATCGTGTTTGTAAGGAAGAAATTTCTTCTTCTTCTCCCGGATGTATTCCAATACCTGTTCATTTGTTCCCGGCACCGACTGGATAATGCCATCGGCATAATCGATGGCGAGTTTATTTAACGAAACAAAGTCAATTTCATTGCCTTGTAAAGAGGTTAAATCAGTTTTTTCGATACCTTCAAGTAGCAATTTATCAGCAAACAGTCCGCGGAATGGATTTTTAAAATCATCAGCAAACAAAGAGTAAATGACTTTGGAATTTTTAAAGAAAGGATCCTGATTGTAAGCTTTTTTGATGTATAAAGGAGCCAGTGCAGTCATCCAGCCCAGACAATGGATTACATCCGGCGTCCATCGCAATTTTTTTACAGTCTCCATTACACCGCGGATGAAGAAAATAGTACGTTCGTCATTGTCGCTATACTCTTCCCCGTTTTCATCCGTAATCGTATGTTTGCGCTGGAAGAAATCTTCGTTGTCAATAAAATACACCTGTAACCGGGCGGCCTGAATGGATGCAACCTTGATAATCAGCGGATGGTCGGTGTCGTCGATGATTAAATTCATGCCGGATAATCTGATTACTTCGTGTAACTGATTTCTGCGCTCATTGATTGCCCCGAATTTGGGCATGAAAGTGCGGGTTTCCCGTCCCCTGTCCTGGATAGCCTGAGGCAGATATCGGCCCATATTCGCGATTGGAGATTCCGGTAAGTAAGGAAAAATTTCCTGGGAAATGTAGAGAACTTTATTGACTTTTTTCATGCAAATGATAAGCCTTGCTTATTTAATATTTTATAAATGAACATGCAAAGATACAGAAAAAAATTGGAATAAAGATTTTTCGGAATGAATCCCGATAAGTTTTTGTATTTTTGCAGACTTTTTATGAATTAATTGAAACATGATTATAGTTAATACCACGGATAGTCTGGAAAAAACGCTTGCAGCTGTCCGTTCAACAGGAAATAAGCGCATCGGATTTGTACCGACTATGGGGGCTTTGCATGCAGGTCATATCAGCTTGGTTAAACAATCGGTGTTTGAAAATGATTATACGGTAGTAAGCGTGTTTGTCAACCCGACTCAGTTCAACAACCCGGTTGATTTGGAGAAATATCCGCGGGATATTGATAAAGATGCTCAGTTGTTGCGTATGTCGGGATGTGATTTGATTTTTGCGCCGTCGAAGGAGGCTATTTATACGGAAGAAGAGCTTCAAAAAACCTTTGAATTCGATTTCGGAGGGTTGGATCTGGTGATGGAGGGTCAGTTCAGACCAGGACATTTCAACGGAGTAGTGCAGATTGTAAGTAAACTTTTCAGTCTGGTAAAACCGCAAAGAGCTTATTTCGGAGAAAAGGATTTTCAGCAGTTGTCTATCATACACCGTATGACTGATTTGATGGGTTTTGATATTCAAATAGTTGATTGTCCGATTGTTAGAGAAGCGTCGGGCTTGGCAATGAGCAGCCGTAACGAAAGATTAACACCGGAACAACGAAAAATTGCCGCCGGAATATCAAAAGTTTTATTTGAATGTCGTAACTTTGTGCCATCATATTCTCCTGAAAAGTTAAAACAATGGGTTGAGAATGAGATTAATCAGATTCAGGGATTAGAGCTTGAATATTTTGAAATAGCCAATACAAAAACCCTGCAACCGGCAATAAACTGGGAAAAACCTACCGTAGGCTGTATCGCGGTTTATTGCGGGGAAGTAAGGTTAATAGATAATATCAGATGTTCGTAACAGTATTAAAATCAAAGATTCACCGGGTTTCGATTACCGAATCCAATCTGAACTATATCGGCAGTATTACTATTGATGCTGATTTGATGGATGCAGCCAATATAATTCCGAATGAAAAGGTGGTGATTGTGAATAATAACAACGGAGCCAGGTTTGAAACTTACGTGATTACCGGTGAAAGGGGATCTGGCGTCATTTGTATCAACGGGGCTGCTGCCCGTCTGGTTCAGACCGGAGATGTCGTAATCATCATGGCTTATGCGATGATGGATTTTGAAGCAGCGAAAACGTTTAAACCTGCCGTAGTTTTTCCCGATACGAAAACAAATAAACTTGTTCAGTGAGTAAAACGGTTATTATCAAATATAACGCCGGTAATATTCGTTCGGTACTTTTCGCTTTGGAGCGTATTGGTGTTGAAGCGGTTGTTACCGATAATCATGATGAAATACGGAATGCCGACCGGGTGATTTTCCCTGGTGTCGGTGAAGCTTCTTCAGCCATGCAATATCTCGAACAACGGGGTATGGTGGAGTTAATTCAGTCGCTGAAGCAGCCCGTGTTGGGTATTTGTCTGGGTATGCAGCTGATGTGTGCCTTTTCTGAAGAAAATAATACAAAATGTCTGGGCATCTTTGATCAAAAGGTGTTGAAATTTCCCGAAACAGTTGGCTTTAAAGTCCCGCAAATCGGCTGGAATAACATTACTTCCCTGAAATCGCCTTTGTTTAAAGGGGTAGATGAAGATGCTTTTATGTATTTCGTGCATGGCTATTATGTTGAAAAATGTGAGAATGCCATCGCGACAACCGATTATATCCAGTCCTACAGCGCTGCCATTCAAAAAGATAATTTCTTTGCCGTGCAATTCCATCCTGAAAAATCGGGGGATGTAGGGGAGCGGATTTTAAGAAACTTCATAAGTTTAAGCGGTGAGCGGAAAGCGGAAAACTGAAAGCAAATAGCGAAGATGAAATTTGTTTTTGAGAAATAGCTTTCCGCTTTCAGTTCTCCGCTTTCCGCTTTAAACACATTAAAATTTTTATGAACTTCACCCTTCTACAAACCGATAAAAATTCCAACGCCCGTACGGGATTGATAACAACCGATCACGGAACGATTGAAACGCCGATATTCATGCCGGTGGGTACTGTTGCTTCTGTAAAAGCAGTGCATTTTCATGAACTGAAAGAAGATATCAAAGCACAAATTATTCTGGGAAATACTTACCATTTATATTTAAGGCCTGGGTTGGAAGTGCTGGAGCAGGCCGGAGGTTTGCATAAATTTAATGGTTGGGACAGACCTATTCTTACGGATAGTGGTGGATATCAGGTTTTCTCGTTGTCGGCTAATCGGAAGTTGAAAGAAGAAGGCGCGTATTTTCGCTCTCACATAGATGGTAGCAAGCACTTGTTTACGCCTGAAAATGTGGTGGATATACAGCGGGTGATCGGCGCTGACATCATGATGGCATTCGATGAGTGTCCTCCGGGCGATGCGCCTTATGATTATGCGAAAAAGTCTCTCGCGTTGACTCATCAGTGGTTAAAAAGGGGGGTGAAACATTTTGATGAAACAGAAGGTAAATACGGCTATTCGCAAACTTTTTTTCCTATCGTGCAAGGTTGTGTTTATCCCGATTTGAGAAAACAATCGGCCGAATTTGTGGCTTCGCTGGGACGGGAAGGAAATGCCATTGGTGGTTTGGCTGTTGGCGAACCTACTCATAAAATGTATGAAATGATTGAGGTGGTTAACGAAATTCTACCAAAAGATAAACCCCGTTACCTGATGGGGGTAGGTACACCTCAAAACATCCTTGAGGCCATTGAAAGGGGCGTAGATATGTTCGATTGTGTGATGCCTACCCGCAATGGTCGTAATGGTATGTTGTTTACATCCGAAGGAATTATGAATATGCGGAACGAGAAATGGAAAAATGATTTTTCTCCGTTGGATGTCAATGGAACTTCGTATGTAGATCATGCATACACGAAAGCGTATTTACGGCATCTTTTCATCAGCAAGGAATTGCTGGCCATGCAGATAGCATCTATACATAATTTGGCATTCTATTTATGGCTCGTGGGTGAAGCGCGTAAACAAATTATACAAGGAACTTTTTCTTCGTGGAAAAGTGAAATGATATTTAGACTAGCTAAGCGGCTTTAGTTTATTGAGCGTTAATTCTCCTTTAAAATTTGAAGACAAAACCTTATTTTTGACCTTATTTTCTTACTGAACAACCTTAGTAGCAGAAATTTAAAACAAACCCTATCTGACCTTATTACCTTATTTTCATTTAAAAATGTAGAAATAAGGTAATAAGGTTTTGGTTATCGGGGTTAATCATCTGCTACTAAGGTTGTTCAGTAAGAAAATAAGGTTAAAAATAAGGTTTATTAATTTAAAAACTAAATCCAACGCACATAACAGAAGTCCTGGCGGTGAGGTAAATCCTCATTTTTCGGGAACATCCGGAATGCATATTTGAATGAACCTGCCAGATTCATCTGGTAATCCATGCTGAAATACATTTTTGAACCGTCAGTACGAACCAGATTTAGTTCTTCTACATCGTGGAGCAGGTCTTTGTTGTTTTTGTCTTTCTTGACCACCACTAATTCTACTCCTATTCCTTTGTCGTTCAGTCCTTTTGTGTCGATAACCACCTCTAAAGGATAATCTTCACCCACATGCGGGTCGTGAATTAAATTTTCAGGAATATTAACTTCGCTTACTTCAATCTCATGCCATTTAGAAGCCATGTTTTCTTTCCAAGCAGCTATTTCCTTCGCTTTTGCGAAGTTGTTTTCTTTCAGCATGGCCGAACGTTTGGCTAACTTGAAGTAGAATTTATTCTGATAGTCATCTATCATCCTTTTGGTGGTAAACCTTGGGTTGATTTGTGCAATTGAATTCTTGATATACTGAATCCACTCCGTAGCAAAGCCTTTGGTGTTTTTAGCGTAGTATAACGGGATGATTTCATTTTCGAGCATGCTGTATATCGTTGCCGCATCCAACTGATCCTGATGTTCCTGGTTTTCATAGGTGCGTTTGTCTGTCAACGCCCAGCCGGCTCCTTTTACATAGCCTTCAAGCCACCATCCGTCTAATACTGAGAAATTTAATACGCCGTTCATTTGAGCTTTTTCGCCGGATGTGCCTGAAGCCTCAAGAGGACGGGTAGGGGTATTCAACCAAATATCCACACCGGAGATTAATCGTTTGGCCAACCTCATGTCGTAATTTTCCAGGAAGATAATTTTACCCAGGAACTGAGGCATACGTGAAATTTCCACGATGCGTTTGATGAGGTTTTGTCCGCCGCCATCAGCGGGGTGCGCTTTTCCTGTAAACAGGAACTGAACCGGTTTTTGCGGGTTGTTCACAATTTTTTCTAACCTTTCGAGGTCGGTAAACAGCAAATGCGCACGTTTATAAGTTGCGAACCGGCGACCGAAACCGATAATCAGTGCATTCGGATTGATGGAGTCGAGTATAGAAACAATGCGGGATGGATCTCCCTGATTTTTAAACCAGTTGTCTTCAAATTGTTCCTTAATAAAATTGACTAATCTGTTTTTCAGGAACATGCGCGTGTCCCAGATTACCTGATCCGGAATTTGATAGACTGCCTGCCATATTTTGGGGTTTGACTGGTCATTGTAAAATTCAGGTGAGAAGTATTTTTCATATACTTTTTTCCATTCTGAAGCTGTCCATGTTGGTAGGTGTACTCCGTTGGTTACATAGTTGACATGCAGTTCCTGTGGAAAATAACCTTTCCAGATAGGGTTGAACATTTCCTGTGAAACCTTGCCGTGCAACCAGCTAACGCCGTTGACTTCCTGACTGGTGTTGCAGGCAAACACGCTCATGGAGAACTTTTCTTCTTTGTTGCCCGGGTGTTCCCGGCCCATATCGATGAATTCATCCCAGTTGATTTGCAGTTTAGCAGGGTAAGTGCTCATGTATTTCATGAAAAGCTCTTCTGTAAAGCTGTCGTGTCCGGCCGGAACGGGTGTGTGTACTGTATAGAGAGAACTGGCGCGAACCACTTCCAATGCCTGATTGTGTGTAAGTCCGGCCGCCATGTAGTCCACCAGGCGTTGCACGTTGATGAGGGCGGCGTGCCCTTCGTTGCAGTGATAAACCTGTTTCTCGATGCCTAATTTTTGCAAGGCCAGGATACCTCCGATGCCCAGCATGATTTCCTGTTTCAACCGGTGTTCCCAGTCACCACCATAAAGCTGATGGGTAATTGGGCGGTCGAACTCGCTGTTCATGTCGTTGTCAGTATCCAATAAATAAAGCTTAATGCGTCCAACGGAAACTTTCCAGAGATATGCATAAACTGTTCTGTCGGGATAAGGTACTTCCACCATGACCGGGTTGTCGTTGGTGTCCTTGACCTGCTCAATCGGCAGCGAATTGAAGTTTTGTGGCTCGTATACGGCAACCTGTTGTCCGTCGACCGAAAGCGATTGGGTAAAATAGCCATACCGATATAAAAAGCCGATGGCAGTCATGTTGATGGCGCAGTCACTTGCTTCTTTCAAATAATCTCCTGCCAGCACGCCTAAACCACCTGAATATATTTTCAGAATTTCAGTCAGACCATATTCCATGCTGAAATAAGCGACAGAAGGCTTTTCGGTGTTGAACGGAGTATTCATATATTGGGTAAACCGTTCGTAAATGCCATCCAGTTTTCTGACAAAAGCGGCATCGTTACCCAGTGCTGTCAATTCTTCGTGTGTCAGGATGTTTAGTAAGCGGATGGGATTGGAGCCCGCCTCTTTCCAGGCTTCCGCGTTGATGGTGCGAAACATGTTTTTCGCATCGCTGTTCCATACCCACCAAATATTACGGGCAATTTCTTCCAGTTTCTTTACACTTTCCGGGAGGCTGGATTTAACGTTCAGTTCTTTCCAGCTTATATCGTTTACTAAATTTGTTTTTATCTTCATAACTTCAAAATGCTTGAGGTGAATGTTTTATTTGAAAACAGTATATTATATGTTTTATAATACACTTCGCAAAGTTATAATAATTACACAAATAAAATACATGTTTTACAACATATTAATATGTTTTTTATGCAAACGATTGAAAAAAGCGGAAAGCGGAAAACGTAAAGCGAAAAGCAAACAAATAGTGCATAGCTGTAACATCTCAACTAACCCTAAATACTTAAAATATAAACCACTATTTACTCTCCGTTTTCCGCTTTCCGTTTTCCGCTTTTTGTTCTTATAAGCGCGTAATCATACGCTTCCTCATAATACCGGATAAAGTGTTTCCAGAGCGCTTTTTCGGCGATAGCAGCTGCTTTTTCGCGAATGGATTTGACAGTTGCAGGATTACTGTTGGCAAATTGATAAATCATGTCTGCAATCTTCACAGCAACTTCATGTCCGTTGTAGTCCGACCGGTGGATGATGCCCACGCCTGTTTCAATTCCCTGCGGCAGGTTCGATACCCATTCCCCGAAACCAGACAGGTCGGTTGTGACAGTCGGTACCTGAAAAGCCACACTTTCGAGCGGAGTATAGCCCCAGGGTTCATAATAGGAAGGGAAAACTGTTAAGTCCAGTCCGATGAGTAAATCGTAATAGCTTTTGTTGAAGATACCATCGAACCCATTCAGGTATGCAGGCACAAAAATTACCTTTACCGCTTCTTCCTTCAGATTTTTCAGGTGAAACCATTCCAGCGATTTCATCACGTCGTCATGGTGTGTTTCGTGCAAATCGTGGGTGGTTATCCTGTTTGAACTGTGCAGTTTTCGGTCGGGATGGAGCAGGACGTTGGCCAAATCTTCCCGGTGGCCTTTTATCCAGGCCGGTACCATGATAAAGGCGACTATCTGTTTTTGCAAATCTTTCCGGTCATTGAGGTGCTTCAGCGATTCGATAAAAACATCCAATCCCTTGTTCTTGAATTCGTAACGTCCGGCTGTGCCCACGAACAGCGCATCATCGCTAAGTTCATAACCCAGCAGTTTTTCAGCGACCTGTTTCAGTAACTTTCGTGCTTCATTTCTTTTCCGGCTGAAAACCTTAGCTTTTGGTACGAAATCGTCTTCAAAACCATTGGGAGTGATCACATCAGGCCTTTTGTCCAGTAATTGTTCGCATTCTTTTGCCGTTATTTTGCTTACTGTAGTAAAACAATCAGCCAGATGAGCGGCTTGTTTTTCGGTAGAATGTTTCGAAACCATGTTCAGCTCCTGTGCCATCTGATCTCCGTAATACTCATTCAGATAGTCGTATAGTGGTTTGTGATTGCCGGCAATCGATCGTCCTATTGATGTAGCATGTGTTGTGAAAACAGTTGCCACTGCCGGCAATTTTTCTTTGATGTAAAAAATACCAAAGGAAGTCATCCATTCATTGAAATGAGCAATAACGGGCATTTCCGGTTTCAGTCCGAAAAACTGATAATAACTTTCGATGATCATGCCGGACGCATACCCGAACATCGACGATTCGTCATAATCGCCATAAGCCATTAGTGAGTTTACGCCGGAAGTTTCCCATACATGACCGTAGATCTCGTTTTTTTTCATCATCAGGTAGTAGAAATCTACGAGCACAGCAACGGGGCGACCCGGAATTTTCCATCTTCCGATGCGAATCGAGAGGTTGTAGGTTTTCGATGTATAAGCTTTCCATTCGGGATATAAGTCGGATTGTTCCTCAAAATAGGGATTTTGTTTTCCGCACCACACATCGGGTCCGATAAAGACTAATTTGTCGCCATATTTTTCTTGTAATGTCGCGGCTCTGGTCGATAAAACGGTGTAAATGCCACCGACCATGTTGCAGACTTCCCAGCTGCTTTCAAAGATATATTCGGGTTGTTGTTGATTTGACATGATGAAATAATTGAATTGCAAATGTAGTGTTTTTTTGCAGAAGTTTTATTTCAGTAATTGTAAAATACGTTGGTTGCAACTATTTTAAATCTGTATTTTTACTTTCTTCAAAAATCAGTACTTTTGCGGGGTTTTCCGTGGCTATTGTCCGGAAAAAAGTAAATCAGCATTTATTTCAATAAAATTTCATGACTACATCAACAGGCGCAGGCCTGAAAAACTATCTTTTATTACTTACCGGCATTATTTGCATATCCTGGTCGGCCATTTTTGTGAAAATAGCTGATGTAAGCGGTGTTGCGTCCGGTTTCTATCGTTTATTCTTCGGAACACTTGCCATTATCCCTGTTTGGTTGTATTATAAAAAACCGGTGAAAGACAGGCGGGGAGTGGGCATAGCAGTTATTTGCGGTGTTTTGTTTGCTTCGGATATCGCCTTATGGAATACTTCCATCATGCTTTCAAAAGCATCGGTTTCGACCTTGCTGGCTAATTTAGCGCCTGTTTGGGTGGGACTGGGTGCCTTGTTTTTCATGAAAGAAAAGCCGGGGAAATTATTCTGGGTCGGGACATTTGTTGCTCTTATCGGTGTGTTGATTATTGTCGGCAGTAAAGAAATTTTCGGCACAAATCTCAATTTGGGAAATGGTCTCGCGATTCTGGCAAGTATGTTTTATGGCGCTTATTTGTTGGCGGTGAGAAAAGGACGTTCCGGATTAGATACTTTTTCGTTTACTGCCATTTCGATGATAACCAGTACCATCACCCTGGGAATCATCAGTCTTGTTTCGGGTGTTGCTATGAGCGGTTTCGAAACCAAAAGCTGGCTGGCGCTGATTGCTCTCGGCCTGGTGCCGCAAGTTGTCGGGTGGCTTACCATCAACCAGGCTCTCGGACATATCTCTCCGGCTGTTGCTTCGGTAAGTCTGCTCAGTCAGACGGTGTTTACGGCAATATTTTCTGTGCCGGTGCTGGGAGAGATGTTGACCGTGAAGGAGTTGCTGGGAGGCGCGGTGGTGCTTGTTGGAATTTATCTTGTGAATAGCAGGAGCCTGAGTTTTAAAAGGAAGAAGAAACAAGCTGTTGAAACAAGGCTCTTTGATTGATTGAAGTTATCTGTGATTATAAATGATACAAGCATACTGATTTTTATTTTATCTTTGTGCTTGAGTAGTTAATAAATACATTAAATCATTATCATGAACAAATTCGACTCTTTCAGTTCTTCGCGCTTTTCTGCGCTTTGCTTTTTGCTTGTACTATCTGTTGTTCTGTCTTCTCAAAAACGGAATCAGGATGTTTTTAAATTTCCTGAGTGTCAAATGGCAAATGTCAGGGAAATTATTCGAATTCCGGATATTGAGGGGTTTAAAACGATGAAATGTGATTTTCATACCCATACTATTTTTTCAGATGGACATGTAAGTCCGGTCTTGCGCGTAAATGAAGCCTGGAGTAACGGACTGGATGCCATTGCTATTACCGACCATATCGAATACCGCCCGTTTAAGGAGTTTGTGATTGCAGATCATAATAAGTCAAATGAACTGGCTGTTGCACATGGCAAAAAAATAGGTTTTATCGTGATTAAAGGCGCCGAAATAACCAGAAAGAAACCCATCGGGCATTTGAATGCCTTGTTTGTTAAAGACGCTAATAAATTAGATGTTGCCGACCCGGTAGATGCTATCAAAGAAGCAGTCGGTCAGGGCGCTTTTATACTTTGGAATCACCCCGGGTGGCCTAATGACTCAACAACCTTATATGATATTCATCAGCAATTAATCACGCAAAATCTGATACATGGCGTTGAAGTTTTCAACCATTCAACCTGGTACCCTAAGGTGATTGATTGGGCGAAGGAGTATAAGTTGACTGTTATGGCCAACACCGATATGCATCAGTTGACTAATACCACCTATGCTCCGGAAAAGAATGCAAGACCTATGACCCTGGTTTTTGTTAAAGAAAAGTCGGAAGCAGGAATCAGAGAAGCATTGTTTGCCGGTCGTACGCTGGCCACCTTTTTTAATAATGTAGTTGGAGACGAAAGTTTGATAAAGAGCCTGATTAAGGCAAGTCTTACCACACGCTTAATAGATGATAAGAAAAGTGCGATAGAAGTAGCAAATCATTCTGATATCGAATATACAATTACGTACGGAGATATGCTTGTGAAGCTCTACCCCGGAAAAATTTCACGTTTTAATTTAAAACAAAATCAGGCTGTAACATTTAATAATTGTTACACTGAAGGGAATAAAAATGTAGAAATGTCTTTGTGGTAAAGGAATAAAACAGCCGGTAATGTAATTACATTGACCGGCTGTTTTGTGACCCCGGCGGGATTCTAACCCACGACCTTCAGAACCGGAATCTGACGTTCTATACAGCTGAACTACGGAGCCTGTTGCTTTCGCGGTGCAAATGTAGTTTTTTTTTTTTACTTATCAAAGCTAGACGGTGTCTCATAAGCGCCCAACTGCCGCGTTGCTTTCGATATGAGTGCTCGGTCACGTACTCCAGTACGCTCCCTCTCCCTCAATCTCAGCGCCTTGCATTTGAACACTTCTGAAACACCTTGGCTGTTTCTCGCGTGAAAATACTTTTGAGACAGCCCCACCCTATTAATGTAATGCTCCCAATTATTCGTTATTCACTATTCGCTTCCCGCTCTCAGTTTTTCGCTTTCCGCTTTCTTCCTTCCCTGCCAGGTCTCCCGTTCCTCCAGTCTTTTTTCGACTTTCACTACAAATTCGAAGTTTTTAAGTCCCCAGTCGGGTGAAATTAGCAGTTCTTTCGGTGACTGGGATACAAAGCGCTCTACCGCAATTTCAGGTGATAGTCTTTCCAGAAAGTCAACCGTCAGGTCGATGTATTCGTCAGCAGTGAAAAAACTGAACCATTCCGGATTTGTTACTGCCTGTTTTGCCATGATGGTGCCTTTGACTAATTGCAGCTGATGCAGTTTTAGTGCAGATAAGGGTAACTCATTCATCCGGTCGGCATGCGAAAGTATCGTTTCCCTGTCTTCGCCGGGCAAGCCTAATATAAGATGAGCCGCCGTGTAGATTCCTCTTCCGGCAGTTGCGTTAATAGCGTCAATCGCACACTGGTAATCATGACCCCGGTTGATGAATTCGAGTGTTTTATCGTTCGTTGATTCGATTCCGTATTCAATCATCACATACGTTTTTTTCGAAAGCGCTTCGAAATAATCCAGAATCTCATCGTTTACACAATCGGGACGGGTGCCTACAACGATGCCCTGAATACGGGGATGCCTCAATGCTTCTTCGTAAATGGATGTCAGTTTGTCGAGACTGTCGTAGGTGTTGGTGTAAGATTGAAAATAAGCCAGATAAGCCTGGTACTGATATTTTTCTTTTTTCAGAAAGAAAGAAATGCCTTCGTCAATTTGTTGCGTGATGGTTTTAACGGGGTGACAGTATCCCGGGACAAAAGTCTGGTTGTTGCAATAGGTACAGCCCCCTCTGCCTTTACTGCCATCGCGGTTCGGACAAGTAAAACCAGCATTGATTGATACCTTCTGTACCCTATTGTTGAATATTTGCCGTAAAATATCTTTGTAATTGTTGTATCTTTTCACTCCATTGTTTTTTTGTGTCATCAGTCTCCGGTCTCCGGTCTCCAGTCTCCAGTCACCAGTCACCAGTCACCAGTCACCACTACTCACTATTAGTTATTCGCTATTCGCTAAAATTAACTCCCACCAATTTATCATACCTCGCCCCCCATTCGCGGTGGTACACGTAGATGGTATATTCGTTTTTTGTTTGCCAGTAGGAGCCATCCACCCGCTGAACGGTTGCTTTGGTTGCTCCTTTGGGAATGAACCAGTATTGGTAGTTGTAGCCACCCTGTTTAAGCAAAAGCGTTTGGGTATATGCCGCGAGTTCGTTGTCGTAACGCATCACCGAGTTTTGATCTGTCAGATTGTAATTAAACTCACCGCCCAGGTAAAGTTGTCCGTCGAAAAACGGGCGTTGTGTTGGCAGGGTTACCTGTACTCGAATGTAATCCGACTCTGTGTGTACATCTCCGAAAGCATCCTGGTTGTTGATAATGAATCGGCCGTTTACGTCAAAATCGTGCAGGTAATTACCACGCTGGATTTTATCAGGGAAAAGAGCTGCTTCGTAATAGTTCCCGTTAAACGCGATTCGGTCGACTCCTCTTCCAACGGCATATACAGACGAAATGTCGAAGTTGTGGTATTCGTTTCCACCTTCAAATATCAGGGATTTATTATTGATGTAGGTGAGTTTGGAATTGCTTACATAATTGGGTGTGATATTTTGCACCTCGTTGTCGAGCCGGTTGTTTTGCCGTACCATGGTTTTAATTTCAGTCATCGGATCGCGGACATAATACCCGTTCAATGCAATATCGAAGTCAAGCTGCTGGTATCTTCCGTTGATTTCGATGTCTGTGTTGGCCCGGATGGTAGGGGTAATACTTACTTTTGGTTCCACAATTGAATAACATGCCTGCGCAACCGGTTTATCCTGCTGATTGTCTTCGTAAATTAGAATAACATAATTTCCCGAAATTTTAAATTGCATCTCATCATTGGGCAGGTTCAGCCGATAATGTGTATACAGATAATGGGTATTAACCGAATGCTGATAGTCAGTGATGTATCCATTCGTATATCCGCTCAGATATTCGTTGGTGGTGATGTCGGAAAGTGTCCAGTCGGCGTTGCAGTGTAAAACTTTATAGCTGTAATTCTTTGTTTCATGCGACATTTCATCGAAACGGATTTCAATTTTGCGGGTGTCGTTGAGTTCAAGGATGGGGAGGCTGTTATTCTCATTTTCAACCGCAACCTGAAGTGTTTTGATGGATGGTGTCAATATGCGGGTTCTGTAGGGTGTTGATGCATACCCGAGAACAGTAAAGAAAATCAAGATTGATATATAATAATGCTTCATCATAATTCAGTTGAACGCGCAAATATATTAAAAATTGTTTGAAGTAGATTTATTTCAGACTGAATGCTATTAAAATAGTAGGATTTTAACATCAAAAGCGTTAAAATAATCTGAAAACAAACAAAAAGGCTCTTTGTTTGTTAGTTTAATGTTAAGAAAATCAGCTGTTTGTAAATTGCTGAAATTTTTCGGTATTTATAGTAGATATACGCTGAAAAAGTTGTATTTTTGCAGCGTTTTTTCAAATGCATGCTTCTGCGCTGTTTTTACTTGTTTCTCATTGATAAGGCAGCCGGACAAGCGCGAATGAGGTATAAATAACAAACAATTATATAAAATGGCAAACCTGATTAAAACTAAGCGTGGTTTGAATATTCCGATTAATGGCAGGCCCATTGAAATCATCGGAACATCGACCCTTCCGAAAGAATTTGCCCTTATTCCGGATAATTATCACGGTATTACACCCAAGTTACTGGTTAAGGAGGGTGATGAAGTCAATGCCGGTTCTCCAGTGTTTTATGAAAAACAATTTCCCGGGATGAATTTTGTTTCACCGGTAAGTGGAACGATAAAATCAATCATCCGGGGTGAACGGCGAAAAATCATCAGTATCATCATCGAGAGTGATGAAAAAATGACTTATCAGCAATTTGATAAGCCGGATTTAGCAAAGTCGACACCGGATGAAATCATCAGTTTACTGCAACAATCCGGACTTTGGGCATACATCAAACAACGTCCCTATGATGTAATTGCCAATCCCACCAAAACTCCTAAGGCAATTTTCATTTCCTCATTCGATACAGCGCCGCTTGCTCCAAACAATGATTTTGTGATGAGTGGGCAGATGGCCGATTTTCAGACCGGAATTGATGCGCTTGCTAAAATTGCCACTGTGCAGTTGGGAGTAAGATATGGTAAAAAGTCTCCTTTCTCAACAGTTAAAAATGCAGTTATTACCGAATACGACGGATCGCATCCGGTAGGGAACGTAGGCATTCAAATTAATCATGTCAGTCCGGTTAATAAAGGTGAGGTAGTTTGGACGGTCAATCCGCAGGACGTACTGTTTATAGGTCGTTTGTTTAATAAAGGTATCGCGGATTTATCCCGTTTGATTGCGCTGACCGGTCCGAATGTGCGGTCGCCCCAGTATTATCAGACTGTAGTGGGAGCTAATATCGAGCCGTTGTTACAAGGAAACAGGATTACCGGAAATGTATGTCACCGTTTTATCAGCGGTAATGTGCTCACAGGAATTCAGGTGAAAGGGAATGGTTGGATTGATCCGTATGCAACACAAATTACCGTGCTGGAAGACGGAAATAATGTACATGAACTGATAGGATGGGGGATGCCCCGGTTCAGAAAGTTCAGCATGAGCCGTACTTACTTTACTTTCATTTTTGAAACGAAACTGATGCGCCGCCTGTTTGGCAACATGAAATACAAGTGGGATGCCCGTTTGATGGGTGGCCGTCGCGCCATCATTATGTCGGGAGAGTATGATAAGGTGTTACCCATGGATATTTACCCGGAATTCTTATTCAAAGCTATGATTACAAATAATTTGGATAAGATGGAAGCATTAGGTGCTTATGAGATTGCACCTGAAGATGTTGCTTTATGCGAATTTGTGTGTACTTCAAAATTACCATTGCAACAGATTGTACGCAATGCATTGGATTATATGAAAAAAGAACTTGAATAATATGAGGAATAAATTAAGAAAATATGTAGATAAACTGAAGCCGCACTTCATGAAAGGCGGAAAGCTTGAAAAGCTTCATTCGGTTTTTGATGGTTTTGAAACCTTCCTGTTCGTTCCGAATACAACTTCGAAAAACGGTACGCACATTCACGATGCCATTGACTCCAAAAGAACGATGATCATGGTGGTGGTGGCCCTGATACCTGCTCTGTTGTTCGGTATGTTTAACGTGGGTTACCAACATTACCTTGCTATCGGAGAAGCTGCCGGTTTCTGGGATACTTTTCTGTTCGGTGCTTTAGCCGTGTTGCCCATCGTGGTGGTTTCCTATTTGGTCGGACTCGGAATTGAATTTGTTGTAGCCCAGATTAAAGGACATGAAATTCAGGAAGGTTTTCTGGTTTCGGGTATGCTTATTCCGCTGATCGTTCCTGTGGATACTCCGCTGTGGATGATTGCGGTAGCTACTGCTTTCTCGGTAATCTTTGCCAAGGAGGTTTTCGGCGGCACCGGGATGAATATATTCAACGTGGCCCTGGTAGCCCGTGCTTTCCTGTTCTTTGCTTATCCTACTTATATGTCGGGCGATACGGTATGGGTTCGTACAGGTACCACATTCGGACTGGGTGGCGGTACACCCGTGGATAGTTACTCCGGAGCAACGGTGCTTGGTGAAGTGGCAACTTCGACAACATCAAATGCTCAACTGACAGATATCGTCGGTAATCCGATTGGTTTCTGGGATGGATTCCTGGGGTTGATTCCGGGTTCTATAGGTGAAACTTCTACTTTGGCGATTTTGTTAGGCGCTGCACTTATTTTGTTCACAGGCATTGCCAGCTGGAAAGTGATGCTGTCGGTATTTACCGGTGGCGCGCTGATGGCTTTGGTGTTCAATAACTTCGGTCCCGATACGGCAATTGCTCATTTCCCCTGGTATAATCACCTTGTGTATGGTGGTTTTGCTTTTGGAGCGGTATTTATGGCAACCGACCCGGTTACTGCCGCCCGTACCGAGAACGGAAAATGGATTTACGGCTTCTTAATCGGTGCACTCGCCATTATCATCCGTGTACTGAATCCAGGGTATCCCGAAGGTATGATGCTTGCCATCCTGTTCATGAATATCTTTGCTCCGCTGATTGACTATTACGTGGTGGATGCAAATATCAAAAAACGTCTGAAAAGAGCCACGACTCAAAAATAATAGGAGGAGAAAAGATGAATACGAATAGTAATAGTTATACAATGATTTTTGCCACGGTCATGGTCGTGGTGGTGGCACTGGTGCTGGCGTTTGTTTCCGGTTCGCTGAAAGAGACGCAAACAACCAATGTGGAGCTTGACAAGAAAAAACAAATTCTGACTTCTTTGAATATTGATACGAAAGATCAGGATGTGAACGCCTTGTACAATCAGTATATCGTAGATGAAGTTGTAATCAATACCAATGCTGAAGTGATTGAGAATCCTAAAGTTGAGGCTTTTGATATCGTGATAAAGAAAGAACTGGCTGAAAAACTGGAGGACAGAGCACTGCCGCTTTACATAGCCAATGTCGATGGTAAGACTAAATACATCATTTCGCTTTTTGGATCCGGTCTATGGGGACCTATCTGGGGTTATGTAGCGCTGGATGAGGACAAGAACACAATTTATGGTACTTATTTCTCTCACGCGAGTGAAACGCCGGGACTGGGTGCTGAAATTGTGTATCCTGCATTTCAACAGCAGTTTGTGGGAAAGAAGATTATGAATGATAAACAGGAATTTGTGTCTGTTGCCATCATGAAACCCGGACAAACCACCGACGAATCGGATTATGTGGATGGTATTTCGGGTGGAACCATTACCAGTAAAGGGGTAGAAACCATGCTGATGAATTGCATCGGTCAGTATGAAAAGTATTTGCAAATCTCAACGAATGGAGGAACTGAAGAATGAGTAAACTATTTTCAGATAAAACCAAACAGGTCTTTTTAGGACCTCTTGGCAAAAATAACCCGATTACCGTGCAGGTGTTGGGTATATGTTCCGCGCTCGCGGTAACGGCGAAGTTAGAACCGGCTATTGTGATGGGACTTTCAGTAACCATCATCCTGGCATTTTCTAACGTGATTATTTCTTTACTGAGAAATACCATTCCAAACCGCATCCGTATCATCGTGCAACTCGTGGTGGTTGCATCATTAGTAACGGTAGTGAGTGAAATCCTGAAAGCATTTGCATACGATGTGAGTGTTCAGCTTTCGGTTTACATCGGGTTGATTATTACGAACTGTATCCTGATGGGACGTCTCGAGGCATTTGCCATGGCAAACAAACCCTGGGAGTCGTTTATCGATGGATTGGGTAACGGTATCGGCTATGCCTGGATTTTAGTGGCAGTTGCTTTCTTCCGTGAATTGCTTGGCTCTGGTAAGTTGTTTGGATTGCAAATCATACCGCAGGCAATATACGATGCAGGTTATGTAAATAATGGTTTGATGGTGATGCCACCGATGGCGCTTATCTTAGTTGCCGTGATTATTTGGGTACACCGTTCAGTTAACAAAGAGTTACAGGAAAAATAAAAATTCAGCTATATGGAAAATCTGGCCAGTATATTTGTAAAGTCGATATTTGTCGATAACATGATATTTGCATTTTTCCTCGGGATGTGTTCATATCTCGCGGTTTCTAAAAATGTTAAAACATCCATGGGTTTAGGTATTGCAGTAGTGTTCGTACTTGGTATAACATTGCCGGTGAATTACCTGCTTGAAAATTATGTGTTAAAAGAAGGTGCATTGAAGTGGTTGAGTCCCTCGCTCGCATCTCTTGATTTGGGCTATCTGGCATTCATTTTATTTATTGCCGTAATCGCAGCCATCGTACAGTTGGTTGAAATGGTAGTGGAAAAAGTGAGTCCTTCATTATATGCTTCTCTGGGAATCTTCCTGCCTTTGATTGCAGTAAACTGCGCCATCATGGGGGGCTCTTTATTTATGCAACAACGTCAGTTTGTCAATATTGGTGAAGCAACTTCTTATGCGCTTGGCTCGGGTGTTGGTTTCCTCCTGGCCATCGTTGGTCTGGCTGCCATCCGCGAGAAGATGGCATATTCGGATGTGTTCCCGGCCTTGCGGGGATTGGGCATTACCTTTATCACGGTTGCCCTCATGGCCATGGCGTTTATGAGTTTCTCCGGATTGAAAATCTGATTGTTATTCTAAAATTAAATTAAATCATGATATTAGCTATCAATTCAACAATGATTTTTGCCAGTCTGGGGGTCTTCCTGCTGGTTATACTATTGCTTACCGTCATTTTATTAGTTGCCAAAAAATACCTGGTTCCTTCCGGTGACGTGAAAATTACCGTCAACGGCGAAAAGGAGATTGTTGCTCCGGCGGGAAGTACATTATTGGGAACACTTTCGGCTCAGAATATCTTTTTGCCTTCTGCCTGCGGGGGTGGTGGTTCTTGTGCCCAGTGTAAATGCCAGGTAATCGAAGGCGGTGGAGAAATTCTTCCTACTGAAGCGGTTCATTTCAGTCGCAAGGAAATTAAAGACAACTGGCGACTCGGATGTCAGGTGAAAGTAAAAAATGATATGTCTATCAAAATGGATGAGTCTATTTTGGGCGTGAAGAAATGGGAATGTGAAGTTGTTTCAAACAACAACGTGGCCACCTTCATCAAGGAATTCGTGGTAAAACTTCCGGAAGGAGAAAAACTGAACTTCAAACCCGGTGGATATATCCAGATAGATGTGCCTAAGTATGATATTAAATTTGCCGATTTTGAAGTAGCCGACCGTTTCCGTGGTGACTGGGATAAATTCAGTATGTGGAATTTAACCTGCAAAAACGACGAAGAAACCATGCGTGCCTATTCTATGGCGAACTACCCTGCGGAAGGAGATATCGTGATGCTGAACGTGCGTATTGCCACTCCGCCCTGGGACAGAAATGCCAATGCCTGGGCAAATGTAAAACCGGGTATCTGTTCTTCCTATATTTTCAACCTGAAACCGGGTGATAAAGTGATGATATCCGGACCGTTCGGAGAATTCCACCCGATACTTGACAGCAAAAAGGAGATGTTGTACGTGGGTGGTGGCGCCGGTATGGCTCCATTGCGTTCACACATCCTGCATCTGTTGAATACATTGAAAATCAGTGACAGGAAAATTACTTACTGGTATGGTGCCCGTTCCAAAAACGAAATTTTCTATGAAGAAGATTTCAGAAAACTGGAAAAGGAATTCCCGAATTTTACTTTCAATATCGCGCTGAGTGAACCTCAACCCGAAGATAACTGGACCGGTTATGTGGGTTTCATTCATAAGGTAATCCTGGATAATTATTTGTCAACACACGATGCACCCGAAGATATTGAATACTACATGTGTGGTCCCGGTCCGATGGCTAAAGCTGTTGAGAAGATGTTGTACGACTTGGGTGTGCCACGCGAAATGCTGATGTTCGACGATTTCGGTGCATAATCAAATTATTATTATACGTCAATATTAAATTAGAATTAAAAGGAGTTGGAATTTTTCAACTCCTTTTAAATTTCAGGTCAGAAAAATTTGTAACTTTATGCCCGGATTTTTAAGAATTAGGAATTAAAAATTAAGAATTAAAAGCGTTTGGGACGAATCCATAAGCTCTTAAATTCTTAAACTAATCATTAATAAAAATATCAAGTTAAAATGATAAGTATTACTTACTTAGTAGCTTTGTTCAATGCTTTTCTGGCAATTGTTATGCTGATTTCTAACTGGAAGTTGAACAAACATATTCTATCTTTTTCTTTATATCTGTTGGTTATTTCGTTTACATCGGTGCTGTATGACACGATTATAAACGGAGGTTCTGCCCAGTTGCTGATGTTGCTGGTGGGTTATTCCGGGCCTTTGTTTTTTCTGGTTGGACCGCTGTTCTATTTTTTTATACGTGGTCTTGTTAACGAACATCATGAGTTTACAGACAAAGACCTGATTCATTTGGTGCCTTTTTTTCTCAATTTGATTGTCATGATGCCTTATTTGTTTAAACCCGTCGAGTTTAAACTGGATATGGCTGAGCGTTCGTTACAGAATCTGAGTTTTTATATGAACTCAAAATTGGTTTTTTTGCCAGTGTGGTTTAATACCCTGATTAGAATAGCTTCTATGATGTTTTATATTTTGTGGTCGATTGTTGTTTTACACCGTGCCTATCGGGGGAAGATAAAAGTATTGGAGGGAGTGCTCAGAAAGCATTATGTGTCAAATTACAGGTGGCTGAATCTCATTTCAATTGCGTCGCTGCTGCTGGTTTTTATGCATTTGGGTTTAACTATGTATTTCAGGTTCGATCCGGAAATGGATTTTATCAGTAGAATGGAAAATGATAATTTATTTCTCGTTTCTGTCATAATCAATTCCATATTCCCCCTGATTATTTTGTTTAATCCCGGTATTTTATTTGGATTTCCCACCAGTCAGGTGTTGAATCCTATGATGAAAGAGTTGCTTGTCAATGCTGAAGGAAAATACAGTTACAGCGTGTTGGAAGCCGCCGATAAAGCGAAAACGTATAATGATTATTTTGATGGTTTGTCGAAGCGGCTTTTACAGTATGTGGAAGAGACCCAGCCTTATCTGGATCATGATTTTAACGCGGAGAAATTAAGCGATAAACTGGAGGTTCCCCTACATCACATTCATTTTTGTGTGAAATACTATTATGGCAGCACATGCAAACAAATGATTGCATTGATGCGATATAAACACGCCATGAACCTGATTAGAAAATCAGCTAAAAAAGACAATGAAACCATCAGAAACCTGGTGTATGATTCAGGTTTTGATCATTTCGGCCATTTCAAGCGGGCTTTCAGGAGAAATGAAAAACAAAAATTTGATCAGTGGCTCAATGAAAATACATGATTTGCTGCATTTTCACCATCTATGGCTGAAGAGGTAATTCCTCCTGAGAATCCGGAACCTTCGCCGGCAGGGAACAGACCCTTTATTTCCGGGTGTTGACCCGTTTCCGGGTCACGCGGAATCCGCACCGCTGATGAAGACCTGGTCTCAACGCCAACAACTACCGCTTCATTAGTCAGATAACCCCTCATTTTCCGGTCAAACATTCTGAAAGCTTCCCGTAACCTGCTTGAAATATGTTCTGGTAGCCAGAAATGCAAGGGAGAAGAAATAATCCCCGGCATATAGGAGCATTCGGGTAAATCAGCTGAAACTTTTCCCCTTACGAAATCGATGAGCCGTTGTGCCGGAGCCTTTTGTCCAAGTCCGCCATTGTTAAGGTAAGCCAGGTGCTCGAGGTGTTGCTGATATCGTAACCCGGCTAATGTTCCGTGTTGCTGAAATTCCTGCGGAATATCCTCCTGTCTGATTTCAACCACTACACCCGAATTGGCAAATGGAGAGTTGCGTTTAGAGGCCGACATACCATTCACCACGATTTCATGGTCGCTGGTGCCGGCGGGCACTATCCTGCCACCCGGGCACATGCAAAAGGTATAAACTCCTCTGTCGGCCACCTGCTCCACTAAGCTGTAGTTCGCAGCCGGCAGGTAAGGGCCGCGGGCCGGACAGTGGTATTGAATCTTATCAATCAACTCCTGCGGATGTTCAACCCGAACGCCCATGGCAAAGCCTTTGGTTTCGAGTTTTACTTTTTGCGCATGTAGCATTTCGTAAATATCATGTGCCGAATGACCGGTTGCGAGTATCAGGTAATTGGCTTTGTATTCAGTTCCATCTTCTGTTCTACAACCCCGAATCTGGTTCCCGTCCAGGATAATTTCGGTCAGTTTCTTTTCAAAATGAATTTCCCCGCCGTGCGAGGTGATGGTATTGCTGATGTTGGCGATTACGCCTGGCAACAAATCGGAGCCGATATGTGGATGCGCATCGAATAAAATATCTTCGGCAGCGCCATGATAATGAAATATCTCTAAGATTTCCTGCGCATTTCCTTTCTTTTTGGATCGGGTGTACAGTTTTCCATCGGAGAATGTCCCCGCACCACCTTCGCCAAAGCAAAAGTTCGATTCAGGGTTGATGCCTTTATTCCGGTTTAGTGAAGCAATATCATATCTGCGATCTTCGGCTTTTTTTCCCCGTTCCAGTACGATGGGTTTCATGCCCAACTCGACCAGTTTCAATGCAGCAAACAAGCCGGCAGGTCCCGAGCCTATAACAAGCACCGGTTCTTTGTCGCGCACATCCTGATAGTTAAATTTCTTATTATATATTGTTTTAGGAGGGGCCTCATCCAAATAAACCTCAACGGTCAGGTTTATCTTGGGAAATGCCGCCCGCGCATCAATAGATTTTTTGATGATACGGATTGCTTCAACGCGGTTGATGGGCACGTTTATCTTTTCAGCAACTTTTTGCTTTAGTAAATCTTCCTTGTGAACTTGTTCCGGTGTAAGTATGAGTTGAAGTTGGGTTTGCATATCCTATAAACAATTGATTGTCTTTTTTGTTTTTGTCGGCTGCAAAGATAAGGTTTTTTGGTGAATATCCCAGTCGGCAATCTGTTGGTTAGGGAGAGATGCTGTTGCCGATAGCAAGCAAAATCTTATGGACTATGATAGCAAATGTCTAAAACAATTTTTGCCACTAAACGTTATCATTGATTATGTGCTCAAGCAAGCTTGACAAACCCGGGTTAACATCATTCGCTTTGAAAATGGAACAAAACAAACAGCAGATAAACGTACAAGGAGCAACATCTTTCGTGCAAACTTATTTTCACGGAACGAAAGCAGATTTAAAAGTAGGTGACCTGATAGAAGCTGGTTACAATTCAAACTACGGGCAGCAAAAAAATGCAAAATACATTTTCCTGACAGCAACATTGGATGCCGCAATTTGGGGTGCAGAACTCGCCTCCGGACAAGAACGTGAAAGAATTTATCTGGTAGAACCTACCGGAGAAATAGAAGACGATCCGGACCTGACAGACAAGAAGTTTCCGGGTAATCCGACAAAATCATATCGTTCTACCGAGCCATTCAGAGTTGTAGGAGAAGTCACAGTCTGGATTGGACACCCAGCTGAACAGGTTAAAACAATGAAAGACCACCTTGAAAAATTAAAGGAACAAGGCGTTCATTCTCTGAACGACTAAAATCAGTAAAAGTCATATTAAAGGTTTGTGTTTGCAGTTGCCCATCTGTTTTGAGATAGATGCCCATCTTGTTCATGCGAGTTGCCCAACTTGTTTACGCGAGTTGCCCAACTCGTTCGCGTGAGTTGCCCAACTTGTTTGCGTGAGTTGCCCAACTCGTTTGCGCGAGTTGGGCAACTCGCTTTAGATAAGTCCTGTTTTGTCTGTAAAGGTGTATAATGTTTTCATTTACATTTAATTACAGAATCCCTTTCTGTGATAGATTTTCCAACACGCAAATCAATACAATATAAATAATGCGAATCAGTAGTTGAATGATTCTACTAAGCCGCTGCGCGGCTTAGTAAAACAATGCAGCTTTGAACAAAAATAACTCCTGATTCGCCTTGATAAGTAACCCCATACATTACCACCTTATTCTGAAAACCCCAGAGGATATTTCAAAAAGCTCTGAGCTTTTTTCAAAAACCCCAGAGCTTTTTCTGAAAGCCTCTGAGCTTTTTTTGTTTTAGACCCGATAAGCAGGATAGTTGCTTGCTTGTAACACGAAAAAAAAAGGCCAACCATAACTAATGATTAGCTTTTTTTTCGTGATCCGGGCGGGATTCGAACCCACGACCCACAGCTTAGAAGGCTGTTGCTCTATCCAGCTGAGCTACCGGACCATTTCACTAAGTTTGCTTTTTTGTTCGAAAAGCGCTGCAAAAGTAGTATAATTTTCCTGAAAATACAACTCATTAATTAAAAAACAAAAAATCCACTTAATTATTGGGGAAAAATCGCTAATATTGCAGGCTCAAAAAATAAGCTAATAGAAAAGATGAAGGTAATGAAATTTGGCGGAACATCCGTAGGTTCCGTAGAAAGCATTTTAAATGTAAAACGCATCGTTGAGAGTGAGAAAGAACCGGTAATCGTGGTGGTATCTGCCCTGGGTGGCATAACTGACAAGCTGATTGCGTTGACCGATATGGCCTTCAGAGGGCAGAACGTTGAGACTGAGTTTGATGCCGTGGTGAAACGTCACTTTGATGTCATTAAAGGCGTCATGACGGAAACGAAAGCTGATGGTATCAAAGGAAAAATTAATGGCATATTTGACGAACTTTTAGCCGTTTACAAACAAGTTGCCGACTCAAAAGAACTGAATCAGCAGACGAAGGACTTAATTGTAAGTTTCGGCGAAAGGATTTCTTCGGTTATTATTGCTACAGTTATCGAAGGCGCTGCTTATGCCTATTCTCCTGATTTCATCAAAACGAATACGGCATTTGGGAAACATACGCTCGATATTGAAACTACCAATGCGCTTATCCGTAGTTATTTTCCTGAAAAACAGGTGTTGACGGTTTGTCCCGGTTTTATCACCACGGATAAAGAGTCGGGTGTTATTACGAATCTGGGTCGTGGAGGCTCTGATTATACGGCGGCTATTCTGGCTGCTGCCTTACATGCCGATAGCCTCGAAATCTGGACGGATGTGGATGGCTTTATGACGGCCGATCCACGCGTGATTAGCAAGGCTTTTGTGATTGATAATTTGAGCTACATCGAAGCGATGGAGCTTTGCAATTATGGCGCTAAAGTCATTTATCCGCCGACAATCTTCCCGGTATATCATCAGAATATCCCTATTTTAATCAAGAATACGTTCAACCCGGATGCGCCGGGAACCTATATTTCCCGTGCAAAGGATACAAGTAATCAGCCGGTAAAAGGAATTTCATCCATCAACGATTCGGCGCTGGTGACCATGCAGGGTCTCGGTATGGTTGGCGTAATCGGGGTGAGTAAACGTTTGTTCGGTGCGCTTGCCAATGTGGGTGTCTCGGCTTTCTTCATTTCACAGGCTTCTTCCGAAAATACGATCTCTATCGGTGTTACCAATGCGGAAGCGGATATCGCAGTCAAGGTGATTTCCGAAGAATTTGCCCACGAACTGGCCATCGGTGAAATTAATAATGTCAAGGCTGAAAAGGACTTGGCTACTATCGCGGTGGTGGGCGATAATATGAAACGCATTCCCGGTATTTCCGGTAAATTATTTGGCGCCCTCGGTCGCAGTGGTGTAAATGTAATTGCCATTGCACAGGGAGCTTCTGAAACGAATATCTCTTTTGTAATTGATTCGGTATCCTTGCGGAAAGCGCTGAATGTGATTCATGAAGCATTTTTCCTGTCGGAATATCAGGAGCTGAATATTTTCTTAGTGGGTACAGGAACGGTAGGTGGTGGTCTGCTGGATCAGATTATGTTGCAACAGCCCAAGCTGAAAAAGCAAAACAACCTGAAAATTAAGGTTGTGGGCATCGCGGATGAAAACAAGGTGCTGTTCAACCGCGATGGTATTATGCTAAGTAATTACCCTGAATTGATTGCGCTGGATGGTATCCCGACTTCTCCGGAAGTAATTCTGAAGGGTATCCTGGATATGAATATCTACAATCCTGTATTTGTTGATTGCACAGCAAGTTATCAGGTGGCTGCGCTCTATAAAGATTTGTTGCAACACAACGTGTCGGTGGTAGCGGCCAATAAAATTGCTGCTTCCGGCGATTATACCAACTATGCCGAATTGAAAGAAATTGCCCGCAAGAAAGGCATCAAATTCTTGTTTGAAACCAATGTGGGTGCCGGTTTGCCGATTATCAACACGATGAATAACCTGGTTAATTCCGGCGATAAAATTCTGAAATTAGAAGCGGTACTCTCCGGTACGCTGAACTTTATTTTCAATACCATCAGTGCTGAAATTCCGTTGAGCAAAGCCATTCAGTTGGCGAAGGAAGCCCGTTATGCTGAACCTGATCCGAGAATCGATTTAAGTGGTACGGATGTAATCCGCAAATTAGTGATTCTGTCAAGGGAAGCAGGTTATAAGGTAGAACAAAGTGATGTGAAGAAAAACTTGTTTATTCCGCAGCGTTATTTTGATGGTACTTTGGAAGATTTCTGGAATACCATTCATGAAATGGATGCCGAGTTTGAAAGTGTACGCCAACGTCTGCAATCCGAAAATAAACGTTACCGTTTCGTGGCTACCATGGAAAACGGAGATTGTTCTGTAGGTTTGCAGGAAGTGGATATGCGTCATCCTTTCTACGAACTGGAAGGTAGCAACAACATCATCATGATTAAAACTGAACGTTATTACGATTACCCGATGATTATCAAAGGATACGGTGCCGGGGCAAGCGTAACAGCCGCCGGTGTTTTTGCTGATATCATGAGTATTGCGAATATAAGATAATAATTAGTGGTTAGTGGTTAATGGTTAGTGGTTAATGACTGGTGACTGGAGACTGGAGACCGGAGACATACATAAAATGAAACACTTTCTTAAGAATATCTTCTTTGCACTCATAGTGGCGCTTTTATTTGTTGCCTGTAAGGACGACAATGTTACTTATGCTGAAGAGTTGAAAGCCGAACGGGAGTTGATTGCTGACTTTATTTCACGTCAGCAGATTCAGGTTGTAACGGTAATGCCGACTTTCCCGTGGCCCGACAAGGTTTATTACAAGAGTAAAACCGGCTTGTATTTTCGGTTGACAAAACAGGGTGATACTGTAAATGAAGGTGACAGTGCAATTGCAGGCGATGTGATTGTTCCGCGCTTTGATGAGTATACACTGGGAGTGAAAGCAGATACGATTTCAAGTCAGAGTTCTGTAAACTACCCGAATCCATTGCAATTTAACTACCTGGATTTATCTCAGGCCTGTGCAGCCTGGCATGAGGCCGTTCGTTATATGAAATTCAATAACGCGGAAGCGAAACTGATTGTACCATCGAAAATCGGTATGTCGAAATTCAGCAGACCCGCAACTCCTGTAGGTTATGATATTAATATCAGAATAAGTAAGTACTAATTTAGCGGAAAGCGGAGAACGGAAAGCGAATAGCGAATAGCTAATAACGAATAGCGATTAACGAAGTCCTCTTTATACTTTAAACTCTTAAACTAACTAACCACTAACCACTATCTGCTAACCACTAATTAATCAACATAATTTTATTATAAATACGAAAACATGACTTTAATAAAATCAATTTCCGGCATTCGGGGCACCATCGGGGGCACTGTCGGCGAGGGGTTGAGTCCCCTCGATATTGTTCGTTTTACGGCTGCTTATGCGCGCCACATTCGTGAAAACAAAACCATCGATTCTAATAAGATAGTAGTGGGACGGGATGCCCGCATTTCCGGCGAGATGGTTGGACAGGTAGTTATCGGTACCCTGCTGGGAATGGGTTTTGATGTGGTGAACATTGGACTGGCTACTACGCCGACGACCGAGTTGGCGGTTACAATGGAACAAGCTGCCGGTGGTATTATCCTGACGGCAAGTCATAACCCCAAACAATGGAACGCCCTGAAGTTGTTGAATGAAAGAGGTGAATTTCTGAATGCTGCCCAGGGTGAAGATGTGTTGAAGAAAGCAGCTGATGATGATTTCGTGTTTGCTGAAGTGGATCAACTGGGAAAACTAACAGAAAACGATACGTATACGCAGAAACATGTTGAAAGTTTGCTGGCGCTGGATTTGGTTGATGTGGAAGCCATCCGCAAAGCTGGATTCACGGTGGCTATTGATTGTGTGAATTCAGTAGGAGGTGTTGCCTTGCCAGTGTTATTGGAAGCATTGGGTGTTAAACAAGTCGAAAAATTATATTGTGACCCGACCGGTCATTTTCCGCACAATCCGGAACCGCTACCGGAGCATCTTACGGATATTTCCAATCTGATGAAATCGGGAAAAGCTGATGTGGGTTTTGTCGTTGATCCGGATGTCGACCGTTTGGCCATCATTGCCGAAGATGGTTCTATGTTTGGTGAAGAATATACCCTGGTTGCAATAGCCGATTATGTTTTGCAAAATACTCCGGGTAATACGGTTTCAAACCTCAGTTCCAGTCGCGCCCTGCGGGATGTTACACAACGTTATGGCATGGAATACAATGCAGCAGCCGTTGGAGAAGTCAACGTAGTTGCCAAAATGAAAGCGACGAATGCCGTGATTGGCGGTGAAGGTAACGGCGGTGTTATTTACCCGGCCAGTCATTACGGAAGGGATGCACTGGTGGGTATTGCCTTGTTCCTTAGTTGGCTGGCTAAATCAGGAAAGAAAGTCTCAGAATTAAGAAGGACGTATCCCGATTACTTCATTTCGAAAAATAAAATTGAACTCACCCCGCAGATTGACGTAGATAATATTCTCGCAAAAATTAAGGAGAAATATCAGCAGTATGAAGTAAATGATATTGATGGGGTAAAAATCGACTTCCCGACAGGATGGGTACACTTGCGGAAATCAAATACAGAACCGATTATTCGTATCTATTCCGAAGCCGGAACAACTGCAGAAGCAGAGCAATTCGCGCAGGAGGTGATAGGGCAAATCAAACAAATTGTAGAGACGCCCTATTAGGGCGTCTTAAATTTTTCAAATGCGTGAAATATCAATTATTTTTGCCAAACACCTAATGAAAGGTGTCTGGATAAAAAAAGAGACGCCCTAATAGGGCGTCTCTACGACGAAAATCCGATGCATTTAAATCACTAATGACGGCGGCGTAAACGTTCTACCTGCCAATTCCTGATCCAGCATATACAAACCACGTGCATCGCCTCCAAATAGGTCGAAACGTTTGCAGAGCTCGTCCACGTTTTGTTCTTCTTCAGCCTGTTCTTTCACGAACCAGTCGAGGAACTGCATGGTTTTAAAATCTTTCAGCTCAAAAGCTACCGCGTAAATTTCGTTGATAGATTTGGTTACCAACAATTCATGATCGTAAGCAGCTGTTAGCGGATGTTTGTGACTTTTAAAAACAACCGCCGGCTTTTCGATGGCTTCCAACACTACCTTTTCTCCGTTCAATTGTAAATATTGAAGAAAAAGCATGGCATGCGCATATTCTTCCTGCGTTTGGATGTTAAACCAGTTGGCGAAACCGTTCAGACTCTGATCGGTGTAATAATTTGCCATGTCTAAATAGAAAAACGAAGAGTAAAACTCTTTATTGATTTGACTGTTAATCAAATCCACAATCTTTTTGTCCAGCATAAATCCGATAATTTAAAGGGTTGAATATATTATCTGTTAACTCTCAATTCTTTCAATATCAGCTCCCAACGCCCTCAGCCGGATGTCGATATCCTGATACCCCCGGTCGATTTGGTCGATGTTGTCGATGATACTGGTACCTTCGGCCGATAAAGCGGCGATCAGCAACGCAATTCCGGCACGGATATCCGGAGAAGTCATCCGGGCAGCCCGCAGGTGCAGGTTTTCCCCCTGTCCGATTACGGTAGCACGGTGCGGATCGCAAAGGATAATCTGCGCGCCCATATCAATCAGTTTATCCACGAAGAAAAGTCTGCTCTCAAACATTTTCTGGTGAATCAGTACGCTCCCTTTTGCCTTAGCAGCTACTACCAGAAATACGCTCAACAGGTCAGGCGTTAACCCGGGCCAGGGCGCATCCGCCAGCGTCATAATCGAACCGTCGATAAAAGATTCGATGGTATAACAACAATGGGCAGGTACAAAAATATCATCTCCCCTGCGTTCAATCTCAATGCCCAGCTTTCTGAAACTATCGGGAATAATTCCCAACTCATCATAAGCCACATTTTTTATGGTAATGGCCGAGCCAGTCATGGCAGCTAAACCGATAAAACTGCCAATTTCAATCATGTCAGGCAGAATGTTGTGTTCACAACCATTTAGTTTTGTAACACCTTCGATGGTCAAAAAGTTGGATCCGATGCCTGAAATGTTGGCCCCCATCCGGTTGAGCATTTTGCAAAGCTGTTGCACATATGGTTCGCAGGCTGCATTGTAAATAGTGGTTGTGCCTTCTGCCAGTACGGCGGCCATAATGATGTTGGCAGTTCCGGTTACCGATGCTTCATCAAGCAGCATGTAACTGCCGGATAGCTTTTCAGCTTTGATTTCATATAATTTCTTATCCGGATCGTAGCGGAAATCAGCACCCAGCTTTTGAATACCGATGAAGTGAGTGTCGAGTCGGCGTCTTCCGATTTTATCACCGCCCGGTTTAGGGATGACAGCCTGCTTATAACGCCCGACAAGCGGTCCCACAATCATGACAGACCCTCTTAAAGAAGCGCTCTTGGAGTAAAACTCAGGAGTCTGCAAATAGTCAAAATTTACCTTTTGCGCCTTGAAAGCATAACTATGCCGACTAAGTTGTCTGACTTCAGCACCCATTTTTTTCAATAAGCAAATCAGGTTATTGACATCTAAGATATCCGGGATGTTGTTGATGATGACTTCCTTGTCAGTCAGCAAAACAGCACAAATCACCTGTAAAGCTTCGTTTTTGGCTCCCTGCGGGGTAATTTCTCCGGAGAGCTTTTGTTTACCTTTGATCTTAAATGAGGCCATTATTTTTTTCTTTGTTGTTGCTGCTGCTGTTTGTTTTTCTTGTTGTGAAGAACGTCTTTCGATTCAACCAGTTTGAATGTGTCATCGGTAAAATCCAGTTTTCCGTGTGATAATTCACGTAAGTCTTCAAATATCTTACGGTTATCAACTACTTCTTTGTTCCAGGCCAGGAAGCACTTCTTCATCTGGTTGGCAATCAAACGAATTAACTCGGTTCTTTCTTCTCCTTCTTCGTAGTCGGCTACCCGTTCAATCATTTTTTCCAGGGTGATGCCATAATGCTGATAGCGCATTCTGTGACTTTTATAAGGAACTTTCTCCGGTTTGGTGTATAAATTCTCCGCTTTCAAAATTTCATACGGATAATCTATATCTAGCTGAAAATCTGACATAATCGCCACATGATCCCATAATTTGTGTTTGAAATCATTCACATCCCTCAGATAGGGGAATAAATTACCCATGGTGTTGATGATGGTTTTCACGCAACGAGTACGCTCTTCGCGATCTTCAATCGTCATAGCGTGTTTAACCATCTGCTGTATATTTCGCCCATATTCAGGCATAATCAGTTTTCCCTGTAATGTCGGATAGTCCATTAGAATCGTTTATTTGTTTACCGCAAAGTTAATTATTTTATTGATGAGTACAAGCAGGTGTTTTAATAAAATATAGTCATATTAAACCACGCAAAAAATCAAAATCTAATATTCATAAACAAATTATACAGTTCGCTTGTTTAAATTGAAAAATATCGTATCTTGCAGACCTTTTTCTTTTTAATTCTCTATATGATAATAAAGAAATTTTAGTGTTGATTATCAGGTAGATGATGTGTGATTGGATTTTTCTGTTTGTGTTTCAATAATTAATCAGACCAATGGAGGGCTGATGAGATAGACTGTTAAATGATATTGAACTATAAAACACAATACAGCAAAATCAGATTGATGCTGTTTTTTATTTTGGTTGCTTGTTTGAACGCGTGTGGTGATGATATTTATGTACTCAACAGCGCTTATTGGGAAAAAACTTCTGTTGTAGGGTCAACAGGAGGTTCAGCTGCAATTACCATCAGTGGGAAGCAAGGTTCCGGATGGACGGCAAAGATAGAAGAAGGTGCATCGTGGTGCTCATTCAGCAAATCGAATCAAAATTTATCTCAGGTTTCTGGTTTCATTACCGACGGGGATAACTTGCTGACAGTTTATTGCCGGAATAATACAAGTTCAGAAGATCGTATTGCAACAATAGTATTGACATTTGACGGCAAAGATTCCAGGGTCTTGACGCTGACTCAGGCTTCTTTTGTTCAGACACCTTCTTTTTCAAGTTTTACCGAAACGCCTACTTATAAAGAACATGATGATTTTCAGTATGTAACTCATTATACAACACTCAACAACAGGACAATAAGAAATTATTCGCTTTGTTTTGATAAATCAAAGAAAGCAGCATTGTGGGTTGCATATCCGATACATGATTCCTATCTGAAAAAAAACGTAGACAGGACGGATGAATGGGGTTTTGATCCTAACATAGATAGTTATTTTCAGGCTGATTGTGTTTCGAGGTCTTACGGAGACAGATATGACAGAGGTCATCAGTTACCATCGGCGGATCGGCTGGCAAACAGAGAAATGAATGTACAGACATTTTATATGTCGAACATGACTCCACAGCTTGACAGGTTGAACCGGGATATGTGGGCAAACTTAGAAATAAAAGTGCGCGAAAACAATTGTAATGATACGTTGTTTGTAGTTACAGGAGCATACTTTGATAAAAGTTCGACTAAATCAACTTATGATGGTGCAGGTAATAGTATTCCCTTGCCAACACATTATTTCAAGGTGTTGCTTCGGACAAAGACAGGTTCTACGGGTAAGGCGGTTGTTAATTGTAGTGATGATGAGTTGAAAAGTATTGGTTTCTGGGTGGAACACAGATCCTACGGAGATATTGAACCACCACGATCTATTTGTAAAACGGTGGCTGAGATTGAAGCGTTGACGGGATTTGAATTTTTCCCCAAGGTTTCAGACCAGGTTAAACAGCAGAATAATCCGGGGCAGTGGGGGCTTTAGTTAGTGGATAGTGAATCAGGAGGTTGCTTCGCTTCGCTCGCAATGACGGTGAATAGCGGAAAGCGGAAAGCGGAAAACGGAAAACAATGACTGTAGACTGAAGACAAAAAATTAAATTTAGAACATATATAACATGAATTATCGTTTACTCTCGGTTGTTGTGATAAGCGCTGTTTTGAATACAGGGTTTGCACAGGAGAATGTGGATAATATCCGCAGGGATTTTCAAAAAGAGAATAGCTTTGAATTAAGTGCCATTGATGAATCGACCCAGGATGAGAATGCGGATTTAGCCGGGCAGAATTTCAGTACGCTGGCTACTTTTTCGAACGACCCGTTTCTTTCTGAAGTCGGCTTTCAACTGTCTGCTTTCCGGTTTAATCCGCGTGGCTATAAAAACAAGTTCGAGCAAACTTATTTGAACGGGATTCAGTTCAACTCCATGATTCGGGGTAATTTCAATTATTCGATGATTGGTGGAATGAATGATGCTACCCGCAATGCCACGACACAGGATTATTTGCAGGCAAGTCTGTTTTCCTTTGGTGACTTGGCCGGAGCACAAAATTATGACTTGCGGGCCGGTAGTTTTGCCCGGGGGACAAAAGCAACACTCACTTATACCAATCGAAACTATCAGCAACGTATGATGTTGTCGCATCACACAGGTCTTAACCGCAATGGTTGGGCTTTCTCAGCTTTGTTAGGTGGTCGTTATGCCTACGAGGGAAGTGTGGAAGGTACTTTTTATCATAACTTAGCCTATTTCTTTGGAGCAGAAAAACAATGGGACAATGGCAAACAAAGCTTGTCTCTGACAACTTTCGGTTCTCCGGTACAAAGGGCACAACAATCGGCTTCTGTGCAGGAAGCCTACACGTTAACCGGGAATAATTTGTACAACTCTTACTGGGGATATATGCCTGATGGCAGCAAACGCAACCAACGTGTGGTTACCAGCTACGATCCGACCGTAATTTTATCGCATATCTGGAAAATTGACCGCCTGAATAAACTGACTTCAGGATTGGCATTTAACTACAACCGCTATGGTTCGACTGCGTTAAACTGGTTTAATAATGCAACAGATCCTCGTCCTGATTATTATCGTTATTTGCCTTCATATACTGCATCTACATATGACACCCATGATCCAAAATATATTGCTGATGCGAAGTTTTGGACAGGTTCAGGTGAAGGAACAGAACGAGGTAGAAGTCAGCTTGACTGGAATGAAATTTACGAAGCAAACCGCAATAATAATTTATACGGAGAAAACCAATCTGCATTATACATCGTTGAAGAGCGACGTAATGATGCCATTGAGACCAGTTTCAATACAACGCTTGAAAAGAAATTGAGTGAGGAGGTTACTTTTGTTGCTGGTTTAGATGCCCGTTATACGTTGGGTAAAACATTCGATGTAGTAGCCGACTTGTTGGGTGCCAATTATTTGATTGATATTGATAAATATGGTGAACGTGATTTTCCGGGGAATCAGGATGTTAAACAAAATAATTTGTTGAATCCCAACAGAAGAGTAAGGGAAGGTGATATATTTGGATATAACTATCACATGAACGTTACCAATGGTAATCTCTGGGCACAAATGCATCACAATTACCAGTACTGGGAGTTTTTCTATGCAGCCAAACTTTCTGCCACTTCTTATTTCAGAGACGGACAAATGAAAAATGGCCGTTATCCCCAGAGTTCTTATGGCAAAGGACAGGTACATACTTTCATCGATCCAGCTGTAAAAGCCGGCATTGTTTACAAGATGGATGGACGTAATCTTTTCTCCGTGAATGGTATGTTCAAAACACAGGCACCACTGCCTTATGATGCCTATACTACGCCACGAATTTCTGACGAAGCAGCACCGGGACTCGAATCGGAAATTATCAGTTCAGCAGATATCAATTATGTATTTACTTATCCTAAAATCAATGGTCGTATTTCGGGATTCTTTACAGATTATCAAAAGGGTATTCAGAAAATTTCCTACTACAACGATTCATACAGGACGTTTGTACACCACAGTATTTCTGATGTAAGTAAACGAAATTTTGGTGCTGAAGCTGCAGTAAAATACAATGTTGTTAAAAATGTTACACTTTCACTTGCTGGTACCTGGTCACAGTTTACCTATACCAAAAATCCGATGGGGACTGTTCGTTATGAAAATGGCTCCGGAGAAGATATCAATGAAGGGGTAGCAATAAATGGATATCATGTGGGAGGTTCTCCTGAAATTGCAGGTACTTTTGGTGTACAATATTTCTGGGATTTCTGGTGGTTTGAAATCAACCTGAACGGTGTTGCTAACAACTACCTTGATCCTTCTTATATCCAACGGACTCCTTCTGTTATTACAAGTGTGAGACAAGCTGCTACAGATGCCGGTTATTCAGTTGCGCTAAGAGAAGCAACTGTAAACAACTGGATTGCGCAAACCCAATTGGATGATGCCATAACCATGGATATTTCCATTAGTAAATTATTGTATCTGGATGGTGGCCGTCAGTTAAATTTTAATCTTAGTGCCGTGAATGTGTTGAATAATAGGGGAGTGAGAACAGGTGGTTACGAACAAGGACGTCTTCCTCTAGTCTCTTCTGATGGAGGAGAAGTTATAGATCTACAGAATTTGAATAAGTTTCCTCCAAAATTTTATTACATGCAGGGATTTAATTTATTCTTAAATGTTGCATATAAGTTCTAATATATAAGTAAAAATTAAAATCAGAAGAAGTTAGAAACAAGCATGATTATACAAGATATTTATGTTGATGAAATTTTGACATGCAAGTTTTAAACGACTTTTAAAAACAAATTATTTGCGTATGAAAAAATATATTTATTTAGTAAGCGTATTGATGATAGTAGCATTTGCCGCTTGCGATGATAAAAGAAACTACGATGAGCCGAAGCTTTCTATTCCAAAGTACGAATCCTTGAGTACAGTGATTTCGATCGCCGATCTCAAAACCTTGACGGAACCGATGATTAAAGCTAGTACGGCTTCAGAAACCAACAACAACTTTGGTTATTTGCAAAACCCTGCTCGTGCGAACGAATTTTTATCAGAATTTGAACATGAAGCAAAAGTGCGTAAGATTGCGACCTTTTCCGAAGTAGGGATTGTCGGAAAATGCCTGAAAGCTACGGTCGTAGGAAATGATGAAAGCGGTAATATCTATAAACAATTATACTTGCAGGACGAAACAGGAGCCATCCTTGTTATTGTGAATTTAACGGGAGTATTTGCGCAATTCACTGTGGGACAACAGGTAATTGTGGAATTGGATAATCTCTCCATGGGAAAATATTACGGAGCCTATCAAATTGGTGCACCTGTTGTAAGTCGTTCTGTTAGTTATAACAAAGATAAGTGTGGTGAGAATACTACAGTTAAAGGGATTAATTACGGGATGAGTCGACTCACTCCGCGTTATTTTGAAGAAAATATTTACCGTAATGATGCTCCCGATACGTTGAAAGTTCAATCACTTTGCAAAACATACACTAAAATTCCTGTAAGTACGGAAAATGTTCGTAATACCCTGGTGCGTTTAGAAAATGTAAGTTTTGTAGAGAGTTATGTCGGTAGTCAATTTGCTCCGCTATTATGTGGCTATAATCCAGCAACCGGCACGGTAAAACTCAATGTTGGTGGTTCTCAAATAGATGTACGCACTTCGGGTTACGCTAACTTTGCAGGTGATACAGTACCGGCAGGTATGGGTACTGTAACAGCAATCCTCAGTCAGTATTTCGATAATCTGCAAATAACAATCAGAAATCGCAGTGACCTGCAATTCAATAATTAATTAAGTATTCAATAATTTATAAATTTTTATCCCTATGAAATCAAAATTTTTATTATTTATTACAGTTACGGTATTTGCCGTATTGTTTAGCTCATGTGAAAAAGAAGTAGCTATTACCGGTATTGCTATAGATCCGGGAACTTTAACACTTACAGAGGAAGGTCAAACCGATACATTAACTGCAACCCTGGCGCCTGCGGAAGCAAAAGGAACCATTGTTTGGGCTAGTTCAAATAGTGCTGTTGCAACTGTAACCGGAGATGGTTTAACTGCTATTGTCACCGCTGTAGGTAATGGTACTGCAAAAATTACTGCTACAGCTGATATCTTTACTGCTGAATGTGCTGTTACTGTGAATATTGGCTCAACAGGAGGTGGTGATGGTGACGGTACAGAAGCAAGTCCATACAATACTCAACAGCTTTTAGACATGAAAACGAATGGCACTTTGCCTGAAAAAGATAAAGGAACGGCAAAATATTGGGTCGAGGCTTATATAGTGGGTTCTTATGTTTTTGCTAATAATCCTCAGTTTGTAATTGGGACAAGCCCTGCTGATGTAAATAATGTGTTATTGGCTGCTACTGCAGATAATACAGACACGTATGCCGTTATTTCCATCAAGTTGGGTAATTTTTCTAATTTGATTAATCTTTCGAATAACCCTACTAATTTAGGTAAAAAATTAAAAATATATGGTGTAGTTGAAAAATATTGCGGTATTAGTGGCGTTGTAAATATCGAAAAAGCCTATTTAGATGGAGTTGAAATAGTGTTACAGGGTTTAGATGATGTTGCTGTAACCGATAATATGACTACTCAACAAGCATACGATGCAGCAGCGTCATTGAAAGCAGATGCGAAATCAAGCGCGGAAGCTACTGTTTATGGCTACGTAACATCTATTAAAGAGGCATATACAGATCAATATAAAAACATAACGTTCTATATGAACGATACAAAAGGTGGTTCTGATTTGTTTTTGGCTTATAGAGTTAAAGGAACTGATGCAGCTTCCATTAAAGTAGGAGATAAAGTAAAAGTTAAGGCTAAATTGACAAATTATAAAGGTAATACGCCTGAGACTGTTAGTGGTGGCGCTGTTGAAATTGTTGCGGAATAATTTATAAATTCCTAACAGGGCTTCAGACGACTTGTTAGTGAAAAAATTAAGTTCAAATGATAAAAGCACTTCGACTTTCGGCATTTCTCGCCCTAATCATCCTGTTTGCCGTTTCATGTAAATCGGCTCAACAGGTTGTTACCACAACTACCGGCGGTCAGCAATACCAGGTTTATCCGGTTGGTTTTTATAACCTCGAAAACCTGTATCATCCTTTAAGCACTGATTCGTTGAGAGATGTTGAGTTCTCTCCAAGCGGATCTAATGCGTGGACCATGGATAAATATGAGAAAAAGCTGACTAACATGTCGTTTACCCTGAATGAGATTGCCAAAGATTTTGGTGGTCTTGCAGTGGTGGGTGTTTCGGAAATTGGTAACAGGAAAGTGCTGGAGGACTTGATTGCGACTAAACCACTAAAAGGCAGGGGGATGAAAATCGTGCATTACGATTCGCCCGACTGGCGTGGAATTGATGTCGGGTTATTGTATGACTCCACTCGTTTTCAGTATGTAACCAGCAGCACACATCCTTTTCCTTATGCCAAAGGAATCGAGATGGGGGTTACTGATACTTCTTTCCGAACAAGGGATGTCTTGTTGGTAGAAGGTAAGATTACTGGTGAGAAAGTGGCTGTTTTAGTTAGTCACTGGCCATCACGTCGGGGAGATAAGTCATCTGTTTCAAGAGAATTGGCTGCTTCGGTTGTCAGACACCTGCACGATTCACTGATTCGCGTCGATCCCGGTTATCATGTTATTATTATGGGTGACCTGAATGACGACCCGGTAGATCCGAGTTGCGCGGTTGTGCTTGATGCCAAAAGAACGGTTCAGGAAGTAGCTCCCGGCGGATTGTTTAACCCGATGTGGGAGAAATACGCCAAAGGTATCGGTTCGCTTTGTTATCAGGGTAAATGGAATTTGTTCGATCAAATCATCGTCAGTCATTCATTACTCGGAAACGATTACAGTTCGCTTAAATTTTACAAAGCGGAAGTCTTCAACCGTGATTTCCTGATTCAGAAAACAGGCAGATATAAAGGTTATCCTTTCCGGACTTTCAGTGGCGGTCATTTCCAGAATGGTTTCAGTGACCACTTCCCGACTTATATTTATTTGGTGAAGGAAGCGAAAAAGTAAAGTCTATTCTTATTAAAAGAAAAGCCGGCTAATTGAATGACTCATTAGCCGGCTTTTCTTTTAATAAGTTAATAATGCGAATCAGTAGTAGAAAATTAGATCCCTCACTTCCGTTCGGGATGACAATTTTCACTTTATTAATATTGCCCGTCGGCAGAAGTCTGCAAAAACTATTCTATTTTTGCAGCGACGGGTGCTATGGTTCCCGAAGCGTCGCCGTAAAGAATCTAATTATAAATGGAAAGATAGTG
Organism: Bacteroidota bacterium; assembly: GCA_023459355.1. Taxonomy (GTDB): domain Bacteria; phylum Bacteroidota; class Bacteroidia; order Bacteroidales; family Paludibacteraceae; genus Paludibacter. The sequence goes on along the minus strand of JAEWUM010000018.1, from coordinate 20,781 downwards.
CGACGTATTTGACCTTACTCAATCGTTGTCATCCCGAACGGTAGTGAGGGATCTAAGTGAATGCTTACTGGTAATTCTCCGAATAAGCCTTTAAAATGGTTGTTACAGATTATCTGCAACCAATCTACGGATTATCGATAAACCCTCTGCGGATTATCTGCAACCAATTTACGGATTATCTGCAACCGGTCCGCGGATTATCTGTAATCAGTCTACAGATTATCTGCAATTCGCCTGCGGAGCATCGGTATTTCTTGTTACATAGGGTCAAAACCAATTTTATTTAATGATGTATTGCTCCGAAATCGACCGGTGCGTCTGCACTCTCTCAATGGTATCGGCAAACATATCGGCACAGGACAGAATCCTGACTTTCTCACATCTTTTGCAGTCGAATGGAATAGAATCAGTAAATGCAATTTCTGTTAAAGAAGAATTCATGATTCTCTCTGATGCTGCACCCGACATTACGCCGTGTGTCACGATTGCCCTTACAGAATTGGCTCCTCCGGCTTTCATCAGGTCGGCAGCCATACAAAGTGTTCCGGCTGTATCTACCATATCGTCAACAATGATTACATCCTTGCCCTCAACATCTCCAATGATACGCATTTCGCCTACTACATTGGCTTTTTCACGGGTTTTGTGGCAAAGTACCATAGGAACGCCTAAATGACGGGAATAAGTCCCCGCACGTTTCGACCCACCTACATCCGGTGAGGCTATGACTAAATTTTCCAGCTTCAGCGATTCAATATAAGGAATAAAGATGCGGGAACCATAGAGGTGGTCAACCGGCACATTAAAGAATCCCTGAATTTGATCGGCATGTAAATCCATTGTAATTACCCGGTCAATGCCGGCAACACTCAATAAATCCGCGATTAGCTTTGCACCAATGGAAACCCGTGCTTTGTCTTTTCTGTCTTGTCGCGCCCAACCAAAGTAGGGGATAACAGCAATAATCTTGTAGGCAGAGGCTCTTTTAGCTGCATCAATCATCAGCAACAACTCCATCAGATTATCTGAATTCGGAAAAGTTGACTGAATCAGGTAGATGTATTGTCCGCGGATTGACTCCTCGTAAGAAACGGCAAACTCTCCGTCGGCGAAATGTTCTACTATCATATTCCCGAGTGGAGAGCCCAGACTTTTACAAATTTTTTCTGCAAGATACCGGCTGTTTGTGCCTGAAAATACCTTGAATTGTGACGTTGGTGCGGTCATGAATCGTGTGTAAAGAATGTTTTTGTATTTTTTTTGCAAAAGTACAATTTTATCCCCTAAATCCCTAAAAGAATCTCAAATAAATTTTTTTTATTTTATTTGGTTTCTTGCAAACGTTTGAAATGTATTTTTATCACTTTTTTTATCATCTGCTGCGTTATTGCCCTTATTCAGTATATTTTTGAATCTGAAAATAACTATTGCCCGAAATAAAATATTAGATTCTTCGCTCTGCTCAGAATGACAGTTCTTGACTGTCATTTCTACCGAAGGGGAAAATCTGTGTAATAATCCGTGATCAATGAAGATACATTTTAAAATTCAATACCATACCTTTTGGGGACAACGAATATTGGTCTCGGGGAATATTCCGGCCTTGGGTAGCGGCGATTATACAAAAGCGCTCAGCCTTGGTTTCGCATTCCCTGAAAACTGGTCGGGAGCGGTGGATGTTTCTTCCGAAGAACTGAAACTTCTTCAGTATAAATACATCCTGCTGAATGAAAATACCGGACAATATACCGAAGAATGGGATGCTAACAGAAAACCGAATGTTGAACTCAATGGATTTGGTTATATTTTTTGTTACGATCACTGGAATGCTCCCAATACACTCGAAAATACTTTTCTGACAGCTCCTTTTAGTAAAGTGCTGCTGAAAGATGAACATCCGGTGACAGAATTAAAAGTCACCACAAAATACACGCATCTTTTCCGTGTGAAAGCTCCTTTATTGAATAAAAATCATGTGTTGTGTGTAGTGGGGGATTGTAAGGCATTGGGAAACTGGTCGACACAAAAACCGGTCTTGCTGAATAAACAGGATGATTATTGGGAAGTCAGGCTTGAATTGTCGAAATGTCAGGGTGAGGTACATTATAAATACGGCTTTTATGATGCGGAAGATAAGCATTTCTGCTATTTTGAAAGCGGACCTGACCGGGTGACCTATGTGATGAATGACAAAAAAAGCATGGTGATGCATCACGATGGTTTTGTAAGAATGGAAGGTGAGAAATTTCGAGGTGCGGGTGTCGGATTGCCTGTCTTCAGTATCCGAACGAAGAAAAGTTTTGGTGTAGGCGATTTTGGAGATTTAAAATTGCTCATCGATTGGGCAGCCAAAGTCGGATTGAAACTTATACAGGTATTGCCGTTGAATGATACAATTGGAACTCACACCGATGCAGATGTGCTTCCTTATGCCGCAATTACTGCCTTTGCTTTGAACCCGCTTTTTCTGAATTTGCCGGCTATGGGAAAATTGCCGGTTGCTCATCCTTTGCAAAAAGCATATAAACAAAAGCAGGCTGAACTGAATGCTAAAGAATTGGTTGAATTTCTCGAGGTAGTGAACTTCAAACTGGAATATGCGAAGGAATTATGTAAGAATCAGCAGGTTAAATTTCTGAAAACCAAAGGGTTTGAAATATTCTTTGAAGAAAACAAATACTGGCTGGAACCTTATGCCGCATTTTGTGTGTTGCGGGATTTATATGGTACCCCGGATTACCGGCAATGGAAAGAGTATGCTGTTTTTGATGCTGAACATTTGAACATACTTTGCTCACCGGAGAGTCCCCATTATGATGCCATCGTAACAAATTATTTTATCCAGTATCATTTGCACGTACAATTATCGGAAGCACATGATTATGCCCATGCCAACGGAGTGGTGCTGAAAGGGGATATCCCGATCGGGGTAAACCGTAACTCAGTGGATACATGGGCAAATCCGGAATTGTTCAATCTGGACAGACAGGCCGGCGCGCCGCCCGATATGTTCGCGGTGAAGGGGCAAAACTGGGAGCTGCCAACATACAACTGGGAAGCCATTCAGCGTTCCGGTTTCGACTGGTGGAAAAAACGCTTTGCCCAAATGTCAAATTATTTCGATACGTTCCGAATCGACCATATCCTCGGATTCTTCCGCATCTGGCAAATCCCGATGAATCAGGTCGAGGGCATCATGGGGCATTTGTATCCTTCTATACCGGTACACATCAATGAATTTCAGGAAAAAGGAATTTGGTTCGATTACAATCGTTTTTGCAAACCTTACATTACTGACAATGTGCTTTGGGAGATATTCGGTGATGATGCAGTTTGGGTAAAGGCTAATTGTCTTCAGATTGAAGATGGATGGGTGTTACGGTTGAAACCTCAGTATACGGGGCAGCAGGACGTGGAGAAGATGTTTTTGGAGGGTTCTATCAGCGAAAGTGTCAAATGGGGCTTGTTTGATCTGATATCGAATGTCTTGTTCTTTGAAGTAGAAGGTAGTAACGGTACGCAATTCTATCCGCGTTTCGGCATGCAATCGCTCAAGACCTTCCGGGATTTGGATGTAAATACCAAGCAAAAATTAGAAGAAATTTATGTGGATTATTTCTTCAGGCGACAGGATGCACATTGGTATAAATCGGGTATGGAAAAATTGCCGGCACTTAAACGTTCAACCAATATGCTTATATGTGGTGAAGACCTGGGTATGATGACGCAGTGTGTTACAGATGTGATGCAGGAATTGGGTATTCTGAGTCTGGAAGTGCAACGTGCTCCTAAAACAAATAAAATAGAGTTTTTCCATCCGGCTGATGCGCCATATTTATCGGTTGTAACGCCTTCAACCCACGATATGAGTACGATACGTGGCTGGTGGGAAGAGGACAGGGGAGTAACACAACGATTTTATAACCAACAACTCGGACATTGGGGAGAAGCGCCATATTTCTGCGAATGGTGGATTTGCCGTGATATACTGGTGCAGCACTTGTATTCACCAGCCATGTGGGCTGTTTTTCAAATGCAGGATTTACTCAGCATATCCGACAAAATAAGAAGAGAAAACCCGCATGAGGAAAGAATCAATGTGCCCTCTAATTCCAGATTCAGCTGGAGATACCGCTTACATATCAATCTCGAAGATTTGCTTGAAGAAGACGAGTTCAACGAAGAACTGAAGAATTACATTCGGCAGGCGGGAAGGTAAGTTAAAAGCGGAAAATTGAAAACTGAAAACGAAAAGCGATTTTATATTGCTCTCCGCTCTCCGCTTTCAGTTTTCCGCTTGAATATTTAACTATTTCCCTTCAATAAAGTTTACCACCCACTCCCCAACTTCAGAAGTAGAATAGGCTTTTCCATCACCGGCGATGTCTTCGGTAACCACTTTAGCATCCATACTGGCAGCTACGGCTTCGCGTATTAAGGCACCTTCTTCCATCATGTTGAAAGCATATTCGAACATCAATGCTGCTGAAAGAATTGTAGCCAATGGGTTGGCAATATTTTTACCGGCAGCCTGCGGATAAGATCCGTGAATAGGTTCAAAGACCGAAGTATGAATACCAATCGAAGCAGAAGGAAGCATGCCCAGCGAACCGGTGATTACAGAAGCCTCATCCGTCAGGATGTCTCCGAAAAGATTTTCAGTCACTAATACATCGAAACTTTTAGGCCATTGGATGATGCGCATGGCAGCATTGTCCACGAACATGTATTCTGTCTCTATATCAGGATATTGTGGTGCGATTTCCTGGGTTACCTGTCTCCACAAACGGCTTGATGCCAGCACATTGGCTTTATCAACCATAGTCACTTTTTTGCGACGCTGACCGGCATATTTGTAGGCTAAGTGCATGATGCGTTCCACTTCTTCGCGGGTATAAACGCAGGTATCATAAGCAGTATTACCATCTTCGGAGCGACCCTGTGGGCGACCGAAATACATGCCACCGGTCAGTTCGCGGATGCACATGAAATCAGCCCCTTCAACCAAATCGGCACGTAAAGGAGACTTGTGAATTAAAGATGGGAATGTGCTTACCGGACGGATGTTGGCGTATAATCCCAGTTCTTTGCGCATTTTGAGCAGTCCCTGTTCCGGACGCACCTTCGCTGATGGGTTATTGTCGTATTTTGGGTCACCGATGGCTCCGAATAAAACAGCATCAGAACGCATACACAATTCGTGCGTTGCTTTCGGGTAAGGTTCACCAACAGCATCAATAGCGCAGGCGCCGGTGATGCCTTCTTCGTAATTCAGCGTATGACCAAATTTTTTACAAACTGCCTTGGTTACGTCCAAAGCCTGCTTTACAATCTCCGGGCCGATTCCGTCGCCCGCTAATACCGCGATGTTTAATACTTTACTCATTTTAATTTTAAATTTACCATATAAGTCATATAAGTTACATATAAGCAAGTAATTAATTTTGAGATATTTATATACTTAATGCTTATATGTAACTTATATGACTTATATGGTTATCAAATAATTATATAATTAACACTGTTTCACCGGAATATCACCACTCTCGATAATATTCAGCATTTTTTCTGTTGCTTTAATGGCAGCTACTGTTTGGTCACCATCCAAACCTCTTGTTTTGAACGTTTTGCCATCATACTGCCAGGTGATAATTGTTTGTACGATAGCATCTGTTTTTCCTCCCGGAGGAATCACCACTTCATAATCCAACAATTCAGGTGTCGGTTTATTCAATGATTTGTAGATTTTGTACAGTGCTTTAGAGACAGCGTGGTACTGTCCATCACCTGCTGCCGATTGTTCGTATACCTCTCCTCTGATTTCCAGCTTTACACTGGCCATCGGACGTAAACCGTTGGTGATTGACAAACTGTAATTGAGAATTCTGATCAAATGCTGATCGTTGGCGCTTTTGATTACATCAGAGACAATATAAGGCAACTCATCAATGGTGACCATCTCTTTTTTATCTCCCAATTCGATAACACGCTGTGTTACCAGCGCCATCATCTCATTGTCGAGTTCAATACCTAATTGCTGCAGATTTTTCAGGATATTGGCTCTTCCGGATGTTTTGCCCAGTGCATATACCCTTTCCCGACCGAAACGTTCGGGCAGTAAGTCGTTGTAATACAAGTTGTGTTTGTTGTCTCCATCTGCATGAATACCAGCAACCTGTGTGAAAACATTATCACCGATAACCGGTTTGTTGGCAGGGATCCGGATGCCGGAGTAAGATTCAACCAGTTTGCTGACTGTGTTTATTTTACTTTCGTCAATACGAGTTTTCTTTTTCAGTTGATCGTGGATGACAGCAACTGTACTGGAAAGCGGAGCATTCCCGGCTCTTTCACCCAGTCCGTTGATGGTTACGTGAACTCCTCTAACACCGGCTTTTACTGCCTCATAAACATTAGAAACAGCTAAATCATAATCGTTATGTGCGTGGAAATCAAAATGCAATTCGGGATAACGACCAATCATTTTCAGACAGAACTGCAATGTTTCCGTAGGATTTAAAATACCTAGCGTATCCGGAAGCATGAATCTTTTGATGGACTCATTTTTCAGACTATCGACCATGAAAAAGACATAATCTTCAGAATTACGCATACCATTCGACCAGTCTTCCAGATAGATGTTCACATCGATATGCATCTCACGTGCGAAAGCCAGTACTTGTTTTATATCTGCCAAATGCTCTTCCGGCGTTTTTCTCAGCTGATATTTACAATGATTTTCAGATCCTTTACAAAGTAAATTCAACACTTTACAACCGGCATCTTGTATCCATTCAAGCGATGTTTTGCCGTCTACAAATCCCAAGACTTCAACTTTGTCGATATGACCATGATCTTTAGCCCATTTGGCAACTTTCTTAACAGAAACATATTCTCCTTCAGAAACTCTTGCCGAAGCAATTTCGATTCTGTCAACGCACAATTCTTCCAATAGCAGTTTGGCAATACTCAACTTCTCCGTAGTTGCAAATGAAACTCCTGAAGTTTGTTCCCCGTCACGCAGGGTGGTATCCATTATTTCTATCATGCTTGTGTTTTTTAGTTTACAATCGAAAAGCTGTTTTTTAGCTGTTTTACTTTCTCGATGCTTCGTATGCTTCAATCAATTCCCGTTTACTCAGCAGATAATCAATATCGTCCAACCCTTTCAACAAACATTCTTTTTTATATGAATTGATTTCGAATGATTCCGATTTACCATTTGCATTATTTTTAATGGTTTGATTTTCGAGATCAACTGTTAATGTCAGCTTTGGATCTTTATTGGCGCCATCAAAAATTTCAGCCAGAAACTCAGCGCTTACAACAACAGGAAGAACACCATTGTTTAAAGCATTGTTTTTGAAAATATCAGCAAAGAAACTTGAAACAACTACTTTGAAACCGTAGCCGTCAATTGCCCAGGCAGCATGTTCGCGGCTCGAACCTGAACCGAAGTTTTTACCGGCAACGAGAATATTACCTCCATAAACCGGATTGTTTAATACGAAATCAGCTTTAGGACTACCATCTTTGTTATATCTCCAGTCGGCAAAAAGATTATCGCCGAAACCTTCTTTATTAGTAGCTTTCAGGAAACGGGCAGGTATAATCTGATCAGTATCTACGTTTTCGATCGGCAGAGGAACTACCGTCGATGTTAATGTTACAAATTTTTCCATACAATTGTTTTTGAATAAAAATTAAACTCTTGGATCAGTGATTTTACCGGTAATTGCAGCAGCAGCAGCAACGAGCGGGCCAGCCAGAATAGTTCTTGCTCCAGGCCCCTGACGGCCTTCAAAGTTTCTGTTTGAAGTAGAAACGGCATATTTGCCGGCCGGCACTTTGTCGTCGTTCATGGCCAGACATGCTGAACAGCCCGGTTGACGCAGCAGGAAGCCGGCTTGAGTAAAGATGTCCAGTAAACCTTCTTCTCGAATTTGTTTTTCAACTCCCCAGCTTCCGGGAACCAACCATACAACTACATTGTCGGCTTTCTTTTTACCTTTTACGTAGTTGGCAAATATGCGGAAGTCTTCGATGCGCCCATTGGTACAACTACCCAGGAACACATAATCGATTTGTTTTCCCAACAATTGTTCTCCCGGCTGGAAGCCCATATAATCCAATGATTTCTGGAATGAAATGCGACCTGCCTCATCAATCTGATCCAATGTAGGAATTGATTCCTGAATACCCATTCCCATCCCGGGATTCGTCCCGTAGGTAATCATGGGCTGGATATCAGCAGCATCAAAATCAAGTTCCAGGTCAAATTTTGCGCCTTTATCTGATTTCAACGTTTTCCAGTAAGCTAATTTTTCATCCCATTCAGCTCCTTTCGGTGCGAATTCACGTCCCTTTACATAGTTGAATGTGGTTTCATCGGGAGCAATCATACCACCACGTGCACCCATTTCGATAGAAAGGTTACAAACGGTCATACGTTCTTCCATGGTCATATTGCGGATAGCTTCACCTGCATATTCCACAAAATACCCAGTAGCGCCGCCGGTAGTAAGTTTAGATATCGTATACAAAGCCAGGTCTTTGGCTGAAACGCCAGGACCAAGTTTGCCGTTGTAGTTGATTCGCATTGTTTTGGGACGGGTTTGCAAAACACATTGTGTCGCCAGAACCATTTCGACTTCTGATGTTCCGATGCCAAAAGCAATGGTTCCGAAAGCCCCGTGGGTAGAAGTGTGGCTGTCACCACAAACGATGGTCATACCCGGTTGTGTAAATCCGTTTTCTGGTCCGATTATATGCACAACACCATTTTTCTGATGTCCCAACGGGAAATAAAGCGGCATGTTGAATTCCGCCGCATTTTTTGCAAATGTATCCAACTGATTACGGGAAATAGGATCTTTTACGGGTTTGTCCTGATCGATGGTTGGCGTGTTATGGTCGGCTGTCATGGTCGTGAGTTCCGGACGGAATACTTTGAGACCGCGTGCACGAAGACCGTTAAAGGCTTGTGGACTGGTCACCTCATGACAGAAATGACGGTCGATATACAACTGTGTGGGACCGTTTTCTACGGTTGAAACTACGTGAGCATCCCAGATTTTATCAAAAAGCGTCTTACTCATATATTTTTTGTTTTTATTTTAATTGATGTTAAGTATTCAACTTATATGTCACTTATATGACTTATAGGGTCGAAAATTATTTTACAAATTGATTGATGGCATTGATGTATGCTTCCACTGAAGCAGCAACAATGTCGGTATTCGCGCCGAAACCATAATATACCACGCCCGCATGTTCCACCTGCATGTGAACTTTTCCCACATCGTTGCTACCTTTATTGATAGATTGGATGGTAAATTCCTGCAGGTTCATTTCTCTGTTGATAATTTTCTTGAGTGCATTGATAGCCGCATCAACAGGACCATTACCGGAGGCTGCTGCTTCAAATTTCTCATTGGCTATCATCAGTCCTATACTGGCAATGGGTTTAATTCCAACACCCGAAGTAACTTGCAGATAATCAAGTTTAATGCGTTCTTTCATTGCTCTTTCCTTTCCGGCAAGCATCAGAACATCATCGTCATTGATATCTTTCTTTTTGTCAGCCAACAACAGGAATTCCTGGTAGATATTATCTAATTTTTCTCCTTCAACCTCAACTCCCAATACACTTAAACGATGTTTCAGGGCTGCACGGCCACTTCGGGCAGTTAGCACAATTGAATTTTGATCAATTCCCACATCAGTCGGATCCATGATTTCATAGCTTTCCCTGTTTTTCAGCACGCCATCCTGATGGATACCTGAAGAGTGGGCAAATGCATTTCTGCCGACAACAGCCTTATTCGGCTGAACCGGCATGTTCATCAGGTTGGAAACCAAACGACTGGTTTCATATATTTTTTTAGTGTTGATGTTGGTTTCTATATTCAGGTCTTTGTGGCATTTTAAAATCATGGCGATTTCTTCCAGTGATGTGTTTCCGGCACGTTCACCAATACCATTGATAGTAACTTCAACCTGACGGGCGCCGTTCAGTACACCGGAAATGGTGTTGGCAGTAGCCATACCCAAGTCGTTATGGCAATGCGTGGAGAGGATGGCTTTGTGAACATTGCTCACATTTTCCATCAGAAACTTAATTTTCTCACCATATACCCACGGCAAACAATAGCCTGTAGTGTCCGGGATATTAACAACGGTAGCACCCGCTTTGATAACCGCTTCAACCACCCTGGCAAGATAAACATTGTCAGTTCTACCAGCATCCTCACAGTAAAACTCAACATCTTCCACAAATTTCTTGGCATGTTTTACGGCAGCCACTGCACGTTCCAGGATTTCGTCCTGAGTCGAGTTGAATTTATATTTGATGTGATAATCCGATGTGCCTATGCCGGTATGGATTCTTTTCTTTTTGGCATACTGTAGAGCTTCTGCTGCAACTTCAATGTCTTTTTGCACGCCGCGGGTCAGGGCGCAAATAGTAGGCCATGTTACCGCCTTGGAAATTTCAACTACAGAATTGAAGTCTCCCGGACTCGAAATGGGAAAACCTGCTTCGATAACATCCACACCCAGTTGCTCCAACGCTTTGGCTACCTGAATCTTTTCTACTGTGTTCAACTGACAGCCTGGTACCTGTTCTCCATCACGAAGGGTTGTGTCAAAAATAAAAAGTTTGTCCATAATCGTTGTGTTTTTAAATGAAAAAACCTTTCTCACATCGAGTGAGAAAGGTTTTCAATATTTCTTATACTTATCTACATACCAAACTCACTCTTACTGCTTTTGTAAAAGAATAATAATACCGAGTAGTAAAATATGTAGAAAATTGTTATTCATTGCACATTACTTAGTTGCGTGTGCAAAGATACATTATTTTTATAAAACAACAAGTTTAAGGCAAAAAAAATATTATTTTTTTAGTCATACGACAAATAACCTACCGGATTAACAGATTTTTGTTCTTTTTCCTTATGTGATGCAAGCTCTGTTAATGCCTGATATATTTCATTGAACTGAAGATTGGTTTCAAGTTCCAATTGTTTTATTTTTTGATTTAATTCATCATATCCATGAATTAGTTTTCTCAATTCAACAAAAGCACGCATGATTTGGATATTAATCTCTATTGCAGTATTACTTCTTAAAACTGATGACAACATAGCGACTCCTTGTTCTGTAAAAGCAAATATTCTGGTAGATCCGATATTGTATCCCTGGGGTATCACAGATTGTGATACCCCGTTGTTTATCAATGATATAGATTCGTCTTTCGTGAGTTCAAACAGGAAATCAGATGGAAATCTTTCAATATTTCTTCTGACAGCTTGTTTTAAAACCCTCGTTTCAATTTGGTATAATGCCGCCAGGTGGAAGTCAAGCATTACTCTTTGACCTCTAATCTCAAAGATTTTATTTTGAACAATTTGGAGTTCCATAGTCTATTATCGTTTTTTCTGCAAATTTAATTTTCAATTCAGGTATATACAATGCTGAGGTAATTATTTGACGTTTTGCATGAAGAATTTTACAAATTGCACAGTTTTCGAAAATTTGTGTATCTTTGTCGCCGGAATTGAAACAAATCATTTATAACTTTGTTTCATTCACCGATGGGGGTGCCTTTAATAAATACGGGCTGAGATCATACCCTTTGAACCTGGACGGATAATGCCGTCGAGGGAAAAAGCAAATCTCCGTTATAATTTTTGGACTCTCAGAATAAATTATTAATCAACAATTTAATTAATTTGTTATGAGAAAATTTTGTATGGCAGTTTCTGTGCTGCTTGCCTTTGTGTCAGTTTCGGCACAATCGACACAGAAAAAAGATTCATTGCACATCATGCTGGATGAGGTTACTGTTTCATCCCTGCGTGCCAATGAAAAGTCAGCCGTTTCTTACAGCAATGTTTCCGCTGAAGAAATCGAAAAACGAAATGCAGGTCAGGATATTCCTTATCTGTTGTCACTTACACCATCTTTTGTTGCTACTTCTGATGCAGGAACAGGTATCGGCTACACGGGTTATCGTATCCGTGGAACAGATGCCAACCGCGTATATGTTACAGTGAATGGAGTTCCAATCAACGATTCGGAATCGCACGGGGTGTTTTTCGTGAACATGCCTGATTTTGCGTCATCACTTTCGTCTGTACAGATTCAGCGTGGTGTTGGAACTTCTACGAATGGCGCAGCTGCTTTTGGTGCCAGTATCAACATGCAGACTGAAAAACTCAATCCTGAAGCGTATGCAGAAATTTCTTCAACCTATGGTTCTTTCAATACCAATAGAAATATGTTGAAAGCAGGAACAGGATTGATCAATGATCGTTGGGCGTTTGATGCCCGCCTTTCGAATATCACCTCTGATGGGTATATTGAGCGTGCCTGGGTGGATATGAAGTCATATTATTTTTCTGGAGGGTATTATGGGAAAAAATCTACCCTGAAGTTTATAACCTTTGGAGGAAATGAAAGAACGTATCAGGCGTGGAATGGAGTTTATTCCGATTATCTTTCAACTAATCGTACTTATAACGAATTGGGTAAATATAAAGATGCCAATGGAGATACCAAATTTTACGACAATCAAACGGATAATTATACTCAAAACCATTACCAGTTGCATTGGAATCAGTTATTGAATGATGAATTGTTTTTCAATGCATCTGCTCATTATACTCCCGGGAAAGGATATTATGAAGAATACAAAAAAGATAGAGAATATGTTGAATATGGATTAATTCCTGATTCGATTAATGGAATTGCATTAAAAGAAACTGATTTAGTAAGAAGAAAATGGCTGGATAATCATTTTGGTGGTTTGATTTGGGCTCTTAATTATCAGAAAAATAATGTGAGCGCCTCATTAGGAGGAGGAATAAACAGGTATGACGGGGATCATTTCGGTAAGGTAATATGGGTGAGAAACGCTCAGAATCTGGATGTGGACCATGAATGGTACAGGAGTCATGCCGTTAAAGATGATGCTAATGTGTATTTGAAATCTAATATTAATTTGCTTGATAAGTTCACTGCAACTGTTGATTTGCAATATCGCTACATCCGGCATATAATGAAGGGACAAAATGATAAGTTTGATACATTAACGCTTGCTATGCGTCCGCTTGATCTTGATAAAACTTTCCATTTCTTCAATCCAAAATTTGGTCTGACGTATCAAATAGATAACAATCAGGATGTTTATGGTTCATTTTCAATTGCAAACAGAGAACCAAACAGAAATAATTATACTGATGCCGGCAAAGATGAACATCCGCTTAGTGAAAGGTTGTTTGATACAGAACTCGGTTACAGGATAAAGAATGAACGATTTGTCGCAGGTGTGAATGCCTATTACATGAAATATAAGAATCAATTGGTACTGACTGGAAAAATCAGTGAAATTGGAGAACCGCTGACTTCTAATGTGGCTGATAGCTATCGCGCAGGAATAGAATTAATCGCAGGGTTGAATTTGTTTGCCGGCTTCCGTTGGGATGGAAATATGACTCTTAGTCAAAATAAAATATTCAATTTTACAGATGTAGCTTATGTATATAATGCAAACTATGATCCCATTGATAAAGTTGAAGCATTATATGAAAAAACGGATATAGCTTATGCTCCCAATATTATACTGAACAGCAACCTGAGTTATACTTTTAAGAATTTTGAAGCAGCATTTAATAGCCAGTATGTTGGAAAACAGTTTCTTGATAATACATCCAACAATGAAAAAGCAATGGATGCATATTTTGTAAACAATCTGTCACTAAGATATTCTCTACCACTCAGAAACATACGTTCAATTGATTTTTCTTTGATGGTTAATAATATCTTCAATACCAAGTATGAAACAAATGGTTATGCCTGGTCCGAATTCTATCCGGGAGATGATACACGTTATAATTATAGATATTTATTTCCACAGGCAGGTATCAACTTTTTAGCCGGTATTACATTCAAATTTTAATCGGAGATTATCCGCATACCATAAACAGGGTATGAAAATACCATCACCCTGTTATTGCAGCAGCTTCCGGGCTGCTGTATTTTTGCATTATCATTGAAAAGTATTAAATGTTTAATCCAATTAAAATAAAAAGGTATGTCGAAAATTGCAAAAAATTTAACTGAACTGGTAGGAAACACCCCGTTGGTGCAACTATCAAATTTCGCGGTTAATAAAGGATTAACTGCTAATGTGATTGCCAAACTGGAATCGTTTAATCCGCTTGGTTGCGTGAAAGAGCGTATAGCACTCTCTATGATTGAAGATGCTGAAGCGAAAGGAATCCTCAAAAAGGGAGTGGAAATTGTAGAACCCACAAGTGGAAATACAGGTATCGGACTCGCTTTTGTAGCAGCAATCAAAGGTTATAAACTGACACTTACAATGCCCGAAACCATGAGTGTGGAGCGTAGGAATCTTTTAAAAGCGCTGGGAGCTAATCTGGTATTAACACCCGGGCCGGAAGGAATGAAAGGAGCTATTGCTAAAGCAAATGAGATTGCTACTGAAAAAGGTGCTTTCTTACCTCAGCAGTTCGAAAATGCAGCTAATCCTAAAGTACATGCAGAAACAACAGGAGAAGAGGTGTGGAGAGATACGGATGGAAAAGTCGATATTTTTGTTGGCGGTGTTGGCACTGGTGGTACAATTACCGGAGTTGGTGCAACTTTGAAAAAGTATAATCCGAATATTCAGATTGTGGCTGTTGAGCCTGCTGATTCACCTGTTTTGTCAGGCGGTAATCCAGGACCTCATAAAATTCAGGGTATCGGAGCCGGTTTTATTCCTAAAAACTTCAATCCTGAAGTAGTTGATGAAATCATACAGGTTTCGAATGACCAGGCAATCCTCACAGCCCGTCAGTTGGCTAAGGAAGAAGGTATGTTAGTGGGTATTTCATCCGGAGCGGCGGCTTTTGCGGCAACTCAACTGGCACTTCGACCTGAAAATAAAGGAAAAAACATCGTGGTGCTGTTACCTGATACAGGGGAACGTTATTTATCCACGCTGCTTTATGCATTTGAAGAGTATCCACTTTAATTAATTTACACACAAATACATTCATTATATGTCAACAAACTATAAATTTGAAACCCTGCAAGTACATGCAGGCCAGGAAGTTGAAAAAACAACTAACTCAAGGGCTGTGCCTATTTATCAAACCACATCCTATCTTTTTGATGATGCTCAACATGGAGCGGATTTGTTCGGATTAAGAAAATTCGGAAACATATATACCCGTTTAATGAATCCGACAACCGATGTTTTTGAAAAGCGGATTGCCGCTCTTGAGGGTGGTGTTACCGCTTTGGCAACATCATCGGGACAATCGGCTCAGTTCATAGCACTTAATAACATCCTGGCTGCCGGGGATAACTTTGTTTCAACGGCCCATTTATACGGCGGAACTTACAATCAGTTTAAAGTGCAGTTCAAACGTCTTGGTGTTGAAGTCCGTTTTACTCCAACGGATGAACCTGCTGAATTTGAAAAGTTGATTGATGATAAAACAAAAGCTATCTATCTTGAAACCATCGGCAATCCGGATCTGAACATCCCTGATTTTGATGCTATTGCAGCAATAGCAAAGAAATACGACATACCTTTAATCGTGGACAACACCTTCGGTGCCGGTGGTTATCTTTTCCGACCAATTGAACACGGAGCGGCAATCGTGGTTGAATCTGCCACAAAATGGGTGGGCGGACATGGTACTTCCATCGGAGGTGTTATTGTCGACAGTGGTAAATTTAATTGGGGTAATGGTAAATTCCCCGCTTTTACAGAACCTTCTGAAGGATATCACGGGCTGGTTTTCTGGGATGTTTTTGGAACGGATGGTCCGTTTGGGAATATTGCGTTTAACATACGTGCCCGTGTTGAAGGGCTTCGTGACTGGGGTAATGCCATCAGTCCGTTTAATTCCTTCCTGCTGATTCAGGGTATTGAGACTTTATCGTTGAGAATGGAACGCCATGTGGCAAATGCTCAGGCTTTAGCTGAGTGGCTCGAACAACATCCGGCAGTAGAATATGTGAATTATCCCGGTTTGAAAAGCAGCAAATATCATGAACTAGCCAAAAAATACCTGAAAAAAGGTTTTGGTGGGGTGTTGACATTTAAACTCAAAGGAGATGCCGGGTTGGCTGATAAATTGATTGATAATGTGAAGTTGTTGAGTCACGTTGCTAATGTCGGGGATGCAAAATCTTTGATTATCCATCCCGCAGCTACGACGCACGAACAATTATCTCCGGAAGATAAAAAAGCAGCAGGTGTTGAACCCGGGCTGCTTAGAATTTCTGCCGGAATAGAAAATATTGACGATATCAAAGCAGATATACAACAAGCGATTGATAAATTGTAAGTTGAATTTTTATCCTCAGTATAATTAGCAGAAAACGGGTAGCGGAATTAAATCCGGCTACCCGTTTATCTTTTTTACCCGTTTATTTTTTAATTTCGGGATATGCAATTCTGGTGTGATACATATTCATGATTTTTTCTTTGAAAATTGCTTTAACGGTTTCTACATCCCTGAAACTAATGGGTGCTTCTTTGAATTGTCCATCAGCAATCTGACTATTTATCATATCTTCCACGCAATTATTGATACTTTCTTCTGTATAATCTTTCAAGCTTCTTGCCCTGGCTTCTACCGCATCGGCCATCATGAGAATGGCGGTTTCCTTTGTGTCAGGCAAAGGCCCCGGATAGGTATAAACAGACTCATCGGGTGTTTTACCCGGATTGGCATTGACAAATGAATTATAGAAATATTTTGTTTTGCTTAATCCATGGTGTGTTGTGATGAAATGGATGATTTGTTCGGGAAGATGCTCCTTTTTAGCAATTTCCACCCCGTCGTAAACATGTCCGATGATGGTTCTGGCAGCAACTTCAAAATCCAGTTCACTTAACGGATTGTTTCCGCCAAATTGATTCTCAATAAAAAACTCCGGATGTTTCATTTTGCCGATATCGTGATAAAGTGCCCCAGTTCTGACCAGCAGACTGTTTGCCCCGATTTTTTTCGCGGCCTCTGTTGCCAGGTTTGATACCTGGAGTGTATGTTGAAAGGTGCCCGGCGCTTTTTCTGCAAATTTCATCATCAAGTCGCTGTTGATGTTGGTTAGTTCCAGGAGAGTTACAGCAGAAATCAATCCGAAGATTTTCTCGAAGATATAAATCAATAAATAAGCAAAAAGTAAAAAGCTACTGCTAATCGTAAAATATATCAGGGGTTGCCAGTAGATCCGTTTCAATTCTCCTTCGCTCATAAATTCCAACGCCAGATAAATCAGAAAATGAGCAAGCAGAATAATTAAGGCTGTTTGGGCCAACTGGGACCGTTGTGTCATATCTTTTAAACTGGATACGGCTGTCATACCGATGGCTATCTGTATCAGAAGAAACTGAAACGGATTATCAACCATCAGTGAAATAATCGTGATTGTAATGATGTGAGCAAAAAGCGCCGTCCGGGAATCGAAAAATACCCGTATGATAATCGGTAACAGAGCAAAAGGTAAAACAAAATAACTGACAGAGGTATATTGAATGATTACCGAAGATAGTCCAATCATGATTAATATCATCAGGTTGATAAAAATCAGGTTGTTTAGATCATTGAAAATTCTGGGTCTGAATAAATAAAGATACAGAAAGAACAGAACAATAAGTCCCGTAATGATAATTATTTCCCCGATTAATACCAGGGTAGAACGCTGAAATGATGATTTACGCTTATCATATTCAATTTTCATTGAGTTTAATATCAGGTAAAGTTCTTCATTTACAATTTCACCTCTGTCAATGATACGCTCTCCTGCCTGTATTATTCCGGAAGTCAGAGAAAGATTCTTCAATAACTCCTTTTGGGATAAATCAGAAATTATACTGTCATATTTTAGATTTTCAGTGAGATATAAATTAATATTGTAAGAACCAATCATACCGGGGGCTGATTTCATAAATTCCAGATAAGCTGTTTTCGGAGAAAAAACCTCATCGGAACTCAATGTGTGTATAACTTTGTCAGGTAGGATAGAATTAATTTTCAGGGTTTTCTCTTCATTAAGCTTTTGATATTGTTCAGCAGATACGATGCCCTTTTCATAAATTGCTTTAAATTTACTCCAGATAAGTTTGTCAAACTGATGATCTTCTCCATGTTTATCGTAAAAGTCCTTTTTAAATCTGGAATATTGTTCGTATAAAACAGCAGTATCCAATTTATAGAAAGGAACAAAGTTTTGTAAAATTACTTTCTTTTCCTGCTGAATCTGAGTCTCACTTTTATAAATTGGAAAATCAAAAGAAGAGGTGATAAGATCGTATGACCAGGGTTTTCCAATTTCAAACTGATATTTGAAAGAGTCCTGATTGGGTAATAAATAGGCAATAATTGTAATCACACTTATAAATAAGAGTGTTTTCAGCAAATTATGCAGGCTGTTTTTTGATAATTGAAGTTTCATTGTTGATTAAAATTTATTTTTAATCTTAGTGTCTTGAGTTCCCCGGAGAATATAAAATACTATAATACAACGGTTATGTTGTCAAAAGTAATATTAATATCTAAAATTTGGTATTTGAATGCAAATATATTAAAAATTAAGTACTTTTGTGAAATACTTTGAGTTTAACAGCTAAACTAATATGTACGGATTAATTACACACCCATTGGTTCCGTTACGTGCTTATAACAGCGAACGTAGTGAAATGGTTTCCCAGTTGCTCTTCGGGGAATATGTAAAAATTCTTGTGAAACAAGAAAAATGGCTTTATGTTGAAAATATTACAGATGGTTATACAGGTTGGGCTGATATCAGGATGATTAATCCGGTCACGGATAGTACATTTCTAAAAAGCAGACACCAAAAGGCCGACCGTTTACAACATCCTTATAATATTATATACAATACAAAGATAAATCAAAGTAAACTCCTGCCGGGTGGAAGTATAATTTATGATTTGAGCGGTGATGAGTTTAGCGCTGATGGTGAAATCTGGAGTCTGATTGAACCCGATTCACTTGCAGTTGGTAGGTTTGATGTACATCGTATTTTAGAAACAGCGATACAATACTTAAATGCTCCGTATTTGTGGGGTGGTAAATCTGTATTAGGAATAGATTGCTCAGGTTTGGTTCAGGTAGTTTATGGCATAGGTGGCTACTTGTTGCCGAGAGATGCATCACAGCAAGTCCTTCAGGGAGAGTTAGTTGATTTTCTTTCCGAGTCTATGCCGGGCGATCTTGCTTTTTTTGGAAGTGAAGAAGGTAGTATTACACATGTTGGAATTCTGGTTGACAACGCCAGTATTATCCATGCTTCAGGGTGGGTGAAAATAGAAAATATTGATTCTCAGGGGATAATTTCATCTAAAACCGGCGAGTATACACATCAGTTAAGAGTCATTAAGCGGATTATCTGTTAGAATATCAGTAAAATAAAACTATAAAAAGTACCAAAAGCGCCTATCGCAATTATTATTATGCCGATAATACGGTTTAACAGTTTTATTCTGCTGTAGCTTAATTTATTTCTGAATTTACCGACAAAAAAAGTCAATGTATTCCACCAGAGATAGGCACCACCCAGAATGGATGAAATTCCGGTTACCAGATTGAATGTCGTCGTTTCTTCATCCAAAAACTCAAATCTGGCGAAAAGTGCGATTAATATCAATAAAATCAGGGGGTTGGATAAGGTGAGGACAAAGGAGCTGAAAAAGTCACTCATGATACTACTATTGTTATTCTGGGTGGGAATAGGTTGTCTGGTCGGATTGCTCCTGTAAATAAATATCCCAAAGAAAACTACAATCAAACCGCCAATAATCTGAATGAAGATTTTCTTTTCTTCTAGAAAATCCACGACAAATCCGACAAAAAAAAGTGCAACAATCGTATAAATCAAATCCGACATGGTAGCACCGAGTCCCGTTGCAATGCCGTGTTTTCTCCCCCTGTTTAATGTACGTTGCACACAAAGCATTCCTATCGGTCCCAGCGGAACAGAAATAAATAATCCTATAATAATTCCTTTAATAATAGTTTCAATCATGACTTGATTCAGATTCGCAAAGATAACTTATTTGTATAAATATTGCCATTTCGAACACGAACAAGTTGATCCTTTATTAGGTTTATAATGAATTTTTATTTTGAATGTTCTTGAAATGAGCACATAAGAAACTTTCTTGAATATTTTTTACTTTTTGTTTGGCTGTTTTGTGAAAAGTCTCTATCTTTGCACCCGCTTTGAGAGATAAGCGTGATTCGAAAGAGTTGATAAGAGAAAGGAAGGGGGTCAGGATGTTTTATCTGAAAAAAAAATTTTCGATAAAATTTTGGCAGGAATAAAAAAGTGATTAACTTTGCAACCCTTTTGTGCCAGAGCAGTTGGGAAGAACATTTCATGTTCATGAGCGAACATGGGAAAGCCACAATACGGTTTAGATTTGTAACGGGAGATTCTTAAGGGATGCATCGAAAAAAGGCTGAGAAGTTAAGCGATGTAAAAAGTGTAAGATCCTCCGGGAATATAGACCGAATAACGATCTTTGAAATGATTAAACAATGACAAGACGAAAAGTAGTATAATAAAGAAAAGGGAAAGAAACATTATACCACGTCAATTCATATTTTTTTGAGAAATCAGGGAAATACGAGCGTAATAAAGAAGGAATAAAAAAAGGAACATCATCCGAGCAAAAAACAAGATACAACGAAGAGTTTGATCCTGGCTCAGGATGAACGCTAGCGACAGGCC
>JAEWUM010000017.1 GCA_023459355.1 Bacteroidota bacterium | reverse complement strand
TTATATTCTTTAAATCGCATATATTTAATTGTATATCAACGATATAAAGATAATAACTTTTATCCAAATAACCAAAATATCGGACACAAAAAAGAGGCTGACTCATTTTTATTTTGAGACAGCCTCGGTTATTTCAAATATAACTTGAAATTATATTTTTCAATCCCACGATAATTCAATACATTTGTATAAAATTATAAAACCTAACATTATGGCATTACAAGTGGGAGACAAGGCCCCCGAAATACTGGGCGTCAATCAGGATGGCAAAGAACTGAAATTATCAGACTTTGCAGGGAAGAAAATCGTATTATACTTTTATCCGAAAGACAATACTTCCGGGTGTACGGCTCAGGCCTGTAACCTGCGCGATAATTACAGCGAGCTACGCAAAGCCGGATACGAAATCATTGGCGTGAGCGCCGACAGTGAGAAATCGCATCAGGGTTTTATCGCCAAACAAAATCTGCCGTTTAATTTAATTGCTGATACGGAAAAAACCTTATCTACGCTGTTCGGTACGTGGGGCGAGAAATCCATGTACGGCAGAAAATACATGGGCATGTTCCGGACGACTTTTATTATTGATGAAAAAGGTGTGATAGAAAGGATTATCAGTCCGAAAGAAGTGAAAACCAATAACCACGCCGCGCAAATTTTATGAGAAGTAATTTCAATCCCTGGCATCAGGTGGTGCCGCAAACTGATAAGAATGACGTGGTTAAGGGTATTATCGAGATTCCCAAGGGTAATCGCGCCAAGTATGAATTAGACAAGGAAAGTGGGTTGCTTCGTTTAGACCGCGTATTGTATTCTTCCGTGTATTATCCTCATAATTATGGTTTTATTCCGCAGACCTATTGTGATGACAAAGATCCGCTCGATATCATGATTTTATCGCGTATTGAAGTGGTGCCGTTGTGTATCGTGGAAGCAAAAGTTATCGGTGTGATGCGCATGCTCGACAATGGTGAAGCCGACGATAAAATCATCGCGGTGGCTGCCGGCGATCCAAGCGTGAATCATTACAACGATGTGTCTGATCTTCCTCCACATATGATGCAGGAGACCATGAGCTTTTTTGAAGATTATACCAAACTGGAAAATAAAACAGTAGTCGTGGAAAAGTTTTTCAATAAAGAAACCGCACTGAAAATCATTGATGATGCTTATAAGATGTATCAGGAAAACTACGGGGAATTGCATAAGTGGATTTTTGGGTGAGTTTTCAGTTTTTTCGATTGCCTGATACGCATAATTTCACTATCTTTGCGGCTTAAAAATTGAAATATCCTCACCATGATTCAATTCTTTCAAACAGCTTCGCAACACATCTATGCTGTACAGTCGGCACAACCGCTTTCGGAACAAGACATTCAAAAATTAAGCTGGTTATTCGGGAATGCCCGAATGCTTGAACAGCAAACCCTTGATAGTAATTATATCGGTCCCCGCCGTGAAATGATTACGCCCTGGAGCACCAATGCCGTGGAGATTTCCCAAAATATGGGCATTCGCGGCATTTTGCGTATAGAGGAGTTTCGTCCGGTTCCGGCAACACCTTCGGTACAGGGCGCTGTCGACTACGACCCGATGCTGGAAAGGGTGTACTCGACACTGACACAGGCAATTTTTACAATCGACAAACAACCCGAACCGATTATTTACATCGAAGATATCGCAGCGTATAACGAGCAGGAAGGCTTGGCGCTCAGTGCCGATGAAATTCAGTATCTGAATGAAGTAAGCGAAAAAATTGGTAGAAAGCTGACCGACTCGGAAGTGTTTGGTTTTTCGCAGGTAAATTCGGAACATTGCCGCCATAAAATTTTCAACGGGCAGTTTGTGATTGATGGAGAAGAAAAAGAATTATCATTATTCAAGCTGATCCGCAAAACATCGGAGGAAAATCCGAATCAACTGGTATCGGCATACAAAGATAATGTGGCGTTTAACGCCGGGCCGAAGATAGAGCAGTTTGCTCCCAAATCGGGCAATAAACCTGATTTCTTCGAAACAAGGGAGATTGAATCAGTTATTTCGCTGAAAGCTGAAACGCATAATTTCCCGACTACCGTGGAGCCTTTCAACGGGGCGGCAACGGGTACAGGAGGTGAGATCCGCGACCGTCTCGGCGGTGGTAAAGCCAGTTTGCCGATTGCAGGAACGGCGGTGTACATGACTTCTTACCCGCGCAATAATCACAAACCCTGGGAGTTGAATATCCCGGAACGGAAGTGGTTGTACCAAACTCCAGAGCAAATCCTGATCAAAGCATCAAACGGGGCTTCCGACTTCGGTAACAAATTTGGTCAGCCGCTCATTTGTGGTTCGTTGCTGACTTTTGAACACGAGGAAAATAATAAGAAATATGGCTACGACAAGGTTATCATGCTGGCCGGTGGTGTCGGTTTCGGTAATCGCAAAGATGCCTTGAAAGGTACGCCCGAAGTAGGAGAGAAGGTCGTGGTGATGGGTGGTGATAATTATCGCATCGGTATGGGTGGTGGCGCTGTGTCGTCGGTGGATACAGGTCATTATGACAACGCAGTGGAACTGAACGCCGTGCAGCGTGCCAATCCCGAAATGCAAAAGCGTGTGGCCAATGTAATTCGTGCGTTGGCAGAAGCCGAAGTGAATCCGATTGTGTCGATTCATGACCACGGAGCGGGCGGTCACCTCAACTGTTTATCTGAATTGGTTGAAACGACCGGAGGTAAAATTGATGTTTCGAAACTACCCGTTGGCGACCCAACTCTGAGCGCCAAAGAAATTGTGGGTAATGAGAGCCAGGAGCGCATGGGCTTGCTTATGAAAGCGGAAGATATCGACATGGTGCAAAAAATTGCCGAACGCGAGCGTGCACCGATGTATGTGGTGGGTGAGACAACCGGTGATATGGACTTCGTATTCGAACAGCCTGACGGTCAGAAACCCATTGACCTGAAGCTGGAACACATGTTTGGTAAGCCACCCAAAACGGTGATTACCGACAACAGCATAGCAGAAAAATTTGCACCCGTTGAGATTGCAGAAGAGCAACTTCAGTCGTATATCGAAAATGTATTGCAGGTAGAGTCGGTGGCTTGTAAAGACTGGCTTACCAACAAGGTCGACCGTTCGATTACCGGTAAAATTGCCCGTCAGCAATGTGCCGGAGAGATTCAGTTGCCGTTGAATGACCTGGGTGTAGTCGCACTGGATTATCGGGGGAAAGCTGGTATTGCAACTTCGATTGGACATGCACCGCTGGCTGCCTTGGCGAATCCGGAGGCAGGTTCGGTGTTGGCCATTGCCGAAGCGTTGACCAATATCGTGTGGGCGCCGATGAAAGATGGCATCGAATCGGTTTCGCTGAGTGCCAACTGGATGTGGCCCTGTAAAAACCCGGGTGAAGATGCCCGTTTGTATAAAGCCGTTGAGGCTTGCAGTGATTTTGCCTGTTCATTGGGTATCAACATCCCGACCGGAAAAGACTCGCTGTCGATGACCCAAAAATATGGTGATGAGAAAGTTTTCTCTCCCGGAACGGTGATTATTTCAGCCGCGGG
Source organism: Bacteroidota bacterium (assembly GCA_023459355.1). GTDB lineage: Bacteria > Bacteroidota > Bacteroidia > Bacteroidales > Paludibacteraceae > Paludibacter. The sequence goes on along the minus strand of JAEWUM010000017.1, from coordinate 2,673 downwards.
AGAGGTGTCTGATGTGAAGAAAACGGTAAAACAGGTGCTCGTGAACGACCCGAAAACGGCTGTTTACCATATTGATTTTTCTTTCGATAAACAAAAGTTAGGTGGCTCGGTATTGGCACAAACCATGAATAAAATCGGGGATGAAGTGCCTACAGTGCAGGAACCGGAATATTTCAGGGCTGCTTTTGATGCGATTCAGGAACTTATCAGCAAGAATCTGATTTTAGCCGGACATGATATTTCTGAGGGAGGTATGATTACCGCCCTGTTGGAAATGTGTTTTGGTAATGCCCAGGGCGGGTTGTCCGTTCAACTCGATTATCTGGAGGGAAATTCGTTGGTTACCAACTTGTTTGCTGAGAATCCGGGTGTGCTGATTCAGGTGAAAGACAGGAAAGAGGTTGAAAAGGTGCTCACTTCTTATGGTGTTGGTTTTGCCCGCATCGCCACTCCCATCGAAGAAAGAAGGATCGAGATTCAAAAGAAAAAAGTTGCATATACTTTCTCTATCAATGATTTGAGGGATGTGTGGTATCGCTCTTCTTATCTGTTGGATAGAAAACAAAGTGGCGAGGCCTGCGCACAGGCACGTTACAATAATTATAAAAACCAAGTTCTCGAATTCAAATTCAACGAGGCGTTTAAAGGTAAATTCTCGCAGTTCAAACTGACCCAGGATAGAAAGCCAAGTGGGATTAAAGCCGCCATCATCCGTGAAAAAGGAACCAATGGCGATCGTGAGATGGCTTATTCTCTTTATTTGGCCGGTTTCGATGTGAAAGATGTACATATGACCGATCTGGCAACGGGACGGGAAACGCTGGAAGATGTCAATATGATTGTATTCTGTGGTGGTTTCTCCAATTCCGACGTGCTGGGTTCTGCCAAAGGCTGGGCAGGCGCTTTCCTCTACAACGAAAAGTCGAAATTAGCGCTCGATAATTTCTATAAACGTGAAGATACACTGAGTTTGGGTATCTGCAATGGCTGCCAGTTGATGGTTGAACTTGGTTTGGTAACTCCCGAACACAATGTGAAACCACGCATGTTACACAACGACTCCCATAAGTTTGAATCCGGCTTTGTCGGACTCACCATCCCTGAAAACCATTCCGTGATGTTTGGGTCACTTTCGGGCAGTAAGTTGGGTGTTTGGGTCGCACACGGAGAAGGTAAATTTTACCTGCCGAAACAAGAAAACGACTACCATGTTATCGCAAAATATACACATGCCGGTTATCCCGCTAATCCCAACGGATCGGATTATGCTACTGCCGGAATTTGTTCTGCTGATGGTCGTCATCTGGCGATGATGCCCCACCTCGAAAGGGCGATATTCCCCTGGCAATGGGCGCATTATCCGGCAGAGCGGATTAACAGCGATCAAATCACCCCGTGGGTAGAGGCTTTTGTGAATGCAAGGGAGTGGGTGGAAGCCCGTTTGGGTAAGAAATGATGTTATTCTCAACCAGTTGGTTTTTTGTTCATTACTTAATAATCTAAATTCGCGTTAATAGTTATTAAATCAGGATTTTGAGATATTTTTTTATCGTACATTTGTTCCACTTTTTACAAAAATATTTTATACAAAGTATATGGAACAATCTGTTGATATTCGCGAACTTAACGAGAAAATAGAAAAGCAGAGTTATTTTGTGGATGCCCTGGTGATGGGTATGGATAAAGTAATTGTGGGTCAGAAACATTTAGTTGAATCCCTGTTGATTGGTTTGTTGTCCGACGGGCATATCTTACTGGAAGGGGTTCCCGGGCTGGCTAAAACGCTGGCGATTAAAACCCTCTCTGACCTGATAAAGGGAGATTACAGCAGGATTCAGTTTACGCCTGACCTGTTGCCGGCTGACGTGATCGGGACGATGATTTACAGTCAGAAGAAAGAAGAATTCAGCATCCGTAAAGGTCCTGTTTTTGCGAATTTTATCTTAGCTGATGAAATTAACCGTGCTCCGGCCAAGGTACAGAGTGCTTTGCTGGAAGCCATGCAGGAACGTCAGGTGACCATCGGCGATAGCACCTATAAACTGCCCGAGCCATTTTTAGTGTTGGCTACCCAAAACCCGATTGAGCAGGAAGGAACTTATCCGCTTCCCGAAGCACAGGTTGACCGTTTCATGTTGAAGGTGGTTGTTAACTATCCCAAAAAAGAAGAAGAAAAGTTGATTATCCGTCAGAACCTGAAAAAGGAAAAACCACAGGTTACCGCTGTGCTGACTCCCAAAGAAATCATCGAAGCCCGCGATGTGGTTCGTCAGGTTTACATCGACGAGAAAATCGAAAAATACATCATCGATATTGTTTTTGCTACCCGTTTCCCGCAGGAATATGGTTTAAATACCCTCAAGGAAATGATTTCCTTTGGCGCTTCTCCGCGTGCTTCTATTAATCTGGCGCTGGCTGCCAGGGCGTATGCCTTCATCAAACGTCGCGGTTATGTGATTCCGGAAGATGTGCGGGCGGTGTGTTATGATGTGTTGCGTCACCGCATCGGACTGAGTTATGAAGCGGAAGCCAATAACATGACTTCAGACGAAATTATTACCGAAATTTTAAATTCAGTTGAAGTGCCCTGATGTATGGAGACAAGCGAAATCATACAAAAAGTCAGGAAGATTGAGATAAAAACACGTGGTTTGTCCAATCATATTTTCGCGG
>JAEWUM010000016.1 GCA_023459355.1 Bacteroidota bacterium | reverse complement strand
GGTGGCAAGAAACTTTCAGGACCTACCTCATAGACAAGTTTCAAATCAAAAAAAGTATGATAGAAAACGGTATATGGATTGTAAAGCTTCCTCGAAAATAACTTTTGTGTAGGTTCTAACTGAAGGACAATGGAACCTCCCAGGAAATTTTCAAGACTCTCAAACATCAGGATTTTGAAAATATCGGAAGTAATAGCATAAGGAATATTTGAGACTACTTTAAAGGGTGTTTTCGGAACTTCAAATTTTCTAAAATCACAACCGACAACTTGAACATTTCGGGCATCAGAAAATAATTTTCGTAAATGTTTAACCAAAGCTATGTCGTTTTCAATAGCTACGACATTGTTGGCGATTTTCAATAAAGGAACAGTGATAAACCCTTTGCCTGCCCCAATATCCAAAACCGTATCCTGACTGTTTATATTTGCTTGTTTTATTGCATCTTCTATTAGCACTTTATTAATAGTAAAGTGCTGACCCGTGAAACGAACGGGCAATTTCTTTTTTGTCATTAGTAACTTCTTTAAATTATACGACTGCAAATTTAGTAACTTTGTTGGACAAATTAACCAGAAAGAAGCGAAAATGAAAGCCGACCGCATAACAGCACCTACACGCAAGCAGGGGTTTCGTGCTTCGTAGGACAGTTAAGTGGTAAATTTAAGTGCAGTTCTTCGTAGGAAGTTCAGTGGTAAAAATCCCTGCCTGCGTGTAGCTGCAAAACGTTGGCAAACATAATAGAAAACTGCACACCATGAGATATATAACACTTTTTTTGATAACATTAATCTCAATAGGACTTATGGGACAAGATTTTGGTAAAGAATTAGATTTACAAATTGATAAAAACATTGACTCAATAATTAAACCATTTCTTTCGGATTATGGATTTATTCCTGATAAAAACTCAAATCGTGTATTTTATAAAAATGATTGTCAAATCGTTTTTCATGATTATGGTTTTCATCCACATGATTATCCTTGGAGTTTAAATGTTGAATTAAAAAAGAATGATGAATTTAAATCAAATCCAAAGTTTAATTCCATTTATTTATCATACTATAAAGAGAAGATTACTCCTTTTGAAGACTGGCAAAAAAAAGCTATGGAACTTGACTTGGGATTTTATAACGCTTGTTCAATACAATTAATTGATACTTCATTTATAAGGATTAAAAATGATTTAGAAAAGTTTTGTTCGGATTTTTTGAAAGGAGACTACAAGCGATTCAATTATGCTCGACAGATACAATACTTAGAATATTTATTGAAACCAGAAGTTTATGGAACTTATTTTAGAGATGGTACAAAGAAATTTGACATTAAGTATAATGATGAAATAGAATAAATTACGTTTGCCAACACATGGTATAGTGCATGCGGGTTTCAGAGTTATGCGAGCGTTTGTGGCTCGTAAAAAAGGTCGGTGTAAACTGATAGGAAATCGCATCGTAATCCCGCACGACACCATACCATCAAACGTTATGCGGTAGTGTAGAAAAAAGGGGGACGGGAGAATCGCCCGGTATATTTTAGATATGCCATCAAATAAATAAGAAAAAAGAAAAAAGAAAAAAGCTTCGCATTAAATGCAGAGTTTGTTTAAATTTGCGATTAAAAAAGAAAAGAAACGCGTTTCACGTGTAAATATATTGCCTTAGCTTTAGGTTTGTAGCACATACTTTCTTAAAGAATGATGGGGGTGAACAAACCTCACTCTCGATAAAGATCAAAAACAAATGCAAATACAAATGCTTCGCATAGAATCGTAAGATTCCAGGTACAAAGATGTTGAAATAGTAAGCTGATAAAGAATAAATGTTTTCAAGTTAACCTCTTAAGAAAGAAACGCTTCGCGTAGGACCTTGGGGTTGACGTGGCTTTGCTCGCTTGTTAGACAAGTATATGCAGCGTAGACACGAATTTATTTTATGAATATCCAATACATACATCAAACACCATCCGCATAATACTTAGGCTTCCTGCGGTCGGCACGACCCAGCACGGAAGCGTGGGTTGAGCCGTATTCCCTCTTTGCAGGGATTCTATTAGTTGAGCGTTGATAAAAGTGGGTATTATGGGAAAAGCGTCAGTATTTGGGATTCCGCGTTCAGTTTAAAAGGTTAGAACGTAAAGCTGAGAAGCTTTTTTGGAAAAGCAAATTCGCAAAAAGCAGTAATTATATAATTGAAAAACAGCAGAAACAGCGGTTTTTGCTTACGTTAAGACATAGTAATGGCCGTCCCTGTTTGAAACAGGGCTTGCAGGCTATTGATCAGAGGTTTTGGTGGTTAGTTCGTGGGTAAAAGACATTATCGGGCGAACGGATTCGGGGAAGTGTTTCCATCACAATCATGTTCCCGGTTTTGCATATAGGACATTTGCAGGCGTCAAATCCAGTAATCCGCACCATTCTCTGCCAGCGTGTTTCGGTAAGTTGGAGGATGTCGGGTCTGCTTTTGAGGTGCTTCACCTGCTCTTTATAGCTGCTGGCAAGAATACCGTAATAGCGTATCTTGACAAAACCACGCGGCAGGATGTGCATGGCAAAACGACGCAGGAACTCCACCCCCGTGAGGGTCATCAGTTTCTGATTTGCATTATCAGCATAATCCTTATAGGAGAAAGTGACATTACGCTCGTCGATGTTTTTGATACGTGTATTGCTGATGGCTACCCGATGGGTGTATTTTGCTAAATACTCCACTATTTGTTTTGCATTTCCCAACGAAGGTTCCGAGTAGATAACCCATTGTTTGGCGTAGCAATGGTCAATTGTCTGCTGAATGTCACAGGTAAATCGGTTTTGTTTTTTGAGATGCTGTTTCAATCGCAGGAGTAACTTTCCCCGAAACACAGCACTCATTTGCTTCACCGGATACAGGTATTTCCCTTCACGGCCAATGTCCAGTATCTTTCCTCGTACGTTCAGACCAGCTGCGGGAACTAAGCAATGCAGGTGCGGATGCAACGAGAGGTTTGCTCCCCAGGTGTGAAGCACACATATAGCTCCGGTTTCGACCCCGTGATGAGAGTAACCAAAACTGCGCAGGGTATTCCATGCACAGGCAAAGAGTGATGAGTAAAATAATTTGCTGTCGATCAGACAGATTTCATTCAACTCATCGGGTACGGTAAACACCACGTGAAAATGCTTTACATTGAGCGCATCCCGCATACGGTCTTCAGCCCAAAGCATCTGACGTGCTATTTGACATTTGGGGCAATGGCGATTGCCGCAACTATTATAACTGTAATGCTCGTGGGAACAAGCCGGGTTGTTGCACTTGTCTTTATGACCTCCCATCTCAGCTGTCCGGCATTGCTGCAAAGCATTGAGTACGGTAAGCTGATAATTATTGGGATGAGATTGCATACCAAACTCAGCCCCGAAACGTTTTATTACGCGGGCTACCTCGAATATGGAGCGATTCATTATCTTTGCTGTGGATAAAGCGTATCCAGCGGACTATGCGCCTGAATCAGGGGACATTGGGCTATATGCAGGTAAACCATGGTTGTTTCAATTTTGGAATGCCCCAGCAGATCTTTGACAGTGATAATATTCAATCCGTCTTCAATCAAATGTGTGGCATAGGAATGACGAAGTGAATGAACCGTTACACTTTTGGCAATGCCGGCTTCTTTCACAGCTTCCCGCATGACCCGGGCTATGGCTTTTGAGGAATAGGTCGAACCAAGCAGTTTTCCATTAAAAAGCCATGTAAGGGGTTGTTCAAGCGCAAGATACTTTTGAAGTCCGACAGCCATATAAAGGGAGAGTGGCACAATACGGTCTTTGTTATATTTGCTACGCCGGATATGAATAGAAGATCTCTCGAAATCGATATCTGCAATTTTAAGGTTAATCAGTTCAGAGGAACGCAATCCGGCAGAATAGATAAGCATTAGCAGGATGCGATGTTTGAGCAAAGTGGGAGCCACGAAGAGTTTTTTAAGTTCCGCTTTATTGAGAATATCAGGCAGTCGGGCATCCTTTTTAAGCGAAGGCAGTTTTACGGCACGCGTTGGGAGTCCCACGTAACGGTAGTAATATCGAAGACCATAAACTGAATGCTTGAAAGCACTTCGTGAAGGAGATTTAGCCGACAAAGCCAATCCGGCAAGATAGTCGTTCAGCTCATCTTCGATTACCTCTTCGGGCAGGCAGTTGAAATGCAGACAGACCTGAGCGATGCGATGAATGTAGTTTTCGAAGGTGCTTTTAGCTTGTCCACGCAGCACAACCTGCTGTTCAAGCTTTTGATACACACGGTCGAAGCCTGGAATAATGAGCAGTGCCTGACCAATAATAGAGAATTCTGATTTTTGTTTCATGATGCTGAAAAATTAAAATGAATAAATTGGGAGATTTAGAATTTTAAAGGAACTGGTAATTCCTCTTTCAGCATCTTGAAACGGAAATCTTAAAATAATGTTATAAAAAATGAGTTATTTAAAGCCTTTCCCGGAGGGAATTTAGTTCAACACACGCCTATGGTCACAGGCTGGCTGACGTGCACTTAGCGGGTTTTGCGCCCGCATTCGCCTTGTCGCTGTGCGACAGCGAATGCTCACGCAAACCGCCCGTGCCCATAGCCTCGGTCGTTACCGCCAAGCAAAAAAAACGACAGTGCGGAGATTATTAGCTGTAATCTGTGCGAAATTTGCGGAGAAAGTTTTATTTGCGGAGAATAAGTAGTATATTTGACGCATATTTTGCGGAGAATGAAAATTTATATACACGAAAAGGAAAACTGGACAGACTTCACTTGGGACAATAAGAAAGTGATGATAAAACTTGGTGAAGCTAGAAATCAGCAAGGAAGACTTTTGGGTAAAATGGAATCGCTTGGTTTTGATTTGCAAAATGAAGCCGTATTGAACACTCTTACTTTAGATGTTATTAAGTCATCAGAAATCGAAGGCGAATTTTTGGATGTTGAACAAGTACGTTCCTCAATTGCACGTCGACTAGGAATTGACATTGCAGGAGCAGTAGAATCGGAACGTCACGTTGACGGAATAGTCGAGACGATGCTTGACGCTACTCAAAAATATGATTTGCCGTTAACTAAAAACAGACTGTTTGGCTGGCATGCAGCGCTGTTCCCGTCAGGTTGGAGTAATCTTTATAAAATTACTGTTGCAGACTGGCGCAAAGATACGACTGGACCTATGCAAGTTGTATCAGGACCTATGGGAAAAGAAAAGGTTCACTACCAAGCTCCAAGTTCTGACAGAATAGAGCCAGAAATGATAAAATTCTTAGACTGGTTTGAAAACGAACATGAAATTGATTTGGTTCTTAAGGCAGCTATTGCTCATTTATGGTTCGTGACAATCCATCCATTCGACGATGGAAACGGTCGTATTACAAGAGCAATTACAGATATGACATTGGCACGTTCTGACAAAAGTATCAGACGGTTCTATAGTATGTCTGCACAAATTAGGGTTGAAAGGAAACAGTATTATGAAAATCTTGAAAAAACACAGAAAGGAAATTCAGATATAACAGAATGGATTTTATGGTTTTTGCAATGTTTAGTAAATGCTATTGACTCCACAGAAGAGACTTTATCGAAAATACTTCATAAAGCAGAATTTTGGAAATTTCATTCCACCACAATTCTCAACGATAGGCAACAAAAAATAATAAATAGACTGCTTGATGGATTTGACGGAAAGTTGACAACCTCGAAATGGGCGAAAATTAATAAATGTTCACAAGACACAGCTCTTCGAGATATTCAAGATTTAATTAAGAAGAATATCTTACAAAAAGAAGGTAGTGGTGGACGAAGCACTAATTATGAATTGAAATAAATGCCAGGCGGTAACAAGGGGTGTAGCCAATGTGGGTGACACTGGGACTTCTGAGCGGTTTCGCCCGCTCGGGCGTTTTCGTCGGGGAACGAAAACGTAACACGCTCTCCCACACTTGCCACACCCCCATCCGTTACCAAACATGCAAAAAAAAGAAAAAAGCGACCGACATGGACACAAGTTAATGCATTATTTCAGTCTCGAAGTATAGTAGAGACAGAAATACGGAAACACGGGAAAGAAACATTGAAAGTGTTTTCGAGACCAAAAAAATCTGTTTGGAGTACGACTAAACCTTGTACTCATTTGAAACCTAAAGTTTGTTTGACATAAACGAACTTAAATCGACAGACAACCTATCGGTTGTAATGACTTATGAATAATAATCTGATCGCTTTGAGAAATAAAAACGAGAAATTCTACGAAGCATTCGAAAAGCAAAACAAAATGAAGAAACTATTTTATTTAATTGCCCTTGTGGCATTTACACTGACTTCATGCGACAAGAATGAAGCTGATGTTAATAAAAATGTTGTTAACGAGATTAATACTGGACTACTAAATTAAAAAGGTAAAAAAACTTGAAAATCCTTATTCTGTTTCGAATATGAAAAAAGCATATTCTGCATTACAGCAAGAGGGATTAATGAAAGCTGCTTTAAATATTGAAGCTACTCATTTGTACGTTCGATTTCTACCAAAAGACAGTATAGAATTGGAAAGAATGTTAGGAGACACTACTCTTACATTGTTCTCATATCCACTTGATTACGAGCTTACAGAAGGAGAGAAGTATATTGATTCTACATTAATCGGAAATGATTTTACTTGGCTTTACACCCGTGTACCTGTTGGATATACTTCGCCAATAAGTCAATACGAAGTAATTGAGCAACTATACTTGCCAACACTTATTGAGAATAATATACAAGGTATTAAAAGTCAAAAAGTGAGCAGTAACATAAGTGATGATTGGTGGGAGATTTTAGAAAATAAATCACTTGAATTAACGGGAGACAGTAATTCTGCACAAAAAATTAATTCAACTCAAAGTATTCAAAAAGCATCTAATCGATGGACACCAAGTGCTACAATCAGTGTTTACGATGACAAATTAAGTCGCAATGTGCCACTTCAAGGCGTTAGGGTAAGAGCAAGATGGTGGTTCAATTGGGAAGATGGTCTGACAGATTCATCGGGAATAGCTGTAATGTCTGGTTCGTTTAGTGGTAAGGTGAATTGGAGCATTGTTTGGGAAGATTTTTTTTGGGATATTCGTGATGGTTGGATATCTAAATTCCTATTCAGGAAAAATACACTAAGACGATGATTTTCAATTCATCATCAGGTTCAATATACGTATATTTTAAGTAACAATATTTTATTATAACTCTCATAAAGAGAGATTTAAAATTGACTCAAATGAAAATTACAGATATTTTATTAATGTCAGAGAAGCCTGCTATTTATACAAAAGGGAACTCTTTTATGTGGACGGACCCACATATTTCAACGCAATTACTGCAAGTCCATTTAAACCCAGATATTGACCTTGGCAGTCGCAAGAAATCAACTATCGAAAAAACAGCAAGTTGGATTTTAGAAACCCAAAAAGGGAAAGGCAAACTAAATATCTTGGACTTAGGGTGCGGACCTGGTTTGTACACAGAAATTTTTGCGCAAAGTGGACATAATGTAACGGGAATTGACATTTCTAAAAGCGCGATTGATTATGCAACTACATCTGCTAAAGAAAAATCATTAAATATTGACTATCAGAATAAAAGCTATTTAGACATTGATTTTGATAAAGAAAAATATGATTTGATTGTTCTTATATACACAGACTTGGGGGTTTTATTGCCATCAGAAAGAGAAATCCTCTTATCAAAAATCTATAGAGCATTGAAGAAAGGTGGTGTTTTTATTTTTGACGTATTAAAAGACAAGGGTTTAAGCGAAAAAATATCTCCAAGAACCTGGGAAGCTAATGAAAATGGATTCTGGAAAGAAAATCCATATTTAGCATTATCAGAATCCTTTTTTTACGAACAAGAAAAAGTAATATTGTTTCAAAACATCATAATCGACAATGACGAAAATTTAGAAACCTACCGGTTTTGGACACATTTCTTTTCACAAGCTGATATTATAGACATGTTAGAACCTTACAAGTATAAAAACATAAGCTTTCGGGAAGATATTTTGCCCGAAAGTGATTTGTGGAATGGAGATAATGTAATATTTGCCAAATGCGAAAAAGAAGAAAATTAGCACGTAACCTGCACTGCTGATACAGGTGACTGTTTGTAGTAAGCTCAAAACAGGTAACTATGTAATAAAAAGATAATTGATATTAATCTAGAACGATTGACGAAGTTAACATTTGGGGCCACATAGTGTCATCGTTGTGCGTCGTATTTAATAGCACCATGCATAAAATTAGCAAGACAGGATAAGTTGAGAATTTGAGACTTAATATATTTTTGTTTCAAAGAATTTTACGAATGAAGGCGACAACAAATAACGAATATAATAAAGCGGTTAACAAGTCCATTGATTTTATTAATGAACATCTTAACGAATCCTTTGGTTTAAAAAAACGGCAGAAATTACAGGTGTTTCAGAGTTTCATTTTCATCGATTTTTTTAAGCCTATGTTGGAGAGGCTATTGGGACATACATCACACGCTTGCGACTTGAAGATGCAGCACAAAAGCTACAGATTACAATTCTGACACTTAATGAGATCGCTTATAAAACTGGTTATCAATCGCAATTCTCATTATCAAAAGCTTTTAAAAAACATTTTGGCATAACTCCTAAGGCTTTTAAAAACATTCAAACATATTTCTCGTCACAATTATCAAAATCAGAATATGAACCAATTGAATTACACCCAAGTATTGTGAATTATGAATGTAAAAAACTTGTTATATATTCGAATAATTGCAAAATATGGTTCAGAGCTTGATTATAAAGCAGCATGGAAAAAGCTTTGGCTATTCACAAAACAAAAAGCATAGTTAGTATATCCCAATAAAATAATTCTTAAAAAATAATATGGAAAAGATAATTACGATCGACAGGTCTAACATAGATAAGGAACATATTTGCTGTGCAATTTCTGACAAGAAGTGTAGCGGAGCTATGAATTAAAAAAGGACTGGCTTAAACGGGAATTTGACAATGGGTATGTTTTTCGTAGGATTGATGCAAGAGCTAAGGTATTCATTGAATATGGACCAGCTGAGAAAGGCTGGGTTCCAATTGATGCTCCAAATTATTTGTTGATTAATTGTTTTTGGGTTTCTGGTCAATATAAAGGACAGGGATATGCAAAGGAATTATTAAAACTTGCGATTGAAGACGCTAATAATCAGGGTAAATGTGGGTTGGTAACAGTTGTAGGGTCAACAAAATTTCACTTTATGAGTGATACCAACTGGCTTTTAAAACAGGGATTTGAGATCAGTGAGAAGTTATCATCAGGATTTAGTTTGCTTGTTAAAAAAAACAAACCCAATGCAGATAATCCAAAGTTTAAAGATTCTGTAAAAAGTGGCGAATGCGAAGATAAAAATGGATTGGTCGTTTATTATTCCAACCGCTGTCCATTTTCGGAATATCATGTAACCACTTCATTAACTGAAACAGCGGAGAAAAGAAAATTACCATTAAAATTGATTAAATTAGACACCTTAGAAAAAGCACAATCATCACCTTCTCCAGCGACAATATTTAGTCTTTTTTACAATGAAAAATTTGTAACGACAGATTTAAGTGTATGTATGGATAGTAGATTTGATAAGATAATTGGAGCAAAATGTAGTGTGAATGAAGTGCAGTTTTCTGATCGTTAGTGATTTATTAGGTGTTAAAATCGTATAGAAAGCACTAAAAAATTGACTTAACTATTGATTGAAAGAAAAAAATACTATATTTGCCCTTGATTGTTCCATTCAGCGGGCAGTCATCAGTTGAAAAAATCACAATTCCCCTTTTTTCATTTCTTACAAATAAAAACTGTACAAATGAAGGAGAAGAAAAAATTCATACCCAAGCGATTTATTCTGCCAATCATTATTTTTGGTGGACTGATTGCCGGTCTCGGGTCTTATACAGTGTATATGTCGAAAGCACACATGTACCTGTTCGATGACCCGGCCGCCTGTGTGAATTGCCACATCATGACTCCTTACTATCAGACCTGGTTCCACAATTCGCATGCGAAATGGACCAATTGCAACGACTGTCACGTACCTCAGGATAACATATTCAAAAAGTATTATTTCAAAGCGATGGATGGATTACTCCATTCGGCTGTATTTACCATGCGGGCCGAACCCCTTGCGATTCGCGCACGCAGGGCCAGTTCGAATGTGATTATGGAAAACTGCATCCGTTGTCATGAGCAGCTGAATAATGAATTCGTGGGTACGGGCATGATGTCGTTTGATGAAGCGAGGGAAGGAAAAGGCAAAGCTTGCTGGGATTGCCATACCTCTATTGCTCATGGCAAGGAAAGCAGTATCGCTTCCACGCCCAACGCCATTGTAACACCATTGCCCGAATCACCCATTCCAACCTGGTTGAAGAAGGCGATGAGATAATGAATAGCCCGGGGTTTTAACCCGGGGGTAATAGATGGAAAATAAATAGCCCGGGGTTTTAACCCCGGGGGAATAAAAAAATAATATTATGCTACACCGATTATCCGATTTTATCAGCCGCAAGCCCATTTGGGGATGGGTATTGTTTTTCTCGATTATGCTGGTGGTATTCCTGATTGGATTGCTGGCAGCTTCCATCACGGAACGCAGGGCAGAAATTGCCAGTGTGTTCAACAACCGCAAGGTGGAAATCAAGGAGTTTGAAAGCCGGAGTGATGTCTGGGGAATCAATTATCCACGTGAGTATGAAACCTGGAAGCAGACTGCCAATATGGATTTCAAAAGTAAACACATGGGCAATATGCCGGAAGATGTGCTGGAGTCGCGACCTGAAATGGTGGTGCTATGGGCAGGTTATGCTTTCGCGATGGACTATATGGCGCCACGTGGTCACATGCACGCGGTGGAGGATGTGCGGAACACCTTGCGTACCGGTTCTCCTGACCCACACACCCACGAAGGTAATCTGCAGCCCGGAACCTGCTGGTCGTGTAAGAGTCCCGATGTGCCCCGCATGATGCACGAAAAAGGTATCAAGGAATTTTATTCCGGCAAGTGGTCGGAGTTGGGACACGAAATCGTGAATCCTATCGGATGTGCCGACTGTCACGACCACCAAACCATGCAACTCAGTATTTCCCGCCCGGGTTTGATAGAGGGATATCAACGGTTGGGTAAAGATGTGACCAAAGCGACTGCTCAGGAAATGCGTTCGTTGGCTTGTGCACAATGTCACGTGGAGTATTATTTCAAAGGAGAAGAAAAATACCTGACTTTCCCCTGGCATGAAGGACTGACGGTGGAAGCAATGGAAAAATATTACGACGAGGTGGGGCATGTCGACTGGGTACACAAGCTAAGTAAAGCACCTATGCTGAAAGCGCAGCACCCCGACTTTGAATTATTTCAAATGGGTCCGCATGCACAACGGGGTTTGTCCTGTGCCGATTGTCACATGCCTTATAAAGTGGATGGCGGCATCAAGTACAGCGACCACCGGATCATGAGTCCGCTTAAAAATATTTCGAGTACCTGCCAGACCTGTCACCGTGATAGTGAAGAGAATCTCCGCAATTATGTGTACGAATATCAGGATAAAGCATTAGAAATCAGAGATAGGGTAGAAGTTGAATTAGCTAAAGCCCACGTTACCGCCCAATTTGCCTGGGAAAACGGAGCTACCGAACCGCAAATGAAAGAGGCTTTACAACTGATTCGTCAGGCACAGTGGCGTTGGGATTTTGTGGTGGCCAGTCATGGCGCCACCTTCCATGCTCCTGTTGAATCTCAACGCATTCTGGCTCACAGTCTGGATCGAACACTGCAAGCACAACTTGCCCTTCAAAAGGTACTTTTTGCTTTGGATGTGAAAGGTGATGTGAAAATGCCGGACATTTCGACCAAAGCCAAAGCGCAGGAATACATCGGTCTGGATATGAAAAAAATGGTTGAAAAGAAAAATACATTCAAGAAAGAAGTGATCCCGGCCTGGATTAAAAATGCCGAAGAAAGAGGGAAGTTAACATCACAGAAACTATAATCCAGCCTGATACTGACGATGCAAAAAGAAAAATCAGGTACAGGTGCTGAACAGAAAAACTGGTGGCAAACGCCGTGGGGCTACAAAGAAAGCCTGGCGGTTGTCGCCGGTTTTATATTGGTAGGGTGGTTGTTGCAACTCACCATCGGCGATTTCAATTACGAAATCATCCGGTTTCCGGTGAATGTGACACTATTGGTGTTTATCTTTTTATTTGTATTGCTGATTACGCTGAAGCATAAGTCTGCTTTTTTTCACTGGCTTTCGGGCATTCCGCTGAGTGTTTCAACCATTGCCGGCTTATTACTGCTTGGGCTCATCATGGGATTGATACCACAGGCGCCTCCAACGGGGCACAGTCATAATTTGCTGGGTTTTGATACTGTCACGCGTTCGTGGGCATTTGTGTTGGTATATTTTTTAACGCTTGTGAACCTCAGTTGCGTGGTTGCCCGTCGCCTGTTACATTTCACCCGGAGAGATTATGCCTTTTACCTGAACCACTTTGGCTTGTTGTTGATGCTGATGTCGGCAGGCATGGGGGCAGCCGATTTACGTCGTTATGTGATGTATGTGGAAGAAGGTAACACTGAATGGCGGGTGTATAATGAAGAAAAAGAAGTCCTGGAACTTCCCGTAGCCATCAAACTGAATGATTTCTACATGGAAGAATATATACCGAAATTAGCCATCTTGGATAAAAGCACGGGCAATGCCATCCCGGAAGCTAAGCCGCAAATGGTACAAATTGACACTTTGCATCCGGTTTTCGAAATTGCCGGATGGAAAATTGAAGTAAAAGAATACCTGCACGATGCCATTCGCAACAGCGACAGTACCTATCGTTACATGCCTATGCCGGGTGCTTGTCCGGCAGTGTTAGTCACTGTGACTAATCCGAAAGAAAAGGCAAAAGAAACTGGCTGGGTCTGTTGCGGTAATTTTGCGCAACTATACATGACCCTTGAACTAAACGAACAGCTCAGTCTGGTCATGACACGTCCCGAACCAAAGCTTTTTCGTTCGGATATCGTAGTTTATACCGAAAACGAAAAAATGATTTCGCATCAGTTAGAAGTCAACAAGCCCCTCAGTATAGACAACTGGATGATTTATCAGTACGGTTATGATACAGACCGGGGCAGGGCATCTGCCTGGAGCAGTTTCGAACTGGTGTACGACCCCTGGTTGTGGTGGGTGTATATCGGGTTGTGGATGTTTATTGGCGGCTCGGTGTTGTTGATGTGGGAAGGAAAGAAGAAAAAGTATAAAAACGAATTGGACCATGATTAGCTGGACACATTTTATTTCTTTTGCGCTGCTGGTAATGATTTGCTGGTTGCTCGCCATTTTGTCGGTGCACCTGCTAAAGCACAAAGGCTGGGCAATAGGCTTGTCGCTGACAGGCATCCTGATTTTTGCTGCTTTCATTGTGCTGATGTGGATAGGCATGGAACGTCCACCTATGCGTACTATGGGAGAAACCCGGTTGTGGTACACCTTTTTTCTTTCAGCCATCGGTTTTGTGATGTATATAAAATGGAAATACAACTGGGTTTTGTCGTTCAGTCTGGTGGTGGCCTCGGTATTTATCCTGATTAACCTGTTGAAACCCGAAATTCATTCCAAAAATCTGATGCCGGCACTGCAAAGTATCTGGTTTGTACCCCATGTAACGGTGTACATCCTGTCATACTCATTTCTGAGTGCGGCGACAATTGCAGCCATCATGCTGTTGTTTCAGTTCCGGAAACAGGGACCGAATCCGCAATTGGCCGCTTTTACCGATAACCTGGTTTACGTGGGTTTTGGCTTGCTGATGATTGGTTTGCTCATTGGTGCCGTTTGGGCTAAAGAAGCCTGGGGGCACTACTGGAGCTGGGACCCTAAAGAAACCTGGGCATTCATCACTGCCGCATCTTATCTGATATACATGCACATCCGCTTGCGGGAATCAAAACCCGGGAGATTTACCCTGTGGTTGGTTATCATTTCGTTTGTTTTTCTGATGATAACCTGGAAAGGTGTAAATTACCTGCCATCGGCACAAAATAGTGTGCATGTTTACAGCAACTAAATCAATCCACTCCCCAACGCGATAGAAATCAGAACCAGAAAAACAGCTACAATCAACTGAATGCTTTTCAGTGTTGTCTTTTTCAGCAGTTTTTTCCCTATTAATGCCCCACCGAAAGCAGAGAGACTGGCTGCCAGCAATAAAGGTACATTCTCGTGTAGTCCGGCATCAGCAAATCGACTGGCATAGACTGTGATACGGGTGAAGTCAACCAGACTGGCAATCATTACGCCGGTAGCAATATAGGCTTCTTTCGAAAGTCCGCTTTTGATGAGGAAAGCACTGCGAATGGCTCCCTGTATGCCAGCCAATCCTCCGAAAAATCCACTGAGTAATCCACCGGCAATCAGTTTCTTCTTATCAAACTGAAGTTTTTGAAAAGCAGGTGCAATTTCCAACAGAGAAAAGATAATCAGCAAAATAGCGATAATCATGATTATTCCGATAAAAGTGAGCCATCATTCCGGCAAAGTGAGCCATTTGTTAAGATATGGTAAATTTGCAACAAATGTAAATAAATTATTTGATATTTCTCTTTCTCATTGATTCCCCTTTCAACT
>JAEWUM010000015.1 GCA_023459355.1 Bacteroidota bacterium | reverse complement strand
TGCTCCGGGAAATTGTTCGACAACCCCGGCTGTCGATAGGAATTCCGCGTGAAAACGCGCATGCTGAAACACGGCTGGGACTTACGCCCGAAGGAGTTTCCATCGTGGTGGAAGAAGGACACAAGGTAATGGTGCAACGCGGTGCCGGCTTACCCATGTATTATACAGATTTACAGTACAGTGAAGCCGGAGCAGTTATCGTGGAAAACGAAGCTGAAGTGTTCGGAGCCGATATTGTCCTGAAAATAGCACCTCCCACGATTGATGAGCTGGCTTTGATGAAAAACGGGAAATCCATTTTTTCGATGTTGCAGTTATCCACTTTATCAGCTGAAAGCATCAAAATGATGATGTCGAAAAAACTGAACGCCATTGCTTACGAGTTGATTAAAGATGAACAAAAGGCTTTCCCTGTCGTTAATACTATAGCGGAGATTGAAGGAAACACCGCCATCGCGGTTGCTTCGGAGTTGATGAGCAATGCTTCTGGTGGTAAGGGTATTTTACTGGGCGGTATTGCAGGGGTTTCTCCGACTGAAGTACTGATTCTGGGAGCTGGTTTAGCCGGCTCAGTTGCAGCCCGGTCGGCATTGGCATTGGGAGCTCAGGTGAAGATATTTGACCATGATGTTAACAAACTCAGAAAGATTCAGCATTATCTGGGACAGCAGGTTTTCACTTCGGTTATTCATCCGGCGGTGTTATTTAAAGCACTGACAACAGCCGATGCAGTAATCGGAAATTTAAGGTATATCAATGGTTCCGAAAGATTCATGGTGGCCGAGGAGTTGGTTAAAACCATGAAGCCAGGAGCCATTATCATCGATTTAAGTGTGGATCAGGGAGGATGTTTTGAGACTTCCACCTGCCGAACCATCGAAAAACCGGTTTTTGAAAAATACGGCATCATTCATTATTGTGTGCCGAACATTTCGGCAAGGGTTGGTCGCACCAGCTCCATGGCTTTGAGTAATATATTTGCTCCGATGCTTGTGAAGGTTGGAAATTCTGGTAGTGTCAGACGTGCCATTGCTGAGAGTTCAGGCTTCAGGAATGGCGCTTATATTTACGGCGGCGTGTTGGTCAACCGCCTGATTGCTTCATATTTCGGATTAAATGCCAACGATATTGGGTTGTTTTTAACAGGGTATTAATTTTTTTTATCTGCCGATTATTTATGTCCGCACATTCAACAAATTTTAGTGTGACTGAAGAGGAATTAATCCAACAGGAGTTTGATGCATTGTTGAATGATTACCTGAACTCATCCCACCGCAAGAAAGTGGAGCTGATTACCAAGGCCTTTAATTTTGCCAAAGCAGCTCACAAAGGCATTCGGAGGCGATCGGGAGAACCTTACATCATGCATCCGCTGGCCGTTGCGCGCATTGTTTCGAGCGAAATAGGGATGGGCTCTACTTCCATTTGTTCCGCTTTATTGCACGATGTGGTGGAAGACACAGATTATACGGTGGAAGATATTGCCAACCTTTTCGGTCCGAAAATAGCACAAATCGTTGAAGGACTTACCAAAATTTCAGGAGGTGTATTTGCGGAACACGCTTCTGCTCAGGCTGAAAATTTCCGGAAATTAGTGCTAACCATGTCGGAAGACATCCGGGTAATCCTGATTAAAATTGCCGACCGCCTCCACAATATGCGCACCCTCGGTTCGATGCCTCCGGCAAAACAACTCAAAATCACAGGTGAAACACAATATATTTATGCTCCGCTGGCACATCGCCTCGGACTCTTCCGCATCAAAAATGAACTGGAAAACCTCAGTTTTAAGTATGAACATCCCGAAACTTATGCACAAATAGAGAAACAGCTCGCGAGTGATGAAGTTGCCCGCAATTTGTTTTATGAAGAATTCACCGAACCTATTACTGAAAAACTGACAGAACTCGGATGGAATTTCCGTTACAAAGCCCGCATCAAAACAGTATATTCCATCTGGAAGAAAATGACAGCTCACAACATCTCGTTCGAGGATGTGTACGATATCATGGCGCTACGAATCGTGTTTACGCCCAAAGAAGGATTAACCGAAAAAGACCAGTGCTGGATGATTTACTCAGCCATTACGGGTCTGTACAAACCGCATCCCGAACGCATCCGTGACTGGGTGAGCAATCCGAAGGCAAATGGCTACGAAGCGCTGCATGTAACTGTGATGGCGCCCGGAGGCAGATGGGTGGAAATACAGATCCGCAGTGAACGGATGAATGATATCGCCGAGAAGGGACTGGCCGCACACTGGAAATACAAGACGGGAGAAAATGATGAGTCGGAACTCGACAAGTGGATGAAAACCATCAAAGAGCTTCTTGAGAACCCGGAACCCAACGCCATCGATTTTATTGACACATTCAAACTGAATCTTTTTGCTTCCGAGATATTCGTATTTACACCGAAAGGAGACATTAAAACTATTCCGCAGGGTTCCACTGCACTTGACTTTGCATTTGCCCTGCACTCTGATTTGGGAGAACATTGTATCGGCGCCAAGGTAAATCATAAATTAGTACCACTGAGTCATACCCTGCAAAGTGGCGACCAGGTGGAAATCCTGACTTCCCGCAAACAAATCCCGCAACCCGAATGGATTGATTACGTAACTACCGCCAGGGCAAAAGCCAAATTAAGAGCCATTTTCAGAAGAGAAGAAAAAGCCGAGATGGCTGAAGGACAAAAAAGAATTGAAGAAGCACTCGCCGCCATCAACCTGTCACCAGAAAATGATAACTACGTCAAAATTCTGAACCACTACAAATACAGTTCGCGTAATGCCTTGTATCAGCAGGCAGGTAAAGGTAATTTAAACCTGGAAGATATTCAGAAAGTAATCTTTAAGCCTAAATCGCAGAATGTTTTTTCAAAATACATCAAAATTCCCTTTGTAAATACCGGAGAGAAACACAAAGAAACTGCCCCCGAATTGGTTCCCGCGACCCGGGTCGACCGAAAGAAAACATTCATCCTGACAGAGGAAAACGCCGGAAAAACCTACAAATTCGCGGAGTGCTGCAAGCCTATCCCCGGCGATGATGTGCTTGGTTATGTCGATGAAAATGAGATTGTAATGGTGCACAAACGACAATGTACCGTTGCAGCTAAATTAAAATCAAATTACGGCGACAACATCATATCTGCAAAATGGGCAGTGCACAAAGGGCTTAATTTTCATGAAGTACTTGAAATCAGAGGCATTGATAAGAAAGGCGTATTGATTGAAATTTTACGCGTTATTTCCGAACAATACGGGGTGAACATCAGCCAGATTAATATTGAAACCAAAGCCGGAATTTTCGTGGGGATGTTCCATGTCAATGTCCACGACAAACAGGAAATTGAGAACCTGTCTAAGAACATCAATAAAATAAAAGAAGTTAATTCCACAAAGAGAATTCAGCTTTAAAAAAACCATTATAAGCGTTGACCTTTAAAATATTAGTTAATTCTTTGTACATTTATAAATTTCGCATATATTTGCAATATCTTAAGCTTATTTCATATTCCTTTACTTTACGTTAACCCTAATATCATCACAATACCTTTTCTATTCGTATGATACCTGACTTATAATTAAACAACATATTACCCCTCAAGAGTATTTACAATTAAAATTTACGTATCATGAAAAAATTGTTTTTTACACTCACTTTCCTACTCTGTTTGACGATGACATTCAATGCACAGTCGCAGATTAAATGGTGGCAATTCGACACCCCTGAATGGATTGCCAAAAAAATGTTCTATGCGCCGGATTATGTTGACAGTTTAGGCGTACTTGCCGGTCCTGAAACCCCTGTATTTATTGAGGGGACAAACAAAATGTTTGTACACCCGAATGGAAATTATTTATTTAAAAATGCACTCAGACTACCCGGGCCAGGGCTTACTGATCCTCAAATGCCATTCCTGCCAACCACCAGGGCAGTCGCATTCGAAATGGGCGGTCCCGGAAATATCGAAATAATCAGTTTATCGACAACACCAAATACGGGTCAACTGCTGATTACAAATGGCGCTCAATTGTTACATACCATTCAGATTAAACCAAACACTTTTACTGCACCAGATGGTGGACAGTTGCCTTTAGACAGCTATCATTATGAAGGAGGACCGTCACCAATATTCATTTATTCAGCCGACATACCGGTTGATTTGTATTATATTCAGATTCCTCTTGCTGATACAATTCACCGTGAACCTGTTACCTTCAACGTGCAAGTTCCTGCTGACACCAAAGAATGTTGGATTGCCGGTTCTTTCAACGGATGGAATACTGCATCACATCAAATGCAGAAAGTAAATGATTTTAATTACACGCTGACGGTTCAGGATGTTGACATAAGTTCTCTGGAGTACAAATACATGAGCGGTCCCGGTTGGGCATATGTAGAAAAAGACGCAGTTGGAGATGAGGTGCCGAACAGGGCATATCAACCCAATGATACGGTTTACAGCTGGCTAAGTATTTATGACCCGACAACCGCCGTCAACAAACCAGTCACGTTCGAAGTCACTGTACCCAATCATGTGCAGTCGCTGTATATTGCCGGTGATTTCAATAACTGGAATATGCCGGATCCCAATACCATGCTGAATTTCCGGCAGATGACTCCTAACGGAAAGCTATTCAGCAAAACCATCATGGTTAACAATCTCACGGCGCAAACCCGCTATAAATTCACCGCCGGTCCTGATTGGCAGTTTGTACAAACACAGGAAAATGAATTTAATATTCAAAATACCGAGGCAGATACAATCCGACATACTGTATTTGGATTCTATGGCTACGCAAATTCTCCTATGCAACCCAAAGACTGGAATTTCAGCCATCTGTTTGCCGGAGAAGATTCATTTGAATTTAACAACACTTTCCCGGATGATGGATTACTGTTCTTCGCGAATAATGAATTCAAGATGAACATTGATAAAAAACAAAAATTTAACGATCAGCACTATTTTTCACACCGGTTAAAAACAAATGGTCCGGTTGTAAGTAATCCTGAAAAGCCTAACCAGCCAGATGCCCGTGCTTTAGCATTCAATGTTGGCGGCGATTGTCAGATAGCCGTTGCAGCACTTGCAAGCGACAGCACCGGAAGCAGTGAACTGAAAATTTCGAATGGTGAAAGTATCATTGGTTCTATTCCGCTGATGGGTTCAACTGCAGCCCCGGAAGGGGAAGTCCCGATGTTTATTTATAATTATCAGGGACCAGCGGGACCGGTATTTATTTACGATGTAAATTCCGGCGCCGATATTTATTATCTGGGCGTGTCTGCTTATGCCGGCATTCCTCAACCACAACAGGATGACAGTGTTACCTACACGGTTAAAGTGCCACAGGGAACGCAACAGGTTTGTATTGCCGGTCAATTTAATTACTGGACACCGGGCATGCACTGGATGAATCAGCTCGACTCTGTAACTTATACGCTTACAGTACACGGAGCTAATGCTGACATGGAATACAAGTACCTCAATGGTCACGACTGGTCATTCGAAGAAGTTGATGCTACCGGGAAACCGATACAAAACAGAAAGTGGTCGCAGCTTGATGTCGTAGAAGGATGGGCAAAAACCTTTATTCCGGATAATACCCGCATTTTTTATGATGATATTCACACCACTTCGGGAGCTGATATTTCTGTAGACATCAAGATGTCATCCAACCAAATTCAACAGGCAATCGCCTATCAGTTTGAATTGCAATTTGACACAACCACCCTTGCATACACAGGCTACACCACGCAGGGAACCATAGCTGAAACCGGAACAGTTGAAGTGAATTCAACAAAAGACCCTGGTATTGTGTATGTAAGCTTCATGACTGCTGAACCATTCGCCGTGAACAACACCTTGATTAAACTGAATTTCAAGGTGGTTAATAAATATCATAACAACCAAACAACCGCCTGGTTCAATCAGTGTTTCATTGACAATCAGGAAGTTTACAACTACAACCCCGGGACAATCTATATTGATTACATGATGAAAGGAGATGTGGATGGCAATTTCAGGGTACAGGCTTATGATGCTGCCTTAACCTTGCAGTATTCGGTAGGTAAAGATCCGCTTCCGCAAGTTGATCCGCTTCCATGGGAGCAATGGAGAATGCAGGCTGCCGATGTGGATGGCGTACCGGGCATTACAGCCAACGATGCTGCTATGATTTTGCAGTATTCTGCTTATATCATCGACAGTTTTGCCGGAGACAACCCTGTTACCTCAGGAGCAATGAGAGCTCCGGGCGCAACAATCACCGATGTTGAAGTGGTTAGAGATCAACAAAACCTGGTTTTCAAATCTTATGGCAATCTTGTCGGATTTAACCTGTACATCGAAAAAGACATGGATGCATTTGGCGCACCGGTTATCTCTGATGATATCAGCATGTCGGCAGTAAATATCGGCGATAAAATTTATGCCATCGGTCTTGCTGCACTTGAACCCATGCCCGAAGGAGTAACCTTCCTGACCATCCCGATGCTGAGGGATGTTCCTGCTGATTTCACTTTCAGGATGTTTGTCAACTCAAACGAGATTAGCAGAATCGCAGAAGCCCAAACAGGAATAAAATCTTTGGCTGAAGCAGGCATTAGCTTGTATCCGAATCCGGTTCGGGACATAATCCGGTTAAACAACCTCACCGAAGGCGCTTTAATCAGGATATCAGACATCAGCGGTAGAACTGTTATTCAGAAAGAAGTGAATTCCGACTCAGACAGAATTGACCTTAGTTTGCTGTCGGCGGGAATTTACTCCATTGCAATCATTCAAAACAAAGCTACTGCAGTATCCAAATTCATCAAACAATAACTGGTTAGATCTAATTTGAAATTTCATTTACCACGGGGGAGTAATTCAACTTACTTCCCCGTTTTTTTTAATTCAGGATTTTACCAACTCACAAATATTATGTACATTTGCACGCAATATTTTTTCATAGTAAACCCGACAATTGCTGTCGTCATCCGAAACTTATAAAATCATTTCCTATGTCATTTATTGCCGATAGAGTTCAACTTGAAGGTTTAACCTTCGATGATGTCCTGTTAATTCCAGCCTATTCAAATGTGTTGCCACGCAATGTGGACTTATCTACCCGTTTTTCCCGCAATATCGAACTGAAGATCCCGGTTGTTTCCGCAGCCATGGATACCGTAACTGAAGCCAAGATGGCCATTGCCATTGCCCGCGAAGGGGGTATCGGGGTAATCCACAAAAACATGCCGATAGAAGAACAGGCTAAACTGGTTAAAGCGGTTAAACGTGCTGAAAACGGGATGATTTCCAATCCGGTGACCATTCAAAAAGGCGCAACTGTAGGTGATGCACTCAACCTGATGTCTGAATATAAAATCGGTGGCATACCGGTCGTTGATGGTGATGGAATCCTGGTGGGTATTGTAACCAATCGTGACCTGCGTTTCCAACGTGATATGACGACGAAGATCGACTATATTATGACAAAGGATAATCTGATAACCACCTCCCGCACTACTGACCTGGAAGCTGCGGCGGACATACTGCAACAACATAAAATAGAGAAACTCCCTGTGGTTGACAAAGACAATCGGTTGATTGGTTTACTTACTTATAAAGACATTACAAAAGCTAAGGACAAACCCATGGCATCGAAGGATGAATTCGGCAGGTTGCGTGTTGCCGCAGGGGTAGGTGTTACAGGTGATGTTTTTGAGCGCATTGATGCACTGGTGGATGCCGGCGTGGATGCAGTTGTAATCGATACAGCTCACGGTCACTCTGAAGGCGTACTGAAAACACTCAGAGAAGCGAAAGAACGATACAAAAACATTGATATAATCGTAGGAAACATCGCAACGGCAGATGCTGCCAAAGCACTGGTAGAAGCCGGTGCCGATGCGGTTAAAGTGGGGATTGGTCCTGGTTCAATTTGTACAACCCGCGTGATAGCTGGTGTGGGAGTTCCGCAGTTATCAGCTATCTACGAAGTAGCGAAAGCCATTTCAGGAATGGGAGTGCCTGTAATTGCTGACGGAGGTATCCGTTACTCAGGAGACATTGTGAAAGCACTTGCAGCAGGAGCCGACACGATTATGGCAGGTTCCCTTTTTGCCGGTGTCGAAGAATCGCCGGGTGAAACCATCATTTTCAACGGGAGAAAATTCAAATCCTATCGTGGAATGGGTTCATTGGAAGCCATGGAAAAAGGCTCCAAAGACCGTTATTTTCAGGATGTGGAAGAAGATATCAAAAAACTGGTTCCGGAGGGTATTGCTGCACGTGTTCCATTCAAAGGCTCTCTCTTTGAAGTGGTTTATCAGATGATTGGCGGTCTCCGTGCCGGGATGGGATATTGTGGCGCACGCACCATCAGCGAATTGCACCAGGCGAAATTTACACGCATCACCAATGCAGGGGTAGCCGAAAGTCACCCGCACGACGTGTCGATTACCAGTGAAGCGCCCAATTACAGCAGGGGTGAATAAAAAACCTTAAAAAAAACAATCATTTTACAACATATATAAATTGTTTGCGTTAAAATGCTTACGTTCGCAATCCCAATATGTTAATTAATAATTTTGTTCCAATATTTATGAAGACACTATTTGTTTCATTGTCAGTTTTAATGTTTTCTGCATCCTTGTCAGCA
Source organism: Bacteroidota bacterium (assembly GCA_023459355.1). GTDB lineage: Bacteria > Bacteroidota > Bacteroidia > Bacteroidales > Paludibacteraceae > Paludibacter. The sequence continues at coordinate 199,717 of JAEWUM010000015.1, read as the reverse complement.
AAAGGAAAAGACCCGGTTTTAATGACGATTAATGACAAGCCGGTATTAAAATCGGAGTTTGAATACATCTACAACAAGAACAACTCCAACAACGCGCTGGATAAAAAATCGCTTGAAGAATATGTAGATCTGTTCGTGAATTTCAAGCTGAAAGTAGAAGAAGCCAAATCCCAGGGCATTGACACTACAAAATCTTTCATCAATGAGCTGAGCGGTTATCGTGATCAGTTGACAAAACCTTATCTTACGGATTCAAAAGCAGAGGAGAGTGTCCTGAAAGAAGCTTATGAAAGGCTGAAAGAAGATGTGGAAGTCAGTCATATTCTCATTCGTGTTGAACAAAACGCAACACCCGAAGACACCCTGAAAGCCTGGAATAAAATGCAGGATGTACTGAAAAGACTCGAGAAGGAAGAATTCGCCGATGTTGCAAAAGAAACTTCCGAAGATCAGTCGGCACAGGATAATGGGGGTTATATCGGCTGGATTACCGGATTCCGCACCGTTTATCCTTTTGAAAACAGGGCATACAATACACCTGTCGGAACAATCTCGAAACCGGTACGCACCGCATTCGGTTATCATGTCATCAAAATACACAAAAGAAGATTCTCTCCGGGTGAAATTCTGGTATCTCACATCATGAAATTTACTTCTCAGGGAGATGAGGCAGGAAATGCACGGGCTAAAAATCAGATTGACTCTTTATATCAATTGGTTAAGAACGGAGCTGATTTTGGTCAGATTGCATCTGCCAATTCTGAAGACAGAGGCTCTGCAGCCAAGAACGGTGAACTTCCGTGGTTTGGTACCGGACGTATGGTTGCTGAATTTGAACAAGCAGCTTTTGCCCTGAAAACTCCGGGTGAAATCAGCGAACCGGTACAATCGGCTTATGGCTGGCACATCATCAAATTGCTCGATACCAAACCGATTCCATCTTTCGAAAGTAAAAAGGCTGAAATCGAACGTCAGGTAAAAAGAGACGAAAGAGCTCAAAAAGGTCAGCAAGCATTTGTTGAAAAGCTGAAAAAGGATTACAAACTGAAGATGCAAAAAGGAACACATACTGAAGATTTCTATGCGTTACTGGGAGACAGAACATTAACTGATTCTGCATTCCTTGCGGATGCTGATGCCGCTAAACTGAATAAAGTCATGTTCTCTTTCGCGAAAAAGAAATTTAAACAGGATGAATTCCTGAGCTACCTGAAGAAAAATCCGGCTACGAATAAAGCTGCTGCAAAAGAAATCATAGATGAAAAGTTGAATGCTTTCATTGAAAAAGAATTGCTGGCTTATGAAAACAGTCAGTTGGAAAATAAATACGAAGACTTCCGCTTGCTGATGCAGGAATACCATGATGGAATCCTGCTGTTTGAAGTCAGCAACAATGAAGTGTGGGAAAAAGCGTCAAAAGACACTGCCGGTCTGGCTGCTTTCTTCAAGAAAAACAAAGAAAAGTATGCCTGGGATAAACCTCATTTCAAGGGACGTATAGTACAGTGCAAAACGGAAGATATCTTCAAAAAAGCAAATGAAATTGTAAAAACTCAATCAAAAGACTCTGTTGACAAATACCTCCGCCAGTTAAATGATAGCGTGGTAAATGTCAAAATTGACAAAGGACTGTACGTTCAGGGTGATAATAAATTTGTAGATCATTTCATCTTTAAATCATTGGATGAAGTAGAAAAAGATGCAAAATATCCTTATGTATTTGTGCCGGGTGTAATGCTGAATTATACTCCGGAAGACTACACGGATGTGCGCGGATTAGTTACAGCAGATTATCAGGAATATCTTGAAAAGGAATGGATTAAAATGCTGCGGGAAAAATATCCGGTGAAGATTAATCAGAAAGTACTGAAATCGGTTCAGAAAAATTAATTGCTTATAAGCTCTCTCATGCGTATTTTCAGGCATTTATTGCTGATATTCTTATTCGGGTCTTTGATTGGGTGTAACACTAAGTCACCCGATCAGACCCGTATCCCTTTGTTGGAGGTCGAGGGAAAGTTCCTGTATCTGGACCAGGTGCAGGCTATTCTTCCTCCAAATATTACAGGGCCGGATAGCGTGCAGATTGCCGACAGCTATATCAGGAAATGGATTACCGATGTGTTGCTGTATGAAAATGCCAAGCGAAACATAACCGACAAAGCTGCAATAGAACGACTGCTGGATGATTACAGAAAATCCCTCATCATCCATCAATATCAGCAGAATTTGTTACAACAACGGCTTCCCGACCAGCCATCCGATGAGGAAATGCTCCGTTTCTACACCCATTTCAGCGATCAGTTTGTATTGAGGGAAAATATTGTAAAGGGAATTTTACTCGTGCTGCCGAAAGGAGCGCCACGACTGAATGATGTCAGGCGTTGGGTACAATCGGGGGATACCAAATCGCTGGAGCAAATTGAGAAGTATAGCCTGCAACACGGATTGAGTTATGATTACTTTGCTGACCGTTGGGTGTCAACAAGTGAAATCCTGAAGAAAATGCCCGTACAGCAGGAACAGCTAAGCAACTCGATTGGTACCGGCAGATATTACGAGGTTTCTGATAGCCTGAAACATTATATGCTGAATGTGGATTCGGTCAGACGAACAGGAGATCCAGAACCATTTGAAACCGCTAAAGAGAAAATATCAAACATCATTTTGAATCAGCTGAAGTCCGACTTTATCATGAATTTTGAAGATGAACTTTATCAGGATGCGATTCAGAGTGGTACCGTAACTTTTTTTAATAAATAAACAATCAGAAGGGGAATTCTTATAAACCGACCCTGGTTTAATAACACCAATATGCGTACAAGATTTTTACTTTTTTTCGCCCTGTTTATCATGCTTTGTTCCGTAAGCACCCAGGCTCAAAAGAACATTATTGATGAAGTTATATGGATCGTGGGTGATGAATCCATTCTGAAATCAGAAGTTGAGGAACAAAGAATACGAGCACAATACGAAGGAACTACCATTGATGGAGATCCTTACTGCGTTATCCCGGAACAAATTGCCATCCAGAAACTGTATCTGCATCAGGCACAATTAGACAGTATTGAAGTAAACGAGGGCACCGTGATGAATCAGGTGGAAATGAGGATGAATTATTTCATTTCTCAGATTGGTTCAAGAGAAAAACTGGAAGAGTATTTCGGTAAAAGCACACTCGCGCTGAGAGAAGATATGCGTACGATGGTCAGGGACCAGATGATTATCCAACAAATGCAACAAAAGCTGGTTGAAAACATCAAATCAACACCCGCTGATGTGCGCCGGTTCTATAACTCGTTGTCAGCCGACAGTATTCCAACGGTACCTGCACAGGTCGAACTGCAAATCATCAGTTTCAAACCTCCCGTTCCGCAAGAAGAAATTGACGCAGTGAAAGACCGGTTAAGAGAATTTTCGGAAAGGGTAAACAACGGAACCGGTGACTTCTCGGTTCTTGCCCGTTTGTATTCGGAAGATACCGAATCGGCCAAACGTGGCGGGGAACTTGGCTTTATGGGTAAAGGTCAGCTTGTGCCCGAATTTGCCAATGTCGCTTTCAACCTGACAGATCCGAAAAGGGTATCGAGGGTGGTAGAGTCGGAATTCGGTTTTCATATCATCCAACTGATTGAAAAAAGAGGTGACCGTATCAATTGCCGCCACATCCTGATGAAACCAAAAGTATCGCTGGAAGACCAGCAAAAGGCGATTCAGAAACTCGACTCTGTAACAAACCAGATCAGAAGCGAAAAAATGACATTCGAACAGGGTGTGATGTTCTTTTCTCAGGACAAGAACTCAGCTATGAATGCCGGACTCATGCTCAATGAGAAAACAGGTACCTCCAAATTCGAATATCAGGATTTGCCGCAGGAAATCGCTAAGGTTGTGTATGGCATGAATGTTTCTGAAATATCGAAACCTTTCACCATGATCGACAGAGCTTCCAACAAAGAAGTTGTAGCCGTAGTGAAACTGAAATCAAAAGTTGACACACACAAGGCTAACCTGATGGACGATTATCAACTGCTGAAGAACTACTACGAAGAAACGAAAAAACAACAATTCCTGAAGGAATGGATTGCCAAAAAACAGAAAGAAACCTACATCAGCATTGATCCTGCCTGGCAAAACTGTGACTTCATCTATCCGGGTTGGATTAAAAAATAAATGTCTTTTTCATGCGTTACCGGAACATCAGTTTGTTAGTTCTTGCCGGATGGCTGTGTCTGTCGTGTTTATCATTACCGGCTCAGATTCAGCACAAACAATTGCGGAAAGATATCCTGGAAGAAAAAAGCGGGACAAAGCAGGAACCGGTTAAAACAAAAAAAACAGCCAAAGATACGCGCAAAGCGAAGCAAACAAAGAAACTGGAGCCACCACCTCCCGTGGCGCCTATCCGCACGCCATTCGATCAGAAAACGGCCAAAATCATCTATTTGGAGAATGCTGATCTCATTTCATTCGATCAACTCTCAAAACCGGATGTACAGATACTCAACGGGAACGTGAAGTTTCGGCACGACGACGCGATTATGACTTGCGACAGCGCTTACTTCTACCGCAACTCCAATTCGATGGATGCCTTCAGCAACGTGAAAATCGTGCAGGGCGACACGCTTTTCGTGTATGGCGACAAGTTGTACTACGACGGGAACACCAAATTGGTGCGTCTCAGGGGCAAGGCACGACTGGTAAACAGGAATACAACCCTGACTACCGACAGTTTAAATTACGATCGTAACACGCAGCTGGCGTATTATTTCACCGGCGGAAAAATCGTGGATCCGGAAAATACGCTGACCTCTGTGTGGGGACAATATTCTACCCGAACCGAAGATGCGCTTTTCAGCGATCAGGTAAAGCTCGTCAATGAGAATTTCGTGATGAACGCGGATACCCTGACCTACAACACCAAATCGCATGTCGCTGATTTGGTGGGCGAAACACACATTGTTTATCAGGATGAAACGGATATTTACACCAGTAAAGGGTGGTATAATACGGATACAGAGCGTTCGATGCTCCTGAATCGTTCTATTCTGTTTAATAAAGAAGGTAAGTCGCTGACAGGTGACACGATATTTTATGATAAATCCGCGAAATACGGCGAAGTATTCGGCAACGCGATTTTGAAAGATACCGTGCAACAGTCGACCCTCTACGGCAATTACGTGTATTACAATGAAGACAAGGAACGTGGTATCGCGACTGATTCGGCTTTGCTGGTGGACTGGTCAACCGAGAAACACCTGTACATGCATGCGGACACCCTGATGACTTTTAAAGACTCCATATACAACGAGGCCAAAGCCTGGCGCAATGTACGGTTCTACCGGGAGGATATACAGGGACTCGCCGATTCGCTCATTTATTCTTCGCGGGACTCTATCATGCACCTGATGAATAAACCGGTTCTCTGGCAGGAGAGCCAGCAGTATTCAAGCGAGAAAATCAGTATTCTGTCGAGAAACCAGGAGGTGTATCAGGTTGAACTGCAACAATCGGCCATGGTAACCGAATTAATGGATTCTCTTTACTTCAATCAGATTTCAGGGAAGGATATCATTGCCCATCTCGACAGCAGTCAGATTCGCCGCGTGGATGTCAATGGGAATGCGGAAACGATTTATTTCATCCGGGAAGAGTCCGACAGTACCCTCATTGGCGCCAACCGCACCGAAAGCAGCTTCGTGGTGATTCATTTCAAGGATAAAAAAATTGACCGGATTGTGCTGACTCCATCCTCAAGCGGTGAGTTTCATCCCATGCACAAAATAACCGATGAATTCATCTACCTGACTAATTTTTTCTGGCTCGAAACGCATCGTCCTACGACAAAAGAGGAAGTTTTCTCTCGTTTTCCCGAAGGAGAAAGACCTAAGTTTTCTTTCAGGGAAAAGAAATTCATAAGCCTGCCAGCTATACCTGAAGCTGAAGAAATTGAAGAGGAAAAATAAGTTTCTGGTAGATCCTTCACTCCGTTCAGGATGACAAGCGTAAATTAACGCTTACTGAAACGACTTTCTTTTTTATTGATGATAAGGGTAGATGGAATACTGTCGAGTTTATTGCTGTCGCCTTCGGTAATCCTGATCCAGCTTTGGTAACTAATCAACATAAAACTGTACTTCTGAAAACTACCGGTACCGTTTTTCGATTTACTTAGTTTCAATGCATCCGGATAATGTTTGATAAACTCCTTGTATTGTTCTTTAAATGATTCTTCGGTCGACAACAGTTTATGTTCATCGTGGAAAGTAACATGCACCTTCGGGTCATTCTTCAGCAAACGATGGGCATAGCGAATCAGGAAGTCATCCGATTTGTCTTCCAGTAAGACCAACACCGTAGAAATACCACTGAAACTTCTGTTTACGAAAATACCCACACTACACTGACTTTGTTCAACAAAATAGCGTGTTTTATCCTTAATCAGGGAACCAGGATAAAAAATCTCCTGGGTTTTATTAACTCGTTTAATCAGTTTATTGATCCAGCCAATCGTCTTAAAATAGGGTTTGTATTTTATGAACTCAATGCCAGAAAGCGATATCCCCGCACCAACAAGCAGAAAATCGTAATTATCATAATTGGTCGTTTTCACCACACCTGCCTCGATATTATCCGTAATCTTGTAGTCGTTCTGAATCGGGATATGTAGTTTATGAGCCTCCGCATTAATGCCTATAAAGCTCTCCCGGGCAAATTCTTCACTATACAGCGGGTTGGTGTTCGAGCCGGGCGTAATGTGCAACGCAGTAACCGATAGCGTATTTTTAACCCCATCCAGTACATGCTTTGCCACATGCAGCAATGATTTTCCGTTTTCGGGATTTCCCAGGGCAATCAACACCTTGAAAATACCCTGAGCCTGTTGTTTTTGATATTCTTCCTCCAGATCTCTCTCGGGGAATATCTTCTGAATGAGCGACAACATGGGTGTTGTCATAAAGGTTGTAACCAAGGCCATCAATACCAGCATCACAAAAATGGGTTTGGGAAGAATGCCCATTTCATAGCCGATATTCAACACCACAATTTCCATCAGTCCCCGGGTATTCATCAGCACGCCTACAGAAAGGCTGTCGCGCCAGTTTTCGCGCATCAGTTTGGCTGATAGTCCGGCCCCGATAAACTTTCCACCAATGGCAAATAAAATCATAATTGCCGTAACCATCCACAAGTGAGGTGTATTAATCAAACCGATTTCGGTCCGCAAACCGGTGTACACAAAGAATAAAGGGAGCAATAAAGTCAGGGCTACATCTTCGATTTTATCAACGATAATCTTTCTGAACTGAGGAAGTTCAGGCATGATAACACCAGCCAGGAACGCGCCAAACAGAGCATGTATCCCAATCATCTGCGTAGCAAAAGCTGAAAGGGTTAAAAATAAAAACATAAAAGCAACAACACTCTTATTCAGCACCTCACTATTGCTGTAGATATTCCCGATTTTCTTCATGAACGGCCGTACGGCATACAACATAAACAGGATGTAAACAATGGAGAGTCCGATTGTGTACAGCGAACTGATAAAACTACCTGTTTTGGCAATTGCAATAACCGCTGCCAGCATACACCAGGCCGTTACATCGTTAAACGCAGCTGAAATAATGGAGATTTGTCCGATATGCGTTTTGGTCATGCCCTTCTCCTGAACAATCCTTGCCAACACGGGAAAAGCGGTAATACTCATCGAAATACCAATAAAAAGAGCAAAAGAAAGAAAGTCGGTTTGACCGGCAGCAAACTCTTCGTAAGCAAAATAAGCAAATAACATCCCCAGGAAGAAGGGAAAGATAATACTGGCATTACTGATGACGTAGGTAGTGCCCATCTTGTTCTTGAGCAGACCCAGGTTGAGCTCCATGCCGATGACAAACATGAAGAGTACCAGTCCGACCTGACTGAGAATATAGAGATTACCGAGCGATTCGGCCGCGAACAGGAAATTATAGGTTTCGGGATAGAAATGACCCAGCAAAGAAGGACCCAGCAGGATACCCGCGAGTATCTCTCCGATGACGGTCGGCTGACCGATTTTGATAAAAATCCATCCGGCTATTCTGGAGACAAACAGGATGGCAATGATTTGCATTAAGAGCAGCGCAACCGGCTCTCCGAGGTTATGTGAAATCGAGAGTTTGAAAGAATCGAAATTATCGGTTAAAGCCGAACTGACCACCGTAATATCCGGCGGGACATACTCGTTGAATTTCTCCGCGTTTTTAAAGAGCACATACGTCAGGATGATAAACGAGCTTATCATCACAAAATAAAATATCCAGGTTTTGACGTTTTTACTATGCATTAAATAAAAGGCTAAAATCTATGAGAAAAAGTGCTATTCTATTACTGATTTTATCTCATCGAGCGTGACTAATTTATTCACAATCGCGTATATCGTTAAACCTGCGGTGCTGTGTATTTCTAATTTCCGGGTAATATTCCGGCGGTGCGAGATAACAGTATGTGTCGATAAAAAAAGTTTATTGGCAATTTCTTTGTTGGTAAGCCCTTTTACCACGCTGGTTAAAATTTCCTTTTCCCGGTCGGTCAGGTTATCCGCTTTTTCCGTTGCAACCAACTCCTCGGCCTGTTCACTTAATTTCTTTTCCAGGGTTTCCGTTACCGGCACAAAGAAATGATCCTCTACCCTGTTGTGTTTATCCAGGTCCTTCTCACAAGCTGAAAGGTCAAACAACACCTCATTCAGCAAATAATTGGGTTGTTGGGCAGGGAAGTATTTGATGAGGATATTCTTCAGATCAGCCAGTTTAGAGTCGATATTCTCATGATTTTGCTCGAATACTGCAATGGTATAACGTGGATCTTTCTTTCCTTTCAGCAAATTCAGCACATAAGGAAAAACTGTTTCATTTTCATGATCCATGTGTTTACGAACCTCAGCAACATAGTCATCGTAAAATTTCATGATCATCTTCCGGTAAGGTTGTTCCTGCACACATTCATCAATGGCTTCAATCAGTTTTTTGCGAATAAGCGGCAATTTAAAATCGAGAAAGAAATCATGTGCGTTTCTGAGATAAAGAATAACCGCATCAATTGAAACTTCGTCGTGGTTGATACTTTCCTCTTTATAACCATCTGAAATAAAGTTTACTACTGCCAGAAAAGATTTCTCATCCACATTTTTCTCCAGGCATACTTCTCTCACAGTCTTATCCCCAAACCCCAATGAAAAACCAAACCGGGTCATGGTCAACAGCATAGAGGTATCCTCTTTTATGAGGTCATTCATTTTACTGGAAGGTGTAAATTTCTGTTGCATATTGTGGGTTTTTTCGGGACAAAGATAGAAAAAAATCGGATTATTTTACGAATTGATAGGCTGTCAATCGTTTATCTCCTGTTTTTACTATCATCTTTTTCTCCACGGCTTCTTTTAAATCCCGGCTCGCGGTTGCGGTCGAAATTCCTTTGTTATGCCGCAAATAATCCTGTCTGGTAAAAACTTTTGTCCCTATAAAATTGCTGAATTGCTGTATTCTGTCAATACCCGTTACCGCATAATTTTGTGTACGCAACAAATCCTCCAGCGCCTGATTGATTATGTTGAGCATGAACTCGATGAATCCGGTGGAACTGCCCTTATTGTCGGCATCTCCGAGCACTTCATAATACGCCTGTTGCCGTTCCTTAATCAATGACTCAATCGGCAGGAATTCAAATACGGGTGAATAGCTGTTCAATATCACCGTTTGCCAGAACCGTCCCATCCGTCCGTTACCATCCTGGAAAGGATGTATAAATTCGAACTCATAATGAAACACACAACTTTTAATCAGCAACAAGTCATCGTCATTCTCCAGATAATCAAATAAATCCTTCATCAGGGGATAAACCATATCTCCCGGAGGTGCAACATGGGTGATATTATCTCCTTTGAGAATTCCAACTGAAGTAGTTCTAAACTGTCCGGGATTGTCGACCAGGGCATGCATTAAAATGCCGTGAGCGCGACATAGCGAGTCCAACGCATAGGGATTGAACTCCTTGATTTGTTCATATAATTCAATCGCGTTCTTAACCTCGACAAGGTCTTTCTGCGGAGCAAGGACTCTTTTGTTGTTTATCAAATCTGTGATTTGCTCAACAGTCAGCGTATTCCCCTCTATTTCGAGCGATGATTGTATTGACTTAATCCTGTTCCGTTTACGTAACTCCGTCGGAGGTTTAATCAATTTAGCCGCTTTTATTTCCCCGATTTTCTCCGAGACTGATGCGGTTAATCTCAGCATCTCTGTCGTTATTTCATAAGGAGGTTTCATAATCACAGTGTGTTGATAGTATCATTTGATAGTATCAAAGATAGTTGATATTTGGGAAATGGCAAAATGGGGGTGAGAGGTTTAGGTGGATATGGATCAGAATTGGTTAAAAGTGGGCTTTATTTTGGAGGAAGATGAGCCAAAAAAATTACAGAGATGGCATTTATCTATACTTTTAATGATTCGATATATTGATGCTGAATTATTTTAAATATGTAATTTCACGATTTACTATTATGCTTGGATTATCAAAAGTTGTTTGTTTTAGACTATTATATGTTTTCGCTTTTAATGAACTAGAATGAAAATCAGAAAAAAGCTCATTCTTGAATTCTATCACTTGAATCCAGTCATTTTTACTATTATATTTATATTCTCTGCGAAAACTATTATACTTATCTAAACGGAATTTACCATTCGTGGATTCAATACTCAACATGTTTGTTATGTCACCTTGGCTATTGTATGTTACAGAAACTTCATTATAAATTGAATCATATGTTAGTTTCCTGTTGTAATAATGTTCTTTTATATAAACATCAATCTCTTCACCTCTCAGATCAGAAGGTACAGAATAGTAATCATCTCCAGCAATTTTGATACCTTTAGTTATGATTGATGATTTTTTATCTTCTTTAAAGTAAGTATACTCCTTTTCCAAATGAGAAAACAATTCACCGTATTCAATTCTTTCAATAATTTCTTTCTTTACAAATTTGTTACTATCAATTATTTGGTAGATCCTTTCTGTCAAATTCTTTTTTCCTTTATAACTGTATTTATTGTTCTTGTCAAACTTTTCAATTATGACAATATTTTTATTCTCTAATTGAGCAGGTTTAGTACGTATTATTTTTTCACGCTTGTAATCGTTGAATTCTAAAATTACTATATCTTGATTTTCATCATACTTATATTCTGATATAGTATCTTTTTCTTGATCAATAACAAATAACAACCGACCATCTGTATCTCTTATATAATATTTTTCCTTAATTTCATCTTGGTTAGAATTTTCAATGGAGAATTGTTTGTCTAACATTTTTTCCTTAGCTGAAAAGTAATATTTACGCTCAACCTTTCCATTCTTATGATCAATTGATAGCAATATATTATCAAACTCATCATAGTAAACTGTATTTCTGGTGTGTTCAAAATCTGAAATTTCTTCACCACAAATTATTTCATTATCAACCACTAAAGGATTGTGATAGCTTGTTACAATTTTTTTTGCAGCATCAGAAGGTGGCACGACAATATCATCGTATTTTATTTTTGAGTTACACGAACTGACGATTGCAATTATTAAAATGATTGCAAGAATGCTTAACCTGCAATATATCCATTTATTTTGTTTATAAATATGCATCTTATTAGATAATAAATTCTATACAAACTTTACTCGATTTCTTCAATAATCAACTTTCCATTTTTACGAGATGTGATGACTTCTGCCAGTTCATAACCTTTTTCTCGTCAAAATCAAAATTTACAATATAATCAACTGAGCTACTCCCCAAAAATTTCAGATTACAAAGCTAAAAATAATTTTCAATAATTTTAACTCACACCTCCAATTTTCTTCCATCTTTAATCACTTAGCTGCATATTAGCCAAATAAAAATGTATTATTGGCCACCGCAAGTAGAGATTTAATCACATTCATTAGCAGTAGTAAAAACAATTTAACCCTGCCAGCCATAAGCAATTAAGAATATTTAAGTGACAGGTAATTTTGTCAGGTCATGACATCCTGCCAGAAATGGCAGATAACAGGATTTGAGGCAGTTACGGACAAAACAGGACTTGGGTGCAGCGAGAACAGTACCTTGTTGAAGACAAAACAGGACTTTGCGGAAGATAGATGCCCATCTATCTGAAAATAGATGGGCATCTAATGTAAACCAGATGGGCATCTGTCGTCAACGAGATGGGCATCTAATGCGAACAAGTCGGGCAACTAAAGTCAATGAGATGGGCATCTGCCATCAACAAGTTCAGCATCTATAACCAATCAGTCGGGCAAGTGCAAACAAAAACCGGACGACTTATCGTGGTAAGCCGCCCGGTTTTCAGGGATTAGTGACAATCTGATTACTTGCTCAATGTACTGGCTTGCCTGAATTCAACTTTGGCAATCGCTTCTTTCAATTCCTTGCCCGGGGAGAAGCGGATGTTGACTTTCTTCACTTTCGTTGCATTGACATCAGCTTCGGTTTCTGATCCTTCGGCGTTCAGCGTGAGGTAAAACGAACCCCAATCGCCTAATTGGATGGACTGCCCGTTGTGCAAAGCCCTTAGCATGATTTTGTGTAACTGTGAAAGCGCCATCTCGGCTTCCTTCGGGTTCAGCGTGGTCTCATCGGCAATCTGACGTGCCACTTCTTTTTCTTTCAACATACCGGTGGATCGTAATGTTGGATACCACTTTGGCGTTGCACTGGCATCGGATGGATTCCTCCGTTGCATCTTGTTATAAAAAACAGCCATAATAAATAGTTTTGTGTTTGCTCTTTGAATATATATAAGCAAACTGGTTATAATTAAAAAATATCGTGGTGGCTATACCAAAGATTGTGCTGTTTTAGGGCGGAAAATTGGAATGATTACATACTTCATAAAATTTAAGTTAAAACAATAGCGTGAGGTTGGTCAGGAGGTTGCTTCGCTACGCTCGCAATGACGAGGTTGCTTCGTCGGCTTTGCCTCCTCGCAATGACGATGCGTTGATTGGGGACAATAGCGCCCGTCGTGCAAAAAAAAATGATGGGTTGTGCAAATCTGGTCGACGGGTAATTATATCATGCAACAGCCCCGTCATTGCGAGCGAAGCGAAGCAACCCCCCGATAAATCGCACACATATATTGCCCCGTCATTGCGAGCGAAGCGAAGCAACCCCCTGCTCAATCACACTTGCCTGATTACCCTTTATTTTTTTATCTTTGTACCCAGTTCAACCAGTCATCACAACAACCCCATGCTAACCATCGAAGAGGAATACTTCTATTACCTGAAGTTCGAGAAGGGCTTGTCGGATAATTCAGTTGTCGCCTATAAGAACGACTTGCAGAAATTATCGGACTTTCTCTCGGATGCGCATGTGGAGTTGGCAGAGGCTGAACAGGTACACCTCCGCGATTTTATCGTTGAAATCAGCTCGCTGGGCATTCATCCGCGTTCGCAGGCAAGGATTCTTTCGGGCATTAAATCTTTCTATCATTTTCTGATTTATAAAAACAAAAGGGAGGATGACCCGACGGAACTGCTGGAAAGTCCGAAGATAGGATTGCGCTTGCCTGAAGTCTTAACGGTCGACGAAATTGACCGGATCATTGGGGTCATCGATTTATCAAAACCCGAAGGTCAACGCAACAAGGCGATACTCGAAATCTTGTATGGTTCGGGCCTGCGGGTATCCGAACTGGTTAATTTACAAATAGCCAACCTGTATCTTGAAGAAGGATACATGCTCGTGGAGGGTAAAGGCAGTAAACAAAGATTGGTTCCACTTTCCCCGCAATCCATCAACCAGTTGAAGTTATGGCATATCGACCGGAATATGCTGGACATCAAAAAAGGGCATGAACAGTACGTGTTTTTGAACCGGAGGGGTACACAACTGACCCGCGCCATGATTTTTACCATTGTCAGGGAGTTGACGGCTGCTGCCGGCATCCGCAAAAAGGTGAGTCCGCATACTTTCAGGCATTCTTTTGCCACGCATCTGCTGGAGAACGGCGCCAACCTGCGTGCCATTCAGCAATTACTCGGACATGAATCTATCACGACCACGGAGTTATATACCCATATCGACATCCATTTCCTGAAAAAAACAATCCTTGAATGTCATCCCATGTTGAAAAAATGAAAAAGCATAACTACATAATCCTGTTGGTTTGGTTGTGCAGCTTCCCGTTGGGACTCGCACAGGAAACGGTTGTGGTGGGAACTGTGCGCAGCAAAACAGATAAAACGCCGATACAATCGGTCAATATTTACCTTAAGAACACGCAAATCGGGGTCGTAACGGATGAAGATGGCTTTTATGTCCTGAAGCATACCGGTTCGGAAAATACCTTAGTGTTTTCGTGTATCGGGTACAAAACACAGGAGTTTAAGATTAAACCGGGCGAGACAGCGGGTTTGTATGTCGAAATGCGGGAAGACATCAATTTATTGCAGGACCTTTTCGTGCTTCCCGGCGCCAATCCGGCATTAGACCTGATGCAGCGGGTCAGGGAAAACAGGATAAAGAATGACATTTATAACCATCCGGTAACCCTTTCAAACGAAGAACAGCAAGTCGTCCTGCTCAGCCGCAATCGTAATAGAAATGATTCTACTACGCTTCTTCCCTTGTATTTATCCACAGCTTCTTATCTCAAATCGGGCAATACACCACCGGTCAGTCTGCGCAAAGAGGCAAAGGCGAGTCCGGAAAACGCGGCCATCCTGCTTGAAAAACTCCTGGGTGAGTTTACAACGGATTTGAATTTCTACCACAACACCATCGTGCTCTTCGGGAAGCATTTTATCAGTCCCTTAGCAAACGTCGCCAACTCCTATTACCGCTTTTTCCTCATCGACAGCATTCAGTCGGATGCTGGGAAGCAATATTACCTCCGTTACAGGACGAAAAACAACAAAAACCTCGCGTTCAACGGTGAGTTGTGGGTAGATTCGGCAACTTACGCGCTGACAAAGATTACCGCGGAACTGCCGGCACGTTCAAACATCAATTACATCCGCAACCTCAAATTAAGCAATCAGTATCAAAAAGAAAATCACGGATATTGGTTTCCGAAAGAAGAGGCTTTGTCGCTGAACATGACCTATCAACTGCTGGCCGACAGCACCAATTTATCTCCGGAAATCTACATAGAGAAAAGAACTTATGCAGCTGTAAAAGATACCCTGATTATTGCACAACCTGAATTTGCCGGAACGCCCTTCACAAAAGATGAGCTGGAAATGAGATTAGCTGAAATGAATGATCTTCCGCTGATGAAAACGGCCAAATGGATTGCTGATGGGGTCATTACGGGTTATGTACAGGCGGGAAAAATCGACATCGGCAAGGTGTATCAGTTGGCGCGCCTCACGGATATTGAAGGTATGCGTTTCAGTCTGCCGCTCCGCACCAACGAATTGCTCTGGAAGAACTTCACCATCGGCGGATACTGGGGTTATGGCTTCCGAAACAAACAACATCAGTATGCAGCTTATGCGGCATGGAAACTTCCGCTGAAAAACAAAACGGTGATTAGTGCCGGTTATACCGATGATTTGCGACGGGTTGATTACGATTATAACGACTTTTTATTACGAGAAAACCCATTGCTTTCGGGCGACGAAGATATTGCCAATACTTATTTCGGATTCCGCTCGTCGGATAAAATCAATCCGAGAAAAGAGTTTTATGCCGCTGTTTCGCATGACTGGAATCCGGGTATCGAAAGTAAATTCTTTTACAGAAATCACCAGTACACCGGAAATGAGGCGCTACCATTTCAATTAAACGGGATTGAAGCCGGAACGATGCATCATCAGTCAGTTTCGCTTACAACCCGCTTCTCCCACAATGAAAGAACCTACGAAGATCACCTGGATCGCATACACATCCACAATTACCATCCGGTTGTATATTTAACTTTAGAAGGCGGTGAAGCAACGATTCATCAGAATAGCTATCCCTACGGAAAGGTAAACGCGAAACTGAATCACCGCCTCTTGTTCAGCATTGGGGAATGGAATTACAACCTCGATGCCGGATGGATATGGGGTGCTGTGCCTTACAACCTCCTGTGGATGCCTCAGGGCAGTGAAACCCTGCTTTTCAAGCGATATCATTACAACCTGATGAACTACATGGAATATGCCTGCGATAAATACATCGCCATGCACCACGAATGGGTTTTCAACGGCATTTTGTTTAATCAGATTCCAGTGATTCGGCAACTGAACCTGCGGGAACTGGTTTCCTTCAACTGTTTGTATGGCTCTCTGTCAGATAAACATGCTACTATTCTCGACTTTCCCGCTGAAACAGGGAAACTGCATAAACCCTATATGGAAGTCGGCGTTGGTTTCACCAATATCTTCCGGATTTTCTCGCTGCAATCGGTTTGGCGACTCACCGATACGGAGCAATTGAACGCCAGGCCGTGGAGTATCATCACAGGTATCCGGTTTAATTTTTAGCATTTCAGAAAGTTTTATTTATCTTTGCGTGATTAAACAAACAGCAATGGAAACATCAACTTTGAAAATCGCAGTCATAGGCGCAGGCAACATGGGAGGAGCCATCGCCAGGGGAATCGCATCCGGCAGCTTTTCGTTTGCCACGAATGTGCGGGTGAGTGATATCAGTGAGCAAAACCTGGAAGCCCTGAAAGCGTTTTCTCCGGCTATCGAAACCACGACATCCAATGTTGAAGTCATTAAAAATGCCGATATCATCCTGCTCGCGGTAAAACCCTGGTTGGTTGAAAAAGTTACAGATGAAATAAGGGGAAAAATTAATTATAAGAAACAAATGGTCGTTTCTGTCGCGGCAGGTATCGACATCAACACCCTTTCTTTTCAGCTCGATGAAGACGCCACCCTTTTCAGGGTCATCCCCAATACAGCCATTGACGTAAAACAAAGTGTATCTATCATTTCAGCTTATCAGGCAACAGAAGCGCAACTGGCTGTTATTTCAGAAATCTTCGGCGGGTTAGGTAAAGTTTTTATCGTTCCAGAATCACATCTGAATGCGTATATGTCGCTTTCTTCCTGTGGCATTGCTTATGCATTTCGCTATATCCGGGCCGCGATGGAAGGTGGGGTGGAAATGGGTATCCCGGCACAAACCGCGAAAGAGGTAATCATACAAACACTCCGTGGCGCCATCGAGTTATTAGAAAAAAACAACACGCATCCCGAAGTGGAAGTGGACAAAGTGACCACACCGGGCGGTATCACCATCAAGGGGCTGAACGAAATGGAGGCCAATGGGTTTACCAACGCGGTCATCAAAGGTTTAAAAGCATCACACATTAAATAGTATATGAAGATAGTCAACCTTTCTGAACAAAATTCAATTTTAAACCAATACCTGAAGGAAATCAGGTCAGTAGATATCCAGCATGACTCCATGCGTTTCCGGCGCAATCTCGAAAGAATCGGGGAGATTATGGCGTATGAAATCAGCAAATCACTTCACTATGTTTCAGAAGATGTTCAAACGCCGCTGGGCATTGCGCCTGTCAACGTGATGAATGAACAGTTGGTTATTTCGACTATCCTGCGCGCGGGACTCCCCTTTCATCAGGGATTTCTGAGTTATTTCGACAAAGCTGAAAATGCTTTCGTATCCGCTTACCGCAAGTACAAAGACGCACTGAAATTCGAGATTTTTATTGAATATATCGCTTCTCCGGATCTCACCGGCAAAACGCTGATTATTACCGACCCGATGCTGGCAACCGGCGGTTCGATGGAATTGGCTTACGGTGCTTTGAAAACCAAAGGCACACCGGCACACATTCATGTGGCATCTGTTATCTCCAGTCAGTATGCCGTGGATTACATACGCGAGCACCTGCCCGAAACCAAAACCACCATCTGGACAGCCGCTATCGATCCGGAACTCGACGATCATTCCTACATCATCCCGGGATTGGGAGATGCAGGCGATTTGGCTTTCGGACAAAAACTCTGAGATTATTCGGTCGCGTTTCCAACCAACTGAACTACTTTTTCCGGGGTTAGCCCACCTCCGGAGATCGTCAGCACAGCACTATGCGCACCTGAAGCCAGTGGCTTATAGGTAACTGTAAGGTTGGCTCCTTCGGGACTATTGGCTGTCGACCGGGAAACCGTCGCAGCTGATACCGCGAATGATGCTGCATCTGTACCACTCACGCTAACCGTTAAATCACCGGTAATGTCAGTTGTCTTAATATTCAGGTATTTGGCATGTTCTTCATTGATTCGGACAACCGGGTACTGAAGTAGTTCTTTGATATGACCCGCCATGATTTTAGGTCCGCTGGGTTCCACCACCGGAGCGCCACCCATGATCTTGAAACTGATGCTGTCGTTCGTTTTGACAATGTTTGTAATAGCTCTGCCAATACTACTGCCCGACCAGGTCTTCGGGTCAAAAGATCCGCTGGTAAATGCACTTCCGGGTGTAACGGTATATCCACTCAGGGGTTGCAAATACACCCGCATGTGACTCGAAGATGTTTGAGATGTTCCGGTATAATTATTGGGCGTATTATCATCCCATGCAGTTTGGTTGTAATCAATATGCCAGAAAAGCAATCCGTCTCCGGGCAAATATGTATCCCATCCGGTTTTCTTTCTGTATTCCATTATATAGAACTCTTTCGGAGTTGGATTACTTCCATTCAGATTATGGGTTGTAGCAGAAAGCAGATAAGCCTGTTTGGTTGTACTTGCAACCGGAACGGTTGACTGAGAAAGTGGATAAAGACTTTTGTCGGCAGGAGAAGCCAATTCGGCAGGAGTCAGCCAACCTAAATAAAACCGGTCATAAGCAGAGTAAATCGGAGGCGTTCTTCCTTCGTTCAAATAACCGCCGGCATCCATAATACTCCAGTTATCCAGGGTTGATTTATCTTCTTCAGTGTGGTAGTAATCAGGTAAACCAATCACATGACCGAATTCATGTGTAAACGTTCCTATTCCACACATGCTTGAGCCAGAGTTGCCCTTCAATTCAGATGTACAAGCATAATCAAAAACTTTTTTACCATCAAATGTAATAAGACTTTGGTTGTTGGTGAAATTGTATCCAGGATCAACCGCCCACCGGTGTGGCCAGACAGAGTTGTCCGGTCCCCATTCGGCTTCATTATATCCGGCGTAATACACAAAGACATTATCCAGGTAACCGTCTCCATCGGCATCATATTGCGTGAAATCAACGCCTGCATTGTCGGCAGCCTTACAGGCATGAACAATCATATAGGCCGGCTTTACATCGTCACCGGTATCGGGATCATTTTTCCCATAGTATGCCATGTTCTCGGGCAGATTATAGGGTCCAACCACATCGAACTGCGGACTAAACTGACCGTAGCTTGCAGCCTTGAAATAATCCCGTGCAGAACCTGTACCCCCATTGTCGCTGTAATTCTCCTGACTCAACAGCCGGCTAAAGGCATCCTGCGGATTGGGTGTTACAAAACTGCGATCTGTAAAATTAACCATAATCACCAAAGACCGTGGTGAACCAGTTTTGGGAAATCCAGTGGAAGAAATAACCGCTGGCGCCCGCTTTATTTTGGAGGGTTTTAATCCCGGTTCTGAGAATACCTCATCAGCTTTTAATGCTTTACGGATGTAAGTAAGGTCAGTTGCAGATCTTTTTTCAGGATCCCGGGCAATTCTCTCACCGGCAACAATCCTGTTTTCCTGATTGCGAACAGCATATGTATAAAAACCCTTGTCATTCTTTTTAATAACATATCCATCAACAGTCGATCTCATTTTCCGGGATTCATCACCTGAAAGTTTTACGGTTAACGTAGTCCCATCGGGTTGGGTTATTGTTACCGGATGTGGATATGCCGGAATAGCTTCCGAACCCGACAAGAAGAACAATAAACAGAAAAAAGTCAGCGTAATATGTTTCTCCATATTCATCTTTTAGATTAATTAAATTCTTAAATAAAACTCATTTCCTCAGTAAAAATCTTATACGTTTAATAAAAACAAAAAACCAAAACTGAAATGTTTGTACAAATTAAAGCAATTTAATTGTTAAATCAATCTATTTCAGTCATAAAATCTTTAATTGATTTTTACATTAAAATAAACCATATACAAAAAAAATTGTTTACACATAATAATTCATTTTTTTTCATTTCTTTTGTAGTCAAATCTATTTATAATAAAATTATGAAACAGTTTTTAAAATTTACACTTGCCACGATTGTAGGTGTGTTTATAGTGTCCATATTGGGAACTATCCTGATGTTTGGGATTCTTGGCGCTGTTGGCGCTTCTGCCGATAAACCGGTGAATACAGAGCCGGGTTCTGTTTATCAGCTTGATTTAAAAGGACAGTTGGTCGACCGATCGCAGGATGACCCGTTCAGCAGCGCGATGGCTGAAGCTTTCGGACAACCTGAAGTCAACGTAATCGGATTGGATGATGTGTTATCCAATATTGAAAAAGCGAAAAACGACTCCAATATCGTGGGTATCTACCTGAAAGGGGGCGTGCTTTCGGGAGGTTTTGCTTCCATGAAAGAAATCCGCGACGCCTTGCTTGACTTCAAATCTACAGGAAAATTCATCGTCGCGTATGCCGATACCTACGCGCAATCAAACTATTACCTGGCTTCGGTTGCAGATAAGATTTTGCTGAACCCTTCGGGCATGCTTGAATTAAAAGGATTATCAGCAGAACTGATGTTTTTTAAGAATACACTGGATAAACTCGGCATCGAAATGCAGGTTGTCAGGGTGGGAACATTTAAATCAGCCGTTGAGCCGTTTATGAATACCAAAATGAGTGATGCCAACCGCTTGCAGGTGAATACTTATATATCGTCCATCTGGAATACCCTCGTAAACGGCATTGCCGACAGCAGAAAGATTGCTGCTGATCAACTCAATGCTTATGCCGATGAAATGATGCTGTTTCAGTCACCGGAAAAATACAAGGCCTATAATCTGATTGATTCGCTGGTTTATGTCGATGAAGTGGACAGTATCCTGAAAGACTTCAGGAAAGAATACAAGGTGATTAAACACAAAGCCATGAACAGGGTGCCTGACCTTAAAAAATTCCAGAAAGACAAGGTGGCTGTAATCTATGCCATCGGCGGTATCGACGGTAATTCAACAGAAGGCATCATTTCTGAAAAACTGGTTGAATCCATTGATGAAGCTGCCAAAGCAAAAGATGTGAAGGCAGTTGTGTTGCGGGTAAGTTCTCCCGGTGGCAGCGCTTATGGTTCCGAACAAATCTGGCGGGCGCTGACTAATCTGAAAAAAGAAAAACCGCTTATTGTATCGATGGGTGACTATGCCGCTTCCGGCGGCTATTACATTGCCTGCATGGCCGACTCTATCGTGGCACAACCCAATACAATTACCGGCTCAATCGGTATTTTCGGCGTAATCCCTAATATAGAAGGTCTGAACAAGAAACTCGGGTTGAGTTACGATGGTGTTAAAACAAATAAGATGAGTGATGCCATTTCGGTCAACAGGGCTTTCACTTCAGAAGAAAAGTTGTTGATGCAAAACTATGTCAACAATGGTTACGAGTTATTCGTAAAACGCTGCGCAGAAGGCAGGTCCAAAACCGTTGATGAAATTAAGTCTGTTGCCGAAGGTCGCGTGTGGACAGGCGAAGATGCTTTGAAAATTGGTTTGGTAGATGCTCTTGGCGGATTGGATAAAGCCATTGCCATGGCAGCAGAAAAAGCCAAACTGGATACCTACCAGGTTCGCGAATATCCGGTGAAAGAAGACTTTGCCACAAAACTGATGAAGGTACTCAATGGCGAAGTGGAAGTCCAAATACTGAAATCACGGTTAGGAGAACACTACAATGTAATTCAGCACCTGAAACAATTCGAAGATATGAAAGGAATACAGGCCAGAATGCCGTATGATATCATTTTCAGATAGTTCACAGGTCATTGACTAAAACAAAAATGCCGGCATTGGAAATTTTCCCTGCCGGCATTTTTAGTTATTGAATAATATCAGATGCTTGCGACCAGCTCTTTCATAATCAGCGTCATCAGCGGTTGCACTTTATTGCCAATTTCCTGCACTTCTTCATGCGTCACCTCCACAATCTTTCCGGGTACGCCGAGGTCGGTAATAATCGAGATACCAAAAACCTTCATGCCCGCATGGTTTGCCACAATAACTTCCGGCACCGTGCTCATTCCAACGGTATCACCTCCGATAATTCTGAAATACTTGTACTCAGCAGGTGTTTCGAAAGTAGGACCGGTAGTCCCCACGTAAACTCCTTCCACCACCTTAATATTATTTTTAGCAGCAATTATCTTTGCCTTTGCAATCAGCTCTTTTGAATAGGCTTCGCTCATATCGGGGAACCGGGTTCCCAACTGATTGTAATTCCTTCCTCTCAACGGATGTTCCGGGAATAAATTGATGTGATCGGTGATAATCATGAGATCTCCGATTTCAAAGTCCGGATTTACACCCCCGGAAGCATTCGAAACCAAGAGATTGTCGATTCCGATTGCTTTCATAACTCGAACCGGAAAAGTAACCTGCTTCATGTCGTATCCTTCGTAATAATGAAAACGTCCCTGCATGGCAAGCACTTCGGTTTGCCCGAGTTTTCCTATAATGAGCTTTCCACTGTGCCCTTCCACCGTCGAAACCGGGAAGTTAGGAATCTGTTCATAAGGAATCTCTAGTGTATCTGTTAGCTGGGTAACGAGATTGCCTAAGCCAGTACCCAGAATAATGCCAATTTTTGGACTTGTCTTGATGATACCTTTCAGGTAATCAGCGGTTTCCTGAATTTTCTGCAACATAATCTGTAATTTTTTTTATTAATGCCGTTTCTTTGTAATTGAGTATTTCAACCCGTATGGGCAACACAAAGATATAATATTTAAGCGAATTGGGTACGGCTTTATTTTTTATTAACCTGGCTGCATCCTTTTCTGTAACCAGGATGAGTTTCTCCTGATTTTGAATTTCGTTGAACTTTTTCTCAATCAGTGCAATATCCTTTTTCGAAAAATCATGATGGTCATTGAAATGCAAGCTCCTGACATCGGTTGAGTAATCTGCCAGGTAAGCGTTAATCATTTGCGGAGAAACAATTCCCGTCACCAACAGAATGGAAGCACCGCGTTTCTTAATCTTCTTAAAAAGCCAGTGTTCATCAGCATAGCGAATAAAAAGAGGCAATGGTTCATCGTATACATAAGTTGAAAAAAACACCGGATGATAGATCGATGGCCTCACTTCGTGTTCGATAATCCGCATATCAATGGGTTTCATATCAGCCGGACATTTAGTGACAATAATAATATCAGCACGGCGGCTACCCCTCGCCGACTCACGAAGATTTCCACCGGGCAACAACGAATCGCGCGTATGCAGTCGTTTGTAATCAGTAAGTAAGATGGACAAACCCGAGCGGATTTTACGGTGCTGAAATGCATCATCGAGAATGATGGCATCCAGGTTGGGATACAGTTTCATCAGCTGGTCAATGCCTTCACTTCTGTTCTCGCAAACCGCGACGGGTATTTTGCTGAATTTCTGATAAATCTGAAATGGTTCATCTCCAATCCGATTAGCGTCGGCATGTTGATCTGCCAACACAAAACCTTTCGTTTTTCGTTTATAACCGCGGCTGAGCATCGCGACACGAAAGAGAGACTGTAATTCGGTAAGAATAAATTCTACATGAGGGGTTTTTCCGGTTCCTCCAACGGTAAGATTACCTACCGAGATGATAGCTGTTCCTTTTTCTTCTGTTGAAAGCGCTCCAATGTCATATAACCAGTTTCTCATACCGGTCACGATTCCGTAGAGTATCGAAAACGGAAGAAACAGCAGGTATCTGAGTGCTTTCTTCATGATTAAATGCTAATTTTGGATGCTTACCTGATGCAAAGTTAACAATTCAGGACATCAATTAAAATAATTAACAAAATATTTGTCCCGATTGTTTGATGTTGATGAAGTTCAGGGTACAGGATCGTAACCACTTCCACCCCAGGGATGGCAACTCAGGATGCGTTTGATGGCTAACCATCCGCCTTTGAAAATGCCATGTTTCATCACAGCTTCAATGGCATACTGAGAGCAGGTCGGAGTATACCGGCAGCTTGGAGCTTTCAGCGGAGAAATGGCATATTTGTAAAAATACACCGGTATCAGGAACAGATGTCGAAGCCATTTTTTCATGTTGAGAACAATTGAAGCATCTTTGTTAATGCATGTTTGATTTTATCCTCTATAACTTTATATTCGGGCAACTTGTCTGATAAATAGGTAACCGCAATTTGCAGAGATTTATCATTATGCAGACAACTTTCCTGTAAAGCGGCTTTATTGAGCCGGTATGCCTCTCTGATTTGCCTTTTAATCCTGTTCCTGTGAACTGCCTTCTTGATTTTCTTTTTGGGAACACTGATGAGAATCTTCACCCCGGAATCCTGTGACTCATCTGAAAATTTATAGACAACCCTTAGCGGATAGGCAATAAATGCTTCCCCTTCAGCAAACAACCTCCCGATGCGAATCTCTCCGCATAACTTTTCTTTCTTGGGAAATGTGTTTTTCGTGTTCATCAAATTTCAGCCGGGGTTTTCATTCTTGAATAAAAAATAATCCCAAAAGTACGTTTTTTTCGTGACTTTCGGGATTTTTTATTTTTTCGTTGTTGCCAGGATTTACTTTCCGTTTGCTTTCAACTTTTTAAAATGATCCTTCAAAAAGCCATCCAGGGCCATTGTCATCGAGGGATATTGTGACGAAGGAGCCTCCAGATCAAGCCTTAATCCGGCCTCGCGCACAGCAGCAGCTGTTGTTGAACCGAAACATCCGATTTGTATTTCTTCCTGCACAAAATCAGGAAAGTTTTTAAACAATGACTGAACCCCGATGGGACTAAAGAAAAGAATCAGATCATAATTAAAATCTTCCTTCGGTGTAAACGGATTGGCTACCGTTCTGTACATGATCGCTTTGGTATAAGTAATTTTCGACCCATCAAGCGCTGTAATAATTTCTTCGTTTAATACTTCGGGCGTTACAAATAAGAATTTTTCTGTTGCATGTTTGTTCAAAACCGTGATAAATTCGGGGAGTTTTCCTGTTGTACCATAGAAAACCTTCCGTTTACGGTAGTGAATGTAATGCTGTAAATAAACTGCAACCGACTCAGAAATACAAAAATACTTCATCGTCTCGGGAATGGTAATTCTCATTTCCTCACACAAGTGAAAGAAATGATCAATTCCCTGTTTTGCATTGAAAATAATAGCAGAATAATCCAGAATTGAAATACGCTGAGCACGAAATTCCCTCGCACTCAAAGGCTCTACTTTGATAAATTGATGAAAATCAATCTTAACATTGTATTTCTCGCTGATGTCAAAATAAGGAGATTTTTCTCCTTGAGGCTGCGGTTGAGAAACCAGTATCTTCCTAATCTTCAAGACCTAACAAATTTAAGTTTAAAACTCTTTAATAATCCATTTATAGACTTGATACATACCGATTAGCGGCAAAATTTCAAGAGTGCAAAGATACAACAATATGTGAAAGAAATCTAATATTTTCCGGTAAAAAATCTGAAAATATTTAACTGTTAAAAAAATTAGTGCTGAAAATGTGAAGATTAAAGCTAATGTATCGAATAATTTCACATTAAGGCCATCATAAAAGTATATTTTCAGAATCAAGAGCGGAAAGAGAAGTATGCCTAAAAATGACAGGGTATTGTAGAAATTTTCTGACCCTATTTTAAATAACTCTTTGTTCAAAAAGGTATATGCAATTGTTTTCGAGAGTATTTGCTTAAAATATAAAAATGTCAGACTACTCAGAAACAACAATGCATATACTTTCAGATTGAGAACTATTGTCGGGAAGAATGTAAGATAGAGATACAGCGTGATGACCCCAACAGAAAACAAAACGAGCAAAAAACGGGATTGATATTCTTCAGCCGTGGTTTTACTGAAGAGGCTGTTTCGGGTTTTAACTTTGGCAATATTCTTTAAAGAATCCTCCATCCAGCTATATGACCGGTTTAATGAAAAGATGAAAAAAATGAAAAAAACAAAGACTACCCCGAATATCCAGCTTTCGTTATGCGGAAGCCGGGCAATGGGTTCTCCTTCAAAGCGTAGGGCATTTGTGGAAACAACCGATTGCAGCGTGGTGGTATCGGGGATGTTGATTGTATCTTTAATATTCAAATCCGACATATTGTCTTATAAAGCAGCAAAGTTTCGTGCATTCTCATCCCATTGAACCGAGTTTTCTATTGCATCCATTACTTTTTCAGGATTGGATACAACTGTCCACATAGCACGGTGCTCTTCTCCCATAAAATTCTCATCAACCGAACGGTTTAGCATGTCAATGAGTGGGTCGAAATATCCATCGACATTACATATAATAATTGGTTTCGTGAAAATGCCCAATCTTTTCCAGGTGATTACTTCAAGTAGTTCTTCCATGGTACCGCAACCACCGGGTAGCGCTACCGCAGCATCGGCCATACCCGCCAGCTTTTCTTTCCGCTCATGCATGGTTTCTACCAATATTAATTCCGTCAACCCCTTGTGGTTCCATTCAACTTCACACATGAATCCGGGAATAATACCGGTCACTTTTCCGCCATGTTCAAGCACTGTATCAGCAATCTTTCCCATCAGTCCGCGATGACCTCCACCATAAATCAACCTGCAATCTCTTTCAGCCAAAATTTTACCTAATTCTTCAGCAGCATCAAAAAATACCGGTCTTACCTGTGAACTGGATGCGCAATAAACACAAATATTCTGCATGTGGATATTTTAAGAAATTTATAATAATCATGCAAAAGTACATTTTCTTTCTGTATTTTTGAACAAAAATTTGACTCACTTATGATATTGGTTACAGGCGCAACAGGTTTAGTCGGGGGACATTTACTCTGGCATTTACTGCAAAAACACGAACAAATTGTTGCTTTGAAAAGAAAAACAAGCAATCTGACACCGCTCAGGACAATCTTTAGTTTTTATACCAACGAGCCGGATGCCTGGCTAAAAAAAATTGAATGGCGGGATGCAGATATCCTTGATCTGGTTTCTCTTCGTGATGCTATGCAGGGAATTAAACTGGTTTATCACTGCGCTGCTGTTGTTTCACTTGGGAAAGGCGACGACACTTTAATGGACACCAATGTGCTGGGTACACGCAATGTCGTTTCTGTTGCACTGGAAAATAAAATTGATAAATTCTGCTTTGTCAGCTCCATTGCAGCCTGTGGCTTTGCCGATCATGGCGAAATGATCACAGAAGAGACTCCATGGGAAAAGTCAAATCATAAATCATTGTATGCCATCAGTAAGTATAAAGCGGAACAAGAAGTCTGGAAGGCCATTCAAAACGGACTGAATGCCGTCATTGTAAACCCCGGTGTTATTTTAGGGGTGTCTGGAACGAATTCAGGAAGTTCAATGATTTTTGAACAATCGAGAAAAGGGATGCTTTTTTACACGCTGGGTGGTTCAGGTTATGTAGATGTACAGGATGTAGTAAAAGCAATGATTCAGTTGATGGAAAGTAATATCAGTGGAGAACGGTTTATCCTGGTGAGTGAAAATAATTCAAACAAGGACATCTTAACCATGATGGCCAAAAGTTTTAAAAAACCACGTCCCTTTATCAATGTAAATAAAAGCTTCCTGACTTTCGCGGGACTTTTGGTTGAGAGTGCAGGTAAGATGCTTGGTTTTAAGCCCGTTATCGATAGAAGCTTTGCCGTTTCGGCAACAAATCGCTCATACTATTCCGCACAGAAAATAATAAATGCATTGGATTACCGGTTTAAACCGGTGTCCCAATGCATTCAGGAAGTTTGCACCTTTATGTTAAAGCGCTGATTTCAGCTTCTCTAAAAATATCTTTGCATCATTCATCGACAAACACAGGGGGGGCAGTAAACGGATGATGTGTGTGCCTGTGGCGCCGGTAAATACTTTTTGCTCGAAAAGCAAGCGGTTTCTGATTTCTTTAACCGGTTCATCAAATTCTAATCCAATCATCAGTCCCTGACCACGAACCTCTTTAATCCCGGGGAACTGTTTCAGTTCATTGAGCAGATACTCTCCCACTTTCTTTGCATTCTGAATGAGATTTTCTGCTTTCATGATGTCGAGTACGGCAATAGCAGCTACACAGGCAAGGTGATTGCCTCCGAAAGTTGTGCCGAGCAATCCATGTGATGCCTCAAACAACGGACTAATTAATACGCCTCCGATAGGATATCCATTGCCCATTCCCTTGGCTACTGTGATTAAATCCGGACGAATGCCGGCATATTGATGGGCAAAGAATTTGCCGCTGCGGCCATAACCCGATTGTATTTCATCGAGAATTAAAATCGTTCCGGTAGCCTTGCACGCCTCACTTAACTCTTTCAGAAAAACAGGGTCCGGAATTTTGATGCCACCTATTCCCTGAATTCCTTCAATGATCACCGCCGAAACATCTTCATTCTGAAGCGATTTTCTCACTCCTTCAATATCATTCAGGGGAAAGAATTGAACTTCTAAACCGTCATTCACCGGCGCCACTATTTTGGGGTTATCGGTGACCTTTACAGCTGCTGATGTTCTTCCGTGAAAACTTTTCTCGAAAGCAATCACTTTCTTTCTGCCATTGTAAAAAGAGGCTAATTTAAGGGCGTTTTCGTTTGCTTCTGCTCCAGAATTCACTAAAAACAGCGAGTAATCATCATAACCCGAAAGTTTTCCCAACTTTTCAGCCAGTTCATCCTGTAATTTATTGATTACTGAATTGGAATAAAAAATCAGTTTCTCTGCCTGATTGGTAAGTTTCTGCACAAAGAAAGGATGTGAATGTCCAACAGAAATAACAGCATGTCCGCCATACAAATCAAGATATTCAACACCCTGTTTATCATACGTTCTGCAACCGATTCCTTTTTCAATTTCGATGTTGAATAAGGGATATACATCAAAAGTCTTCATCTGAATAAAAATAAGTTTTCAATAGTTATTAATTTAATGTGGATATTTTCCATACCAGAAATGCGGTGTAAGACAACAGGAACAACAATCCGCCCCATCTTTTTATGTTTCTTTCCTTATTCGAATAGATAAAGAGAAGTACCAGCAGACTTCCTGCTGCTGTAACCATTAAATCAACATTCATTCCCGGATATACCGGTAAAGGTCTGACCAAGGCACTGGAGGAAAGAATAAAAAACACATTAAAAATATTGGATCCTATAACATTTCCTAGTGCAATATCTGAGTTTTTTTTGAAAACTGCTACAACCGATGTAGCCAGTTCAGGCAGGGATGTACCAAGTGCTACAATTGTCAACCCGATAACCGATTGACTGACCCCGTAACTGGCTGCAATATTGGTGGCAGATGGAACAATCAGTTGCGCCCCGCCGACCAACGTAGCCAGTCCCCCGATGATAAGCAGGATGGCCTTCCAGATTTTCATGGGTTTATAATCCTCAGCCTGTTCTTCCTCAGGATGACGAACAGCATTTCGAATATTAGTATACATAAACCAGATGAAAAACAACAAAAGGATAAGTCCGTCAGTCAGCGATAAAATACCATTCATGCTTAACAAAAACACCGCGACCGGAGCAATCAGACTCAGGGGAATATCAAATCTTCTGGAACTTTTTTGTGAAGCAATAGGAAATACAACCGCAGCAGCACCGAGGATGACAAAGGTGTTGATCATATTACTCCCGATGATATTCGTTAAAGCAATATCTGTTGACCCCGGATTAAGCGCAGCCACCAGGTTTACAACCAATTCTGGTGCCGAGGTCCCGAATGCTACCACTGTCAAACCTATAATCAGATTGGAAACATTGAACCGTTTAGCCAGCCCGCTAGCACCATCGACTAAAAAATTTGCACCCAATATTAACAGGGCAAATCCAATAACAATAAGTAAATAATCAATCATTTATTTTAATAAAAAAATCCGGACAAAAGTACTCATTTGTCCGGATTCAACCTTAAACTTTATGAGTTTTTTAGGAATTATGTTTGGATGCCTGATTTAACGCTTCCATAATATTGATGATGTAATCACCCATTTTTTCACATTCGATGATGATGTCCATGTACGTTACGCTCACCTGATATTCGTATTTCTTAGCGTTAATGTCCAGGATATTCTGGGTTCGCAACTGATTTCTGTAGTTATTGATTTCGTTCTCGGTATTTTTTGAACGATTGAGTTCATCATCACTAACATCATCATTCTCCAATGCGTCAATCATCTGTTGTATTGCCTTATCAATAAGATTCATCATGAGTTGTATGTTTTCATCCATTTCTTTGGTATAAACAATACTACTCTCGTTTCTTCTTACAACAGTCCTGGCAATATTATAACAACCGTCGCTCACACTTTCGATCTCAGACACTACCCGCATCATCTTTTGAATCTGATGCTTACTCTCCTCACTCAGTCTTCCGTCACCGACCTTGGACAAATAGCGTGCGATTTCCACCTCCATTCTATCGCTTATACTTTCATATTTCTGAAGTCTGGTGAACAGTTTAACTGCCTCATTTTCATTTTTCTCTTCGTAGAAAGCTCGTGCAATAGCAAACATTTTCTGCGTTCTTAATCCATACGATTTTATTTCATTCCAGGCCTGAATCAATGAAAGTTCAGATGTAGAAAGCAATCCGGTTGAGATATAACGTAATTGAAATTCTTCGTCTGTGGCTTTTTTCTTAATAATAAAGGAAACCACATTTGTAATTGCTTTTGCCAACCAAACCAGGAGAAAAGTATTGATGATATTAAACATAGAGTGAAAAAGCGCCAAACCGTAGGATGTGGAAGTCTGGTAAACCATCAATTGTTTCTGATATATCAATTCTTCCGCACTTAACAATCCGCTCTCATTTGAAACAATTCGGATGGCTTCCGGATTTGTATTCAACTCCTGGGAAAATAAAGTCGGGTTTCCAAAACCTAAGAATTCCGCGAGATTTGTTACCATATTAAGGAAGGGGAAAAACAAAAAAAGCATCCAGATAATCCCGGTAATATTAAACAGCGTGTGTGCCAACGCCGCCCTTTTAGCAGAAATATTAGCCGGAATGGCTGCAATATTGGCCGTAATGGTAGTTCCGATATTTTCACCTAACACCATCGCAGCACCCAGTTCATAAGATATCCAGCCTTTTGACACCATAATCAGTGTGATAGCCATTGTCGCACTCGAAGATTGCACAACAATTGTCAACAAGGTTCCAATAACAAGGAATATTATTACTGACATGTAACCGGACTGTGTAAATCTGGTGAGAAACTCAAGCATTTCAGGATTGTTTTTCAAATCCGGAACAGAATTTTTCAACATATCCAGTCCCATGAAGAGTAATGCAAAACCAAGGATAAACTCACCGTAAGATTTACGTTTACCATTGGCTGAAAATATCAATGGAGTAGCAATTGCTATCAGGGGAATCGCATAAGCTGAGATACTGAACTTAAAGCCAAAAAATGAAATAATCCAGGCTGTAACGGTTGTTCCGATATTGGCCCCCATGATTACCGTTACCGACTGTAACAGATTCAATAAACCCGCGTTTACAAAACTTACCACCATCACGGTAGTTGCAGAAGAAGACTGAATAAGTGCGGTAATGAAAACCCCGGTAAGTACACCGGTAAAACGATTCTTTGTCATGGCCGTTAATATCGACCTCAGTTTGTTCCCGGCTGCTTTTTGTAGTCCTTCGCTCATGATCTTCATCCCGTAAAGGAATAATCCCAGCGAGCCTACCAGCATCATGAAATCATAAAATGAATAATTCATGTAGTGTGTGTATTATGATGTTTTTTGTTTGATATGAATTAAAAAATGAACAAACAGACTTTAAACTCTTACCAAAGGACTTTTAAAAGCGTTACAAAAATACTTTAATTTAGTAAAAACACAAATAATATTCGATTAATATTCTTATTTTTACCAAAAAAATATAGACAAAATGAATAAGACGGTAACCATATACTGCAAAAACACAGCATCTTATCATGACTTTCCCATCGGGACCTCTTTGTTGGAAATTAGCAACCGGTTGCAAATCAA
This sequence comes from Bacteroidota bacterium, assembly GCA_023459355.1. Classification (GTDB taxonomy): domain Bacteria; phylum Bacteroidota; class Bacteroidia; order Bacteroidales; family Paludibacteraceae; genus Paludibacter. The sequence goes on along the minus strand of JAEWUM010000015.1, from coordinate 167,544 downwards.
ACTTAAATATGATATTGTTGCAGCAAGGGTAAATTACAAGGTAGAAGATCTCAACTTTCTGGTTTACAAACCGAAAGACATTGAATTTATCGATGCAAGTTGTCCGTCTGGTATGCGTGTCTATGTTCGTACCCTGAGTATGGTATTTGCTTATGCCGTAAAACGTTTGTTTCCCGAAGCGATATTAAGCATTAATCATTCTATTTCTAAGGGCTATTATTGTCGGTTGGATTATTTGAGTTGTCCGTTGAATCAGGAAGTGATAGACCGGATTAAATCAGAAATTAATAAAATTATTGCTGAAGCATACCCAATCATCGTTGAAGAGAAACAGGTTAAGGAAGTAAAAAAGCTTTTTGCACTGCAAAATAACCAGCATGAAAACCTGTCTCTCTTTGAGACGATTAACACCCCTTATATGCGCTATTTCCGTATCCATGACTATGTAGATTATTATAACGGGGTGCTTCTTCCTTCTACAGATAAGCTCAACTTGTTTGATATATTGCCTTACTACGATGGAATGCTCCTGCGAATTCCCAACAGAACTGAACCCGACCGGCTGGAAAAATTCGAAGTAATGCCTAAATTGTATGAAATTTTCAATGAGTTTATGAGTTGGAATCAAATTATGAACCTCAAAACTATTGGTGAATTCAACATAGCCTGTCGCAATAAGCAATCGTTCGACTTAATTAAGGTAGGCGAAGCCTTACACGAGAAAAAAGTCGCCTATATCGCGGATATGATTGAACAAAGGCAAAATGTAAAACTCGTGTTGGTATCAGGTCCTTCTTCCTCTGGCAAAACCACTTTCAGCAAAAGGCTTTCGGTCCAGTTGATGGTGAGCGGACTAAAACCAGTCATCATCTCGATGGATAATTATTTTGTCAATCGCGAGGAAACTCCCAAAGATGAAAATGGAGAGTATGATTTTGAAACACTCGAAGCGCTTGATTTGCCTTTCTTCAACCAACAAATGGAACAATTGCTGAATGGCGAAGAAGTTGAGTTGCCATTCTTCAATTTTGAAAATGGGAAACGCATGTTCAGGGGTGATAAATTGAAATTAGATCATGATACCGTTGTGATTTTAGAGGGTATTCATGCCCTGAATCCTAAATTGCTCCCGAAAATACCCCGGGAGAAAACATTTAAAATCTATGTTTCAGCATTGACGACCATTTCGATTGACAACCACAACTGGGTACCTACGACCGACACCAGGTTGTTGCGCCGGATTATCAGGGATTATCGTTTCAGGAATTATTCGGCTCGCGATACAATTTCCAGATGGCCAAGCGTGAGAAGAGGTGAAGAGAAGTGGATTTTCCCTTATCAGGAAGATGCGGATGTAATGTTTAATTCTGCCCTTATTTTCGAGCTGGCTGTACTCAAAAAATATGCGGAACCTATTCTCGCAGAGGTTCCTAAATACTGTGATGAATATACAGAAACACATCGTTTACTGAAATTTCTGAACTTCTTTGTACCTATTCACGACCGCGAAATTCCACCAACATCATTACTCCGGGAGTTTATGGGAGGTAGTAGTTTCAGATATTAATTATATCTTTGCACCGGAAAAAGAATTGAAATTTTTACGACAGAAAAGAACATGAATTTAATCAGAAATTACTGGAAAACAATCCTGGTGACCCTGATGATAATGATTTTGACCTTTGGTAGTTTCTCAGGGTTAGAGGATATTCCTAAAGTGACTTTCTGGGATAAAATTGTTCATTTCCTGATGTATATGACACTTACTTTTGTTGTAATGTACGATCATCATCAGGATGTGAAAAACAAAAATAATCGTTTGGTCTTTTTTCTTTTGTGTCTTATCACTCCATTTATATTGGGAATCGTTACTGAAATCTTACAACCCGTATTTATGAAGGAAAGATTTACTGATATATACGACAGCCTGAGTAATACCATTGGAATTCTTGCCGGCTGGGGTATATTTACTGTTTTTAAAAAGATGTTCTAACATCCTATAACCTGTTTACTCTTTTATTTGTTTGTTTATGAGTCTTGATCTATTGAAATTCAGGATCGGCATTACGCTGATCAACGGTATTGGCAACAACCTAGCCAAAAATCTGATTGCATATCTTGGTAACGAAGAAGCCGTTTTTAAGGAAAAAAAGAAGAATCTTTCCCGGATACCAGGCATTGGTGATACCCTCGCCAAAGAGATTGTCAATCACAAACAAGCCCTCTTAAGGGCGGAGCAGGAAATTGAATTTATCCTGAAAAATAACATTCAATACCTTTATTATACCGATAAAAATTACCCTTTCAGACTAAAAGAGTGCCCTGATGCTCCATTGATTTTGTTTGCGCGTTGTGCACAGAATTTGAATGATGCCAAATTTGTGGGCATTGTGGGCACCAGAAATGCAACTGAATATGGCAAAGAAATATGTCGCAACCTTGCCTGTACGTTAGCATCGGTTCCGAATCTTGTTATCATAAGCGGATTGGCTTATGGAATAGATATTTGTGCACACAAAGCTGCGCTTGATTATAAAATCCCCACCGTAGGTGTTGTTGCACATGGACTCGACGTGATTTATCCTTCCGCACACAGAGCTGTTGCTGTACGTATGCTGGAACAGGGAGGAATTGTTACTGAATACCTCAGCAAAACTAAACCCGACCGGCAAAATTTCGTACAACGGAACCGCATTATCGCAGGTATGTCTGATGCACTTATTGTCGTGGAGTCGGCCCAAAAAGGGGGTGCGCTTATCACCGCTGAGTTGGCCAATGATTACAATCGCGATGTTTTCGCCTTTCCCGGTCGAATAAACGATGAGTGGTCCAAAGGATGCAATGCGCTCATCAAAAACAACCGCGCATCACTCATTGAGTCACCGGATGACTTCATCAGGCAAATGGGCTGGGATCAGCAAACTAATCGCAAAAAAGATGTTCAAACGGCTTTATTTACTGACTTATCGGAGGACGAAACACTAATTTATGGTATCATCAGGAAGTATCAGGATGGCATTCACGTGAATGAATTGTCCGTTGCTTCTTCTATCCCTTACAGCAAACTCACCTCTCTTTTGCTTGAAATGGAATTCAAGGCGCTAGTAAAATGCATTCCGGGAGGAATCTACAAAGCGATAATACCCGGGTAAAAGATAAAATTCCTGCGTTAATTTTTATTTCTTTCATTTTACAAGCACACGAGCGCGTACTAAACTGATAATCAGCATACGCAAAAAGTATAAATTTTTATCAAAACTTGTTTTTTGATATTTTGCATATTTATTTCCAATAATTTAGCACACTGAAAATTTATCTGTTTGTTTAACAATTTTAATTTATTTACGTATGAAATCTGTTTATGTTTATTTAGTTTCTGCCTGTTTCTTCTTGCTTAATACTGCATGTAGCAATGATCTACAACCGGATATATCAACCGGCCAGCCGGATATCGTTGTTGAGATGTTGACACATGTTACATTAATAGATCAAACAGAATATTTACAAGAAGGTCTTCATGATGATTTTCTGACTCGTGAAGTGACTGCAATACTCAATAATAATACATTCCTTAAACACAAGATGAAACGGGATGCCCCCTCAGGTACTGATACTGTTTTCACCTATGATGAAATTCCGCTAATCAAAGAAACGAAAAACTGTACACGGATATTTACTGATGGATCAATGGAAAGTATTACTGAGTTTCTGACTCCATTATCTGAGAATCTGATTTTCCAACTTACGGAAACGCCGGTTTCTGAAAAATCGAGGATTGCATTGACAATACAAAAAGATGGTATCCTAACTGCTTATAATGCAGCTGGTGAAACCCTCATGCATGAGGTTTTCCCGGAACCGGACATGCGTGAGTTTATAGACACCATGAAGATTTACGTCATGAAAACAGACAAGAACAATCAAGAGAGGCAGTCTAATCAAAAAGCCGGAATCAAATCATTTAAACAGCATTGTACTACTGAGAGTAATATCTATGAATTGCCGAATGGTAATGTTATAGTAGAATCACCTGTCAAAAATGACAAAGAGATCTTGGGGATCTATCCGGGGATTAACGGCCTCCGGAAAAGCCGCATCGAGTTGAATCCTGAAATGACAAAAACCCTACAGCATGATGTTTTTCAGGGAGATAATCTAATCCAACGAAAAAAATACACGTATGATTCAAGTAAAAACCTGATGAATCTGCACCATAACAGGGTAATCTGTGAAAATCCGCAATCAGTTGAAACCTTTACCCTGACAATAAATACAAAAGGATATCCTGTCATCAGGCATTCAAAGGAGTTTTATAAAGCAAACCAAACCCGCTATTATTTTAAATAAATGATTGTTATCAGTTTAATCAATAAAACAACTACAATATGAAAAATATTATCCTGATGGTCTGCTTTATACTCAGCATGACAGCTTTCACGCAAAAAAAATTCATCTGGCTCCATGGACTGGAAGGTGCAAAGGGACCCAATACCTGGGATATCTATCAGCAATACCTGACTGCTACAAACGGCTTTGTTATTGAGTACCCATCGGACAACACAATCGCCGGAATCGCTAACAGAATTTATCAGAGTGACATCAAACCTATAGAAGTTGACGATGATTTGGTTGTAATTGCACACAGTATGGGAGGATTAGTTGCACGTTCTTTGACTAGCCTTTCTCCTAAAATAAAAGGAATAATTACGGTCGGAACACCCAATTCCGGTTCTGTTCTGTTGAAAAATACACTTAGTGGTAAAACATACGATTTCTTCCATCAGGCAATCAGGATGGCATCAGGAGCAGTGGATAATTCTCTCTTATCCGGTATTTTCAGTGGATTTCCGGTTACTACCATTGCTGCTCCGATTGTCATTCCGATAACAATTTTCAAAAATTCGACACGAGATGGGGTACTCACTTCACTTAAAATTGTGCTTCAAACCGGCATGGGAATTTATGCGCTCAGCCATCCTTGTATCAGGGATATGTTGCCTGGTAGTGCTTTACTTCAGCATTTAAATACGAAAACAGACACTGTTCCACATGTCAATATCTACGGTGCAGAAGACAACTGGCAGGTTGTCAGGGCCATCGGCTCCTTATCTAAAATAAATGATGTAAAGAATCCTCAATACAGGGATCAAAGTTTTGATCAGGAATACGTTCCAAAGATGCAGGCAGGATTGGTATTCATTAGCCAAATACAGCAAACCCATAACCTTGTTTACAAAGCATTGGCAGTTCCGGCTATTTTCATGCCCTGGATTTGGCTGACCCGTGAACTGGTTTTGAAAGCACGTCTCGAATGGGATGCCCTGTATCGATATCTAGACGTAGGAATGCATGCCGATTTTGCCTCCAACATGGGAGCTGTGGAATATCACTTACAGGACTACTGTATTCCAACAGGCATAGACCTGCAAAAACTAAGTTGTAAAAAATCCTATGTGCCTTTTATCCTGGAGAATGATGGTATCCTCTCAAGACAGGATGTGATTTCAGGTATGGAGCACAGAGAAAACATTTATAATGTAAGGGTCCTGGGCGTAAATCACCAGGAAATGGGAAATCACATTGAGATGCGCAAATTATTGGAAGAAATTATCATCAATAAAAAATATGGGAATGCATTCAGCAGGTAATTATTTATTCATTATTTTGTTATGTTGTCTCATTAGTTGTGGCAACATCAGTTATCCACATCAAAAAGAAGTTGAAGGACCCAAACCTATATGGTCAACCAGATTACCCGGAAATGCAGGAATTTACAACGATGGGTTAATTGGTTTACCTGTGTATAAGGGTAACATATTCTTTCATTCTACAATTTTTACAGGAGCGAATGGAGAAGATAACAGGATACATGCGTTGAATCTGGAAACAGGAAAAATCAACTGGACCTTTCCGCACGATTATGAAGCCAGGAATCCGATGTTTTTCTGGGGAAAACCTTATCTTTTTGAAAATCACATGGTGATTAAAATGTCGAAGTTTGAACCGTTTTGTAAATTTGACCGGATTATCTGTCTCAATCTTGACAATGGTGAGTGCGAGTGGAAAATTGAAATCCCGGAAAAGTTTTCACACCCTACCTGTAAGGATGTAGGTGGATATGATAATCAGTTCTTTTTTGTTTCAGAATCCGAGAAAGAAACAATCATTTTCCGCGGAAACGTGCTTACCGGTGATACCAGCAGGATCCTGATAATCAGTCCTTCTTACGGATATAAAAAACTTGAACTAAACTCCTCATCTTTTAATACGATTGAAAAAATGAACCAGCCTTTGTTTTTGTTTTCAACAAAGGAATTTGCACAACAATCGGATTTCAACGCCAAAGAAAGTACGGTTTGTTTGCTTGATTTAAAAAGCGGAAATCTGATTTCAAAAATCAATATCGTGGATGATGTACATTACAACGTGACAGATCTCGTTCTGTATGAGGATTTGATATACTGTATAAGTGGCAGAAAAGTCTTTTGCCTGAATCCGCAGACAGGTACCACCGAATGGACATGTCAGTCAACCGGCATTTTCAATTTGATAACAACCGATATGCTGGTTGATAAAAAGGTACTATTTCTGTGGGGCTTCAATCGCTATCTCGGATTAGACATCAAAACCGGTAAATCGATTTATGAACATGAAATTACTTGTGGAAATGCGGCGGTATTTGATGGGCTGGTTTATCTGATAAGCAGAGACGGTGAACTGTATATTATTGACATACAAACCGGTGAAATAAAACAAAAAATCTCATCTCCTGAGAATAATTTTCTAACCGGATGTAAACCTAATGTTTATGAAGGCAAATTGTACGTGTTCGACTATTTTAATGCCTATTGTTATCAACTGAATTTTAATTCTAATGCTGAATTGTCAGAAATTGAATAGGGAAATATTCATATCCTTTCGGGTTTTACCTGTAAAATTGCCCTTTCTACTGAAATCAAGCGTTTTTTAACAGAATAACAGCATGTAAATATAAACCCTTTCATAAATTTGTAGTCAATATCATGTTTTGTGTTGTTTCTAATATTCAAATACTCAAAAATCTAACAGTTATGAAATCAGTAATTTTAATCAGGATTTTTTTCATAAGCACCATACTGGTGTTCTTATTGGGAGCTTGTGATTCTGCTACCGACCTGAAAAACGAAGAATCTCTACCTGAAAACAATCAGGAAACTTTAAAAGCTTCCTTGAATAAAAGCGCAGAAAAATTGTATGATGCTGTAACAGCTATTTCAACTTCTGAAGAGTTTAAATTGATGACCGAGGCGATGTTTTCAGAAAACCAACGGGTTTTGTCAATAGAAAAAATGAATGAAGCTGCTGAAAACAGGTTTGATTCCATGCAAATTAATCTGTCTGACATTTCAGGTGTATATGAATACTCCTGGAAACGCGTCAAGAGGGCGCAATTTCAACCCCTGCGTTTCTTTGACCGGATTGCTGACAATGACAATATGATTATTCACCTTCCTGTACAAAAGGTGAAAAATTTTCATCGTCTTTTTAGTTATCACCCCAATGACACCCTGCTGGAAAATAACTTTGAAATAAATGTAAGTGATTATTTACTTTCAAGACATTATGAAAAAGGATTGGAATATAAATTATCATCAGAAATGAGTTTGGAAGGAAATAGCATTGGAACTTTAAATTTGGAAAGATTGAGAAATAAAATAAACGGATTAAACTTTATCTCAACATACATGCTGGCAACTGGATATGCCGTTACCAATATCCAGAATAGTGGAGATACAGCTATTTCAGTTTATTCAATTACAAAAGATGATGTTGTGCTATATGAAGAAAAAATTATTTCATATAAGGTTGATCAGGAGAAAAAACAACGGGAAAAAATATTTTCCTTGACAATTGGCAATGTGCAGATCGTTCGTACTCCTGGTCCCCAGGGACTTGACAGTGCAAAGGTGTATGTGGATGGTGTACTTCAAACAAATGCAACCGTTGAAATTGTGTTCAATCAGCCGGATTCAGAAAATTTGGGAGTTACCAATCAGAAAAGAGATGTGAAAATTACATTCGATGATGGTACCTCTGTTTTAATCAGAGATTTAAAAGAAAATACAATTGCAGATATTGGTACAATATTTCAGGCTGTACGTCAGGCCGGAATTGCATCTGTTATAGTGGACAGAATTGCATCCAATATTTATTGGCAGAAAAATTAGCCCCTGATTAAAAAAATATTCTAAATTTGTCAGTCGTTGCATCTAACTTGCAACGACTGATTTTTTATTATGAATATTAATCAACTGAAATACAAGCTTACAGGAAAACTTCCGGGTATTGATTCTCACATTAAAATGGCTCCAGAGCATCGTGCAGAAGAATTATTTAAAATTAATCCTGATAATTTCAATCCACGCCTCAGCGCTGTTCTTATTATTTTATTTCACGAAGATGATAAACTAAAAATTGTTTTTATACGGCGTAGCGAATATGTCGGGATACATTCAGGACAAATTGCTTTCCCCGGAGGAAGGTATGAAGAATCGGATGAAAGTTTGAAAACAACAGCTTTGAGAGAGGTAGAAGAAGAAATAGGCATTAAAGCAGATACCGTTGAGATATTGGGCCAACTGAGTGACTTATATATTCCTCCGAGTAACTTTCTGGTCAGGGCTTACGTAGGATATTTAAAAGAAAAGCCTGTTTTTAATATTGATGACAGGGAGGTACAGGAGGTTTTAGTGCTCAATTATGAACACTTTAAACGTCCTGATGTTATAAAGGTCAGAGAATTTAAAACACATAACAGTACCCGTTTGACTAAGGCGCCATATTTCGATGTTGAAGGTGTTATAATTTGGGGTGCCACAGCCATGATGTTAACTGAGTTGTTAGATTTGAATTGTTAATGGTGTTATTCATAACAGAAAGGTAAAATTATGCTACATCGTGAAATCAAGACATATTCACTTGCTGATAAATCTAATTTTTCTCCCCATTTTTCGCTAAAAAAAATGGAGGATCTTTATCTAAAGGCTTCCGGAAAAAACCCGGTACCCCACCGCCATGATTATTATAATATCTACTTTGTAGAAAAAGGATCTGGTTTTCATGTGATTGATTTTAAAGAATATACAGTTACAGATTTGCAGATTTTTTTCGTGCTTCCCGGTCAGATGCATCAGCTTGTTTTTGATGCTCCACCGCAGGGGAGAATAATTTCGTTTACTGAAGAATTCCTCCTGAGTAATGCCATTCCTGATTACCTGATTAATGAAATATATTTATTCGATGATTACGGTCAATCACCACCACTTCCAATACATCAGGACACCGTAGCAGATTACCTAAACCTGTTCAATCAGATTGAAAGTTTTGCAACCTCAACCGGGAAATACACCCTGGAGGCTGTGGGAGCACTTGTAAAACTGCTTTTAATTCAGTGTAACAACCATTGTTCCTTATTCAAATCGGACAACCCACAGTTCCTCGAAACAACCAATCACCTCCTACGGGGATTTAAACAATTGCTCAATAAACATTATACCGAATATCACAAAGTCGGAGACTATGCCGATAAACTTGCCGTCACATCCGATTATCTGAATAAAACCGTGAAATCAATCACGGGTAAATCGGCAAAAGAACACATTCAATCAAAGCTGATAATAGAAGCCAAACGCTCTTTGCTTTTCTCAACTCAGACAGGCAAAGAACTCGCATATTCTCTCGGATTCGATGAGTCGGCTCATTTCAATAATTTCTTCAAGAAAAACACTGGTTTAACTCCTTCTGAATTTCGCACTGGTGTAGTTTTGTCCTGATTTTTGCAATTTTTCTCCTGTTTTTGTTAATTTTTGCTTGTATAAGTGGCTGTATCTTTGCATCATCAAATAATGTGTAAAGAATAAGTAATAACATAACAAAAAATTATATGAAAACAAAACTATATCCGGCAGATTCAAGGGGGCATGCCGATCACGGTTGGCTCAAAACTAACCACACTTTTAGTTTTGCCAACTATTACAATCCCGAAAGGATACACTTCGGGGCATTGAGAGTTCTCAACGATGACTGGATTGCTGCCGGCGAAGGTTTCGGTCGTCACCCGCACGACAACATGGAAATTATCACCATCCCATTTACCGGTGCAGTATTGCATCAAGACAGCATGGGTAATAAAGGCGTCATCAAACCGGGCGAACTGCAGGTCATGAGTGCCGGTAGTGGTATTTTCCACAGCGAATTCAACGACAGCAAAGTAGATCCGCTTACTTTGTTTCAAATCTGGATTATTCCTAACAAGAAAAACGTGACACCACGATACGATCAGATAACAATCAGTGATTTGGCTAAAAAGGATGAATTTTATCAAATTCTTTCTCCGAATGCCGATGATCAGGGTGTCTGGATTCATCAGAACGCCTGGTTTAACCTGGCTGACTTATCTTCAGGAAAAGAGCTTGAATACCAGTTACACAAAGAAGATTCCGGTGTTTTTGTTCAACTGATAGAAGGAAACCTTGAAGTCGCAGGAAATTTATTATCGGGAAGAGATGCCATTGCCCTCACCGAAACCACATCGGTTAAAATAAAAGCTAATTCTGAAGCACGGGTACTTGTTATGGAAGTCCCGATGCATTGGTAAACATATAACAATACAAAAACAATAAATATAGGTTTTACAATTAAAAATGAATGATTATGAATACACTGATTAAGAAATTTTTCGCAACTGACACCCAATCATGGGCCTTATTAGTAGCACGCTTATCCTTAGGTATCGTGATTTTACCACATGGCATGCAAAAAGCATTAGGAATGTATGGTGGTTATGGATTTGAAGCGACACTCGGCGCTTTCCAAAGCATGGGAATGCCTTTATTGCTGGGAGTACTGGTTATTTTAGCTGAATTTGTCGGAGCTATCGGCATGATTCTCGGCGCAGGAACCCGTTTCATGGCCTTTTCAATCTTCCTGACACTTGGTGGTGCTATGTTCATTGGCGGTCACGTGGAACACGGATTCTTCATGAACTGGTTCGGCAATCAGGCAGGCGAAGGAATGGAATACTTCATCCTGGTTCTCGGACTTGCATTAGCAGGTATGCTTGGTGGTAGCGGAAAATTCTCCGTTGACAATCTGATTTCAAAATATCTGAAGTAATTTAGTTTAAATGATATATGTCTGCAGGTCGGTTTTGAGAAGAACCGACCTGTTTTATTTTATTTCAACATTTCATCAATCAAATTCTTCATCTTCCCAAACTCCTCCTCATTAAACAGCCTGGTAAGCATCACAATTTTTCCTGTTTTATCGATGATGACATTGCGGGTGATACCGGCTTTTCTATCGGCATACAAAGCAAAAATATCAGCATTGGGATCCAACCCGATTGGATACGTGATGCCGGTACTTTTGGCAAATTCAATCACCGTCTCTAATGGTTCGTCCCGGTCAATAGCAAGCAAAGCAAAATTTAAATTGTCTTTGTGCTTCAGCCAGATATCTTTTTCTATATGAGGCATTTCGCGGCGACAAACCCCACACCAACTGGCAGTAAATTGCAACATAACCACTTTTCCCCGTAAGTCACTTAGTTTAACAATGTTCCCATCGGTCAACTTCATACTGAATTCCGGAGCGGTGTCACCAATTTTCACAATATAACCACGCTCATCAACATTTTGGGCACTTAGTCCAGCCAAAACCAACAATATCATTCCGAATATTGTTATCCTTTTATTTAAACAGAATTTTTTGTGATTCTTAATCATCATTATCATTGAATTTTGCCTGCAAATTTATGCATTCTTACCGGTGTTTTGCAATTATTATTTGCTTTTAAGGTCAATTTTAACTATATTTGCAATACTTCAATGATGATTAATATAAACCTGATGAAAATTTTTACCCCATGAAATTAATAATAATAGCCAACCGCCTCCCGTTGAAAGTCAACCGAAACGACCGTAATGAGCTTGAATTTGTACGAAGCGAAGGTGGTTTAACGACAGGATTAGATTCATTAGAAACAGACATAGAAAAGCACTGGGTCGGCTGGCCTGGAACGATTGCTGAATCTCAGGATGAAGAGTTGATAATCAGAAGTCACCTTGAAGCGTTGAAATTTCATCCGGTCTTTCTGAATCAGGAACAGATACAAAGCCATTACGAAGGATTTAGCAATAGCACTTTGTGGCCTCTCTGCCATTATTTCTATTCTTTTATCGATTATAACACGGCATATTGGGACGGTTATAAAGAAGTAAATCAGATTTTCTGTGATGTTGCGCTGGATTTTATTCAGCCCGGCGATATCGTCTGGGTACAGGATTATCAATTGATGTTACTTCCCCAAATGTTAAGAGAGTCGGGAGTTGATATGAATATCGGCTATTTTCATCACATTCCTTTTCCAACTTATGAATTGATAAGGGTGTTGCCGCAGCGCGCAGCATTAGTTTCCGGATTACTTGGAGCCGATTTAATAGGGTTTCATACACACGACTACATGCGCCACTTTGTCAGCGCCTGTGAACGAATATTAGATCTGCGTTTCGATTTGGATCAGGTCTCGTTGGAAAATAGAATTGCTTACGCTGATGTTTTCCCTATGGGGATTAATTACAGTTTGTATCATGAAGCACCGTTATTACCAGAAATAAAAGATAAAGCCCGTGAATTAAAAAATATTTTTGGAGATAAAAAGTTGGTTCTATCTGTTGACCGGCTTGACTATAGCAAAGGAATTCTATCCAGAATTAAAGGGTTTGAACGTTTTTTGGAAAAATATCCTGAGTTTCATGAAAAGACATCTCTGGTCATGATTGTTGTTCCTTCAAGAGATACAGTGGATAGTTACTATGATTTGAAAACAAAAATTGATGAAGCAATTGGTGCTATCAACGGGAAATACTCAAGCATCAACTGGACACCCCTGTATTATTTTTATCATGGTTTTGATTTCAATGAACTGATCGCCATGTATCACATAGCGGATGTAGCTTTAATTACCCCGCTTCGTGATGGTATGAACTTAGTTGCGAAAGAGTATGTCGCAGCAAAAAGAGATAAACCGGGGGTACTTATTTTAAGTGAAATGGCTGGCGCAGCAATTGAATTAAGTGACGCTCTGATTATCAATCCGAATGATACAGATATGATTGCGGACAGCATCCGTGAAGCACTTGAGATGCCTGAAGAAATTCAGATGATGAGGTTACAGCATATGCAACGTAAAACCGCAAAATATACCGTGAATTACTGGGCCAATAACTTCATCAATCAACTGTTAAATATTCGTCAGAATTTCGACAATGTAAACAGCGAACAAGTTGATGAAGCAATTATATCCAATATTAAATCCGCTTATCAATCTTCGGAAAGACGTTTGATTATTCTTGATTACGATGGGACCTTATCTCCTTTCAGAAAAAAACCGGAAGACGCTTCCCCTGATGCTGCAATACTGAATGTACTGAAGGATTTGGTTGCCGACACCCGGAACAATGTAGTTATCAGCAGTGGACGCGACCACCTCACCCTTGAGAAATGGTTTGGAGAAATGAGCATTTCAATGGCTGCCGAGCATGGAGCCTACTACAAAAACGCAAGCGGATGGCAACATAATCTTCCCGACTCCAAACCCTGGAATAATGAGATTACCGATATCCTGCAATTATTTGTGGAAAAGACACCCAAATCGATGATTGAAGAAAAAGAAACAACCCTGGTGTGGCATTATCGTAATGTAGATGCCTGGTTGGCTTCCTTACGTGAACAGCAACTTATCAACGCGCTGATTGAACCTTGTACCCGTCTCGGACTGCAAATCATGCGGGGAAATAAAATTGTAGAAATCAAGTCACCTGCTCACACCAAAGGATCTGAAGCCAAACGGTTGATGAAGATGGATAATTACGACTTTATCATGGCTATAGGTGATGATACAACCGATGAAGATATGTTCAAGGCTCTGCCAGAAACAGCATATACAATCAAAATTGGTAAGATGTCGCAGGTGGCCCGTTATAATTTACGTTCACAATCCAAAACACTGCCATTTCTTCGTAAGCTGATTATGCCGGATTAAGGACGAATAAAACGGGAAGTCTGAACTTCTTCTGTGAATAACAATGCTGAATTGATTAATGCCAGATGCGAATATGCCTGTGGAAAATTCCCGAGTTGTTCTTTAGTCTCAAAATTCAGATCTTCACTGAATAATCCAAGGTGATTGGAATACTGCAACAATTCCTCAAAAAGCTTTTCCGCATCTTCTTTTTTACCAATTGCATAGAGTGCCCTAACCATCCAAAAGGTGCAAATTGTAAAAGCTGAGGTCGGCACTCCAAAATCATCCTGATTTTTGTATCTGAAATACAGACCATTATATTCTAAGTTTTGTTGAATAGCTTCTACGGTACAGATAAACTTTTCATCTGTTCCATCGATGAAGCCATAAAACTCCATCAGCAATAAAGAGGAGTCGAGATCGGTATTGCAGTAGGTTTGTGTGAAACTTTGCACTTCGGCATTCCATCCGTTTTTCAGGACATCTTCCCTTATTTTTTCTGCTTCTGCTTCCCATATTTCCGCATTATCGTAATCATGCAACAGACGGGCAATATTCACAGCCCTGTCAAGCGCCACCCAACACATTACTTTCGAAAAGACAAAATGCTTTTCTTTTCCACGGATTTCCCAGATACCTTTGTCTGGTTTACGCCAGTCTTCGATTACAGTGCGGACGATATTCTTAACGATTTCGTACATGTCTTCAATATCATCCAGAGTGCCCGGGAAATACTGATAGTACTTGTAAATCACATCCATCACGTATCCATAAGTATCATTTTGCTTTTGATGATAGGCATCATTGCCTATTCTAACGGGTTGCGTGTTTTGGTAGCCTGCTAAATGGGGAAGGGTTTCTTCGGTCAGGGTTCTTTCCCCCCTGATACCGTACATAATCTGGAATGAATCAGATTTCTTGCGAAGTATATTTTTAATGAAAGTAATAAAACGATTGGCTGCACCCTCATGACCAACCTGCAACAACGTATCAATCGACATAGACGCATCACGGAGCCAGCAAAAACGATAATCCCAGTTGCGGGTTTCTCCGATAGCCTCGGGGATGCTGGTCGTGAGAGCAGCTAATACCGCCCCACTCCTGTGGTACGACATCAACTTCAAAACCAACATACTACGTTCGATCAGACTATGATAGTTGTTGAATTTTCTTGAGCGATTCGCCCAGTCGCGCCAATACAGTTTCGTTCGTTGGTATTCCAGATCAACCCTATCGTAATCAATTTTAATCAACTTTTGATTGTAAGAAAGCAGAAAAAATTCATTTTGCGTAATTTCAACTTCTTTCCTACCCAATATTTGATCTTTGTCAAAACCTGAATACAAATAAAAACTATCCTTCTCATTTTCAACTGAACATACTTTCAGGTATTTCTTTTTAAACTCAAAAGTAGTCAGGTCTCTTGCATAGTTGGCGGCGGGTTTAAAATCAATATAAAAACAAGGCTTGCCTTTTCTGTGACGAATTAACCGGTAAATCTCCGCAGGAAGATAATATCCTTTTATATCCCCGGTTTTGTAGCGGGGCATGAAATCATATACTTCAAAAGCCGCATCCGGAGATTCAAACGAAGTAATAAGGATATTGGTGTGAGGCATATAGCGTTGTGAAATTCCGTATGTTTCATCAACTATAAAACCAAAATGTCCACCCTTTTTTTGATCCAACAATTTGGCAAACACAGAAGGGGAATCAAAGTCGGGAAAACAGCACCAGTCAATACTTCCTTCTTTTGAAATCAACGCAGCTGTTCTGCAATTACCTATCACACCATAATTTAAATCTGCCATAAACTAACTTTTTTCAGGTATTCTGCTTCAATAGATTTATCAAAGCATTTAATTGATTCTTCATATTGTGGAAATCCTGCAAACTTTCTTCTGTTGGGTCGATTTTTAACCGTTGTAACAACCGGGAAGGTATTTCTGCAGCTTTCTCTCTCATATTCTTCCCTTCTTCTGTCAGTCCAATCATTACTTTGCGTTGATCTGTTTTTGAAGGAGTACGGGTAATTAATCCCATCGTTTCCATCCTTTTCAGGAGTGGTGTAATCGTATTGGTATTGAGAATCAGCTTTTCAGCTATTTGGTTTACCGTTATTTCCTGATCCTCCCATAAAACCATCATTACCAGATATTGTGGATAAGTAATGCCAAGCGCATCCAAATCCTCCTGGTATGCTCGTATGATGAGCCGGGAAGCCGCATAAAACGGGAAACAAAGCTGATTTTCAAGTTTTAGTTGTTCGTATGCCATAACATGAATTTTTACAAAAATAACAAAATCGGGACTAAAAAGTGAATTTCAGTCCCGATATTAAGGATTTTTTAAGCCAGTAGTTTTTCGATGTCATTGCTTAACTTCTCCGGTGCTGTCGTGGGTGAATAACGTTTGTAGGGTTTGCCGTTTTTGTCAATCAGGAACTTGGCGAAATTCCATTTGATATTACTTCCCAAGAGTCCGCCTTTTAGTTGCGACTTCAGGTACTTATAAATTGGGTGCGCATTGTTTCCATTTACATCCACTTTTGAGAACATGGGGAAAGTAACGCCATAATTTATCAAACATCCTTCTGCAATGTCTTTTTCGCTGCCCGGCTCCTGATTGGCAAACTGGTTACAGGGAAATCCCAAAATTACAAGTCCCTTGTCCTTATACTGCTTGTAAAGCTTTTCCAGTCCTTCAAACTGAGGAGTAAGACCACATTTACTGGCTGTGTTCACCACCAGAATTACTTTTCCTTTGTAACTCTCCATGCTTATTTCTTTACCTTGTAAGGAAACCGCCTTGAAATCATAAAAATTTTGTGTCATAATATAGTCGCTTTTTTTATTTATGTCGTTTGCGATACAAATATATGTAAATATATCGCATGCGATATAAATAAAGAACAAGATTTAACAAACATTAGGATAATGGTGATGCGGTGGTGATATGGCAATAAATTTTTGCTACAGCAACAATGAAATATGTTTTTCCAGTTTTATGAGATCTTCGGTGAACTTTCGAATTCCTTCAGCCAGTTTATCTGTTGCCATAGCATCTTCATTCAGCATCCAGCGAAAAGTTTTTTCATCCATGTGAATAGGTATAATATTCATTTGCTGTGCTTTTTGCGGATCGAGTTTTTTAATTAAAATTCCGTCCGTGTTTTCTAATGATTTAAGCAAGTTGGGTGAAATGGTGAGTGCATCGCAGCCTGCCAGTTCAATAATTTCACCTGTGTTGCGGAAGCTGGCTCCCATGACAATGGTTTTATATCCGAATTTTTTGTAGTAATTATAAATGTCGGTAACTGATAAGACCCCGGGATCTTCTGTGGCGGGAATATCGCTTACGCCACGTTCTTTTTTATGCCAGTCGAGGATTCTACCAACAAAAGGAGAAATGAGTGTAACGTTGGATAAAGCACACTGAACAGCCTGCGCCATAGAAAACAAAAGTGTCAGATTACAATGAATACCTTCTTTTTCAAGGATTTCAGCGGCCTGAATGCCATCCCAGGTGGAGGCAATCTTAATCAGGATCCGTTCACGAGAAATTCCGGTGCTTTCATACAATGATATTAATTCACGGGCTTTGGTTATGGTTGCTTCTTTGTCAAATGATAAACGGGCATCAACTTCGGTAGACACCCTGCCCGGGACAATCTCCAGGATTTTCAATCCGAAATTCACAGCAAGTTTATCAAGCGCCTTGACCAGCTGCACCTTCTTATCTCCGGAGGAACCTTTTGCATACCGAATAGCGTCATCAGTCAGTGATTGGTACTTTGGGTCTTGAGAGGCAGCATAAATAAGGGAAGGATTTGTAGTAGCATCTACTGGTTGGAAAGCGATCATTGATTCGAAATCGCCGGTGTCAGCTACAACTTTCGTGTAGGATTTCAGTTGTTCAAGCAGGTTCATAATGTTAGTTTTAAGATTAATACTAACATTATAAACCGAATTCAGGGTGGTTTTGTTCAGTGAAAAAGGCTTGTTTACTTATTTCACCTCTACACCATTTGTAACATTTATCTTTGGCTGAATCAGCACCAATTTACCATCAGCATCTTCAGCAGAAAGAATCATACCTTCACTGAAAATCCCCCGTAGTTTTCGTGGTTCAAAATTGGCAATAAAACACACTTGTGTCCCAATCAGTTCTTCGGGATTCGGGTAGTAAGCCGCGATACCGGACAGGATGGTACGTTCTTCGAGACCATCAGCAATGCGGAATTGCAGTAATTTGTCCGCTTTGGGGACTTTCTGACAATCAAGCACAGCTCCAACCCGGATATCCATTTTCTGAAAATCTTCGAAATTCACGTTTGGTTTGACCGGATTTGCTTTCCAGGCAGCCGTTTCGTTGGCTTTTTTGGTATCAAGCAGTTTTTGTACTTGTGCTTCGATGGTGGTGTCTTCAATCTTTTCGAATAGCAGTTCAGGTGTACCCAATTGATCTCCGGCTTTCAACAAATCGGTACGACCCAATTCTTTCCAGTCGAATGCATTCAGATTCAGCATACAACGCAGTTTTGCTGACGAAAATGGTAAAAATGGCTCAAAAGCAATGGCCAAATTGGCTGCAATCTGCAAACTCAAATGCATGATAGTCGCCACGCGATCCATATCCGTTTTGGCAACTTTCCAGGGCTCTGTATCAGCTAAATACTTATTCCCTATACGGGCCAGATTCATCGCTTCTTTTTGAGCATCACGGAAACGGAAGTTGTCTAACAATTTTTCCACATCGGCTTTCACATGCACGAATTCATCCAGTGTTTGCTTATCGTAATCAGTAAGTTCACCTAATGCCGGCACTTTTCCTTCAAAATATTTATGTGTAAGTACCAATGCCCTGTTGATGAAGTTACCGTAAATAGCAACCAACTCACTGTTATTTCTTGCCTGAAAATCTTTCCAGGTAAAGTCATTGTCTTTGGTTTCGGGCGCATTGGCTGTCAGCACATAACGCAACACATCCTGTTTGCCGGGAAATTCTTCGAGATATTCATGCAACCAAACCGCCCAGTTGCGGGAGGTCGAAATTTTATCTCCTTCCAGATTGAGAAACTCATTTGCCGGTACATTCTCCGGCAGGATGTAGCTACCTTCTGCTTTCAGCATGGCTGGAAATACGATACAATGAAAAACGATATTATCTTTTCCGATGAAATGTAGTAAACGGGTATCTTCCTCTTTCCACCATTTCTCCCAACTATCCGGCAATAATTCTTTCGTATTCGAAATATAACCGATAGGAGCATCAAACCAAACATAAAGCACTTTTCCTTCCGCACCTTCCACCGGCACCGGAATACCCCAGTCAAGGTCACGGCTTACCGCACGAGGTTGCAAACCCATATCCAACCAGCTTTTGCACTGACCATACACGTTCGGTTTCCACTCTTTGTGATCTTCCAGAATCCATTTACGTAACCAGGTTTCATGCTGATCGAGCGGCAAGTACCAATGCTTCGTCTCTTTCATTATCGGCGTACTTCCGCTAATGGCTGATTTGGGATTGATGAGGTCGGTTGGGTTTAATGAAGTCCCGCAGGATTCGCACTGATCTCCATAGGCATTTTCGTTGCCACAATGCGGACATTTACCCGTAATGTAGCGGTCGGCCAAAAACTGTTGCGCTTTTTCATCGTAATACTGTTCCGAACTTTGCTCGATAAACCCGCCTTTTTCATAGATTGTTTTGAAAATATCAGAAGCAAGTTCTTTATGCGTAGTTGAAGTCGTACGGGAATACACATCAAAAGAAATTCCGAAATCTTCAAAAGATTTTTTGATGATGGTATGATAGCGGTCAACAATGTCTTGTGGTGTTACGCCTTCTTTTTTTGCTTTGATGGTGATGGGCACGCCATGTTCATCAGATCCTCCGATAAACAACACCTCTTCTCCTTTCAGGCGAAGATAACGAACATAAATATCGGCAGGCACATAAACCCCTGCCAGGTGACCGATATGTACCGGGCCATTGGCATAAGGAAGGGCAGATGTAACCGTAGTGCGCTTAAACTCTTTCATATTAATTATTTTAACAGGCGGCAAAAATACAAAAAAATCGGGAGAAAGCAGATGATTCTAAGGCATTATTTACACACAGATAACACGCCGCACAAGAGCAAATGAAATGTAATAATAATTTTTAATGTTGAACCTAAAAACTAAACAGATTTTTTTCGCAAACAAACCTAAAAAACACGTACTAAAGAGCCCTGAATTGAAAACAATCCCTGAGAAGTGTTAAAATTATGTTATAAAACACCTTTTTTGAGAATATTATTTGCAAGATTGGTTCAAACGCCTTATCTTTGCATCGTGATTTTTTCATAGTATTAGATTTAAGGTTAACAAAAAAAGATTGGGTTGTCGTGATGACAGCCCTTCTTGCTTTTTATACCCTTGCTAAGTAATTCAAATAAGTTTTACACTCGTTATTACTAACTTGTTCTCCGCTCTCCGTTTTCAGTTTTTCGCCTGATTAAGGTATCGCAAACCTTTTCATTTCTGCCCGTAATTTTTTTGTTTTTCCGCCTGTAACGTCATCCATCAGTTTCCAGAAACGTTCGCCATGATTCATTTCCACGGTGTGACAAAGTTCGTGAAGGATTACATAGTCAGCTAAATGTGAGGGCAATAACATCAGGTAAAACGACAAATTGATATTTCGCGTTTTGGAGCAACTACCCCAGCGGGTTTTACTGGATTGTATTTTAACGCTTGAGTATTTAAACCCGTACTGATCAGCAAGCACCTTCACCTGATCGGAAAGTATTCTTTTTGCTTCCTTTTTCAGAAAATAATTGATGCCATTCCAGCAAATTTCCTGAACCTGCGGAGTGCTTATGTCTGCTTCTTCGGGGATTTCTATCCATAGAAAACCGTCTTTCAGACTAAAGAATACATCTGAGCGATTGGTGTATTTTGCTTTGATTGTAAATGTACGTGTGTTTATTTCCTTTTCGGTTGTGACAAGGGTGTTGACACGCTTTGCCCGGATGCGCGCCTGTTTCGATAAAATCGTCTGTTGATTCTTCAGGATAAAACGCGTTGCTTCTATTTCGCTGCTACGGTAAGGCAGGCTAACCCTCAAGCCATCAGACAAGATTTTGACCGTGATGCGATGGGCACGGTTGCTTCTAACAAACTCTACTTTCCCAAAAACATTCAGTTCGCGCATGAAGATTCAACTGATTTAAGATGCAAAAATAACTTTTTATAGATATAAATTCTGCATTTATGGTTAACTTTGTAACCAATAATTCATTTAATATGATACAAGCAACTAATATTCACAAAAGTTTCGATGAACTTGAAGTCCTGAAAGGCGTCAATTTAAACATAAAGGCTGGCGAAATTGTTTCAATTGTCGGTCCCAGTGGCGCCGGAAAAACAACTTTATTGCAAATACTCGGAACACTTGACAAGCCTAATCAGGGCATGGTGAAGGTTGACGGACAGGATATCGGTAAAATGAATGAACAACAACAGGCAGTATTCAGAAACCGGCAAATCGGGTTTGTCTTTCAGTTTCATCAGTTGTTGCCCGAATTTACAGCACTTGAAAATGTGATGATACCTGCCCTGATTGCCAATCAGAACAACAAAAAAGCGAAACAAAAAGCAGAAGAATTGCTACATTACCTGCAATTAAGTGACCGGCTTGAACATAAACCATCTGAACTATCGGGCGGAGAAAAGCAGCGTGTTGCGGTTGCACGCGCCCTGATTAATGATCCTAAAATCATTTTAGCAGATGAGCCATCCGGAAGTTTAGATACCAAAAACAAGGAAGAATTACATAAACTACTGTTCGATTTGCGGGATAAATTCGGGCTGACCATTGTAATTGTAACACATGACAAAGAGCTGGCAGCCTTATCAGACAGAGTAATAGAAATGAAAGATGGTTTGATTTTGTAGCCCCGCCGAGAATCGAACTCGAATCTAAAGTTTAGGAAACTTCCGTTCTATCCATTGAACTACAGGGCCAACTTTTAAAAAGTGATACAAAAGTACAATAATTATGGCAAAATCCAAAAATAAATTTTTCGTGGTGTGGGATGGCAAAGAACCCGGCATATACAAGTCGTGGGAGGAATGCAAACAACAAATTCACGGATATGCCGGTGCAAAATATAAAGGTTTTGAAACCGAGGCCGAAGCGAAAGAAGCCATGGCCTCTCCCTGTTGGGATTATATTGGTAAAAATGCCAAAACAAAGAAGCCAGACGAACAACTTATCGCGAAATATGGCATACCGATAATGGATAGCTTATCGGTAGATGCAGCCTGCAGCGGAAACCCCGGCGTGATGGAATATCAGGGAGTTTACACCAAAACCGGTGAAGTAATCTTTAAACAAGGACCGTTCGAAGACGGAACAAATAATGTAGGAGAATTTCTGGCTCTTGTGCATGGTCTCGCACTTTTAAAACAAAAAAATCTATCATTGCCCCTATATACTGATAGTAAAACGGCACAGGCATGGGTAAAAAAGAAAAAAGCAAAAACAGAATTAAATAGAACTCCGCTGAATGAAATGCTTTTTGAACTCATCGCACGTGCTGAAAAATGGCTGGCCGAAAATGATTATTCAACTGAAATCTTGAAATGGCACACCGAAGCCTGGGGAGAAATTCCGGCTGATTTCGGAAGGAAATAGAGACTAAAGTGGTTATATGCTAACTTAGTATGAAATTAGTTAACGATTTATTTATCTTATAAACTTTTTGATGAACGGAATTTTGCTTAATGGTAAATCATGTTTAAAAAGATACACCATAAAAATCACGAGCAGCACCGTCTTTATTGAGAAATTCAAAACCGGGAATGGGGTGTTGACAAACAGACTTATGATGTACAGTCCAATCGCCAATGCTGTATAAGTTGCAATAGATTTCAGATGATAATTAATCGGCATGTGTTTCTGACCATAAAAATAAGAGAGCAACATCATCACGAAATAACAGGCAAAAGCCGCCCAGGCAGAAGCCATATAACTGAATACCGGAACAAAGATTACATTGATGGCTATGGTTATGACTGCCCCGATGATAGAAAACCACGCACCATACATTGTTTTATCCGTTAGTTTATACCACAACGATAAATTAAAGAAAACACCCTGAAAAATATAAGAGAACAATACGATTGGAATTACTTTCAGTCCTGCCCAATAATCTCTGTGAATGATGAATTTGAATATATCCAGATAAAACACCATCCCCAGAAATATCAGTAAAGAAAAGATAATAAAAAACTTCATGGCATCAGCATAAGCCTCTTTGCTGTTTTTATCTTTATGTTGAGCAAATATGAATGGCTCGTAAGCATAGCGAAATGCCTGGGTAAACATCATCATAACCATTGAAATTTTGAAGCAGGCAGAATAAATCCCCAGCTCGGACTTTGCCAACTCAGGATCTTCGATTAAAAAGGGAAAGATAATCTTATCGAGGGTTTGATTCATAATTCCGGCAATGCCTAATACTAACAATGGCAGCGAATAACGCAGGATTTGTTTCAACAAATGAAAATCAAATTTGAATTCAGCCTTAAACACATCAGGCAATAAGGCAACCGTCACAACTACTGTTTGAATTACATTGGCAATAAAGACATAACCAACACCATAATGTGGATCATAAAACCAATCAATTAAGTCCGGACTTTTCTCCATCAGCCACGGACAAACAACCAAAAAGAAAATATTAAACGCGATATTCGTAAAAATCATCAGCAGTTTCAATGCCGCAAACTTAATCGGACGAGACTTATAACGTAAATAGGCAAAGGGGATAGATCCAAAAGCATCCATCGCAACAACAACACCAAGCATAACGATGTATTCCGGGTTGGAAGAATAACCCAGTAAATCAGCAATAGGCTGTGCAAAAACGACACACAATACAGCAAAAATCAGGGAAGTAAACCCGACAGAAATAATTGTATTTCCATAAACCCTGGATGCAATTTCAGTATGTTTATTGGCAAAACGGAAGAAGCCGGTTTCCATACCATAAGTCAGGATAACGAGCAACAGCGCAGTCCAGGCATATAAGTTCGCCACTACCCCATAATCGGCAGAACCTGTCAGTACGTATGTATAGAGTGGCACCAACAGCCAGTTAAGGAATTTTCCCAAGATACTGCTAATCCCATAAATGGCGGTTTCTTTCGCCAGATTTTGCATTTTTCGCTCTGCCATATTACAACAAAGTTTACCTTATTTTGTGAATTTAGCGATTATTTTCTCAATGAATTTATATTCCGATGACGGCTCGAGATCTTTATCAGTAAGATAACCTCCATCCTTAAGGAGCATAATCGCTGTTTCAAGATTTTCTTCCTCTACCTGAAGTTTAACTCCTCCTGCTACATTTGGAACATAAGCTCTGTTGATAAATTCATCTTTGATATAACAGTTGACACCTAAAGATTCTAAATAAGATCTCACCATTTCAGCATCTATCGAACTACTAAATGTTCTGATTGTAATTAACTGATTCATAATCAATTTTTCTATGTGAAATTCCGTTGTTTTTTCAAATGTTCATAAGCCTCATTCACTGCCCTGAACTTTTCAGTGGCCGATTTTTTAATATCATCACCCAGATTGGCTACTTTATCAGGATGGTATTTCATAGCCATCCTGCGATATGCTTTTTTGATATCATCATTGGTTGCTGTTGTTTCAATTTCTAACGCTTTAAAAGCCCAGTTTTCATCCACATCTTTAACGTAAGGAGCCTTAAGCGATTCAAATTCTACATTGCTAATGCCGAAAATTCCGGAAATACGTCGGATAACCTGTAATTCCGGGGCGTTAACATCTCCATCAGCGTAGGCTAAATCAAACAAGAAGCGAATTAACTGTAACTTGGCCGAATAATTCATATACAGATTGATTTGCTGTGCAACTTCGACTTCGTTGATGGGTTGGTCTAATAACTTTTTTAATATCTGAAGCGCTTCCAGGGCTCCCTCTTCACCAAAGTTGGCAACAAGAAAACGCTTGACCACATCTAATTCCGCTTTTTGCACCCTGCCATCTGCTTTCATAACACAAGCAATCATCACCAGCAGACTGGCCTTGAAATCACGTTCAGTGGTGCGTCGTTTTTGCGTATCAGTGCTACTGGTTGTTGTGCTTTCACCAAACAATGAACCCAGCGCAAATCCTATAATCGCACCAATTGGGCCACCAAAAGCCCAACCCAAACCACCACCAATCCATTTTGCAAAATTCCCCATAAAAACTATCCATTTTAAAATAATGTCATAAATTTAAAACGCTTTTTCTTATTATCCGCTTTCTGCTTTTCGTTCTTCGCTTTTCGCTATTAGCTAATTTAACGTCATTTCTCCACTGATACTTACCGCCAACCATTTTTTCACTTCTTCGACCGTACTGTACTCTCCTAATAAATACATCAGTTTAGTGACAAGCGCTTCAGTTGTAGAGTCGTAAGCACTGATAACTCCTGCATTTAACAGATTCAGACTTGTTTCGTAACGCCCCATCTCAACCGTACCTGTACTGCATTGCGATTTATTCACGATGATAATACCTTTTTCATTGGCAGATTTCAGGGCCTCGTGAAGCCAGATGCGTCGCGGTGCATTGCCTGCCCCAAAACTTTCCAACACTACTGCTTTTAATCCGGGCGTATTTAATATGGATTGAACGACAATTTCAGAAATTCCGGGAAAGAGCTTCAGTACCACGATATTTGGATCGGTATTAAGCCTTAGTCTCAACCGGGCATTTGGTTCCGGATAATGAATGTAATTCCTGAAATACTTAATGTGTACCCCCGCTTTCGCCAATGGTGGATAATTATATGAGTGAAAAGCGTTGAAATGTTCCGCGTTCTTTTTTGTTGTACGGTTACCGCGGAAGAGTGTATCTTCAAAAAAGATACAAACTTCGGGAACAATTGCTTGTCCGTGTTCTTTTGCTGCTGCAATTTCAATGGCTGTCAACAGATTCTCTTTGGCATCCGAGCGCATCATGCCGATGGGAAGTTGCGCTCCGGTGAAAATAACCGGTTTCGATAGATTTTGAAGCATGAAACTCAGAGCAGATGCTGAATAAGCCATCGTATCGGTACCATGCAAAACAACAAAACCATCGAAATCAGCATAGTTTTCTTCGATACAAAGTGCAATCTTCTCCCAGGTGACGGGATGCACATCAGACGAATCGATAAGCGGAAGAAACGGAATGCTTTTGATGTGGATTCCGGTTTGTTTCAGCTCCGGCATCAATTCCTGAAGTCGCTCGAAATCAATCGGTCGCAATGCTCCGGTTGCCGGATTTTCCGACATAGAGATGGTTCCTCCCGTAAAAATCAATAAGACAGCGCTTTGTTTTTCCACCATGCTTTTATTTGATTGACACGCAAAGATAATTGAAAATTGTAAGCTGTCAGCTGATTGGCAACAGAAATCAATTTTTTTAGTAAAATTGACCTTTTTTTGTCCTGAAATCAATTTGTTATGGTATTTTTGCACACAATAAATGTACAATCATGCAACGAATTTTTCTGATAGGATTTATGGGTTCAGGCAAAACTGCCATGGGTAAACTGCTCGCCAAACGGCATGGACTCACATTTATCGATTTAGACAGCTACATTGAAAACAAATACAGGCGAACTGTAGCACAAATTTTTTCAGAAAATGGTGAAACGGGTTTTCGTGAAATTGAAAGAAACTGTTTGCGTGAAGTGGCTGAATTTGAAGATGTGGTTATTGCCACGGGTGGCGGTGCTCCGTGTTTTTTTGACAACATGGACTTCATGAATCTATTTGGTGAAACCATTTATATCCGGCTTACACCTGAACATTTGGCCGAACGACTTTCTTCTTCGAGAGCAGGAGTGCGTCCTCTGCTTCGCGACAAAACAGGGGATGAATTAAAACAATACATCTCCGAGACCCTCCCAAAAAGAGAACCGTATTATCTCCGGGCAAAACGCATCATTGAGGGGACTGATGAGGAGATTGAGAGACAGATTTGCCAATGATTTTTTCGGGTTTTCAGCAAATTCGTAACAATTTTCGGATATACCCTGAAAATATTATAATATTATTTCGGATATATCCGAGAATTGTTATACTATTGAAAAACAAACTTCACTCAGATAAGATTCATTGTTGAAAACTTTCACCACCCGACTTCCCCGTTTTCAATCAAAAGTCCTTATCTTTAACAGCCAAATTTTACTTTTTGCGCTGTTTTTTTAATCTCTTTTAATCCACATATTTACATGAAATCATTTGTTCATCTTCACGTGCACTCCTATTATTCAATCCTCGATGGCATGTCGTCGATTCCGGGATTGGTGGAACGGGCAGCTGCCAGCGGGATGAATGCCATTGCGCTTACCGACCATGGAAATATGTTTGGCATCAAAGAGTTTTACAACTATGTAAAAAAGAAAAACAGCAAGGTTTATGGTGATATTGCTCATCTTAAAAAGGAGTTGAAAAATGAGGAATTGACGGATGAACAGCGCATGGCATTATCAAACCAACTTGCAGAAGTCGAAAAGAAACTTTTTAAACCGATTCTGGGTTGTGAAGCCTATGTGGCACGCCGTAGCCGGTTATCAAAAGATAAAGATAACGTAGAAGACCGGAGCGGATATCACTTAGTACTGTTGGCAAAGAACAAAAAAGGATATCAAAACCTCTGTAAACTGGTTTCGCTGGGATGGATGGAAGGTTTTTATTACCGTCCCCGAATTGATCATGAGATTCTCGAAAAATACAGCGAGGGAATTATTGCATCTTCTGCCTGTTTGGGAGGTGAAATTCATAAAAAGGTGGAGAAAGGCGATCTGGCAGGAGCAGAAAAATCCATACTTTGGTATAAAAAAGTTTTCGGGGATGATTTCTATGTTGAATTGCAACTTCACAAAACGGATAAACCCAATGCTGATACTACGGTATATGAAAAACAAAAACGTCAGAATACAGATCTGATTGACCTGGCACGAAAAACCAACACGAAAATTCTCGCAACCAACGATGTCCATTTTATAGATGAAGATCATGGCGAAGGGCATGAACGACTCATTTGTCTGAGTACCGGTAAAGATTTGGATGATCCAACCAGGATGCGCTATACCAAACAGGAGTATCTTAAAACACCAGAACAGATGTGGGAAATCTTCGGTGATATTCCCGAAGCACTTGAAAACTCGGTTGAAATAGCCAGCAAGGTTGAATTTTATGACATAGATTCTCAACCAATGATGCCGGTGTTCCCGATTCCGGAGGATTTTGCTACGGAGGATGCATATCGGCAACAATTCAACGAGCAAATGCTTCGCGAGGAATTTGGTGATGGTTTCGACAGATTGGGTGGTTATGAAAAAGTTATCCGTGTAAAACTGGAAGCCGACTACCTGCGGAAACTGACCATGGAAGGTGCTGTGAAACGTTATGGCGAAAAGCTGAGCGAAGAAACTGCCGAGCGTATCGACTTTGAATTGAACGTGATGAAAACCATGGGCTTCCCCGGTTACTTCCTGATTGTGCAGGATTTCATCAATGCTGCCCGTGGAATGGGAGTCGCTGTCGGTCCCGGACGAGGATCTGCTGCCGGTTCGGTGGTTGCCTATTGTCTGCGTATTACCGATATCGACCCGTTGAAATATGACTTGCTGTTCGAGCGTTTTCTGAATCCGGATCGAATCTCCATGCCCGATATTGACATCGACTTTGACGATGACGGTCGCGGTCAGGTTCTGCGTTGGGTAAAGGAAAAGTACGGCAAAGAACGGGTGGCTCACATCATCACCTACGGAACGATGGCTACCAAATCATCCATTAAGGATGTCGCCCGCGTTCAAAAACTGCCATTGGCGGAAGCGGAAAGACTTACAAAACTGATTCCGGATAAACTGCCCGATGATGTAAGCGGAAAAGCCATGAAAGTCAATATATCGAATTGCGTGAAATTCGTTCCAGAACTACAAATGGCGCGCAATTCCTATGATCAGAACTTGTCTGATACCCTGAAATATGCAGAAATGCTGGAGGGAACAGTAAGACAAACGGGTGTTCATGCCTGCGGTGTTATCATCGGGGCAGACGAACTGAAGAAATTAGTGCCACTGAGTACGGCTGTTGATAAGGAGACAAATGAGGAGATGCTGGTTACCCAGTACGAAGGCTCCGTAATTGAAGAAATCGGTTTGATAAAAATGGACTTTCTCGGACTGAAAACTCTTTCCATTATCAAAGAAGCCCTTTCCAACATCAAAAAAACACATGGAATAGAAGTAGATATTGATGCAATTCCTATTGATGATCAAAAAACATACGAACTTTTCAGTAAGGGCTTAACAGTCGGGACTTTCCAGTTTGAGTCGCACGGTATGCAGAAATACCTTAAAGAACTGCAGCCAACACAATTCGAGGATCTCATCGCGATGAATGCCTTATATCGCCCCGGTCCTATGCAATACATTCCTCAATTTGTAAACCGCAAACACGGACGCGAAAAAATTGAATACCATTTCCCTGAAATGGAGCACAGGCTGAAAGATACTTATGGCATTACCGTCTATCAGGAGCAGGTCATGTTACTGAGCCGTGATTTGGCCGGCTTCACACGTGGTCAGTCAGATGAACTTCGCAAAGCCATGGGTAAGAAACTCATCGATAAAATGGCTGCCCTGAAAGTAAAATTCATGGAGGGCTGCAAGAAGAACGGTTTCGGCCCCGATGCGAAGTTAGAGCAAATCTGGGCCGACTGGGCTGAGTTTGCTAAATACGCATTCAATAAATCTCACGCGACTTGTTATTCCTGGATTGCCTATCAGACTGCCTATCTGAAAGCGCACTATCCGGCAGAATTTATGGCTGCCAACTTAACCCGAAACAAGGATGACATCGGTGAAGTCGGCAAGTTCATGGACGAATGTCGCAACTTAGGCATGAATGTACTTGGGCCGGATGTCAACGAGAGTGACCTGACTTTCACGGTAAACAAAGATGGTAACATTCGTTTTGGTCTGGGAGGAATCAAAGGGGTTGGCGAAGGAGCTGTGGAGGCCATCGTAGAAGAAAGGAACAAAAACGGTAAATTCAAAGGTGTTTTCGATTTCATCGAAAGGGTAAATCTGGCTGCATGCAATAAAAAAACGATTGAGAGCCTCGTGCTGGCAGGTGCCTTCGATGGATTCTCTGATATCAAAAGAGAGCAATTCTTTGTTGAGAATAGCAAGGGGGAAATAGTCATCGAAAGCATCATACGATATGGAAATAAATTTCAGGCTGACAATGCCTTAACTCAGAACTCTCTTTTCGGAGATATGGAAGCGGTTGAAATTGTCAAACCCGAATTACCCTATACACACGACTGGTCACCGCTCGAGAAGCTCAATAAAGAGCGCGAGTACATCGGTATGTATCTTTCTGCTCATCCGCTTGATGATTTTGAGTTTGAAATCAATTATGTTTGCAATACCAAAACATCAGACTTAAAAGACCTGATGCCACTGATGGGTAAACCGCTCAGAATAGGTGGGATGGTAACTGCCATTCGCCACGGAACCTCCAAGGCCGGTAATCCTTATGGAATATTCACCCTTGAGGATTACGAAGGCGCTCATGAATTTGCTTTGTTTGGCAATAGTTACATTGAGTTCAGTAAATACATGATTAAAGATTTGTATTTATTGATTCATGCGACTGTTCAGGAAAAAGGCGCAGATTACAAGTTTAAAAAGCCAACAGATCCCAATGCGCCGGTTGTACCCGAACTCAAAATCCAAAAAATTGAAGTGCTGAAAGAAGTAAAAGATAAATTGGTAGATACCCTGACCGTTACGATTCCACTTGATCAGCTTGATGAGGAATTTGCGGTGGACATGACCGATATGGTGCTTCAGAATAAAGGCAGTATAAACATTTATTTCAATGTAGTGGATTTGCTTACACAGCATAAAGTCAGGCTTTTTGCCCGCCAGTGTCGTGTAAATATGAATAAAGAATTTTATAAACTTTTGAAGAAATACAAAGAAGATGGTAAAATCGATTTTCAGGTAAAATAAGTGTGACATAGATGATTTCAATATAGCTATCACGCAATTCAATGTAGTTTTATTTCCGGGATAAAAGATTTTCAGTTAGATTTGCACCTGAAATTAAACGTTGAACATTAAACATTAAATACTCAAAATATTATGGCATTAGAATTTACAGACAGTAACATCAAAGATGTGATTAACAGCGGAAAACCGGTAGTAATTGACTTTTGGGCAGAGTGGTGTGGTCCCTGCCGCATGGTTGGACCCAGCATTGAAGAACTTTCAAAAGAATATGATGGTCAGGTGCAAATAGGAAAACTCAACGTGGATGACAATGTCGATACCCCTAACGAATACGGTATCCGCAACATTCCAACCATCCTGTTTATCAAAAACGGGCAGGTTGTTGACAAACAAATTGGCGCTGCTCCAAAAGCGGTAATCGAAGCAAAAGTTAAAGCGCTTTTATAATTTCAGGTAGAAATCTTTGGCAAGAGCCGTAAAAGCAGCTGAATACTGATGTCTTTCAGCTGTTTCTATTTCTATCGATGATAACTGTGTTTCTCTGGCGGTAAAACCGAATTCAAGCAGTAAACGCTTTGGTTCGCTTTTAGGTTTGGGATAAACATGAACACACTGATGACAATATAATCCGAATTTCCAGGCCGACTCTACACATCGGAGGCCTTCATTTACAGGAAGAATGACACACATTCTTCCTGTTTTTTTCAATAGCTCCGAGGCATATTTCAATAACTCCTCATGGGTCAGCGTATCAGCATGTCTCGCTATTGTACGAGCCTCATCCGGCGCCTTCAGTGAAGAAATAAAAAACGGCGGATTGGAGACTATTAAGTCGTAAACCTTAGTTTGTGTTTCAGCAAAATTCTGTAAAGATTGATGTTGCACCCTTATCCGGTTATTCCAGTCCGAAGCAGCTACATTAATGTCTGTCTGTCTGACAGCCCCTTCATCCAAATCGATGGCATCAATCATGGCATTTGAACGTTGTGCAAGCATCAGCGCGATGAGTCCGCTCCCGGTGCCAACATCCAATATCCTGTTTGCTGAAGAATCAACAGGTGCCCACGCACCCAGCAAAACACCATCTATGCCAACCTTCATCGCGCACAGATCATGGTAAACCGTGAACTGTTTAAACTGAAAATAGGGATTCGCCATATTTATCTTCTTGTCGGACGGTCGTTTCCGGAGGACTGGCTGGATGAAGAAGGCGTTGAACGCATGTTCCTGCTTGGTTCCGGAGCCGGTGTCGGGCGGGCTTGTGGTACAACCGGCATCCTCCTCTGATTAACATCAGGTCTTTCTGAAGAAGATGATGGTTGACGGGGTACAACTACTCTCTGCTCTGTCGAGGGCACAGTACGTTGCGGCAGAACCTGACGGCTTCTGTTATCTGTAGGAGCTACCGTTCGCCTTTGATTCGGGTCAATTTGTCTTTGTTCAGTAGGAGTTGTTCTTTCCTGAACAGGTTGAGTGCGTTGCTGTATATCAGGCCTGTTAAATTGTGTGCTTGTAGACGGATATCGTTCGTAACGCTTGTCCTGTAGCCTTGTATACTGATCACGTGTTAAAACCTCACGCATTTCAGCGTCCTTATTTTTAACCCTCTGCAGCGCTTCACTTCTGGATTTTGAGACCTGACGTTCGCGTGCATGTTTAAGATTAATATCATAAATTGCCTGTATCTGCTCCTGGTTAAGATCTAATTCCTGTTGCATTTTTTGTGTTTGTAAAGCCGCTTCCTGCTCCGGGGTACGGGATGGAGCAGTAGCGTTTTCCTGTGTGTTGATATTAGCACTCAACCGGAAACAGGATGTCAGCAAAAATAACAAAAGAATGAACCTCATTTGAAAAATATTAAGCATTGCAGCCTATAAATGCATCAATCTTTGTGCCAAAATGGCTTAAACCGAACCAAATCAATTATTTATTAAAACCTCTGAGTTTAATATTGGTCAACACTTTCTTTGTATGTTCGGAAA
Source organism: Bacteroidota bacterium (assembly GCA_023459355.1). GTDB lineage: Bacteria > Bacteroidota > Bacteroidia > Bacteroidales > Paludibacteraceae > Paludibacter. Next base: position 134,399 of record JAEWUM010000015.1, on the reverse strand, counting down.
AATCTCCATTCAGCATCCAGCCGTAATAGCCGGTATCTGTTTTCAAGACCTCTTCTACTTTCTGACCTTTATACTTGCCAAAATTAAACACTTCTTCGCCTTTATCATTGTACACGAATTTCCCGGCAAAGTCAACATTGTTTGATTGAGTCGTATATTTTGCCAGCAATTCCACATCATTGGGCAAATCTTTGTACCGATCAAGTTGAGCCTGCATAATTTCGTAGGTTGCCATAGTATCAACAGAAGCGTCATGCGCACCTTCCAAATCCTTATCGCAATAAAACTTATAAGCAGCAGAAAGGGTACGCTGTTCTTTTTTGTGGAAAATCACCTGTACATCAATGAATTTTCTTTTCGACAAATCAATATCAGCACCCGCGCGCAATAATTCTTCAGCAAGCATGGGTATATCAAAGCGGTTTGAATTATAACCTGCCAGGTCGCATCCCTCAAAATCCCTGACTATTTCGGCAACTACTTCCTTAAAGGTCGGACTATCCGCCACAGCTTCATTTGTAATTTTATGAATGGCCGTTGATTCAGGCGGAATCGGTATCCCCGGATTAATCAGGAAACACTTGGATTCTTCCTTACCGTTGGGATAAACTTTGTGATAGGCTATTTGTACAATGCGGTCGGAAACGATGTTAATACCAGTTGTCTCCAGGTCAAAAAAAATCAGGGGATTTTTCAGGTTGAGCTTCATATTGTTTGTTTGAAAAGAAAAGCAGAAGAACATCTTTTGAATCAGTCCCTCTGCTTTCCATATAATTATTTTGATTATCAGTCGTTTAGCAACATTGGCATCAATAACATCAGGATATCCTCGTTATCTTCATTTTCAAAAGGAAGGATGATACCGGCCCGTGAAGGATCAGTAAGCTCTACAATCACATCATTTGAGCCTATGTTGTTCAGAATTTCAATCAGGAATGCAGATTTAAACCCAATTTTAATCTGATCATCAGCATATTGACAATTAATTGTTTCTTCTGCTGAAATTGAGAAGTCAATGTCCTGCGCTGAAATGAAAATCTGATTTTCTGATATTTGCAATTTAATCAGGTTACTTGCCTGATTGGAGAAAACCGAAACACGTTTCAGTGCATTAAGTAAGGTAACCCGGTCAACAATAATTTTATACGGATTCTCTTTGGGAATTACGCCATTGTAGTTGGGGTATCTGCCTTCCACCTGACGACAAATCATAGTATAATTAGACAGTTTGAAATACGCATTTTTGTTATCGAATTTCACTTCAACCTCTCCGCTTTCTTTCGGCAGGATATTCTTAAGCATATTAGCCGGTTTTTTCGGTAAAATAAAACTGGCTTTATCTTCTTCTTCCGAAAGATTAACACTTGAGTATGATGTTTTGTAACGGACTAATTTATGGGCATCAGTAGCAACCAAGGTCAAACCATCCTTCAAGATGTCAAAATAAATTCCGTTCATAACCGGGCGAAGCTCATCATCAGCCGTACAAAACAAAGTTTTTGAAATTCCAGCTGATAACGTACTCACGGGTAGCATCATCACTTTGGCATCTGCCTGTAGTTCCGGTAAACGGGGATATTCGTCACCATTTTGACCGATGAAATTATACGTACCATTAGCCGAAGTGATAACCATAGCCAAATTCGAGTCATTAATCTGAAAATTGAGTGGTTGATCCGAAAACTCACGAAGTGTATCAAGCAGTAATCTGGATGAAACCGCGACTTTTCCGGCACCTTCTACATCCTCCACTTCCATGGAAGTAATCAAGGTCGTTTCAGTATCAGAAGCCGTCATGGTCAGTTGCTGCCCTTCCAGACTAAACAGGAAATTATCCAGAATCTGTAAGGAGTTTTTGCTGTTTATTACACGGCTGATAGCCTGCAGGTGACTTAACAATATGGTGCTCGACGCTTTGAATTTCATACGATATGAATGTTTATCAGGTTATTTTAATAGTGAAGCAAATGTAAGGAATTTTTTTTGAAATATAAAACTGAAAAATCATCATCAAAAGAATAATTAAAATATTCTTAAAATATCGACCAACATCATCAGTTATCAAAAAATACATTACTTTTGTTTCGGAAAAATACGAAATGATTTTATATGCATGCAAATAAAAAATATTACACAGAAAATCAAGAGAAGTTAGCACGTTATTCGAAAGCATTATCGAATCCGGTACGTGTATTTATCATGGATTTTCTGGCCAACAACCTCGATAAATGTTGTTATAGTGGCGATATGGCCGAAGAGCTCCCGATTGCCAGGTCAACCTTATCGGAGCATTTAAAAGAATTGAAAAAAGCCGGATTGATACAGGGAGAAATCAACCCTCCTTACATTAAATACTGTATTAACAGGGCAAACTGGGAAGAAGCAAAATTATTATATGCTCAGTTCTTTAAGAGGTAAAAAAATCTACCGGCATTTCGGGTTTTTACGAAATAATTTAAAACAACATAAAATGGACATTAAAATTTTAGGGACAGGCTGTCCGAAATGCAAAACACTCGAAAAAATGACACGGGAGGTAGTAGAACAAAACGGCTTCAACGCTACCATCACCAAAGTTGAAGACATCATGGATATCATGCAGTACAATATTTTGTCCACACCAGCATTGGTTGTGAATGAAAAAGTGGAAATCAAGGGACGGATTCCTTCTTCAGAAGAAATAAAACAAGTCTTATCAAAATATTAAATTATCTACCGATGAAAAAAATCCTTTTATTTAGTTTCATGCTTACTTTCTTCATGGGGAGCATGTCGTGTGAGGCACAAAACAAACAAAAACAGCAACAATCAGAAAAGGCTTTATCTGAAAAGATTGAAGTGTATTATTTCCACTATACACGAAGATGTGTCACCTGCAACACTGTAGAGTCAGAGACAAAAAAACACCTTGAAACACTTTACCCCGAATTGGTCAAAAACGGTAAAATCACCTTTGCCAGCATCAATCTTGAAGAGGCAAGCAGCAAGGTTACTGCCGAAAAATGTGGCGCAACGGGACAGTCGTTGCTGGTAGTTTCAGGTAATAAAAAAACAGACCTCACGCAGGCAGGTTTTATGTATGCCCGTAGTCAGCCGGATAAACTAAAAGCTGAAATTAAATCTGCCATCGACCCGCTGGTTAAAAAATAAACGCATGGAGTTTCTTCAAAATATTTTAGAAAACACAGAATATTCAATTGTTGCAGCCCTGGTGCTCGGACTGATGACCGCTATCAGTCCGTGCCCGTTGGCGACAAATATTTCGGCTATCGGCTTTATCAGCCGGGATATTGAAGATCGCAAACGCGTATTCATGAGTGGATTGGTTTATACGCTGGGGCGCGTTATCAGTTATACCGTACTGGCGGTTATTCTGTACTTTGGCGCGAGTCAGATGCAAATTTCAATGATATTCCAAGGCTGGGGAGAAAAATTACTCGGACCAATACTTATCATCATCGGACTCTTCATGTTGGATATTATTAAACTCAAATTCCCTGGTTTTTCCGGATTGACAGAGAAAATAGGTAACCGCAGCAAAGGTAACTACTGGAGCTCCTTATTGCTCGGGATTGTTTTTGCACTGGCATTTTGTCCTTATAGTGGCGTGCTGTATTTTATGATGCTGATACCCATGACCATTTCGAGTGCAAGCGGCTTGTTTTTACCCGTTGTTTTCGCAGTTGCTACCGGGATCCCGGTAATAATATTTGCCTGGTTCCTGGCCTATGCCGTAGGTAATGTAGGAAAATTATACAGTAAAATTAAAACCTTTGAAATCTGGTTTCGGAGGGTTGTTTCTGTATTATTTATCTTGGTTGGATTGTACTATGTTATCGATTTATGGATTAAATAAGATATTTTTTTATCTCGTTATTTCGGATTATTACGAAATGAATTTTACATTAGAAGCAAATTGTAATTAAATTTTTCATTTACAGCACTGCAGCTTTCGTTGCAGCTGATTTATTAATAAACTCACGTTATGGAACTAAAAAAAGAATTAAAAATCCTGTTTGGGATAGTAGTTGTCTTTTTGGCGGTATTTTTCCTGCCGATTGAAAGTCCGGTCTTTAACACTGCCGTTTTAGCTACATTTGATTTGGCAAAGTGGTACGCACAGGAACACGTAATTTTATGCTTGCTCCCTGCATTTCTTATTGCCGGAGTAATCTCGGTATTTGTTAGTCAGGCCTCTGTTATCAAATATTTTGGAGCCAAAGCAAAACGATGGGTAGCTTATACTGTTGCTGCTGTCTCAGGAACAATTCTGGCAGTTTGCTCTTGTACAATTCTCCCGCTGTTTTCGAGCATACACAAACGTGGTGCGGGGCTCGGTCCGGCAATCGCTTTTCTGTATTCCGGACCAGCCATTAATATACTTGCCATTATCCTGACAGCTCGTATTCTTGGGGTTGAACTCGGAGTAGCCCGTTTTGTGGGTGCTGTTGTTTTCAGTGTTGTGATTGGTTTAATCATGGCTTTTATTTACAGGAAAGAAGAAAAAGTAAAAGCAGCAGAACAACTGAACTTCCCGGATGTACCTGAAACCAGGCCGTTGTGGCAAACTGCCCTTCACTTTTTTACCCTCGTTCTGATATTGGTTTTTGCTAACTGGGGAAGACCGGCTGAAGGCGACACGACCAGTTTCTGGTTTTACCTCTGGTCATACAAATGGTATATTACCGGATTATTTGGTCTGGTACTCATATATTCAATGATTTATATTTTAAAACTGAAAAGCTGGCAGATTTTGTTAGGAGCTGTTGCAACAGCATTAAGTGCCATATTTATTGGCAATCCTTTAATCAGCGTGGTCGTTGCCATTGCTGCCGTGAGCTCCATTGCCCTGATGGAGAAATCAGAAGATGGAGAAAACAAAGAATGGATACTTTCCAGTTGGGGATTTGCTAAACAAATCATGCCGCTGCTGGCTATTGGGGTTGTAATTGCCGGTTTTCTGTTAGGTTCCACGCATGATGACACTGCAATTGCCGGTGTTATACCAAATTCCTGGATTGCATGGGCAGTAGGAGGAAATTCGCTGCTCTCAAATTTTTTAGCTTCGATCGTTGGAGCGTTCATGTATTTTGCCACACTAACCGAAGTTCCAATCGTTCAGGGATTATTGGCTTCGGGAATGGGTAAAGGTCCTGCTTTGGCTTTGCTGCTTGCCGGGCCCTCACTTTCATTACCGAATATGCTCGTTATCCGTGGTGTATTGGGAACGCAGAAAACGATTGTTTACTGCCTTATTGTTATTGTATTATCAACCTTTGCAGGGATATTCTTCGGAAATATTTAACATATTTCAATCACAGAATAAGTATAAATATTCACTTTATACAGATTGAAAAAATAGTTAATAGTCACTTCATTCACATCCGCGCTGCAAAAAAATTGCTATATTTGCACAAATTAATTACTAATGTGCCATAATATTTGCAAATTGTTACAATCACACTTCATATTCTCCTAATATTACAAGATACAATAATTATAAATATTTATACTATTATGCAGCCATTAAATGAAGCATTATCTATCATGGCCGTTGGAATGATTACAGTATTTTTCATCCTGTTTTTAATCATTCTGATCGGTAATTTAATCATCAGATTATCAAACAGGTATTTACCGGAAGAAGCAACTGTTGTTAAAACGAAGAAAGTAACTGCTTCTTCAGATAACACATTGAAAGCAATCGAAGCAGCTATAGATGTAATTACGAAAGGTAGAGGGAAAATAACAAACATAAAAAAATTATAAGCGCAATAAATAAGGGTTACATGAAGAAAGAGATTAAATTTTCGTTGGTTTATCGGGATATGTGGCAAAGTTCAGGGAAATACATGCCACGGGTGGATCAATTGGTGAGAGTGGCTCCCGAAATTATTAAAATGGGCTGTTTTGCCCGTGTCGAAACAAATGGTGGTGGATTCGAGCAAATTAACCTGCTTTTTGGAGAAAATCCAAATAAGGCTGTTAGAGAATGGGCACGTCCATTCAATGAGGCCGGTATTCAAACACATATGTTAGATAGATCACTAAACGGATTGAGGATGAGTCCGGTGCCTGCTGATGTTCGAAAATTATTTTACAACGTAAAAAAAGCGCAGGGCGTTGATATTACCCGTTGTTTTTGTGGGTTAAATGATCCACGTAACATCATAGCATCCATTAAATATGCGAAAGAAGCCGGCATGATTGCGCAGGCGACTTTGTCATTAACTGTTTCTGAAGTTCACAATGAAAAATATTTTTGCCAGCTTGCTGATGAATTAATTGCCAATGGAGCTGATGAAATCTGTCTGAAAGACATGGCCGGAATCGGAAGACCGGTAACATTAGGTAAAATTGTGAAACACATTAAAACTAATTATCCGAACATTCTGGTTCAGTATCATGGTCAGACCGGTCCTGGTTTTACCCCCGCTTCAATCTTAGAAGTTTGTCGTAATGGTTGCGATATCATCGATGTGGGTATGGAACCTCTTTCATGGGGAACCGGACATGCCGACGTGATCATGGTGCGTGAGATGTTGGTTGATGCCGGCTTTAAAGTCCCTGAAATCGACATGGCAGCCTATATGCGTGTCAGGGCGTTGACTCAGGAGTTTATGGATGATTTCCTCGGTTATTTCATCCCTGAATCTAACCGAAGACTGCAATCATTACTTATCGCATCAGGATTACCGGGCGGTATGATGGGCAGTTTGATGAATGACTTGAAAGATAACCTTGTCAGCATCAACAAATCATTGGCAAAAAAAGGTGAACCTGAACTTGCAATTGATGAATTGCTGATAAAACTGTTCGATGAAGTAGCCTATGTTTGGCCGCGTGTTGGATATCCTCCACTGGTTACTCCTTTCTCTCAATATGTGAAAAATCTGGCCATGTTCAATATTATGCAATTGAGCAAAGGTAAAGAGCGTTGGACCATGATTGCCGACAATATCTGGGACATGATTCTGGGTAAAGCCGGAAAATTGCCGGGAGAGGTAGACCCTGTTATCAAAGAACTGGCAAAGGAACAGGGGCGTGAATTCTATACAGGTGACCCTCAGGCCTTATATCCTGATAAGCTGGAAGAATTCAAAAAGGAAATGACAGAGAAAGGCTGGGATTTCGGTCAGGATGATGAGGAATTATTTGAATTGGCAATGCACCCGGAACAATACAGGGCTTACAGATCAGGTAAAGCTAAAGCTGATTTTGAAGCGGAACTTGCTCAGGAAAAAGCCAAGAAAAATCCGGTGCCTGTTGCAGCTCAGGTAGAACCTCAAACGGTTCAGGTTGAAGTCAACGGCGAGAAATTTATTGTAAATATAGCGTATGGAGATGCCGTAAGTAACGCTTCTTCAACTCCTGAGGTTTCAAAAACGGTAAAAACTTCCGCAGAGATGCACGATGTTATCGCACCGCTTGAAGGTAAGTTTTATCTGACAAACAGTTCATCGGAAACGCCGGTAAAAGTTGGTGATGTTGTTGAGAAAGGAGATGTGCTTTGTTACATTGAATCGATGAAAACATACAATGCGATAACCGCTGATAAAGCCGGTAAAATTGTAGAAATTGGATTCGCCAATGGTGATTCTGTTGATGAGGATGATGTGTTATTTAAACTTCAGTAATCAGGATGGAAGAAATATTATCAAAATTATATGAAATGACTGCCTTTGGTGGGTTTTCCTATCAGGTAGCCTTGATGTGGGTTATTGCCTTTGTGTTGCTTTATCTGGGTATCAAAAAGAAATATGAGCCATTATTATTAGTCCCGATAGCTTTTGGCGTTTTATTGGCCAATTTCCCGGGAGGTGGTATGGGTATTGTCCCTGCTGAAAACATCGCTTTAGAAGGTCACCGCTACAAAAACCTGTTCGAGATTGCCAGTGAATATGGTATCATGAATTATTTGTACTACAGCCTGATTAAAACGGGATTTTTGCCTCCTATCATCTTCATGGGTGTGGGGGCTTTGACCGACTTTGGCCCCATGTTGCGCAATCTGAAGCTTGCTTTCTTTGGCGCTGCTGCACAAATCGGTATATTCTCTGTACTGATAGCAGCATTGCTGTTAGGATTTACCCTCGAAGAAGCTGCATCCCTCGGTATTATAGGGGGTGCCGATGGACCAACAGCTATCTACACAACAATTAAATTAGCACCCCATCTGCTCGGACCGATTGCCATCGCGGCCTATTCATACATGGCGCTTGTACCTGTGATTATCCCGCTTGTGGCAAATCTGCTGATTTCTAAAAAAGAATTCAAAATCAACATGCGTCAAATGGATAAGATGTATCCGGCTAAACATCAGATTAAGAATCTCAAGGTGGTGAAAATTATCTTCCCCATTGTACTGGGTTGCGTTTCTGCTGTCTTTGTTCCATCGTCAGTGCCTTTATTGGGCATGTTGTTGTTTGGAAATCTGATTAAAGAAATCGGGACTTCAACCTTGAGATTATCCGAAGCGGCTACCGGACCTATCATGAATACCGCTACTATTTTCCTCGGTCTGACCGTAGGAGCGACTATGACTGCTGATGTCTTTCTTTCACCCAAAACATTGGGAATTGTGGTAGGAGGATTTGTCGCGTTTGCTATTTCAATCGCGGGAGGTATTTTAGCCGTTAAAGTGTATAATCTTTTTGCTAAAAAGAAAATCAATCCATTGATTGGAGCAACCGGATTAAGTGCCGTACCGATGGCATCGAGAGTTGCCAACGAAATGGCATTAAAATATGATTCGAGCAACCATATCCTGCAATACTGTATGGCAAGTAATATCTCAGGAGTAATTGGCTCTGCAGTTGCTGCTGGGGTACTTATCTCGCTGTTGTCGTAACAATATTAATCTGCATAAAAGCCCGTAAATCAAGCGTTGATTTACGGGCTTTTTTATTTATAATCTTCCTGGCAATTAAAAATTCAGCATCGCTCCAACCGACACAGATCTTATTTCCGGTCCTTTTTGCGATTGGAACATGCTGAATGTAGAATATTTAGCATATACATTCCATGAGCCATATCCAATCTGTCCCAGAAAATCAAGCGTTACCGGCGCAATATTCAATCCTTTTCCGGTTATTTTTCTGATGGTGTTATCGCTGACATCTTTGTATTTAAGCTTGTGAGTGGCCGATGTGTTGACCCCTCCCACTACACCTGCAGAAACAAAAAATTTCTGGCTTTTTCCGAAGGTTGGTTGCCACTCAAGTAATAACGGCACATTGATATAAAACGTTCTCAGGCGGCTGTATTCATACTCAGTGCCTGCAGGAGCATTTTCAACAATTGTTACACCTGCAACTTCAGTAAAGTGTTGATTGGCGTCAAAGAAGTAATTCCGCCAATTGAATCCAAGTCCGGTTGTCAGACCCAGATTATTGCGATAAATGGGTAAGATTTTTTCAATCAAATTGAAAAAGAATTCATTAGAAGATTCAGACTTCAGCGACACTCCATTGATATTATTAATATTATACTGTTGATCAGCAATATTCGCAAAACCCCAGCCAATACCAGCCCAATGCGGCTCCATTGTGTACTTTCGTTTACTTTTCGGTTTTGTCATGAAAGGCAATTGAATGCCAATCTCTTCTATTACAGTCCATTTCTCGTAGCTTTTCCCGTCAGAGAAAACTCCTTCGTAAACAGGTTTATACTCCTCACCCTGTTGATCAAAGACTTTTACTCTCATCTGACCGATACTATCCTCTATTTGAATAGTTTTGTTTCTAAAATAAACTGTCGTATCATTTTCTGCTGTTTCAAAAGCTATAGCATCAGAAAATATACATACAAATAGGATAAAAGAAAGCATTATTTTTTTCATTTCGTTGATAATTAAGTGTTTATTATTTATTTTTTTTCAATATTAATTTCAAAACATTTTCAGAATCATCTTTAGATTCTATATAGATTAGCGTGATTACGTGCTCGGGTTTGTTTGCTTCATTGAAAAGAATCAGCCTGTGATATTTACCTTTAGGAGGTAATTGAAGGTATATAGATGTTGCTTTGCCATTTGCAACCACCTGTTTGACTTTTTTGGCCCCTGTTTCATCTTTTGCAAGGCTTTTCCGGATATAGTCGGCTGCTTCGGGATTTTCTTTTATCATCAAACTTTTAAAAAGTGAGAAATCGTATCCCTCTAACATTTCGCCGGTTAGTTCTACCATAACAACTCCCTTTTGGTTGCCGTACCGATCAAAAACTTTCTTTATTTCAAGATCGCTTTGGGCTTGTATCGACCGGATACCTGTGAATCCGTTTAATAACAGTAGGAATAAAAAGATTTTAATTGATCTCATATCGTTCATTTTATATTATTCAAATGCAGAAAATAAATTTAATTGTTGTTCTATCAGTTCTTTACTACTGACTTGTCGTAAGTTTTCTTCTACGATGGTCTGACCGGATGGTAAATTTTCAATTGAGGCCATTGCATGCAATTTAATTTCATCCATATCTGTTATTTTTTTACCATCAACATAGGCATAATTCGATAAATTACTGTCGATAAATAATTGGATAGCAAATACTCCAACCAGTAATGCTGCGGCAACTCCAGACCAACGCAAGAATGATTTCCGTGTAACATTTTGTTTTTGAGGTCTGAAGTATCCAAAAATTGCCTGTTCCGGCTCATACTTTAAGGGTAAATCTGCTTGAGAAAGAAACTCCTGAAGTTGCCTTTCCTCTTCAACGCTGGTTAGTCCCTCGTAATATCTTTCGATAAGTTGGTCTGCCTTTTCGAAAGTCATGCTGTATTTAAATTTTATTCTCATCCTCTTGTCCATTTAATGTATTCCTCCCGTACTTTTTTTCTTGCCCTCGACAGATTTACCCTGATTGCATCCGGTTTAGTACCGGTAATTTCAGCGATTTCTTCCACTTCGTATTCTTCCATATCTTTCATCCGGATAATGGTTTGTTGTAATGGCGGAAGTAGTTCTATTATTTTCTTCAGTATCTCCTCTGTATTAATTCGTTCCAACTGCAAATACGGATTATCGCCTGATTCCCGCTGATGATGTATATCATCCAATGATTCTGTCCGCTTTTTCAGTTTTAATTAATCCAGACAATGATTTTTTGTAACCGTCGTTGCAAAAGCAGCAACATTGTCATAAGTACCTAATGAGTCACGGGTGTGCCAAAGCTTTAGAAGTACCTCTTGTACGGCATCTTCTGCATCCTCATCCCCCTGCAAAATTTTGTGTGCTATGTGGAAGAGCTTGTCGCGTATGGGCAGTATCTCTGCTTTATATCGTTCCTGACTCATGTATTGATATGACGAATGAAATAAGAAAATATAACATTATACGAAAAAAATATAATGAAACCTCTAATTTTTAATATAAATTGTCCGGTAAAAATACTAAGAAGAAGTAATAAAATACCTATTATACGCACACAAAAGAAGCAGGTTAAATTATCTAATTAACTACTTATTTTGAAGCTTCCGGACAATTTATATGTTTTGTGCGGATAATCCGCAAAGTAATTACGGATTATCCGCAGGTCGGTTACAGATGATCTGCAAGTTAGTTGCGGATTATCTGCATGTCATTTACAGATGATCTGCAAGTCAATTACAGATGATCTGTAGGCTGTATATAGTTTATCTTCAACTATCATTTCATTGACTATATTACTAAATTCCAGTGAGTAATAGATAAAAATTCGATAAACGAATTGCATAAAACATATACTGATATAATCAAAAATAGCTTCACATTTCCAATTGATTCATCATTTGCATTGCTTTCTTATCAAAATAAAATACCAACATGTCGCAACATTTTTATACTTTTGCAGGTTAAAGTATCAGATACATAGATATAATTGAATGGATTTTAAATACGACATAATAGTAATTGGAGCCGGGCATGCCGGAAATGAGGCTGCTTGTGCAGCCGCCAATATGGGTTCTAAAACACTGCTCATCACGATGGATATGAACAAAATCGGGCAGATGAGTTGTAATCCTGCTGTGGGCGGAATCGCTAAAGGTCAGATTGTCAGAGAAATAGACGCATTGGGCGGTCAAATGGGTATTGTTACCGATCGCAGTGCCATCCAGTTCCGGATGCTCAATCGATCGAAAGGTCCCGCCATGTGGAGCCCACGTTCGCAAAGCGACCGAAATCAGTTTATACAGGAATGGATTAAAACGATTACCAGCACACCTAATTTATCTATCTGGCAGGATACGGTTAAACAGTTAACTGTTGAAAATGGGAAAGTTACCGGCGTAATAACATCATTGGGCATCCACATGAGAGCTAAAGCTGTGGTCCTAACTGCCGGTACATTTTTAAGTGGTTTGTTACACATCGGAAAAAATCAGATTACCGGCGGAAGAATTTCTGAACCAGCATCTTATGGCATTACCGAACAACTCAAATCATGGGATTTCACGACCGACCGTATGAAAACGGGTACCCCCTGCCGCATTGATGGACGGACTATTGATTTCAGTAAAACAACCGAACAAGTTGGTGAAAACGACTTCCACAAATTTTCATTTCTGGAAGATGTGAAACGGGAATTGAAACAAATGAGCTGCTGGATTACCTACACGAACGAAACCACGCACGAGAAACTGCGTGAAGGTTTAGCCGATTCTCCTTTATACAACGGCCAGATTCAAAGCATCGGACCGCGTTATTGTCCAAGCATTGAAACCAAAATTGTTACTTTTGCTGATAAATTATCGCATCAACTCTTTTTGGAACCGGAAGGTGTTGATTCGCACGAATATTACCTCAACGGATTTTCTTCTTCACTACCTTACGACGTACAAATCAGGGCTTTACAAAGCATACCAGGACTCGAAAATGCCCAAATCTTCCGTCCGGGTTATGCCATTGAATATGATTTCTTTGATCCAACTCAATTAAAGCATACACTGGAAACCAAACTGATTAAAAATCTCTTTTTTGCCGGACAAATAAACGGTACAACCGGGTATGAAGAAGCAGGTGGTCAGGGACTTATAGCCGGAATCAACGCGCATATCAATTGTCATGGAGGTAACCCATTCACCCTGGGTCGTGATGAAGCGTATATTGGTGTGTTAATTGATGATTTGGTTACTAAAGGGGTGGATGAACCCTACCGGATGTTTACTTCCCGTGCTGAATACCGACTTATCCTTCGCCAGGATGATGCGGATATGCGGTTGACAGAAAAGGGTGCTGCTATAGGTTTAGCAAAATCAGACAGAATAAGTCAACTAAATTACAAAAAACACGAACAGGCTAAACTAATTACGTTCGTTAATGATTACTCTGTCAAACCGCAACATGTAAATGCATTTCTGAGCTCTGTTAATTCTTCTGAACTCAAACACGGCTGTCGTCTGCATGATTTGATTCTTCGTCCACAATTTGGCATCAACGAATTGGCTACCGCCGTTCCTGCTTTACAAGCAAAATTAGATGCCATCACGAACCGCAAAGAAGAAATCATTGAATCGGCTGAGGTTATCATGAAATACGAAGGTTACATCGAACGGGAAAAACTCATTGCCGAAAAGCTACAGCGTCTAGAAAATATTCCGCTAAAAGGAAGGGTTGATTATAACAGCGTACAATCACTTTCAACAGAAGCGCGTCATAAACTAATCAAAATTGATCCCGATACCATTGGTCATGCAAGCAGAATTCCGGGCATTTCGCCCAGTGATGTGAATGTTTTGTTGGTATTACTCGGAAGATAGAGCATTGTTTCACGTGGAACAAATTAAAAAAGGATTTAATAAATCATCGGAAATAGCATGTCATCCTCCTACCAAAAATTAAAACCACAGATACAATCTCTGCCTGAAAAACCAGGGGTTTATCAATATTTTAATTCCAAAGGAGAAATTATATACGTCGGTAAAGCAAAAAATTTAAAAAAAAGGGTATCATCTTATTTTAACAAAGTACACGATATTGGCAAAACGAACGTATTAGTCAAAAACATTGCTTCACTAAAATACATTGTTGTAAATTCAGAAGAAGATGCTTTATTACTTGAAAATAATCTAATCAAAGAATTTCAACCAAGATACAATGTGATGCTCAAAGATGGTAAAACCTATCCGAGCATTTGTATAACAAACGAACCATTTCCACGCGTATTTAAAACCAGAAACATCATTAAAAACGGTTCCAGGTACTATGGTCCATATAGCTCTAATTATGCCATAAATACATTGATAGATTTTATTCATGAAATTTTTCCTATCAGAACATGTAAATTATACCTGAGTAAAGAAAATATTCAAAACAAAAAATTTAAAGTTTGCTTACAATATCATATTCACAAATGCAACGGAGGATGTGAAGGAAAAGAAACCGCAGAAGAATATTTAAAACACATCGAAGCAGTAGAAAAAATTATCAAAGGTGATGCAAATGAATTGAGTAAAATGTTGCACGATGAAATGAAAAGATTGGCAGCCGAATTTAAATATGAAGAGGCTCATTTAATCAAAATCAAATATGATTTACTGGAAAACTATAAAGCCAAATCAATCATTTCAAATACAGTTCTTGATGAAACTGATATATTCGGATATGATGAAGATGAAAATGCCAGCTATATTAATATGCTGCGAGTTTCGAAAGGTTCCATCGTTATGGGTTACACCATCGAATATAAAAAGCGAACAGACGAAAGAAAAGAAGAATTATTGGCACTCGCCATCATTGAATTGAGGAATAAATTTCAGAGTTCATCGAAAGAAGTTATTGTTCCATTTGATATAGAGTTTCCTATCCATGGTGTAGTTATCACTTTACCACAAAAAGGTGATAAGAAAAAATTACTTGATTTATCTATCCAAAATGTAAAACAATATAAATTCGACAAATTAAAACAAGCAGAGAAATTAAATCCCGAGCAAAGAAACACTGCAATTTTGAAAAATATGCAGGAAAAACTACAACTCAAAAAGATGCCAATGCATATCGAATGTTTTGATAATTCCAATATTTCAGGAACCAATGCTGTAGCTGCCTGTGTAGTATTTAAAACGGGAAAACCTTCAAAGAAAGACTACCGAAAATATATCATTAAAACTGTTGAAGGCCCCGATGATTATGCTTCGATGAAAGAAGTTGTTTATCGACGCTATTCCCGGATGTTAAAAGAAGGAACTCCCCTACCCGATCTAATTTTAACAGATGGTGGACTCGGACAAATGGAAATTGTTAGACATGTTGTTGAAAATGAGCTAAATATAGATATTCCTATCGCTGGGTTAGTAAAAAATAAACAACATAAAACAAATGAAGTGCTTTTTGGTTTTCCTCCTAAATCAGTCGGATTAAAACCTAATGATTTACTATTCAAGTTTTTAGCTAACATTCAAGATGAAGTGCACCGATTTGCAATTACCTTTCACCGTGAAAAAAGGAGTAAAGCACAAACTTCTTCTGAACTGGATGAAATCAAAGGTATTGGAGAAAAAACAAAAACTGAACTGATAAATCACTTCAAAAGCATCAAACGACTCCGGAATGCAGAAATTTCAGAAATTGAAAAAATCATTGGAAAACACAGAGCATCAATTGTTTATAGTCATTTTAATACCAATTTGAGCACTCAGGAATCGAATAAATAAATTTTCCAGTAAATTTGTCCTGAAAAATGTTAAGTATAAACAGTGAAAATACGGGTAAAAATACTTTTATATCCAAATGTAATTAATCTGGTTCAAAATGTCAGTTATAATAAAAATAGAAAATCTTAAAAAAATTCATCAGGCCGCAAAGTCATTTATTAAGAAAATGGATGATGCCAAAGTTTATTCATTTAATGGCAACATGGGTGTGGGTAAAACAACATTCATCAAAGCAATCTGCGAAGAACTGGGTGTTAATCAAATTGTGAACTCCCCTACTTTCTCAATCGTAAATGAATACGAAACAGCTGATGGGAAAATTATTTACCATTTCGATTGCTACCGGATTAACAAAATTCAGGAGGCACTTGATCTTGGAGCAGAAGAATATTTATATTCGGGAAATTATTGTTTCATCGAATGGTCTGAAAATATTGCTCCTCTCCTACCCGACTCATTAACTAAAGTAAACATAACCGAACAACCCGACGGATCAAGGGTGGTTGAAATTATATAAATTAAAAGAACCTAAACATGAAAAAAAAGAAAAACAAAGAAATTCTGGATATCATCAAAGCCGCCAGAAAATTAAGTCGCGAAGAAGAAATTAAGTTACATGGTAAACCTATTAATCAAACAAAAATTGTTCAGTCGAAAAAAGTTTATAACCGTAATAAACTGAAAAATAATATTATTCAAGATTCACAGCATCAATAATCCCAAACAACTCATTCAAAGTTTCAGCCCGCAACATCTCAATACGTGTATCTTTAAAATTGGGTATACCTTTAAAAACCGGTGTAGCGGCCAAATGTCTGCGACTATGAATAATTCCTTTCAAGCGCTGATTATAAACACTTTCTATAGGTGTTTCCTCATCAATATCGAGCCATCGTACAGAAGCTATTATATGTTCTTTCAAAACTTCTTTTTGTTCCTCAAAAGACAACAGTGATTTCACTTCACCCGTTTTAAAATAATGTTTTACTTCAGCAAAAAACCAGGGACGACCAATTGAACCTCTACCAATCATCACAGCATCAACCCCATACAGATTAAAACATTCCAGAGCTCTTTCTGGTGTCGTTACATCACCATTACCTATGATTGGAATTTTTATACGGGGATTATTTTTTACCTGTCCTATCAATTCCCAGTCAGCATTTCCTTTATACATTTGCGAACGTGTCCTTCCATGTATTGTCAGTGCCTGAATACCACAATCCTGTAGCTGTTCAGCTAAACTCACAATAATTTTACTGTCATCATCCCAACCTAAGCGAGTTTTAACTGTTACCGGTATTTTAACTCCTTTTACTACATTGGAAGTAATTTTAAGCATACGGGGAATATCACGCAAAAGACCGGCTCCTGCACATTTTCCATCTCCTTTTCCGGCAACCTTTTTAACCGGACAGCCAAAATTGATATCAATCAAATCCGGTTTGGCCTGCTCAGCAATTTTAGCTGCTTCCACCATCGAATCGGGATCATGACCATAAATCTGAATGGCAATCGGACGTTCTTCCGGATAAATTGTCAGCTTTTGTTGTGTACGATTTACATTTCGAATCAGGGCTTCTGAAGACACAAACTCCGTGTAGAGCATATCAGCGCCATATCGCTTACAAAGCAGTCGAAACGCAGGATCGGTAACGTCCTCCATCGGCGCTAAAAACAAGGGTTTATCCGGAAATTCTATGTTGGCTATTTGCATATCAAAGTTAATTCAAAATTGGGCAGCAAAGTTAAAAAAATTATCCCAATCACTATAACCAATTTGTTAGTGTATTGTTTATCAATTAAATAAAATTATAACATTAGCATTATCTTATCCTAATGATTATCTTTGCAACTAAATTCAACTCGTTATATGAAGAATATTATACTTATTATTTTATTACTAATCAATATTCAATTAATTATATCTCAGGAAGTAAAATATGCACCTGCCTGGTTTGGACCAAATGCCAATCCGGTACCAGAATTTACGGATGCAACAATTGTCGAAAAAACAACCATTCAGTTGATGGCTGATTACTATTTTGGTTATGGGGATCAAACGAAGAATGGATACTTTAAAATTGACATCCCTCTCCTACCCGGCCGTGTATCTTTTAAAATTTGGTCAACAATATTTGAACATTATCAGGTCACCGATCAAATTAGTTTAGCGCGTGATATGAATGGCAATACTACAGGCAAAGCAAATGGTGATTTTTACGTACAAACCCGAATTTCCCTGTTACAGGAAGATGTTCGTAAACCCGCATTAATACTTAATACAACAATCAAGACAGCTTCGGGAACAAATTTTACCGGAAGACGTTATTTCGATACACCCGGTTATTATTTTGATGTAGAAGCTGGTAAATCACTTTATTTAAATAATCAATTCTTAAACGAAATTCGCTTCGTTGGAAATCTTGGTTTTCTTTGTTGGGAAACCACCAACAGTACACAAAATGATGCTCCCATCTATGGTGGAAAAATAATAGTGGGTAATCAACAATGGAAATGGGAAAATACCTTATCGGGCTATTATGGGTGGATGCATACCCATCCGCGTTATGGAAATAATTATGGTGATGCACCACTTGTTTACGCGACAAAATTCACGTATAAATTAAATAAAATAGATTACTTTGCTCAATATCAATATGGTATAAAAGATTTTCCATATCATCAAGTCAGATTGGGAGCAAGTTTCAGAATAGATAAATTAACACCGGATTATAAATAACTGATGAAACGAGAAGAAATTGAAATAATGGCTCCAGCTGGTTCCTGGGAAAGTTTGGCTGCTGCCATACAAGCCGGAGCCGATTCTGTATATTTTGGCATTGAAAAACTCAATATGCGAAGTAAATCCAGCAGTAATTTTACTACGCAGGATTTACGAAAAATTGTCGCCATTTGTAAAGAAAACAACATTAAATCATACCTCACTGTCAACACCATTTTATACGACGATGACATCAGTTTGATGCGTGAAATCATTGATACAGCAAAAGAAGTCGAAGTTTCAGCCATTATAGCTTCTGATGTGGCCGCCATGATGTATGCCAATTCAATCGGTGTAGAAGTACATTTATCTACTCAGTTGAATATTTCCAATGCTGAATCGTTGAAATTTTATGCTCAGTTTGCTGACGTGGTTGTTCTCGCCAGAGAACTGAACATGAATCAGGTAGCAGAGATTTATCAAAGTATCATCAAAGAAAATATCCGGGGAAAAAATGGTGATTTAATCAGAATTGAAATGTTTTGTCACGGCGCTTTGTGTATGGCGGTTTCCGGAAAATGTTATCTTAGCTTACACGAGAAAAATTTATCCGCGAACAGAGGCGCCTGTAACCAGATTTGCCGCAGGGCTTATGTAGTAAAAGATAAAGATTCAGAAATTGAACTGGAAATCGACAATGAATACATCATGTCACCCAAAGATTTGAAAACCATTCATTTTATGGATATCATGCTTCAATCTGGTGTTCGGGTATTTAAAATAGAAGGGAGAGCACGCGGACCTGAATATGTCAAAACAGTGGTTTCCTGTTACCGTGAGGCCGTTGAATCCTGTTTAGATGACTCATTCACTCTAACTAAAATTGAAGACTGGAATAAGCGTCTGAGTAAGGTTTTCAACCGTGGTTTCTGGGATGGGTACTATTTAGGACAAAAGTTAGGGGAGTGGAGTTCAAATTATGGATCTGAAGCGACCCATAAAAAAGTATATATCGGTAAAGTAACCAATTATTTCAGTAAACTGGATGTTGCCGAAATTCTGGTAGAAGCACAACATATCGCTGTTGGTGATGAAATGATGATTACCGGAGAAACTACCGGTGTTTATGAAGATACCATTGAAGAAATGCGTGTAGAACTAAAACCAGTTCAAAAAGCAGTAAAAGGAAATTATTTTTCTGTGAAAACCAGGGAATTGGTTAGACGGAATGATAAGGTTTATAAAATTGTACCGGCAAAATAATACTATCCAAATACCTGTCAGGTTTTAAAAACCTGACAGGTATATTTTAAATGAATATTAAGACATTTCCAGCATCCTCAAAATAGGTTTCACCGCTTTTTCCCTGATTGCTTCATCAATAATAATTTCAGGACTTTCATTTTTCAAACACAAATACAATTTTTCTAATGTGTTCAAACGCATGAAATTACATTCATTGCAGGCACAGGTACTGTCATTTGGAGGTACAGGAATAAATGTTTTATCCGGATTTTTCTTCTGCATTTCATGCAATATTCCCGATTCGGTAGCAACTAAAAATTTATTTTTATCAGAATGAATGGTATAATTCAATAATGCCTGCGTTGAACCAATAAAATCAGCCATTAATAAAAGTGGTTTCTTACATTCAGGATGAGCTATAATGTCAGCATCAGGATGCTCAGCCTTTAATTTCACCAATTTTTCAACAGAGAATTGCTCGTGTACATGACAGGCACCATCCCATAATAACATATTCCTACCCGTAACACTGTTGATATAATTCCCGAGGTTTCTATCCGGACCAAAGATTATTTTCTCATCTTTGGGTAACTGATCAATGATTTTTTTAGCATTTGTAGATGTTACAACTACATCAGTCAATGCTTTTACCGCAGCTGTGGTATTTACATAAGTTACAACCATATGATCAGGATGCTCTTTGACAAACTTTTCAAAATCATCAGCCGGACAGCTGTCAGCCAACGAACAACCTGCTTCCAAATCAGGAACCAATACTTTTTTATGCGGAGATAAAATTTTAGCTGTTTCACCCATGAAATGAACACCACACAACACGATGATATCGGCTTCTGTTTTAGCAGCCCATTGTGCCAGGGCTAAACTATCACCAATCTGATCAGCTATATCCTGAATATCGCCCATTTGGTAATAATGCGCCATAATCACGGCATTCTTTTCTTTCTTAAGTCGATTAATTTCTATGATGAGTTCCGAATGATCCATTTTCAAACAAGTATAATAATATTATTTTTTTATTTTAAAATTTCAATTGATAATGATAATAGGCTGTTAGTTTGGTTGAAACATTTTCTATTAAAATATTGCACAATTCATTATTCAATTATGATGTAACTATATTAACAATTCAATTTAAAAAATAAGATTGAAAACTAAGTCAGTATAAACTTTTTCAACAAGCTGTTAATTGCGGCAAAGTTAGTAAGTTTTTATAAACTGAAGTGTTAGTAATAGTGAAAACAAGGTTTAAATAATGGTTAACATAAATCAAAAGTTTTATTAGGAAAAATGAATAATTATCTTAACAGCTTCAATAAATGAATTTCACAAATAAAGTTTGTCATTTTTTACACACTAATTTTCAACATTTATTAAGAACTTATGAATAGGTATTCCGTAACACAGTATTTTTATACCAACTAAACAATTTACAAGTTAAAAATGTTTGAGATACAGTGTTTTTATAAACTTTTATCATCTCCATGAAAATATTAGTAACCGGGGCCAATGGTTTATTAGGTCATCACGTGGTAATGGAGTTATTAAACAGAGCTCATCAAGTTCGCATCATTGTAAGATCTACCGAAAAAATAGGTTTTGATTTGAGTCTGGTTGAAGTGTTAACCGGCAGTTTTGCGGATAAAAATACGATTTATGAATCGGCAAAAGGTTGCGACGGAATTATACATATAGCGGCAGCTACAGATACCAATTTATTAAATTACCGTGAATATCAGTTAATAAACGTAGATGCTACAAAACAGCTCATCGAAACAGCAAGGGAATTAAGTATCAGAAAGTTGGTTTTCATTAGCACAGCAAACACCATTGGATACGGAAGTAAAAAAAAATCTGCGGATGAGGATTATCCAATTGAATATCCATTTACACAATCCGATTATGCCAAGAGCAAACTCGAAGCAGAACAGCTTTTTTCAGCTTACGCCAAAGAGAATCATGTCGTTATTATAAACCCGACCTTTTTGATTGGAAGTTATGATACCAAACCCAATTCCGGAAAACTGGTAATCATGGGATACAAAAGGCGATATTTATTCATTCCCGATGGAGGTAAAAATTTCGTATGTGTAAAGGATGTAGCTGTAGCTTGTTGTAATGCACTCACAATGGGAAAATCAGGAGAAAGGTATTTAGCTGCGGGAGTAAATCTTTCTTTTAAGAAGTATTTCAACATTCAGAGAAGAGTGGGTGAGTACAAGCAAAAAACAGTCATTGTACCGCCATTTATTCTACAATCTATTGCTTTGATAGGAGATATCATGAGGTTACTAAAAATTAAAGTATCGTTTTGCAGTAGAAATATAAATCAACTGTTGATAAAGGAATATTATACAAATCAGAAAGCAAAAACAGATTTATTACTTCCGGAAACACCTATTGAATCAGGAATTCAAGATGCATTGAACTGGTTTAAAACAGCCGGTTATATCAAAAAATGAAGTATATTTGAAATTCAAAAATAAATTTCTAAATTTTCTGATGAAATACAGACTGATTTTATTTTTTTTGATGTTGATTTCTTTGCAGACAATAAAATCGCAATTTACTGCTGACATATCAATGATGGGAGGAGCGAATTATGTATCCTCAGGTTTATATTCTGAATTTTCAGGAGGTATTAGAGCTGTACTTTCGGAATGGCAATTTTCAGCAGTGACCGGTGTTACTTTTTCAAATGCAAGAGAAAACGTGTTTAATGCACTGAAAATCGATGTTTCAAAAGATTTAAGGATAAAAGAAAAGCCGGTTACCGGACATGTTTTTTACCAGTGGCAACCCTTTTCAGCCATTTTACACGAACACAATGCCGGTATTATTCTTTATCACCGCAAAAATAAATTTGCTTATCATGTAGGGTTGAATACCCGTGTTTTCAAACTCACGAATGTATATGCAGAATCGAATGATTATGACCAGATAAGCATTTGGGAACCAATCAACCTGATGTATAAAATTACCTATTATCAACCAATTGATGAAAAATGGGAATTTAAAGCATCAGTCACCAATTTTGATACTTTTCTGATACAACAGGAAACCAATCCTATGTTAATTACCAACCTCGGTTATCAGCTTTCGGGTACGTCAAAACTTTACATGGATTTAGGATATTTACAAGCTGGTTTGATGAATATCCGGGTGAATTATTTTGGTTATTTTATCAGGGGGGGTATTCAATGGAGATTGTGATGAAACATATTAAATACATATTTATAATTTCAGTTATTTTATTATCATCCTGTATTGGCGATACAGATCTGACCGGTTTTATTCGTTCGACCGAGCGTATAGAAGATCGTTTTAAAGCGTCCATGGATTGGAATGCATCGAATCCATTTAAAACAATAACAGTGGCATCAGAAACATATAATTTATTGGTAACAGCCGATGTACATGTAGGAGAAACAAAAAACTATCAGAATTTTCTTCAGCGGGGTATTCAACATGATATTGAAGCTATGGTTTTTGTAGGTGATTTTGTCACCGGAAAGGAAAAAGATTACGAAACATTTCATAGTTTATTGCCTGATTATGAATCAAAACCAACCTTTTTATTGACAGGAAACCATGAATTATATTTCGATGGATGGAAACATTTCCGGCGGTTGTATGGCACATCAATTTATTATTTCACGATCCAGACCCCATCCGTAAAAGATATATATATTTGCCTGGATTCCGGCAGTGGCACATTGGGCAAAAGTCAGCTTGTCTGGCTGAAAGAATTGTTAGAGAAAGACAGAAATTCTTATAATCAATGTGTGATTTTCACCCACGTGAATTTTTTCCGCGACAGACATACTTTATCTACCAACCCATTGGTGAATGAATTGTTGGTTCTGCTTGATTTGTTTGAGAAACATAAAGTTAATATGGTCATTATGGGACATGACCATATTCGTGCGTTAAATCAAATGGGAAATACTACATACCTGACTTTAGATGGCTTGGAAGACGGGATACCCAATGCCAGTTATCTCTTACTTAAAAAAGGAGTATCAGGAATAACTTATCAATTTATTGGGGTTAAATAAAGTAAATATCACTAACAGTTTTGTCAGATAAAAAAAAACTTCTATCTTTGCAATCCCAAAAACAAGAATATTAATATAATAACACGATAAAGCGATGAAAAGGACATTCCAACCTTCTAACAGAAAAAGAAGAAACAAACACGGTTTCCGTGAAAGAATGGCAACTGCAAACGGACGCAGGGTTTTGGCTGCCCGTCGTGCCAAAGGAAGATCAAAATTGACTGTTGCCGATGAAGGTCGTCACAAAATGTAATCGATATTTTCCTAAGACATTATATTAAGAGCTGCTTCTTATGAAGTGGCTCTTAGTATTTTATCCATTTTACGTCCTTTTGCCAGTTCATCCACTAATTTGTCTAAATACCTGACTTGTCGTGTTATGGGATTCTCAATTTCTTCTATGCGGTAACCACAAATCAATCCTTTAATGAGGTGAGCATTGGGGTTTAAATTGGCTTTTTGAAAGAAAGTTTCAAAAGAAACATTCTCCTGAATAAGTTTTTGAAGCTTTTGTTCATCGAAACCGGTCAGCCACTCAATAACCTGATGAAGTTCATCTTTCGTTCTTCCTTTTTTCTCAATTTTTACTAAATACATGGGATATACGGAGGCAAAAGTCATTTTTGCAATCCGTTCGTCATGAGTCTTCAATAGTTTCATATTTGGTTTTGAATCAAGTTGTTTATTTGTATCATGTATAACGTGTTTGATGTATTTTTGTTTTTATAGGCTTTGTTATTACTAATAATAAGATTATTTCATTAATTTTGGCAATTGTTTTGGTTCCGGTATTTTTGCTGAACAACAATCTTTTATAAAACGGTTAGTCATGGATTTTAAGACCTTTTGGAGAGAAAGTATCGCGGGTTATATTGTGAAACGCATTTTACTGGCGATTGTCATCGTAATCGCGTTGGCTTGGATTACCCTGATCGTGCTGGATCAATATACACATCATGGTGAGTCGGTTACTGTCCCTGATCTACAGGGTTTATACGTAGAAGAGGCTCAGAATCTGCTTGAAAATTATGATTTATATACCCAGGTTATTGATTCGGTTTATGTAAAGGAAAAAGCATTGGGGACCATCGTAGAACAAATTCCGCCGGCAAATTCATCGGTGAAGAAAAACAGATCTATTTACTTGATTCTTAATAAACGGCAGGTGAAAATGATTCCTTTTCCGGATGTGAACGATGTTTCATTCAGACAGGCTGATGCCCTCATAAAATCGTTGGGTCTTAGAGTTTCGGGAGTAGTATACAGACCTTCTGAATTCAAGGATTTGGTCATTGATGTGAGTTACCTGGGGCAGCATATCGAACCGGGTACCCGTTTACCTGAAGGAGCCGCGGTGGTACTTGTGGTCGGTAGTGGAGTAGGAGAGGGTGTTTCTACTGTACCGGGTTTGATTGGTAAATCATTTAATGAAGCAAAAAACGAAGCAATTTTGTCATCTTTTATCATCGGTGCTGTGAATTATGATGTAACTCCTGCTGCGAATGAAAATGAGTACATGATATACAGACAAACCCCATCTGCCGGCGAAAAAATGCCTGATGGTTCGCGCATAGACATCTGGTTAACAAGAGATAAAAATCGAATAGAAGAATCAGTAAACAGTCAGTTTGAAGAAGAGGAATTTTTCTAAAAAGGAGGAATAGCAAGTGGAAGAAGAATTTTTAGAAGAAATTGAAGATGATGAATTAGGCTCGGAACAGGAGCTTTTTGAACATTACCGCTTCGTGGTCGACAAAGGCCAGAGCATGATGCGGATAGACAAGTATTTGGTCAATATCATGGCCAGTATTTCCCGTAACCGCATCCAGGAAGCTGCGGATGCAGGAAACATCAGGGTCAATGAAAAACCTGTAAAATCCAGCTACAGAGTTAAACCCGGCGATGTGATAACCATCGTCCTGGCGTATCCGCCTTCTGAGTATATTATTGTTCCCCAGGATATTCCCATCAATATTGTATATGAAGATGATGATATTATACTGGTAAATAAGCAGCCCGGACTGGTTGTGCATCCGGGATTCGGGAATTACGATGGGACCCTGTTAAATGCAATAGCCTACCACTTAAAGGATAATAAAGATTTTGACGCCAATGATTCCAGGTTAGGATTGGTGCATCGTATTGACAAGGATACATCGGGATTGCTGCTCATAGCTAAAACCGAAGATGCCAAACAACACCTTGGAAAGCAATTCTTTGAGAAAACGACCAAGCGAAGGTATTATGCCCTGGTGTGGGGAAATGTAAAGGAAGATGAAGGAACCATTACCGGTGACCTCGCTCGTGACCCGAGCGACCGCATGCGCTTTAAAGTATTCCCGGATGGAGAAAATCCGTATGCCAAATTTGCGATAACACACTTCAGGGTTATTGAACGATTTGGTTATGCAACATTGGTTGAATGCCGGCTCGAAACGGGAAGAACGCATCAGATTCGGGTACACATGAAACACATTGGCCACACGCTTTTCAATGATGAACGATATGGAGGCAATGTGATACTAAAAGGTACCACATCTGCTTATTACAAGTTATTCGTGAAAAATTGTTTTTATGCTTGTCCGAGACAGGCACTGCATGCTAAGACCCTGGGCTTTGTACATCCCCGGACAAAGGAATACATGCATTTTGAAAGTGAGATACCCGAAGATTTACAAAAATTAATTGATATGTGGCGAGAATATGCCCAAACACATTTGAATTTATAACGATATGAAACCTATTGTCGCCATTGTTGCGGGAGGAGATTCCTCTGAAGTTGTTGTTTCGCTCAAAAGTGCTGCCGGATTACTTTCCTTTATGGATCAGGACAGCTATCAAGTGTATCAGGTTACTTTAACCAAAGAAGCATGGGTAGTTAATATTACTGAGAATGAACAGATTGAAATGAACAGATCGGATTTCAGTTTTATTTATCAGGGAAAAAAAATAAAATTTGATTTCGCTTATATTACCATTCACGGTACGCCGGGAGAGGATGGTATTTTACAAGGGTATTTTGATTTAATAGGAGTTCCGTATTCAACTTGTGGGGTTCTTGCATCGGCATTAACATTCAATAAATTCACCTGTAATCAGTATTTGAAAAGTTTTGGCGTAAAGGTTTCAGAATCAATATTGTTGCGCAGCGGACAAACAGTAAGTACTGATGAGGTGGCTCAAAAAATTGGATTTCCCTGTTTTGTAAAGCCTAATGTGGGAGGCAGTAGTTTCGGAGTGACCAAAGTAAAATCCGAGGAAGAAGTTCAACCTGCCATTGAAAAGGCTTTTAAAGAAGGGCATGAGGTGATGATCGAGGCATTCATGCAAGGGACTGAAATTACCTGCGGAATATATAAAACCCAATACAAATCGGTTGTTTTACCAGTAACAGAAGTGGTTCCTCACAATGAGTTTTTCGATTTTGACGCCAAGTATAAAGGTCAGGTTGAGGAAATTACACCAGCCAGAATCAGTAATGAACTTACCGAACGAGTGCAAAAGCTCACTTCGACCATTTATGATATTCTTGGATGCAAAGGCATCATCAGGATAGACTATATCATTACTGAAGGAGAGGTGATTAATTTGCTGGAAGTTAACACCACACCCGGAATGACGACAACCAGTTTCATTCCTCAACAGGTTCGGGCGGCTGGATTACAGATGAAAGACGTACTGACAGATATTATCGAAAATGAACTTGCCAAACGTAAATAATCGTTTATGAATAGTTTTGAAGCAACATCATCGATTGTAAATGCTGCTATTCAGCAAATCAAATGGCACAGGGAACCCGCCGGCTTATACGATCCGATTGACTATACAATGGGACAGGGAGGCAAACGTGTTCGTCCGGCATTAACTCTGATGGCCTGTAATTTATTCAGCGATAATATTAATCCGGCGATTAAACCCGCCATCGGGATTGAAGTTTTTCACAATTTCACCTTGTTGCACGATGATATCATGGATAAAGCTACTATCCGGAGGGGAAAGCCTACCGTGCATGTAAAATGGGATGAAAACACGGCTATACTCTCGGGAGATGTTATGCAAATAATGGCCTATGAACTATTGTTGGAGACGCCTTCACCTTATCTGAAAACCGTTTTGAAACTATTTACACGCACTGCAGCCGAGATTTGTGAGGGACAGCAGTACGACATGGAATTTGAGCAACGTGAGCATGTGTTACCCGAGGAATATATTGAAATGATCAGGCTCAAAACGGCGGTATTGCTTGGCTGCTCGCTGCAAACAGGAGCAATTATAGGGGGGGCTTCAGAAGAGGATGCAGTACATTTATATAATTTCGGAATCAATATAGGATTGGCCTTTCAGCTTAAAGATGACCTGTTGGATGTATATGGAAATCCCGAAACTTTCGGGAAGCAGATCGGGGGAGATATTCTATGCAATAAAAAAACCTATCTGCTTATCCATGCAAAAAAAGCAGCTTCGGGAGAAATGCAGAAGAAATTAAATTCCTGGTTGAATGAACCCAATCCGGAACCTCAAAAAAAGGTCAGGGAGGTGACAGAAATTTATAATCAACTGGATGTCAAAAAAATATGCGAAGACACTATGAGCATTTATTATGAAAAGGCCATCGCATCGTTGGAAAAAGTGAGTGTTTCTTCAAATAAAAAACAGGAATTGAGAAAATTAGCTGAAAAATTAATGTTCAGAAACGATTAATTTTTATATCTTTGCAAGTATGTGAATATCTTTGATGAACAATACTTAATTACAGTTTAATTTTTTCATGCCATACCGTCGTTTACCCAATACTGATCAATCTAGATTAAGAGCGCTTCGCACTGCTATTCAAAAAGAAGATAAATCAGGCTATAATAATCATGTTGTTGCATTCAAGACAATTCTTGAAGCAAAGAATTTTCTGTCTGTTTTTGAGAAGCAGCAGTTGCAGTATCAGCAAACGCTCGAAAATCAGGTAAACGCGAACAAAAGATACCAGCAGATTATACATAACGTACGTCTTTACATTTCTCATTTCATACAGGTGTTTAATCTGGCAGTAATACGTGGAGATATCAAAAAGGAGCACAAGTTGTTTTATCAGTTGGATCCCGAAATACACAATGTGCCCGATTTAAGTACCGAGTCGGCTCTTTTACAATGGGGTAAATGCATCATCGACGGAGAAAATGAACGCATTCGCAATGGAGGATTACCTATTTATAATCCGGCAATTGCCAAAGTCAAAGTCCATTACGAAATCTTCAAAGAGTACAAATCTACACAGAAAATTCACCAGCATTCTACTGCAAGGCAATGGGAAGAATTGGTTAGTCTCAGAACAAAGGGTGACGAGATTATTCTGGATATCTGGAATCAGGTTGAAGCATATTATAAGGATATGGAACCTTTTGACAAGCTGGAGAAATGTCGTGAATACGGTCTCGTGTATTATTACCGGAAGGGAGAACCGGAACTTACCAAATCGTCTCGGATGGCGTAATAATCCTATCCATGTTGATATCATAAGAAGCAGCAGGAAGACTTTCATACAACTGAAAATCAAATCCGATACCCCATTTTTTTATGCGTTTGTTTTTGAAGTATTTATCGTAATATCCTTTTCCTCTGCCGATTCTTTTCTTTGTTCGATCAAACGCAACACCCGGGACAATCACCAGATCTACCAACTTCAGATAATCATGTCCGGACTTAGGTTCCATAATTTTGAATTCACCCTGCAAAAGCGTTTCTTCCGAAACGAAAGGACGAATTGTCATATGCTGGCCTTTTACCACAGGGAGCAAAATAGTTTTGGCATTACTCCATTTTTTGATAAATAAATGAGTGGGTAATTCATCCGGTACGGACCAATACATCAGCACCGTTTTTGCTTCTTTGAATTCTGGCATTTGTTCAATTTTGACATAAACAGCATTAGCCTGTTCAATTTTATAAGTGTCAGTGATGTTTTGTTTTTTTGCTTTTACTTCTGCACGTACGATATTCTTTCTGGAGTCTGTAAGTTCATCATCAAAAGACCGGATAAACAAATTTTTAAAAGCAGAAAACAGATTTTTTCTCATAAATTATAATTATGTTAATACTAAAGCTGACCCGCTTCTACCAGTAAAATGACCCTTTCCACAATTCTGTCATTTCCGGAGGCATCGTATTCAGATTTTAAATTAGAACCGAAAATACGAGCAATTCCCTGCCAAAAAAAGGCAGAAACACTTCCACGGTAATTTTTTATCAGATCATACGATGTTGAATTGCATTCGCGGTCAATCAGTTTTAAAAGCAGTCGTCCCTGGTTAATGGTGAGCTTACGAAGTTCTGGCTCATATCTTTTGAAAACTTCTTTCTCATACTTCGCGAGATATTTCTTTCTTTCGTTTTCATTTTTTATATCACCCAGTAAGCTGTTTACCCTGATCAACTCTGTACTTACTATTTTTGCATAAGGTAATGCCTTTTTTACATCTCTGACTGTTCTCCAGTAGAACTCTTCCTGTTTTTTACTGTTGAATTTAATCTTCGGGAAAACATAAATATCCCTCAAAAAAGCCAGATATACAGTATCATTTCCATCAACCATCACGGCAAGTCGCTGACTTCCCGGCGGTAATGGTTTATGCATTTGCTGAGCTGATGAAGAGGCAATCAGCCCTGTCATGAATAACAATATAATCAATATGTTGAGATTCTTAAACATCACTGCAAATGTATATAATTTGTATCAAAAAACAAATATAAAATTCGATAATAACTTTCTCTTTTATCAGGTCTATTCTTATATCAAAAGTTTAAAAGATTTAATGATAATGAAATTATGCGTTATTTTTTGTTCCTTAACAAGTACTTTGATAATTTTGAAGTCTGATTGTTTACTTATTTAACAGCTTAAACCTTAGGGTCATGAAAAGAATTATCTTGTTCCTGCTGGGTTTTGTGCAGCTATCTGTATATGCACAAATTACATCCGCACTTCCTGCTTCTGTTTCTGTAGCCAATACCTCTGTTTCTGATACAAAAAACTGGACTCCCTTTCACAATCCGGCGCCTTTGTCAACAAAGATCATACCTCAAATGAGTGTCTTGTTTGAAAATCGCTTTATTATAACAACTCTCGCAACAAAATGTTTTTCTTTTATATGGCCTGTAAATCATTTTGTTGCAGCATTTTCGGCAGTTCATCATGGATTTTCCCTGTATCACGAAATTTTGATGGGTTTGACTGTTGCTCGTAATTTTTCCGACCGGTTTAGTCTTGGATTGCAATTTGATTATCATACGGTGTACTTTGCGCCATCCAACCAGTATTACGCGACAATTTATCCTCAAATCGGATTATCTGTGCCATTCAATGATACTTTCAGGGTTGGATTTCATGTATATAATCCTTTTGGTTCTCATATAAAAGGGGAATCGCAGACAAAATATTTACCTGCAATTTTTAGTTTGGGATGCGCTTATGACTTTACTCCTGAGTTTTGCTGGCGATTTCAGACTGATAAGGAAATGAGCAGTAATTACCGGTTTGCAACCGCTTTTGAATACCGTATAAGTAATCAAACCCGATTCCAACTCGGTGCATATGCACATGAATATCTGGTTTCTTGTCTGGGATTCGGGTTTGAATTCAGTCCGTTTACTTTTGATTTGTCGGTTGAGCTGCATCCGCTGTTAGGACTCAATTCCATTGCACAACTTCAATATAGTTTTAACCGCTAATCTGTTGTTTTTTAAACCTGATGTATGAAAAATCTCATGCTAATACCTGTTTTTCTCTGTTTAAATTTTTTGATTGTAAACGCTCAATCAGAAACACCTTTTTCTGAAATTGAACAATTCATAGCTGATGTCTACGAACAGTATACAGAGGAAAGTGAAACTGAACCGGATTTCAATGTTTTTTATGAAGAACTGATTTTCCTGCATCAACATCCAATTGATTTAAATCAGGCTGAAAGAGAGGGACTTGCTAAAATGATGTTTCTGTCGGATATTCAGATTGAAAATATACTTTATTACCGATATAAAGCTGAGCGATTTTTCTCAATTTATGAACTGATGTTGGTAGAAGGTCTTGATATGACTGATATCAGAAGGATGCTTCCATTTGTCACATTAACAAATTCAAATGAGAAAGACGAGAAGATCGATTTGAAAAAGTACCTCAAATATGGGAAGAATGAAATATTAATTCGTGCTGATTATGTGCCGGAGCAGAAAGAGGGGTATCGCCTGCAAAATATGGGCGACAGTACAGGATATATGGGAAGCCGGATTTATAATCACCTGAAATACAGATTTCACTATAAAGACAAGTTATGGTTGAGTATTACCGCAGAAAAAGATGCAGGTGAGCCATTCTTCGGAAAATTGAGAATGGGGTATGACTATACCTCTGTATCATTTCAATTTAAAAATCGGGGGATTATAAGAAATGTAATTATTGGGGATTATCAGGCAGGTTTTGGTCAGGGACTTGTGATTAGTCAGGCATTTAGTCGTGGAAAATCAGCCATGACAACCAAGGTGTGTGATCTTACAGGAGGGTTTAAACGTTACGGTTCTACAAATGAATTTAACTTTTTCAGAGGACTGGCAATCTCTTTGCAACAGGAGCAAACAAGTCTGCATGTGTTCTTTTCAGGCAGACAACTTGATGGAAAGGTAGAGCAAAATGTGTTTCCGGCTTTCTATGAAACGGGGTACCACAGGACAATGGATGAAATGCTGAAAAGGAACAAGGTGAAACAAAATCTGGCAGGATTTAATCTTGATTATAATGGTGTTTGGTATCAAATCGGCGTTAGTAGTCTGATTATGAAAATGGATAAGAAATTAATTCCTAAACGATATCCGTATAACCTGTTTTATTTCAGCGGGAATAAGCAATGGGTTTCAGGTTTTCATTACAGATTTAGGTTGCATAAATTCAATTTTTTTGGTGAAGCTGCACTTTCGAACTTTGAACATCCTGCATTGATTTGCGGTCTCACCGTTTCTCCTCTTTCCCGGGTCAATCTTGCGTTATTATATCGCAATTACGGACCTGAATATGATGCGTTATTTGCGACTTCTTTTTCAGAAAAATCAGGCGTTAGAAATGAAAAAGGGGTATATATAGGAGCTGAGATACTACCAGCAAAAAACCTGAAAATAGCGTTTTATGCCGACTGTTATCGTTTTCCCTGGTTACGTTTTGGTGTTGATTCTCCTTCGAACGGAATGGATTATCTGCTTCAGCTCACTTATACACCTCTACGGCGATTAACATTATTATGCAGGACAAAGTACGAACAGCAGGTTGCAAATCTTTCCGGCCCGGAAGAGGCAACATCTAAGCTTTCGCGAAAAGATAAGGTCGCATTCAGGTTTCAATCTGTTTATGAGACGGGAATGATCAAATTTAAACAACAATTTGATGCCAATATCGTCCAAAATAAAGACAGAACTGCAACCTATGGAATAACAGCACTTCAGGAAGTGAACATTCGGTTCAGAAAATGGCCTTTAAATATTGATTTCAGTTATCTCTTTTTTGATGTGCAAGCGTATGATAACCGAATTTATCTATATGAAAAGAATATACTATATGCTTTTAGCATGCCGGCTTTCTCAGGCATTGGAAGCAGGTATTATGTGAACTTTAGTTACGATTTCAATAAAAATCTTGGATGTTGGTTGCGATATGCCGGTATATTATACATGGATAGGCGTGAATCTATCGGTAGTGGAAAAGAGATGATAGCAGGGAATCGAAAATCAGAGATAAACTGTCTCGTACGGCTAAAGTTCTGAAAAACTGATATTTTTTGTGTGTTATTTGTCAAATAAACAAATAATTAGCATATTTTGCAATCTCCACATTGCAATTTTGCGAAATATTCGTACTTTTGTAGTCTCTTTCAAAGATTTTTTATACTTTCAAAACGTCAAAACCACAGAACAAAATACATCAGAGAACAATGAATTTACTAAACCAAATCATGGAACGTGCCATAGCCAATCCGCAACGGATTGTTTTACCCGAGGGCACTGAAATTCGTACTTTAAAAGCTGCAGATATTATTTTAAAGAAAAAAGCCGCTAAGATTATCCTGATAGGAAATAAAGAGGAGATTTTCTCCCTTGCCCAGACAGAGCAATTGAATTATATTTCAGAAGCAGTGATTGTTGATCCGGAAACAGATACAAATATGCCGATGTATGCAAATTTGCTTCATGATTTGAGAAAGAACAAAGGGATGACTCCTGATGAAGCGGAAAAACTCGCAAAAAATCCATTGTATCTGGCTTGTCTGATGATTAAAAACGGAGATGCTGACGGAGAATTGGCCGGAGCACAAAATACGACCGGAGACGTGTTGCGTCCTGCTTTTCAGATTGTAAAAACCCGTCCGGGGATCTCGGTTGTTTCCGGTGCCTTTCTGATGTTTACACCAACACCTCAGTTTGGGGAGAATGGATTATTGATTTTCGCTGATTGTGCTGTAAATCCAAATCCATCGGCAAAAGAACTGGCCGAGATTGCCATTTCGTCGGCTGAAACAACCAAAGCTATTGCCGGTATTGAACCGAGAGTTGCCATGTTGAGTTTTTCAACCAAAGGGAGCGCGAGGCACGAGTTTGTCGATAAGGTGGTTGAAGCAACGAATATCGCCAAATCAATGCGTCCCGATTTGCAGATAGATGGAGAAATGCAGGCAGATGCGGCGTTAGTACCTTCGGTAGGTAAGAGCAAAGCGCCGGACAGCAATATTGCCGGTCGGGCGAACGTACTGGTGTTTCCGGATTTACAATCGGGTAATATCGGATATAAATTAGTTGAACGTTTGTCGGGAACCCTGGCGGTAGGCCCCATCCTTCAGGGAATGGCAGCACCCATTAATGATTTATCGAGAGGTTGTTCGGTGGATGATATCGTGAGCATGATTGCCATCACAGCGAATCAGGCAATGAAAAAGTAGCATAAAAGCACGACATTCGAAGTGAATAAATTAAATATAGCATAATAACATGGCAAAAATTATTACAGAACCAATCGAACGATACGGGCTGAGCAAACGGAACAGGAAAAGAACGCTGTTTTCGCGCATAGGTGTTGTCGGATGTGGAATTGAAGGGAGTGAAATTGCGACAACTGCGGCTTTGAACGGGATGGAGGTTGTGTTTTTAGAACCCAACAAAGAAAAGATTGCTAATGCATTCAGCAGGATTGAAGATAAGTTAGACAAGAAAATCACCAATTGGGGTTTAACGCAGAACGAGAAAAAAGCGATTCTTTCAAGGGTACAGGGCACTACATCTTACATCGATTTTCAGAACTGTGATTTCGTGATTGAAGCCATTCGTTACGACAATCAAACGGGTGAACGTCAGGTTAATGAGCGAAAGAAAGTGTTTCAGCAATTAGAACATGTACTTGAACCGGATGCGATTATTGCCTCAAACGTAACAACCGTTGTGGTAACAGAACTGGCTTCTGAACTGAAGTATCAGGAAAGATGTATCGGGGTACATTTTATGATTAATACGCCTGGTTCGCAAATCCTCGAGATTGTATCGGGACTGCACACTTCACAGGAGACTTTTGACAAGGTGAGCAAATTTGCCCGCATGATCAATCATCAGTATGTATCGGTAATGGAATCAGCCGGGTTGGTGAGTATCAGGTTGTTTCTGACTCAGTTAAATGAAGCTTGCCAGATTCTGATGGAAGGAATTTCAACAGTCGAAGATATCGATAAGGTATTGATGGTTGGATTTGGGCATAATTTGGGTGTTTTCCGTACGGCGGATAACATGGGAATAGAAAAGATTGTGAAATTACTCAACAATCTGTATGATGAGTATGGCAATATCAAGTACAAACCTTCGCCGATTTTACTGAGGATGGTACGTGCCAAGAATTACGGCGTAAGTACGGGAAAAGGTTTTTATGTGTATGATGAATCAGGTAATCTTGTAAAATAAAGGAGGAGAAAGTTATGAAGATATTGGTATTAAATTGCGGAAGTTCATCGGTAAAATACAAGTTGCTTGATATGACCACCCACGAGGAGTTGGGCTCGGGTGGAGTTGAGAAATTAGGGATGAAAGGCTCATTTTTGAAGCACACACGCAAAGATGGTCAGAAAGTAATACTGGAAGGAGAAATTCTGGAGCATCAGGTAGCCGTTGAATACATCCTGGGTGTGTTGACAAGTAAGAAACACGGAGCTATAAAAACAATAGATGAAATTAACGCGGTAGGGCACCGTGTTGTGCACGGGGGAGAGAAATTTAACTCCAGTGTCCTTATCAACGAAGAAGTCATTAAAAAGATAGAAGAATGTATTGACATAGCACCCTTGCATAATCCACCTAATCTGGCTGGTATTCGTGCTATCAGTGAACTGTTACCCGATGTACCACAGGTAGCAGTTTTCGATACAGCTTTCCACCAAACCATGCCGGATTATGCTTACATGTATGGTATTCCTTACGCTTTATATCAGAAATATGGAATTCGCCGCTACGGTTTTCATGGTACGAGTCATCGGTATGTGTCGCGTCGCGCTTGTGAGTTTTTAGGTTTAGATTATGAAAAAACCAAAGTTATCACCGCTCATATTGGCAATGGAGCTTCCATCACCGCAGTGAAGGATGGAAAATCAATTGATACTTCCATGGGATTTACCCCGATCGAAGGTCTGATGATGGGAACCCGTTCCGGAGATGTGGATTTGGGTGTGGTTACATTTCTGATGGAAAAAGAAATGATCAATTCAACTTCTGTTTCTACTTTGTTCAACAAACATAGTGGTGTATTGGGAGTTTCAGGAATTTCGTCGGATATGCGGGATATAGAAAAAGCTATTTCAGAAGGAAATGAAAGAGCTAAATTAGCCTTGAATATTTACGAATACAGGATAATTAAATATGTAGGATCCTACTTCGCTGCACTGAATGGTGCTGATGTTCTGGTGTTTACAGGTGGGGTAGGAGAAAATCAAACCGGAACCCGTGAAAAAGTTTGCAAGAGCTTCAGTTATATGGGATTAAAAATTGACGAAGCTCTGAATGCAGGATCCAAAGGCAAAGAAGTATTGCTAAGTACACCAGATTCTTCAGTAAAAGTAGTTGTAATCCCTACTGATGAGGAATACATGATTGCTTCTGATACAATGGAAATTGTAAAGAATTAAAGTTCATTTGCAGCCGCAGTATCCAGAAAGAATGCCGCTTTTCCTGCGAAGTTCCGGATATAGGCTGCAGGATATTTTTCCGCTTCAGAAGTTCCTTTGATAATTTCGCAGATAATACCGGATTTATTTTTTCCGGTAACTAAAAAGATAACCTGATTGGCATTATTAATTGTTTTGCCGGTCAGGGTTATTCTTTTTTGACCGCTTACGGGGTGGGTAGCCACATCAACTGATTTCTCCGATTCGAGCAACGCCATATGATCCGGAAAAATGGAAGCAGTATGACCATCATCTCCAATTCCCAATAAAATCAAATCGAAGACAGGAAAGCCATTTCTTGCCGGGAGCTCTTTCCAGAGTAAATTGGAATATCTGACAGCTTCATTGGCCGGAATATCTTCACCTTTCATGCGGAAGATATTTTGAGCCGGGACAAAAGCATACTGGAGTAAAGCGTCGTAAGTCATGCCGAAGTTACTTTCCGGATGAGCCGGTTCCACACATCTTTCATCCACCCAGAAGAAACGAACGGCTTCCCATGGAATTTGAGTCCGGTAGTTATCTTCAGCCAACAAGGTAAACAATTGTTTAGGCGTTGAACCACCTGAAATAGCGATGTTTAGCATTTGATTTTGTTGTTGTTTTGCTATCGCCAGTTCCTGTATAAGTAAAGCGACCGCATGTGCTGCCAGCGTGGCATTATCAAAAATATGTGTTTCAGGTTTCATGAAAAGCTATGTTTACTACTGTGACTTATGTGGTTATTTAATAATTTGTTGTGGTTCATGTCCCGATTATTCCTCCGGTTCTCTCCATTTAGTAAATTTATCTTCAAAAAGATTATTTGATTCTTTGGGTCCCCAGGTGTTGCACTCGTAGAAATACAAAGGGATTTCCGGGTTATCCTGCCATGCCTGAATAATAGGATCGACAAATTTCCAGCTTGTTTTCACGGCATCGGCACGGGCATACAAAGTTGAATCCCCAACCATGCAGTCGAGCAATAGTCTTTCGTAAGCTTCCGGAATCTTGTTTTCAGCCAGATCGGCATATTTAAAGGCCATATTCACGTTATGCACTTTATAGCCGGCACCCGGTATTTTCATGCCGAAATCAATAGCAATTCCCGCATCCGGATGGATTCGCAGGATAATCATGTTATTAGGATGCGTCAGACAGAGTTGTTTGAAGAGCTGATGAGGAGCATGTTTCAAATGGATTACCACTTCTGTGACCCTTGCCGGAAGGTGTTTCCCCGTACGAATATAAAAAGGTACATCGCCCCATCTCCAGTTGTCGATAAAGGTTTTGATGGCGACAAAAGTTTCTGTTTTGGAATTTGGATTTACACCCAACTCCTGCCGGTATCCGGGATTCATTTTGTCACCTACCTGCGTTGCGATGTATTGTCCCCGTACGACCTGATTTGGCACGTCAGCAGCTTTGATGGGACGTAAAGCCTGTAATACTTTTACCGTTTCATTACGGATTGATTCCGAATCGAAAATAACCGGAGGCTCCATAGCGACAATGGCAAGGACCTGAAGGAGGTGATTCTGTATCATATCTCTCAATGCTCCTGATCCATCGTAATAACCACCCCGATCGCCCACTCCGATTTTTTCAGAAGCTGTAATTTCGACCCTGTCAATGTATTTACGGTTCCAGATTGGTTCAAAGAAGCCATTGTAGAAGCGGGTAACCATAATATTTTGGACAGTTTCCTTTCCCAGATAGTGGTCGATGCGGTAAATCTGATCTTCGTGAAATCCTTCGTGAAGTTTTTTATCCAAATCGATAGCAGTTGCATAGCTGTAACCGAAAGGTTTCTCCACGATAATACGTTTCCAGCCATTTTCTTCCTGATTCAGTCCGTACCTGACAAGATTGGCGGCAACTACTTCATATAAAAATGGAGGAATAGAAAAGTAATA
Organism: Bacteroidota bacterium; assembly: GCA_023459355.1. Taxonomy (GTDB): domain Bacteria; phylum Bacteroidota; class Bacteroidia; order Bacteroidales; family Paludibacteraceae; genus Paludibacter. Next base: position 95,607 of record JAEWUM010000015.1, on the reverse strand, counting down.
GATGATGTTTTGTTTTACCCCTAACTCATCAGCCTGCTTTTGAATGTAGTCTTTCAGTCCTTTAAAATCCTGTTCAGTTTGATTGTGAACTTTCTTATAAAAAACCATATTCAGAAAACTTTCAAGTTTGTCGGGGGCGTTTTTTACGCCTGCAGGAGCAAATTCCAGCAGGGCAGACCTGACATCAGCACGATTAGCGTCTTCATCTTTTTCTTTACTTCCGGTACCAATGACAATAAAATTCTTCGGCAGGAAATTATCTAAATAGAGTTGAAAGATGGCTGGTAACAACTTTCGCCTCGATAAGTCCCCGTTCGATCCGAAAATTATCAGTATTTGGTCTTCTAAATTTTTCTTGGAAAACATGATTTTAATTTTATTATGCTAAGAATCCAAACAAATTAAAGGGGTGATTTGTTTTCCGGGGCGCTTTATCTGACACGAATAGTTTGGCCTATCCGCAATATTTTTTTTGAAGAAATACCATTCAGTCGACACAAGGTTTTAACACTCGTGCCATTTCTGGCGGCAATTCGACTCAGGTTATCTCCACTTCTGATTTTGTAGTATTTGGCCGCAGCCATTGCTTTTACTTCTTTCTGATAGTAAAAAGAATGTTTTTTGGTAATCAGATATTCATTGTCAAAAGGCGATCCACAGGCAAAATCAATTATTTTAGCTGGATTCATTGCATTACCCAGGAAACGGATTTCATAATGCAGGTGTGGACCTGTTGATCTTCCGGTACTTCCTCCAAGTGCAATAGGTTCACCGGCCTCTACGACCTGATCAAGTGTTACCATTATTTCAGAAAGATGAGCATAGACCGTTTCTAATCCATTGTCGTGCCTGATTACGACATAATGACCATATCCTCTTCTGTCGTAATCGATGATCCGAATTTTACCGGCAAATGAAGATACAACAGTGTCTCCGGTATTTAGTTTTATGTCAGTTCCGTAATGATAGCGGTACCTGCGTGGACCGAAATGAGAAGTAATGTGCCCCATCACCGGAACACAAAAGGTCGACAAATCAACTTTGACTGAATCGGGTAGACTATCGATGGGGATTTTATACGGATTTAATTTTGAACTTGTCCAGATGTTGTTATAGATATCATCAGCAGGATGGTTCTCCATCAAATCATCCGTTTCATCATTGAGTAATCCCTGATAAATATTTGTTGTGTCTGTCCGCAGGTTTATGGAAGTAAATTTTTTGTCTTTGTCATTTGCATTGGCTGTATTGGAAATCAACAGAACCAAAGCCGGTATCAAAATCAGGAATCCTCGGGTAAATCTCATATCAAAATTGCTCGTGTTTTATTCAAATTTCGTCGTTAGCGTATAAAAAATTCAGTTGATTCAAGGTGTAATCAAAAATTTCTTCCTCTTTGAAAAATCTTTTCAGTTCAATAGCTGCTGTTTCATGCGAATCAGATGCATGAATGATGTTTTCCTGTACACTCACGCTATAGTCCCCCCTGATTGTTCCCGGAGCTGCATCACGTCCATTCGTTACACCCGCCATGGCCCGGACAATCCGTACCGCATCAATACCTTTTAAACAGCAAACAATGACAGGAGTAACCATCATTGAATCTTTAATGCGTTTAAAAAAAGGCTTTTGAGCCAAATGTGCATAATGCTCCAGTAGAATTTCTTCTGAGAGTTGCATCATTTTCATACCACAAAGTTGAAGTCCTTTTTTCTCAAATCTTCCGATAATTTCACCGGTTAATCCGCGTTGTATGGTACAGGGTTTAATAATGACTAATGTTTTCTCCATGATATTCAGTTGTTTATAGCGGAGGTAAAAACTTTCCAAAGATAAAAAAATAAGCTTTGTTAACCAAACCTATTCGTCATTTTTAACTTATAATTCCCCAATTTACGGCATTTGTTTTTAATTTTTTAAGTTGAGAAGCTAAAATATGATTCTCCTGTTTTAGCAATTTAGGGTCATCATTGAGTATCTCGATAGCGAAATTACGGGCAATTTCGAGCATTTTACCATCTTGTGCCAGGTTGGCAATTTTCAGTTCAAAGGGAATACCGCTTTGCTGTGTTCCTTCCAGGTCGCCCGGGCCCCTGAGTTGTAAGTCGGCTTCAGCAATTTCAAAACCATCGTTTGTGCGGGTGAGGATTTCCATTCTTTTACGGGTTTCGGTCGCCAATTTGTAACCGGTGAGTAAAATACAGTAGGATTGTTCAGCGCCGCGACCCACACGACCTCTGAGCTGGTGCAGTTGCGAGAGTCCGAATCTTTCGGCATTTTCAATAATCATAACGGATGCATTCGGAACATTCACACCGACTTCGATGACTGTTGTGGCCACCATGATTTGAGTTTCTCCGGAAACAAACAGCTGCATTTGATGGTCTTTTTCCGCGGGTTTCAGTTTGCCGTGTACCATGCTGACTTTAAAACCGGGGAAAAACTCCCTGAAGTATTCATACCCATCATTTACATTTTGCAAATCCATTTTTTCAGATTCTTCAATCAGCGGGTAGACAACATACACCTGCCGACCGGCCTGTATTTGTTTGTAGATAAAACCATTCAGCGCCTGCCGCTTGTTTTCGTAATAATGGTAAGTTTGAATTGGCTTGCGACCCGGAGGAAGTTCATCGATAACCGAAACACTCAAATCGCCGTAAAGTGTCATGGCTAAGGTGCGGGGGATGGGAGTGGCAGTCATAACCAACACATGTGGCGGCTGGGCATTCTTTTTCCAAAGTTTAGAGCGTTGTTCCACCCCGAAACGATGTTGTTCGTCTATGACCACCAAGCCTAGATTTTTGAACTGAACCACATCTTCAATTAAGGCATGTGTGCCAACCAGTATATGTAGTTCGCCCGATTGCAGTGCGGCATGAATTCTTTCCCGTTCTTTCGGACGGGTTGAGCCGGTTAGCAAGGCAATATTTACGCCCAGATCCCGAATAAAATCCTTTAATGTTTCGAAATGCTGGTTAGCCAGGATTTCTGTCGGCGCCATCATACATCCCTGAAAACCATTATCAATTGCAATCAAAATTGACATGAGCGCGACTAAAGTTTTCCCACTGCCCACATCGCCCTGCAACAAGCGATTCATTTGTTTTCCGCTGGCTACGTCAATATGAATTTCTTTTAAGACCCTCTTTTGTGCGCCGGTCAGTTCAAACGGCAGGTAATCATGGTAAAAAGTGTTGAAAAAATGACCGACTTTTTTCATGATTAATCCTCGCAGGTTTTGTTCCCTCCACTTGGTTTGTTGCAGGATATTCAGTTGCACGTAAAACAGTTCTTCAAACTTGAGCCGCTGTCGCGCTTTGTTAAGGGCATGTGCATTTTTCGGGAAATGGATATTCATGAGCGCATCCGTCAGGTTCATCAGCGCGTATTTTTTCAGCACATAAGCCGGAAGTGTTTCAGGAACACCGGCTTGTAAATAGGGCAGCAGTCCCTGCATGATTTTCTGAATCGCTTTTGAGTTCAGAAAACCGGATTTCATTTTCTCTGTTGTATTGTAAAATGGCTGTAATCCCAATTGTTCTACCGGGGGCAAATGCGAAGGCAGATCCATTTCGGGATGAGCGATATTAAATTTTCCATTGAAAAAAGATGGCTTACCAAAGACCACGTAAGTTATCCCGGTTTTGTATTTTTCCAGCACGAATTTTATTCCCTGGAACCAGATTAGTTCAATTGTATCTTTTCCATCGGTAAAAATGGCGGATAATCGCTGTCCACGTCCCGTTCCTACCTTATCGAAACGGAGTATTTGTCCTTTTACCTGGATAAAAGGCATGTTTTCAGTAATCTCGTGGAGGTAATAAAAACGACTGCGATCAATGTATTTATAGGGATAGTGGCGCACCATATCATCAACTGATCGGACATTCAGTTCCTTTGCCAACAGGTCGGCTTTTTTAGGTCCCACACCGGGCAGAAATTTAATATCAAGTTGAGTAAGCTGCATTTTTTTACCAATTAGAACGAAACTCAGCGCATCATTTCGGCTAATTTTAGATCGAAAGGAGTAGTAATTTTGATGTTCTCACGATTACCCTCTACCAAACTGATTTTTACACCGGATGCTTCCACTACGGAAGCATCATCAGTAAATATAGAATTGAATTCCTGTTCGTATGCTTTTTTTAAGATGTTGGCCTCAAAAACCTGCGGTGTTTGCACCAACCTGAATAAGTCCCGGTTGACGGCCACGTTTCCATCACCTTTCATCTGTCGGATGCTTTCTATCGGCATCACAACCGGGATGGCTGCTCCCGATATCCTGGCTTCCCTGAAACAAGCTTCGATGGTGGTTTGGCTGACTAAAGGTCTCACGCCATCATGAACAGCAATAAAGCCCGAATCTGATGCGACTAACAGCCCGTTTCTCACCGATTCAAAACGAACAGATCCTCCGGCAACCACCTGGTGTTTAACCTCAAAGGCATGCTTTTTGCAAAGCAGGTTCCAGTTTTCAATCTGACTTTCCGGAAGAACTACTATGACTTCGATTTGGTTGTTGTATTGAATAAAAACATCTATAGTATGCATCAGGATTGGCCTGGATTTGAGTTCGATGAATTGTTTCGGTATGTCGGTTTGCATGCGCTCACCTTTCCCTCCGGCAACGATGATTACGGTTTCAATATCCCTGTTTGGTGTAACCTGCATATACATTGGTTTTATTATTCAGGAACAAAGATAAAAAAATAATAGACAGATTTAGCATAAGATTTTGTAACTTTGCACGTAAAATTTATCGCATTATGAAGCAGATACTTGTAATCAGTCTGACAATTTTTTTCTCAGCAAACATAATTGCACAGTCTGTTAAGCCTGACAGCATTCAGACAGACTCAGCTAAAAATGCTTTTAAGGCAATTTCTGTGAAAGCAAAACCGGGAAGTGGTGAAGTGAAATTCCATCAGGATAAACGGATTGAAAAATTGGTTGCAGAGAACGCTACTGCAACAAGTGTTGTTGTACATGGATACAGGGTTCAGGTGTTTTCGAGCAATGCCCAGCGAACAGCCAGAGAAGAGGCCTTTAACATGGAGCAGATGTTGTTGGAGGCATTTCCTGATATGAAAATATACGTGAGCTACAGTTCTCCGTTTTGGAAGGTCAGAATCGGAGATTTTCACACACAACCTGAAGCCCGTAGGTTTTCAGAAGAATTATTAACTAAATTTCCGGCTCTCAGGAAAGAAACTTACACCGTAAGAGACCGGATTTCTGTTTCAGAAAAATAAAAACAAATGGATTTTAATTATAACAAACCGGTTCCGTTTGATCCTGAAAAAACGACTCAGATAGCTCATCATTACAAAGAAATAATCAAACTTTTAGGAGAAGACGCAGCTAGAGAGGGTTTACTAAAAACCCCGGAACGAGTTTCCAGGGCGATGCAGTTTCTGATGCATGGTTATGAGCAAGACCCCGAGGAGATTCTGATGTCAGCGCGTTTTACGGAGAATTACCGGCAAATGGTTATTGTGAAGGATATTGATTTTTACTCCATGTGTGAGCACCACATGCTGCCGTTTTTTGGAAAAGCCCATGTAGCATATATTCCCAATCATCACATTACGGGGTTGAGCAAGATTGCCCGTATCGTGGAAGTTTATGCCCGTCGCCTGCAGGTACAGGAACGCCTGACAACCCAAATCAAGGAGTGCATCCAGAAAACACTACAACCGCTGGGCGTGATGGTAATTCTTGAAGCGCAACATTTATGTATGCAAATGAGGGGTGTACAGAAGCAACATTCCATCACCACCACATCGGATTTCACAGGCGTATTTCAGCAAGCGAAAACGAGGGAAGAGTTTATGAATCTGATAAAGAGGGGGTAGAGTTGGATATTCTGTCTGCTAAATAAGCGATGCAATAAGGTAAAAGCAGACTAAAATATGAAATATCATACAGACTGTCAGTGAAAACAGATTCATTGATTCCTCTAGTGAACATGAGATTCAGTTGCGAAGTGAGGATAAAAATGAAAATAAAAACAGATGCCAGGTTAAGGAACTGATTGATATTGTGCCACTTCAGCGCCATAAATATTCCCAAAATAATCATCACCAGGAGAAGCAGAGGACTACCGATACTTGACTGAGACATAAAGGGATTTCTACTGAAAAAGATCCAGTTCTCGGTATCCCATAAAATAAACGGTAGAAACGTCAAAAGAACGAATCCCAAAACAATTGAGACAAAAGCCATCTTTTTATGCAATGATATTTTCAGAAAAGAAGGGAAAATAAATAATGCAATGGGCAGTATTGCAGATAATCGGGTTGAAGCGATTATACCACATATAATGGCAGTTATCATTAAATTTCTCCCGATAGAGAGTTTCTTCATGTAAAAAAGAAGAATTATGCATAAAACCAGTATAGCATTGCTGAGGGAATCGCTCCTGACGGCAACTTCCCACCAGTATGCAGGAGATAAAATGATTAGAACAAGAAAAACGAAGGTCTTTTTAAATGATTTTGTAAAAAGATAATACGTAAAAAGAACTAAACTAAGAAACGCAATTAATCCGATTCCTACATCTCCAGCTAAATAAAAAGGTAAATTTATAACATACCACATAGGAAAGGGCGACGGAAAGTTATCTTTACTAACATGAGTATGTGCTGCATAAGGGTAATCTCCATGAAATAAGTTGTCTAAAAAATAGGTGACAGCAGACCATCTGTCAACACGTATTGATAAGGGGTCAATCCTGATGAGGATTGCAATAATCATTGTTATTGTTAAAGCATATACCAAAAATAAGGGTAATTTAAATGAATTGTCTTTTTTGGAGGTGAAAATCCTATTGAATCCCAGATAAGCAATAACAATAAATAATAGATAAACCAAAGCAGGTATAACCGGATTTACTCCTGTTCTGGGGATGTATTTGAATATAAATAAAATATTTACGAACACATACAGAAATAACTGTATAAAGCCTGACTTGTGTATATTTCCTGACATTAATTAAGGATCAAAATAATAGATAATATTCCGAAGACAATCCCGATAATCTGTTTTAAATTTACCGATTCTCCAAAAAAGATAATTCCACTGATAAAAATCAGGATCATAACAGCAATTGCTGAGACCGGAAGAATTTTACTGATCGGAAACATGCGGACAACCATAGTTTGCGTGAAAAAAGTGATAGCATATAATAAAAGACTAATCAGGATAATAAGGAACCATTTCTTTCCTGCAAATTGAAAAAAGGTAGCTTTTTTAATTAGTATTTGAGCTAATACTGCTGATAATATGCTGATGCTAGCCAATAAGTACTTCATCATTTTCTCCCATGTTTGTTGTAGCGTCAATTATGTAAATAGGTCTTTTCTTCTGTTCGTCAAAAAGGAATCCAATATATTCACCGATTACACCCAGAATAAAAAATTGTATACTAAACATTAAGCTTAAGAATACTATAATTGTTGTATATCCGGATACTGGTTGTTGAATAATTTTCATAATGATACTGTATATAGATAGTACAATTCCAAAGACACCTGATAAAAATCCGAGATAGATTCCGAGTTTAAGTGGAAGTTTCGACAGGGTAGATATGGCAGTAAATGAGAGCGTTAATAACTTTAAAAATGAGTATTTACTTTCACCTTCTGCTCTTTTACCAACATCAAACAGCATTGTTGTTTTGTTAAAACCTAACATTTGAATAAAACCTCTCAGGAAGCGGACTCTTTCCCGATAGTTGTTTTTTAGTATTTTAGCAATTTTCTTTGAAATAAGAAAAAAGTCAGAGGCATCAGCCTCAATATTAAAGGGAGAGATTATTTTGATTAGTTTATAGAAAAATGCTGAAAAAATACTTGTGTTTTTTTTCCTTACCATGTTTATGACATCGACATTTCCCTGTTTGAAACGATTAATCATCTCAGGAATAAGAGCCGGAGGATGCTGTAAGTCGCTATCCATACAGATTAAGATGTCTCCGGTCGCGTGATCTATGCCTGCCAGCATCGCGGCTTCATGGCCAAAATTTCTTGAAAACAGAATTGATTTAACATGTTTATTTTCAGATATGATTTCAGAAATAATCTTTTGTGAATCATCGGTACTCCCATCATTTACAAAAACGATCTCATATTCGTATTCGCGAGGAACATATAACATCAATTCATCATAGAACAAACGAATAACATGTTCTTCATTGAATATGGAAACAATTACTGATAGTTTCATATTTTATATTTCTTTTGAAATGATTGAATTTGGCTATTATTGTTTTATCAAATAAACCGGGAATGATTAATCCGGGAATGCTGCTTTGTATTGTTGTAAATTTTGTGCATCAGGAGAAGAACAGGTAAAAAAACAATAAAACGACAAAGGTTTGAAAATCGCCGAATAAGAGATTTTTACATCCTTATAAAAGAATTTTAATGTATCTTCAATCTCATTTGCAGTATTGACATGCTCGTGTCTCATCAGCAAGCTATAGTCCAACCCGTATTTTAATTTATATTCGATACCTGTTGTAAGTTTCCATCCCAACTTCCATATAAATGTCCCTTCGTTAGGTATGGCAACTCTCAAAGTGCCATTTTTATCCAACAATTTACAGGTTTTATAAATGACTTCAGGAAGATTAAGTATATGCTCGAATGTTGCGATTGATATTATTCTGTCGTATTTTCTTGTTTCTTCTATATGGCTGATATCCTGATATATATTGTTAATTTGCTTGATATACGGTGATTGCTCGTAAAGTTTTTGAAAAGGTTCTACAATATCATATAGGATTGAAGTCTCATATTTAAGATGGTTGAGCGTGCCGGCACCAATTTCAAGGGTGGTTTTATTTTTGATCTGATGAACATCTTTCGCTGTTTTCTGGTGCATCCACGATTCCATGAACATAGACAATGATGTCGCCAATGTTTTTCCCTCTCTATTAACCTTATAGTGTTTATTATAAATTTCTTTGTAACTATCGGGCAGATCGATTCTTGTTTTTGGAAAATTTGCAAACAACTTAATCATTGAGTGAAAAATTTTATATCACAGAGAGGAATCAAATAAAGTTAATTGATTACCATGATTTTTGTAATAGTACTCTGAGTTCCGTCTTCATTGGCGCAAATTGCAAGATAAATACCGGTGCTTACTTTTCTTCCATGACTGTCCTTCCCGTCCCAGGTAGCAATGCTACCGTTTGAAACTGTTTGGTACATGAGGTTTCCGTTTAGATCTGTAATTTTTACCTGTGTGTTTGTTACCAGTCCTGTAATTGTAATAATTCCATTATAATTTTCTTTTACCGGATTTGGGTAGGCATACACATCTGTAAAGACCTTATTTGCTTCTGCAGCATCGCTTTGAAAGGAAATTAGTCCGTTGCTTGTTCCAATAAACAGTTCTCCGGAAACCGGGTTTATTGCCAGGGAGATTATATCATTTGAGAGTAAAGGGCTGTTTGTTGTTGTAAAATGATTGATTGTTTCCTGACCGTTTTCTGACATCAAATATAGTCCGGAGGATTCAGTTCCTAACCATTTTCTGTTGGCTCCGTCAATAGCAATTGCTTTTATTTTTTCATTTTGTAATAAATAGTCGGCAAGCCCTGTTCCGTCGTTTCTGGGGATTTTCACCCTGGAGCATGTATAACCCTGATCAAAAGCTTTAGATGGGTTGTAAAACAAAAGGGGCCCCAGATCAGTGCCTGCCCACATTACACCGTTTTTGTCCTGCTCAAGGCAATAAATGTAGCTTGGTGAAATATAGCTGCCCACATTATCCACATCAATAAATTTCGAAATGAATGTTTTTTTGTCATCATTTTGGTCCAACAAGGTTCCATTATCGTCCCAAATAAGAATTCCTGGTACATATCTTATTGAAGGTACCCATTTCTGATTTTGATTTTGATTGGAAATAATTATCTTTCCCAATGTGAAAAGCATTGGAAGCGAGGAGAAATCTAATTGATACCATGCTCCGGTATTTAATAAGATTTTAATTGGAGACGACGTTGCCATATTAGCCAGAAACAGATTTTTTTGACTATCAAAGACAGCGCCATCCAGTCGGATTACCTTATACTCCCTTCCTCCTGTTCCTCCCGTTTCGAGTGTGCTGTTTGGTGTTTTATGATTATACCAGGCAGAGTACTCGTTATTTTTGTATTCGTACAATCCTGTACCGTATGAGGTAACGAAGAAGTGTTTGTCATCATCCGGATGAACTGCTACGTTTACATAATCTAGAGCGCTATATCCTGTAACTGATTCGATTGGAGCGGCACTGATATTATTCCAGTAGCCATCTTTGTAAATCATGATTTGTCCTATTCTTCCATATTCGGAAGCCCACCTTCCCCCATTCACCATAAACAACTTTTCTCCTGCGAAAGTCATACTCCAGGGAATATTAACTGCGGGGCCCTGAGGTTTATAATAGCTGATTATTGGCTCTGCTCCACTCTGAAGCTTGAATGAAACAACGCCAAGGGAGCCTGCCGCCACCCAGTATACATCATTTGCAGCATCATATTCGATATCACTTGAACCAAGCAGGTTTTCCATACTCATTTCGAAGGACTGATTGAGGAAATAGATGCTGTTGGAACCATTGCTGGCTATAATTTTATTGTTGGACACATTGATACTTGTAATATTGCTGACCGAGCTAAGCAGTTGACTCCAGCTATTGTCGTCTTCCTGTTTGTAGAGTTTTCCAGCCTTAAGTATCAATAGTCTCCCGGCAAAGGTAAATACCTTCTGATAGTTTCCGCTCCCGATAGGTAAACCTGTGGTTGTTTTCCAATATTCAAAGTTAACCAGGTTGCGATTATCTGCGTCGGCATTGTAAATTGTAGTAGCTGATGCGGCGTAAATTTTATTGTTGTGTATGGTGGTGGATAGTATTTTGACTTCCGTCGAATTAGGGCCGATGATATAGGTATCGGTAATTTCCTTTTTGGCCATATTGACTAACATAATTCCAAAATCACATGAAAGATAGGCAAAATTTCCGGTAAAGAAAACTTCATTAACCCCCTTACTTGTACTCATTTGCTTGTTACGCAAGTCAGGGATATTGTTAACGCCGGTTGAATGCATGATGTCAATATTTCCGTTATTATAAACAATCAGCAGTTGATTATTTACTTTATCGTATTCAATTCTTACTATGTTGGCATCGCTTAATCCACTCATCTTGCTGAAATATTGCATGTCGTCGGTATTTTCCTTATTTACAGAGAATAAGGCTCCATCGCTTATGGCAAATATATTGTTTGCTGACTGTGTAATCTGGGTGACGTTATTATAAGCCAGGTGAGTTCTCCATTTTCCCATGGCGACAGGTTGATTTGTTTGACCTGAGACAACAACGACAAGCAAACTGATTATCGTGGTAAATAATCCTCTTTTCATCATATGGATTGATTCAAATAATTTTTTAGTTCATTTATAGCTAACGCTCTGTGACTGATTTTATTTTTCAATTCACTGCCAAGTTCTGCAAAAGTTTGTGAAAATCCTTCCGGAATAAAAACGGGGTCATAGCCGAAACCCGCATTTCCGGCCGGAGATGTGGTAATATGTCCTTTAATAATTCCTTCGAAATAATTTATTTTTCCATTTTCTATTAACGCTACTACGGTTCTGAATCGAGCCCTCCGGTTTTCTTTACCCTCTAACTCCGACAAAAGCTTTTGCATGTTTTTTACCGCATCCTGCTCTTCTCCTGCATACCGGGCTGAATATACGCCGGGACGTCCATCAAGGGCTTCCACTTCCAGACCTGTATCGTCGGCAAAACAATCATATCCGTATTTGTCATAAATATGGCGTGCCTTCAGCAGGGCATTTCCTTCCAACGTGTCAGCTGTTTCCGGTATTTCATCAAAGCAATTGATTTCTTTAAGGCTTAATATTTCGGTTAAACCAAGTGAAACATCTCTTACCTCTTCCAGTTTATGTTTATTATTTGTAGCAAAAACTAATTTTCTCATATCTTAATGTAAATCAACAAGCTGCAAAGATAATTATTTTCATGAGAAATTATCGTTAATGTGATGGAATTCATGACATGCATATCGTTAGCAATGATAAAAAAATGTTATTTTTGTCGACGTATCAGGATGAATAAATGCAAGATGTTTAAAACGCCCTTTTATGGGACTAATATGATTAAGAAATGTCAAAAGAACAGAGAATAAATTTCAGCAGCAAACTGGCAGTTGTTGCTGCGGCGGCAGGTTCTGCTGTCGGGCTTGGAAATATATGGCGGTTTCCATATGAGCTTGGCCAGTATGGCGGAGCTGCATTTTTAATTATTTACCTGGTTTTCGTGGTAATACTTGGCATGCCGGTGATGCTTTCAGAATTTGTAATCGGTCGTATGGGACAAAGTGATACAGTAGGCTCATTCAAGAAACTTGCACCCAAAGGAAAATGGTGGATGATAGGGGTAATGGGAGTACTTACATCTTTTCTGATCATGGGATTCTATTCTGTTGTTGCAGGATGGACGATGGAATATATTTTTCAGGCAGTTTCAGATCAATTTGTAAACAAAGATACAGCCACTTTGACACAAGTATTTGTCAATTTCAGTACTGATACCTGGCGTCCCATTATTTGGTTAGTTTTGTTTATGGTCATTTCGGCAGGAATTATCATGCTGGGAGTGAAAGACGGAATTGAAAAAAGCACCAAATTTTTGATGCCTTTACTTGTAGTTATCATTATTGCCCTCGGAATTCGCGCTGTTACTTTACCTGGTGGAACTGACGGTCTCAGGTTCCTTTTTCAGCCTGATTTCAGTAAGATTACATCGGGTGTCGTGTTAAGCGCGATGGGACAAGCATTTTTTTCCCTGAGTCTCGGGATGGGTTGCATGATAACTTATGGTTCGTACATCAGCAAAAAGAATCATCTTTCTCATACGGTAGTTGAAGTTACGATGATGGATACGCTAATAGCAGTTTTGGCTGCGGTTGCTATATTCCCGGCTGTGTTTTCTTTAGGGATTAACCCCGGTTACGGTCCGGAACTTGTTTTTATCACCCTGCCCAATGTGTTCGCCAATATGCCCGGTGGTTATTTCTGGTCGATTCTGTTTTTTATCCTGTTGTGTGTGGCGGCACTAACATCCGCTATTTCGCTTATGGAAGTAATTGTGGCGTATCTGGTTGAAGAAATGAAACTTAAACGGTTGACCGCGACGATCTGGGTGTCAGTCATTATCATTTTTTTCGGGGTACTGGCATCTCTTTCATTTGGAGCTTGGAAAGAGGTGAAGATATTCAATATGGGTTTCTTTGATTTGTTCGACAATATAACATCAAAGATTTTTATGCCACTTGGCGGATTGCTGATTTCAGTTTTTACTGGATGGTTCTTGAGTAAGAAAAAAATAAAAGAAGAACTGAGTACACATGGCAGGTTTCCAACCCGGTATTTTAATGCTTACATTTTTCTGATAAAATACATAACTCCTATTTGCATTTCGCTTGTATTGTTAAACCAACTGGGTCTCGGTAAGTGGCTTGGGTTAACCTGAAAGAATATGAAAAAAGGAATTGTTCTGTTTATTTATATGTGCATAATTATAAGCACAAGAGCTCAAACAGATGAGCAACAGCCCGTTGCTTTAACAAATGTAACCCATCATACAGGAGTTTCTTTTGTTGAACTTGTAGATCCTTATCTTTCAATTCTCAATTATACAGGTTTAGGACTGAGATTTGAATACACAGATTCCAAATATTTTAACCCGGCAGATCCAAAGTTTACTTCGTATAGTAGAATCACCGGATTAGCCGCAGCAGTAAAAAATCCTCAGTCAACGGCAGGTATAACTTATGTGGGTGGGAACGCAGCCTTGGGAGCATTATACGAATATCGTGATTTAAATAACCTGATTCTTTATGCCGGAGGTAATGTGGATATTGATTTCGCGTATAAGATGAATTCAAGGAATGTGAACAACCCTGTTAACATTGATTTAGCCACGAATCTGAATGCGATGCTTAGGGTTAGGTATAACATTGCAACCCGAAAAAGAATGCTCAAACTGAAAGCAAACCTTGAATTTCCGCTTATAGGATGTATGTTTGTTCCATATCCCGGATTAAGTTATTATGAAATGTATTCCTCAGGTGATTATAGTCAGGCGATTCATTTCTCTTCTTTTCATAACAGACAAGGGCTAAAGGAGCAGATATCAATTGATGTTCCTTTTAAAAAATCAACCTGGTCATTCGGTGCCCGTATGCATCAGTTAAAGTATCAGGCAGCAGATCAGCCCTATAGTTTTAATGAGTTTTCAATTTTTGTCGGAATCAATTACGATATCGTTCGCTTTGCCGGCAGAAAAGTAAAAATGCCGGAACATTATATCAGTCCGGGAAATTAACTTCAGGAATTAAACCTATGAAAACAAAATATTTATTACCAGTTGTATTATTGATGGGAATGAGTTCCTGCATGGATGACCTGAATATCCCACCCAATACCTATAGGAGTAATTTTGAAACCTTGTGGAATATTGTGGATACCCGCTATTGTTATCTTGATCTAAAGAAAATCAACTGGGATTCTGTTCGTACAGTTTATGAAACCAGATTGGCGAACGATACGCTTGATGAGATTACTTTTTTCGATGCGATGGCTGAAATGCTGGCTGAGTTGAAAGACGGACACGTTAATCTATATTCATCCTTTGACAGGAGTCGTTACTGGAATTGGTTTACAGACTACCCGGCCAATTTTAATGAATCTCTGATTTTTAACGAAAACTACCTGGGCCATGATTACAGGAGTGTTAACGGGTTAAGATACAAAAGTATAGCTGATGGTAAAGTTGGTTACATATACTATGAAAGTTTTGGGAGCGGATTCTCTGATACTAACATACGCTATATCTTTCAGCAATTTATACCTTGCGAGAACGGGTTAATTATTGATGTCAGAAACAATGGGGGCGGTTCTGCTGATTTGTCGGGGCGATTAGCATCCTATTTTTTTGAGCGGGATACGGTGAACATGTATTTACAGCATAAAAATGGTCCGGGTCACAATGATTTCTCGGAACCTGTGCCGATGAAAATCACGGCACACAAAACGATTCAATGGACCAGACCGGTTGTGGTATTGGCAAACAGGGCATCATACAGTGCGACCAATTTATTTGTAAGCAGAATGAAAGATGCGCCAAAAGCAATCATTATAGGAGATAAATCAGGCGGGGGCGGGGGGATGCCACTTTCCAACGAATTACCGAATGGCTGGATGGTTCGTTTTTCTGCCAGTCCAATGTATGACGGAAGCATGCAGCACATTGAGTTTGGAATAGATCCGGATATCAAAATCGATTTGGACTCGGTTGATGTGGCAAAGGGTAGGGATACGTTGATTGAACGAGCTGTCGAGATTTTAACAAGACCATAATCAATCATTTTTAGACCTGTCAGGTTTTTAAAACCTGACAGGTCTTGTTGATGTAAAACAAATCAATGAGAAAACTTAAAATAACAGAATTAAACCGGTTAACTCCGGATGAATTTCAGCAAGAAACAAAAACACCCCTGGTGGTTGTGCTGGATAACATCAGGAGTTTGCACAATGTAGGTTCGGTATTTCGAACGGGAGATGCTTTTTTAATTGAGTCGATTTACCTGTGTGGTATCACCTCTACTCCTCCTCACCCTGAAATTCATAAAACAGCATTGGGAGCGGAAAATACGGTGAGCTGGACTTATTTTGAAGACACCTGTGACGCCGTTGAGAAACTTAAAGCAAATGGATATACAGTTCTGGCCATCGAGCAGGCTGAAGGAAGCACCCTCTTACCGGATTTAACGCTTGAAAGAAACCAAAAGATCGCGGTGGTGTTTGGAAATGAAGTGAAGGGGGTGCAACAAATGGTCATTGATTTATGCGATGGTTGTGTCGAGATTCCGCAATACGGAACCAAGCATTCGTTGAACGTGAGTGTGACCGGAGGCATTATTATTTGGGAATTATTTAAAAAATTGCGTCATGGACTGGAGAGATAAATTAAACGCGATGAAACAGGATTTACCTGAAGGCGAGGAGATACCTGTTGTAAATGATGAGCCTGTAAAAAAACGTCAGCAGGAGCCGTTGCGTGTTGAAATGGATAAACGCAATGGCAAGCCGGCAACTATCATTTCTCAATTTGAAGGAACTGATGATGAATTGAAAGAATTAGCCAAAACGTTGAAGGTTAAATGCAGTTCAGGAGGATCTTCGCGTGACGGAGAGATTCTGATACAGGGAGATTTCCGCGAAAAAATAGCCGGGCTCCTGACGGAACTCGGCTACAAAGTTAAGCGCATTAATTTTCCTACACCTCCCACTGCTCCAAAGAATCAATCAGGTCATCGAAAGTTTTGATGCTTGATTTTTCCTGTTCTTTGGCTATTTGGTTGACAAGGGCATCGTTGTAGGTTTCAGCGGGAACATCTCTGATAACCCCTAACGCAATGGGGAAATCAGGACCTTCCATGTAAATCAGTTTCAGATGCAGCGTTGGATCCTGGGTTTTTGCATCGTGTGTCAGGATGTCATCTTCGGTAACACCATTTTCGCCGATGGTAACTACTTTCAGGTTGAAACCATCAAGAACAAGCCCCTTGTTTCTCTCTTTTCCAAAGATCATTTTCTGACCGTGCTCCAATACGATGATTCTGTCTTCACGCGACGTTTTTTCTGAAAGCCATCCGTGGGCACCATCATTGAAGATAATGCAGTTCACGAGACATTCAACCACTGAGGTGCCTTTGTGTTGTGCGGCAGCCATCATGGTCATTTGGGATGATTTGAGATCGACATCCAACACCCTTCCGAAGAAAGACCCTCTGGCTCCGATTGTTAATTCTCCCGGACGGAATGATTGTTCTACAGTGCCGTATGGAGATGATTTGGTTTTAAATCCTTTAGGTGTTGTCGGTGAAAAC
Source organism: Bacteroidota bacterium (assembly GCA_023459355.1). GTDB lineage: Bacteria > Bacteroidota > Bacteroidia > Bacteroidales > Paludibacteraceae > Paludibacter. The sequence continues at coordinate 78,629 of JAEWUM010000015.1, read as the reverse complement.
TGGCCTTTTGTTAATCCGTAAATTTGGTTGTTGAAAATCAATACGTTGATATCGATGTTACGGCGCACGCTGTGGATAAAATGATTTCCTCCGATAGCCAAGCAGTCACCATCACCGGTGATTTGCCAAACCGTAAGATCCGGGTTTGCTACTTTCACACCGGTAGCCACTGCGGCACCTCGACCGTGGATGGTATGAAAACCGTAACCACTTATATAATAAGGCAGACGGGAAGAGCAGCCGATACCGGAGATAACAGCCGTGTTGGCAGGAGGGACGCCTAATTCGGCCATCACCTTTTGGAGAGAGGACAGAATCGCGTAGTCACCACAAGCCGGACACCAGCGTACATACTGATCGCTTTTAAAATCTTTGGCGGTATATTGAATTTCCTGATTTTTCTGAATTGTTTCCATGATGCATTATTTTAAAAGTGAACTGATGTGGTCTTCCAGTTCGGAAGCAGAAAATGGTTGTCCCTGAACCTTGTTGTACTGTAGATATTCGCCTGGTACTTTTGTTCGCAGGAACGAAGCAAACTGTCCACTGTTCAACTCGCATACAACCACCTTTTTATACTTTTTAATCACCTCAGCAGTATTTTTGGGCAAGGGATTGATGTAATTAAAGTGTGCCAGCGCTACTTTTTTCCCGGTTTTGTTGATGCTGTTGACGGCTGATATCAGGTGACCCTGTGTAGACCCCCAACCAACAACCAATAAGTCGGCATCAGGATTTCCTTCGACTTTCACATCCGGAATTACGTTCGAGATATAATCGATTTTCGCCTGACGGGTATCAACCATTTTTTGGTGATTTAGAGGGTCGGTTGAAATGGCTCCTGAATCATAATCTTTTTCAAGACCACCGTTTCTTTGTTCAAATCCGGGTGTTCCCGGGATGGTCCAGTAACGCACCTTCGTTTCCTGATCGCGGGCAGTAACCTTCAGGCCTTCCATGCCGGGTTTGGCAAAATTAGGCTGAATTTGCGGTAAGCCGGCTAATTTGGGTAATTTCCAAAGCGAAGAACCGTTTCCAATGAAGGCATCAGTTAGCAGAATTACCGGTGTCATGTGCTCCAAGGCGATTTTGGAAGCCATATATGCATAATGGAAGCAATTTGCCGGAGTAGAAGCAGCCATCACGACAACGGGGCTCTCGCCGTTTCTGCCATAGATAGCTTGTAACAAGTCGGTTTGTTCTGTTTTGGTCGGCAAACCGGTTGAAGGTCCCCCACGCATTACATCGATAATAACGATAGGCAACTCGGCCATTACGGCCAGTCCGATTGCTTCCGTTTTTAAAGCCAATCCCGGTCCTGATGTATTCGTTGCTGCCAGTGAGCCAGCAAACGATGCTCCGAGCGCTGTGGTTATACCGGCAATTTCATCTTCTGCCTGTACCACTTTTACACCCATGTCTTTTCTGAGCGCCAGTTCGTGCATGATGTCCGAAGCCGGCGTAATAGGATAACTTCCCAGAAAGAGTTCAAGTCCGGCCTTCTTCGCAGCGGCTATCAATCCCCAGGCAGTAGCCTTGTTCCCATTGATGCTGGTGTATTTACCTTTTGGAGTTTCCTCCGATTTATCAACTAAATAGGTTGTTAAAGAAAGATGGATGTTATTACCATAATTGAAACCATCAGTCAGCACTTTCAGGTTGGCCTGCAGGATGTCAGGTTTCTTCTTGAATTTATCAGTCAGAAAATGCATGGCCTGATCGATGGGGCGATTGAAGAGCCAGCAAATCAGCCCAAGTGCGAACATGTTCTTACTCCGCATGACCGTTTTATTATCCATTTCGAAGTCTTTCAGACTATCCTGGGTAATGGAGGTCAACGGAACCGGAACCAATTGTATAGTGTCCGACATGCCAAGTTCCTCAAACGGATTTTCAGTTTTAAATTCGGCTTTTTCCAAATCTCTTTTGCTGAAAGAATCCGCATCAAAAATAAGCACACCGTGTTTTTTAAGACCTTTGGCATTTACTTTCAGGGCGGCAGGATTCATGGCAACCATTACATCTGCATCGTCGCCCGGTGTATAAATTTTGCCTGAACCCAGGTGTACCTGAAAACCGGATACCCCTCCGAGCGTTCCCTGAGGTGCGCGGATTTCAGAAGGGAAGTCAGGAAAAGTGGAAATTTCATTTCCCAGAATTGCCGATAAGTTGGAAAATAATGTTCCGGTAAGTTGCATACCATCGCCCGAGTCACCCGTGAAACGGATAACCACACTTTCCAGCTCGGTTGTTTTGTGTTTTTCCATATCTATATTGGAATTTTGTATTTTTATTTTGTTTTGTTCATAAACCTGACAGGTTTTTAAAACCTGTCAGGTTTAATTCTTGTTATAGCAGAGGATATAACAATTAAAACTCTGCATTGTTCGGTGTTCTGGGGAACGGAATTACGTCGCGGATATTGGTCATACCGGTCACAAATAACATCAATCGTTCGAAGCCCAGTCCGAAGCCAGCGTGAGGGGCAGTTCCGAAACGACGGGTATCCAGGTACCACCAGATGTCTTTTTCAGGTACATCCATTTCTGCTGCGCGGGTTTTAAGCTTGGTGTAGTCCTCTTCCCTTTGAGAACCGCCAATGATTTCCCCAATCTTCGGGAAAAGCACATCCATAGCGCGAACCGTCCTGCCATCATCGTTTTGCTTCATGTAGAATGATTTAATTTCTTTCGGATAATCGGTCAGGATTACCGGTTTTTTGAAATGTTTTTCCACCAGGTAGCGTTCGTGTTCCGATTGCAAGTCGATACCCCAACCAACAGGGAATTCAAACTTCACACCGTTGGCAACAGCCTCTTCCAGAATTTTAATTCCTTCGGTGTAAGTGAGTCGTTTGAAATCATTGCTGACAACAAAGTTTAACCTTTCTATCAATTCTTTATCATACATTTCATTCAGAAATTTCAGATCATCCTGACAATTTTCCAATGCCCAACGTATACAATACTGAATAAAGTCCTGCGCCAGTTGCATATTTTCGGCAATCTCGTTGAAAGCTACTTCCGGTTCTATCATCCAGAATTCAGCCAGATGACGGGGCGTATTGGAGTTTTCGGCGCGGAATGTCGGACCGAAGGTGTAGATAGCACCCATTGCCATGGCGGCGAGCTCCCCTTCGAGTTGTCCTGAAACAGTCAGACTGGTTTGTTTTCCAAAGAAATCGTTATCGTAGTCTATCGAACCATTTTCATCTTTTTTCAAATCATACAGGTTCATGGTTGTTACCTGGAACATTTGACCGGCACCTTCACAGTCAGAACCCGTTATAATCGGTGTGTGGAAATAAAAGAAACCCCTTTCGTGGAAGAAAGTATGAATGGCCATCGACATGTGGTGACGAATGCGAAAAATCGCTCCGAAAGTATTTGTCCTCGGACGCAAATGCGCTATTTCCCGGAGGAATTCGAGCGTATGTCCCTTTTTCTGAAGCGGGTAAGTTTCAGGGTCGGCAGTGCCGTAAATCTCGATTTTGTCTGCATGAATTTCAACTGACTGACCTTTTCCGAGTGATTCAGTCAGTTTGCCGGTTACACTGATACAAGCGCCGGTAGTAATCGGTTTGAGGTACTCTTCTCCAAACTTTTCATTGTCAACTACAACCTGGATATTATTGATGGTGGATCCATCATTGAGTGCGATAAAGCTCACGTTTTTGTTACCGCGGCGGGTTCTCACCCATCCTTTAATATTTACATCAACGCCGAAGTCGGATCTGTTGAGAGCGGCTGAAATTACAGTTCTGGTCATCTTTTTTATACGAAATTAATGATAAGTCATATTTTCTGCAGATAAGTTACTGAATAAATTATCGTTAGAAATTCAAATTGACCACAAAAATAATCAAAAAGTTTAACGTGACATGATAGAATTGCGTATTATGTTTAACGAATGTCATTTAATGCATAATAAAGAAGAGTCCTTTGCGCATTTATCAAGATCAAAATAAACATGTTTGATTTATAAAATGATTCTTGGTTTATTTTTCCTTAACAAAATCTTTAGGTAATATCCCGAATTGTTTTTGAAAGCATTTAGTAAAATAGGATGGACTGTAACCGATAACGTAACAAATTTCGTTGATACGGTATTCTTTGGATTTTAATAACTGTGCCGCTTTTTTTAGTTTAAAAACTTTGATATAATCACTTGGAACCATCCCTGAAATACCTTTAATTTTCCGTTGAAAGTTTGATTGGCTCATAGACATGGCTATCGCTAATTTTTCAATTGAGAATTGATCATCGGAAAGATTTTGTTCTATTTCCCTGTTTAGTTTTACTAAAAAAACCTCATCTTTTTTGTTCCTGGCAATTGCCCCATAGGGAACAATGGGTGATCTGGAGAATTTTTCCAAAATCTTTATTCTATTCTCAATTAAACTATTGATTTGTGCTTTCAGATAAGAAACTGAAAATGGTTTTTCAATATAACTATCGGCACCATGTTCTAAACCTTCTACTTTTGTCTGTGTATTGGTTTTTGCAGAAAGAAGCACAACCGGAATATGTGAAAACTGTTCGTTTTGCTTTATGGCTTTCGATAGTTCCAGGCCGTTCATTATTGGCATGACAATATCGCTGACAACCAGATCGACCACATTTTCTTCCAATAACAGTAAAGCTCCTTCTCCATCTGATGCACTCAGAATATGATGATCTTTTGCCAGATTCTTTGATAAGAATGCCCGTAGTTCTTCATTGTCTTCAACAATCATTATTGTTGTCTTATCTGAATCAGTTATATCATGTTCTTCGACAATGGAGTTTTCTTCAATGATTGTTTCACTGAGATTGATAGAGTTGGTGGTCTCATCGTGTTCGGGTATTTTGACTACAAATACGGTTCCTTTACCTTCTTCGTTTGTGATAAAGATTTCACCGTTGTGACGTTTTACCAATTGCTTTGCCAGTGCAAGACCAATTCCTGTGCCTGTTTTCTTTCCTGTTTGCTCGTTATTTTCGATTTGGAAAAATGGTTCGAATACTTTTTCTTTCATGTCGTCGGCAATGCCGATACCATCGTCACAGACTCTTATTTCGACGTATACACCCTTTATCGTGACTGTTTTTGTTAAGCTTACTTCGACTTTCTTTAGTGCATATTTTAAGGCGTTGGTAAGCAGGTTGCTTACAATTTTAATTAATGCCTCTTTGTCGAGATGCATGTAAATATCCTCTGTTGGCAATTGCAGGATAATGTTCAGATGTTTGCTTTCTGCAGCAGGACGAAATCGGAAGCAGATATCTGATAACACGTTTTTCACATTCACTTGCGTAAATTTCAGTTTATAACTGTCTTCTTCAATCTTGCGGAAATCGAGCAATTGGTTAATCAACTCGAGTAAGCGATCTGTATTACGCTCAATAACAGATAAATTATCTTTTGTTTCCAAGTTTCCGTCGCCGGAATTAACAATACACTCCAATGGAGCCTTTATCAGACTTACAGGAGTTCTGATTTCATGCGCGATATTTGTAAAGAAATCTATTTTTGCATCGTACATTTCTTTTTCTTTTTCCTTCTGAAATTGGTCGAGATGAAGCTCTTGTTTCCAGCGAACTCTTTTGGTATATGATTGGATGATATAGTAAATTAATGAAAATAAGATCAAAATGTAAATTACCTTAGCAAATGTGCTTTTCCAGAATGGTGGCATAATAGTTATTTCAATACTCGCTCCCTCTTCGTTCCATACGCCATCGTTGTTTGAACCGATTACCTTGAAGGTGTATTTTCCGGGCGAAAGGTTTATAAATGATATTGTACGCTGGCTTCCAATGTCAGTCCATTTTTCGTCGAGTCCTACCATTTTGTACCTGTAATTATTTTTTTCCTGAGCCTGAAAGCTTAGACTTACAAAGTTGATACGGAACGATGCTTGATTATATTTTAATTTGATTTTTTCGGCAACTTTGACTCTTTCCGGTTTTTCTTCGCTTAATATTTCGAAAAGAGAAATTACCACCGGTGGTACATGTGTATTGTCGGTAAGGTTATCAGGATTGAATGCATTAAAGCCATTGATTCCACCGAAATAGAAAACACCATCCTTGGATTTGTAGCCTGAGCGATAATTAAATTGATTTCCCTGTAAACCATCTTCACGCATATAGGTTTTAATTTCCATGGTCGCAGGGTTAAGTTTTGAGATGCCCTGGTTACTACTCAGCCAGATGTTTCCATATTTATCATCAAGAATGCTGTATATCACATTGTTGGGTAATCCGTCTCTTTCGTCGATAGTTACAAAGTCGTCCGTTTCATAGTTGTATTTGCAAATTCCGCGACCTTCAGTCCCGAACCATAGCCGTTGTTTTCCATCCAGATATACACAGGTTAGCTTATTGAATGCAATGCTTTTACTATTACCCGGTCGATATGGATAGTTTTTCCATTTGCCTGTTTTATAGTCAAGACGGTAGGCGCCATCAGAATAGGATGCGACCCACAGTGAACCGAGATAATCTTCCGTGATATCGTAAACAAATGCCGATACCTCCAGTATTCGTGTAAAATTGTCGGTTTCGCGGTTATACCTGCACAAACCATAAGGTGTCCCGATGTAAATATCCCCTTTACTGTCTTTGTACATTGCAAAGATGCAATTATCATTGACAGATAAAGAATCATCTTTACTGAATGAATAATTTCGGAAAGTATTATTTTTCAAATTCAGGACATCAATACCTCTCGAAAAGGTTCCAATCCATAATTGGTAGTCGTCGAGCACCAAAGAGTGAATATTGTGGTAGCTTAAACTATTATGGCGTTCGGAAGGAAGATAAACTTTGAAGTGTTTGGTTTTTGTGTTAAAATAGTTCAATCCCGCGTCTTCGGTAGCTATCCACAGATTACCCGACTTATCTTCACAAAACTGTCTCACAGCCTTTCCCGACAGAGAATGGTCGGAAAAATTAGGGTAATAGTGTTCTATTATATTTGCATTTGGAGACATATAGTTGATGCCTCCGAAATAGGTGCCGATCCAGATACCACCTTCATGATCCTTGTAAATAGAATAAATATTCTGGTCACTCAGGCTGTTGAAATCTTTGGAATTATCTATCCGGCTCGACTCTCCGGTTTTTTTATTCAGCAGGTATAGTCCATCGTCAGCACCCACTAATAGAGTAGATTTGTCATATTCCATAATTGAGCGAATATGTGACACAAAGGGAGGTTGTGAGAAATTAAGATACGAATCGAAAGTATTTGAAGATTTATTGAGTCGTGCCAGTCCACCTGCCCATGTACCGACCCAAAGATTACCTTCAGCATCTTCATTGATGGACAAAATCTCATCATCGACAAGTGTTCTTTGAGTATTCTGGGAGGTGTAGGTGTAAAAACTGTCGGTCTCACGGTTATACCTGCTCAAACCTTCCCGTGAACCTAACCAGATAGTACCTGAATAATCCTTGAAAATTTGCCAGATAATATTTGAATTCAGGGACTGATCATTCTCCTTGTGTACATATTGCTTTAATTTACCGTTATTTCTGTTATAACAAAAGGCACCTTGTTTCCTTGTGCCTATCCATAGAATGCTATCATTTTCACTGCAAATAGATTGTATCCCGGAGTGAATGCTTTCATTCAGGTCGGATTTTGTGGAGAAAAGCTGGAATTTTTCCGTAGTGTAGTTGAAAGAATATAAATGGCTGTCGGTACCAATCCAGAAATTGTTGTTGTTATCCTGATAAATAGCCCGGATAAAGTTATTGCCTATTGCTGTTGTATCGTTGAATATAGATTTGTATACTTTAAACTCATATCCATCGAAACGGTTTAATCCATCTTTTGTTCCAAACCACATAAAACCCAAATGATCCTGTAAAATTACCTGTACAGAATTCTCGGACAAGCCATTGTTGACCTGATATTTTTTGAACGTATAGGAATAGCTCAACAAAGAAATGGTGAGCATGGAAATTAGCAAAATGTACTTGTTCATTTTTAAGTTTTTTCCAGACAAGTGAGCAATGGACAACAAATGTAATATCTAATGGTACAAAAATAATATTAATTGAAAAAAAATAATAACATTATTTAGTGCTAAAATAGTCAGGAGTAGGAATTATACAAAAATATCCCAAACTGAGTTATTTTTTGCCCAATAAGAATTATTTTCTTTTGTATGGTTCTTCTTATATTTGCACCACGAAATTGTAAATCGGCACTATCCAGAAGGGATTCGTACCCTGCACTCAATTAGGTAGTAATAACCTTTAAATTTAATTAGATATCATGGGAATCAAAAGTGAGAAGTTACGTATTAAGGGATGTTTTTTTCAGTTTTTATTTTTTTTAATAGTCTCACTAGCTTTGACTACAAGTGTTTGGGCGTCCAACAATGCAAACATTTTGAATCAATCAATCTCGAAAGGAACAACAATAAAGGTCACCGGACGAGTTATGGATAAAGTAACGGGTGATCCGTTGCCGGGTTCAAGTATTATAGTGCAAGGAACAACAAGGGGAGTGACGGCAGATTTAGATGGTTCATATACAATTGAGGTAGCAGGGACTGATAAGTTGTTGGTTTCATTTTTAGGGTATGAATCTCAGGTAGTTGCAGTTGATAATAGAACAAGTATATTACTTCTTTTAGAAGAAAAAGGCGGACTTTTGGATGAAGTTACGGTTGTAGCATTCGGAAAACAAAAAAGGGAAAGTGTAATAGGGTCAATTTCTACCGTTTCTCCGGGACAGTTAAAAGTACCGAGTAGTAATTTGACAACATCACTTGCAGGAAGGGTTGCAGGCGTTATTTCTTATCAGAGAAGTGGAGAGCCGGGTGCAGATAATGCAGAGTTTTTCATACGCGGTGTGACCACGTTCGGGTATAAAGTAGATCCGCTTATATTAATAGATAACATAGAAGTCACCTCGACGGATTTAGCCCGATTACAACCTGATGATATCGAAAGTTTCAGCATAATGAAAGATGCTACCGCAACATCACTGTATGGAGCAAGAGGGGCAAACGGAGTTATTTTGGTAACTACAAAAACAGGGAAGGAAGGGAAAGCAAAAGTCAGTATTCGTTTTGAAAATTCCTTGTCGGGGGCAACAAAAGATGTTGATTTTGTTGATCCGATTTCATACATGAGATTGCATAACGAAGCTGTTTTAACAAGAAATCCTTTAGCTCCAGTGCCCTATTCACAGAGTAAAATTGATAATACGATTGCAGGTACAAATCCCTATGTGTATCCTGCGGTAGATTGGAAAGACATGCTGATGAACGATTACGCGATGAATCAACGGTTGAATGTAAGCGTTTCAGGAGGCGGAACAACGGCCAGATATTTTGTTGCGGTTGGAGTAACGAATGATAATGGGATGTTGAAAAATGTAGGTGCAAATAATTTCAATAATAATATCAGCCTGCAGACTATAAATCTCCGTTCGAATATCAACATCAACCTGTCGAAAAAAACGGAACTTATTGTAAGAGTGAACGGAACTTTTGACGATTATTCAGGACCAATAAACGGAGGAAGTAAAATTTATAATATGGTTGTAAGAACTAATCCCGTTCTTTTTCCTGCCTATTTTCCAGAGTCGGCAAATCCCAATGTTCAGCATATCATGTTTGGGAATGCTGAAACAGAAACAAGCGGTTTCTACCTGAACCCCTATGCGGAACTAACACGTGGATATAAAGACTATTCTCGTTCGAAAATGCTTGCTCAGTTGGAATTCAGTCAGAATTTGGATTTTATAACTGAGGGACTTACATACAGGGCACTGGCTAACACCACCCGTGCGTCTTTTTTCGATGTTCAGCGTTTTTACAAACCTTATTATTATGTTGTTTCATCCTATGATAAAAAAACAGATGAATATGCACTTAATATTTTAAATGAAAACACAGGAAATCCTTCGTTGGAATACAGGGAGGGAGCCAAGACCGTTAGTTCTGTCTTTTATATGGAACATGCATTAAATTACAATAGATCGTTTTTTAATGATAAACATTCGGTAGGGGGATTACTGGTATTTCATATGAGAGAAGAGTTAAATGCGAATGCGGGAAGTTTACAGCTTTCACTCCCATCGCGTAACTTAGGTCTTGCCGGACGTGCTACCTATTCATTCGACAGACGATACTTTGCAGAATTCAACTTTGGATATAATGGTTCGGAACGTTTCTCCAGTAACCATCGTTTTGGATTTTTCCCTTCCTTCGGTTTGGGCTGGAGTATATCGAATGAAGCGTTTTGGGCACCATTTAAGAAAACTGTCAACAACCTGCGTCTGAGAACAAGTTATGGATTGGTTGGTAATGATGCGATTGGGTCGGCTACTGACAGATTTTACTATTTGTCGAATATCGAAACAGTTTCGAATATAGCCCGGTTTGGAACCGATAATGGCTATACAAATAATGGGGTGAGGGTAACAAGATACTCGAATCCGGATATTACATGGGAAATATCTGAAAAAAAGAATTTAGCATTGGAAGTTGGACTTTTTGGTAAACTCAATATCGAGGCTGAGTATTTTAATGAATACAGGAGAAATATATTAATGACAAGAGCAAATATACCCGCTTCGATGGGAATTTCGCCGGTGATCAGAGCCAATGTTGGAGAAGCTTCAAGCAAGGGAACCGATCTTTCACTGGATTATTCGCACTCATTTAACAAGGACTTCTGGATGCAGGGACGTGTAAATTTCACCCATGCTACCAGCCAATATGAGGTTTACGAAGAGACTGAATATGAAGAAGCATGGAGATCAAGGGTAGGATTTCCAATTAGACAGGAATGGCTGTACATTGCAGAACGTTTGTTCATTGACGAAGCGGATGTCGCCAACTCTCCGGTACAGTTTGGAGATTATATGGCGGGAGATATTAAATACCGCGATGTAAATGGAGATGGAAAAATTACAAGCGCTGATATGGTGCCAGCGGGTTATCCTACCGCTCCTGAAATATCGTATGGATTTGGAATTTCGACTGGTTATAAGAAACTTGATTTTAGTGTTTTCTTTCAGGGGAATGCCCGTCAGTCGTTTAGAATAGGTGTTGCAGATACTGCTCCATTTTTGGATAACTATAATTATTCGTTTAATGGGGTGAGCTATCAATCCAACAATAATATGTTACAAGCATATGCCGATAGCTATTGGTCGGAAGATAACAGGAATATTTATGCTCTCTGGCCACGTCTGAGTACCTCCTCAATTGAGAACAATATTCAACGGTCTACGTGGTTTCAACGGGATGGTGGTTTTCTTCGTTTAAAGCAACTGGAAATTGGATATACATTTTCTGACAAATCACCTAAAGCAAATACCATCAGTTTTAGAATTTATGGTAATGCTACAAACTTATTTTGTTGGAGTAAATTCAAGTTGTGGGATCCTGAAATGTCAGCCAACGGATTAGGATATCCTATACAACGTGTATTCAATATCGGGGCTTCAGCATCATTTTAATTGAAGACAACTATAAGACCATGAAATACTAATTTTAATAAGTAGAAGAATAATGAAAAAAATAATCACAATATATGCCTTGCTGCTGATCGTTTTAAATTCTTGCGATTATCTGGATGTCGTTCCTGACAATATACAAACTCTTGAAGAAAATTTTACCATGAGGGCTTTGGCGGAAAGAAGCCTGTTTACATGCTACGGACATCTACCTACACAGGGCAATATAAGTTTCGATCCAGCAATAGCCTGCGGTGATGAGTACTGGTTTCTTCACCCTTATATTACGACAACAAGTGCAATTAATGCGACGATGATTGCTATGGGATATCAGGGAGCTACATCACCTTATTTAGATTATTGGAATGGAACTGTCAATGGTTCGAATCCATTCAATGGAATAAGGGATTGCAATATATTAATTGAGAATATTGATAAAGTTCCTGATATGCAACAGGTAGAAAAAGACCGTTGGAGAGCTGAAGCAAAATTCTTAAAAGCATATTACCATTTCTGGTTATTTAGAATGTATGGACCTATTCCTCTGATAAAAGAAAATCTGCCGATTAATGCGAAATCAGCAGACATGAAACTATACAGAGAACCTGTCGACGAGTGTGTAGATTACATGGTACAGTTACTGGATGAGGCAGCACCTTATTTACCTGAGAAAATTGATTTTGAACTTACTGAATTGGGAAGGATAACCAAGACGACTTGCCTTGCTGTTAAAGCTCAGATATTGGTGACGGCGGCCAGTCCTTTATTCAATAGTTTTATCCCTGAGTATGAAGACATTGAAGATGGAAGAGGTGTGCGGTTATTTAATAATACCAGAGATAATCAAAAGTGGGTCAGGGCCGCAGATGCTTGTAAAGAAGCTGTGATACTGGCAGAAAAGTATTTTAGGTTGTACGAGTATGCCAACTATCCTCTACCTTTAGTAAATCCATCTGATGAAACTAAAACATTAATTTCGGTACGTAATAGTGTTTCAGTAAAATGGAATGGCGAAATAATATGGGCTAATAACCAAAGTTTGGCAACCAGTTCACAAAAAAACGCAACTCCTCCGGGCATTATGTCCAGTAAGTACCCCTCAACACTTGGCAACACTGAAACCTGGGGGCGGTATTCTCCTCCTTTGAAAATTGCAGAAATGTTTTATTCGGCGAACGGCTTACCCTTGTCGGAGGATAAAACATACGACTACGACAACAGGCACACGTTAAAGAAAGTCCCTGTCGATGAGAAATATAAATACTATCTGCAATTAGATTATACAACGGTAGGATTGCACATTGACCGGGAACCCCGATTTTATGCGTCGCTTGCTTTTGATGGTGGTCTCTGGTTCGGGCAAGGGAATTTGGATGATAACAACCAATATCTACTGCGAACAAAGGTAGGTCAATTTCAGGTGGCTCCCACAACGGCGAGAACAAATGTAACAGGATATTGGCCCAAAAAGCTTGTGAATTATGAGAGCGCTGTGTCTCTGACCAGTAACTCGACCTATACACTTCAAAACTATCCATGGCCCCTGATACGTTTAGCTGATCTGTATCTGCTATATGCCGAGGCGTTAAACGAGGCATACGGACCTTTGGGTGATCCTGACGGATTAATCGACGAGGATTCGCCTTATACATGGCTCAATAAAGTACGCCAAAGAGCTGGTATTCCAACTATTGCTGCATCATGGGATAATTATGCTAAAAATCCGGAAAAATATAAAACACAATCTTCTCTCCGGGAAATTATTCAACAGGAAAGATTGATAGAATTGGCCTTTGAGGGTTCCCGTTTTTGGGATCTCAGAAGATGGAGACTTGCGCACATCGAATTGAATAAACCCATAACGGGATGGGACTATAATCAATCGAACGAGGAATACTACTACCGTGAGCGTGTCTTGTACAATCAGACCTTCTCGATGAGAGATTATTTCTGGCCCATCAGGGAAAGCGAGTTGCTTGTCAATAAGAATTTAATACAAAATTACGGTTATTAAATGATGCATATTGTGTGAAACAAGCGCATAAATATTAATATAAAAATTGATGATAATGCTGACATGTGGGTTCTCTATAACCACAAAAAAATAAAAACTATCGTATGAAAATCCTTAAATTATTTTTAGTTTCAATGATCTTGGGTTTATTAACCCTGGCTTGTGATGAGGAGCAACATTTACCTATCAATCAGGATGGAGAGGCTCCTCCACAAATCCAGAATCCTGTTGCCCAAGCATTGCCTGGTGCTGTTAAAATTACGTACGAAGTACCTTTGGATAAAAACTTTTTGTATGTCAAAGCTCAGGCTGTTTTAGAGTCAGGGATAGTCAGGGAGGTAAAAGCATCTTACTATACTAATTATTTACTGATTGATGGCTTTAGTGAAGAAAAGGAATACCTTATTAACCTCTATTCAGTAGGTAGAAACGGAAAGGAGTCAGAACCTATACAAATCTCCTGTATTCCTCAGGAAGCCCCTATCTATGTAGCCTATAATTCTATCAAAGAAAGTCTAACGGAAACATTCGGCGGGGTCAAGTTTGAGGTGTCAAACCCTTCAAAAGCAAACCTGAGAATATATTTCTATGCGCAGGATCAAAATGAAGATTGGGACGTTCTGGAAACATTTTATACCTCCGCAGAGAAAACGAACTTCAGTATCAGGGGACTTGATGCAATTCCGCAAAGCCTTAGGATGGAAGTAAGGGATAGGTGGAACAATACCACCGAAACTTTTACTCAGGAGTTTACTCCGTATTATGAGTCGAAATTAGACAAAGCGAAATTCAAACAATATAATCTTCCTTCGGATCAGAATACTCCTCATGAAGCCGGAAGGACAATGAATAGAATATGGGATGAAATATATACAAATCAGGATTTTGTCACCACGGTTGGGTACGGGCTTCCGCAATGGTTTACCTTCGATCTGGGAGTGAAAGCCAAACTGTCGAGAATTGTTGTTTATAACAGAACTACCGGCGCCCAATATATCTACAATGCAGGAGCGGTGAAAGAATTTGAACTGTTCGGCTCTTTGGCTCCCAACCCTGATGGCAGTTGGGATGAGTCCTGGATTCCTTTAAGAGATCAACCTTGTGTTTCGTTTAAACCTTCCGGCTTACCTCAGGGAGAGTATACGGAAGAAGATGTTCAACGTCAAAGAGATGGTGAAGAGTTTGAGTTCGATTATAACGAGGCTGTGAGGTATGTACGATTTAAAACCAATACTGTATGGGGGGGGGACTTCTATCGGTCATATCAATATCGTGGAAATAACTTTATATGGAGAGGTTGTGGAATAATTATAAATTGTAAATGATAAATAAAGCTTCAATGAAAAGATTTGCATATAAAATATCGGTATTTATTCTCGTTGTGATTTTACTGCCTTGGTTGATGCTGTCATGTGAAGGTATGACAGATAATTATCAGAAATACCTGGAGGGAGGAGAAATAATTTATCCGGGGAAAGTGGATTCGTTAAAGATATCTCCCGGGAAAAACAGGGTGGAACTCAAGTGGTTGGTTTTATCTGATCCTTCAATCACACATTTTGTCGTTTACTGGAATAACAAAAAAGACTCGAAGGTATTTCCTATCGACCGGGTATTTGGTGTGCAGGAGGTGAACGTAATTGTCAATGACTTGCCGGAAGGAGTTTATACTTTTGAAGTGTTTTCGTTCGATGGGGATGAGAATCGTTCAGTAGGCAGAGAAATAGTCGGGGCGGTGTATGGCAATGATTATCGGAAGACATTGCTGAACAGAGCTGTTAATACAATAGCTTTTAATGAGAAGGATGAACCTGTTATAAAATGGGGATTTAAAGAAAATGGCATGTTGTCGGAGGAGATAAGATATATTGCCATTGGTGGGGAAGAGCGATTGTTAATCGTTGATGCTGATGAAAGCGAAGTACACCTTGAAGATTACGATTTTAATGCACAAGAAGGTGTTTTAATGTTAACCGTATATAAGCCAGCTGTAAACGCGATTGATACCTTTCATACAGTGACCGAGATGGTCAAGGTAGAAACAAAACCAATTGAAAAAGAGGAGAAAGTTGTAGATAAGTCAGCATTCTCACTGAAAATACTTCCCGGTGATTATTCAGAACCTAATGCAGCTAATAATTATGTGCAAAGAATCTGGCAGAACAATGGTGTTACTGAGAATTTTTCTTACATCTCCAAGCTCGACGGACATGTTCTTCCTCAGTTCTTTACCATTGATTTGGGACAACTGTTTGAATTAACCAAGATCAGACTCTATCAAAGAGGTGGACCCAGCAACACGAGGAGATTTTATGCAGGAGGAAATTTAAGACATTTTGAAATATGGGGGTCTGTTGAGCCGGATGCGGCATATAACCCTGATGATAACGGGGGTAGCTTTGGACCAACATGGAAACTTTTAAAAACGTGCTATGTGGACCGGCCTTCCGGAAATATCAAACCAACAGCAGCTCAAAGGGATGACAATACTTCTGAAGACATTACAGCGGCCTTGGGTGGACATGACTTTTTATTCGATCAAACCCATGAAGTCAGATACATCCGTATCAAAGGGATTGAAAACTGGGATTCTGAAAACCGTCAGTTCGTTAATATCTCGTCGATAGATCTGTGGGCTATGCAATAAAAATTGAAACGTATTATATAAATGCTTTTCCGGAAATAAAAACAAAACATATATGAAACAAACGATTTTTTTATCTATTTTTCTGTTCTCTGCTGTGATGGTGTTTTCTCAATCGGGTAACGACAAGCATTATTTCAGTAAAAAACACATCAAATCAGAAATACTAAAGGTTTCCAAATGGCAAATCGAAACTCCCAAACATGATCCCAGAGATTGGACCAACGGGGCTTTTTATGCCGGACTGTATGCTGCATGGGAAACAACGAAATCAAAAGACATATTCGATGCTTTAATAGAGATGGGCGAGTCGCAGAACTGGCTGCCGTATAAGCGGTGGTATCATGCCGACGACATTGCCATATCTCAAACATACATAGATCTTTACAGAATTAAGAAAGATCCCGTGATGATTCAGGCGACTATTGATACCATCAATAAGTTTATAAACACTCCATATCCTGTAAAAGGAATTGAAACCATCAAATGGTGGTGGTGCGATGCTTTGTTTATGGGACCTCCCGCATTGGTCAAACTTGGCGTTGCTACCAATAAGATGGAGTATTTACAGCAAAGCGACATATATTTCAAAGAATGTTATGATTTGCTGTATAGTAAAGAACATCATTTATTTGCCAGGGATTATAATTTTCTTGTAAAAAACGACGGAAATGATCGCCTCGAGAAGAATGGAAAACCAATTTTCTGGTCAAGAGGAAACGGATGGGTCATGGGAGGATTGGTAAAAGTGTTAAAGGAGTTGCCTGCAGACTATCCTCAGCGTACGTTTTATGAAAATTTATTCAAAGAAATGGCCGCTAGAATTGTCGGACTTCAACAGCCTGATGGTTTCTGGAGGGCCAGCCTGCTCGACCCTGAATATTATCAGGGTGGAGAAACAAGCGGAACAGGGTTCTTTTGCTATGCACTTGCCTGGGGAATCAATAATAATCTATTAGACAAGTCATATATCCCCAATGTAAAAAAATCATGGATAGCACTTTCAAAAACTGTTGGATTGTCGGGTCGTGTAGGATGGGTGCAGCCGATTGGTGCAGCTCCTTCTAAATCAATTACCAGGCATAGCTGGGAAGTGTATGGAACAGGAGCATTTTTACTGGCAGCCAGTGAGGTTATAAAGCTAAAATTATAATTAACAGATTAATTAATAAGATATCATGAATAAATTTTGTTTGTCGGTAACGGTATTGTTGTTTTCCTTACAAGCATTTACGCAGGTATGTTGCCTGCCATTAAATAATAAGAAGATAGATGGTTACAAAGGTATTTGGTTTACTTTGGGACAGTTTTCAGAATATGGTGATAAATACTCAGGTGGATTGGGAACCTATACTGCAAAACACATTCCGTTGGCCATATATTCACCGGAGGTTAAAAAAACATTCTTCGTATACGGCGGAATCGCTGAAACCCGAAAATCGGATGCGGATCAGCCTGGAAGAACTGCTAAATCGTATGGTAATTACCTTTTGTGTATGATTGGTTGTTACGACCACACTACCAATACAATCTCAAAACCAACAGTAGTTTATGATAAAAAAGGTGTTTTTGACCCTCACGATAACCCTTCTATTTCAATGGATTCCGAGGGCTATATTTTTGTATTTGTAAGCGGAAGAGGCAGAGATCGTATGGGATTAATTTATAAAAGCAGTAAACCCTATGACATTGAAACATTTGAGTTGATTGTAACTGATGAGATGACTTATCCTCAGCCTAAATACATACCAGGGAAAGGATTCCTCCATTTGTTTACGAAATATATGGGTACCCGCCTGCTGTATTTTAATACGAGCCCAGACGGTCGTAGCTGGACAGGACATAAACAACTGGCAGCTATGAAACGTGAGGGAGATAAAAATGGAGGACATTACCAGATTAGCAATCAGTTAGGTGATAAAATTGTGTTTTTCTTTAATTGGCATCCTAATGGAAACGTAGATCAACGGACGAACATTTATTATATGCAAACTACCGATTTTGGTAACACCTGGACAAAGGTAGATGGAACTCCTGTGTCAATACCGGTCACAGATGTTAACAGCCCCGTATTACTTAAGGAATTTTTCAGTAAAAATGAAAATGTGTATATTAAAGATGTAGCATTTGACGAAAACGGGAACCCCCTTGCTTTATATTTATCAGGTAAAGGATATCAACCCGGACCAAATAATGGGTTGAAGAAATGGCAGATAATATATTGGAATGGTTTGGAATGGGAGAATCATGAGATAACTACCTCCGATCATAATTATGATACCGGAAGTTTATGGGTAGAAAATGGTAAGTGGATAGTTATTGCCCCGACCGAAAATTCACCTCAGCAATGGGGCGGAGGCGGAGAAATAGTGCGTTGGGAGAGTTCTGATAAGGGACGAACCTGGGTACGTGCCCAACAAATAACAAATAACAGTCAGCTAAATCATAACTATATTCGAAAAGTTGTAAATGGAGTTGACCCGTTCAAATACTTTTGGGCAGATGGTAATCCTGATACACCGAGCAAATCCTATCTGTATTATGGCAGTATCAAAGGTGAAATTTGGCAGATGCCTTATGTAATGACAAAGGATTCTCAGACTCCTGTTAAGGGGCAACGGGTTGAATAATAATATGTTGAAATTGGATAATTTGTGTACTAATGAAACATGAAAAAATAATGTTGGCTTTTTTGCTTATTGCCATGGTTGTTAATGTGCCGGCAATTAAAGCACAGTTACCATTGCTGGAGAAAACTGCCATTGATGGTCTGTGTGCTGGTGCGATATCAGTTGTCGATTTTAATGCAGATGGTCATGTTGACATAATTTTCTCAGGAAAAAAGGTAACCGATTTAGCGTCAAACTACAATTCAACGTATGTTTATAGAGGAAACGGGGACGGAACATTCACTTTGGTTGAGGGAGATTCGGATGATGGTCCTGTGACATACCAAAATCCGGTTTCTGAAAAAGAGTTACCTGATCCGACCGTTATTCGGGGATTAGACGGACGGTTTTACCTCTACGCAACAGAATCTTCTTCGAGAAATATGCCGATTATGGCATCGAAGAATCTGATTGATTGGGAAATGATAACTACCGTCTTTACAAACGAAACCCGTCCTTCATTTCTTTCCGGAGGTGATTTGTGGGCACCTGATATTAACTATATAAACGGACAATATGTAATGTATTATTCTTTGTCAAAATGGGGTGAAGAGTGGGCTAACGGTATAGGAGTCGCAACTTCATCACAACCGTATACGAGGTTCACCGACAGAGGTAAGTTATTTACCAGTAGTGAAATCGGAGTGCAGAACTCAATAGACCCGTTTTATATTGAAGAAAATGGAAAGAAATATTTGTTTTGGGGAAGTTTCAGAGGAATATATGCCATTGAATTAAGTGCAGACGGGTTGTCGGTAAAACAGGATGCAGAAAAAGTTAAAGTGGCAGGAACAGCATATGAGGGCGTATATATTCACAAAAGAGGACAATACTATTATTTTTTTGCATCCATAGGCTCTTGCTGTGAGGGAGTGAATAGCACTTATCAGCTAATTGTGGGAAGAGGAGAGTCTTTACTCGGTCCATATTTCAGTAGAAAAGGAACCAACATGTTAAACAATGGCTGGCATACGGTCATAGGTGCAAATTCAACTTTTGTGGGTAATGGACATTGTTCGCAGATTGTGCAGGATGTTGCTGGTAATGACTGGATATTATACCATGGATTTAAAACAACAGGCACGGATGGGAGGCAACTCATGCTTGATCGGATACAATGGGATGCTGAAGACTGGCCATACGTTGAAGGAGGAAGTCCTTCAATCACATCCTCCGGTACTGTATTTAATAAGTAATTTGAAAAAACAATATATTAATCACTTAAATTTAATGATCATGAAACAGGTAATTTTTACACTTATTTTAGGTATACTCGTTAATGCTGCAGTAGCTCAAACTGAACTGCTAAAAGTAACAGGAACAGAAGGAATCATACGTGGAGCTGTCTCTGTTGTTGATATGAATGCAGACGGTAACATGGATGTTATCTTTTCTGGAAGAAACGAAACTAATACCTCTTCTGTCTTGGCTAATAAGGTAGCTGTATATCACGGACTCGGGAATGGGAATTTTAATCTTATTGGGGATTTGGGTCTTAAAGGAGGAAGCTTCCCTTGTTTCTCATGGGAGGACTTCAACGGGGATGGCCGATTAGATCTATATAATACCGGATACCTTGCCGGGGCGGATAATGCTTACATGCAGCAATATTTAGCTAGCACCGATACAGAGTTTAGTTTGACTGAAAGCAATCCTTTCCCCGTAAAACCAACAAAAATATACGGGCAGCAATCAGCTGTTGCAGATTTCGACAACGATGGGTTACTGGATTTTGTACATATTTATCAGGCACAAACTGTGAAGCATATCGTTCGCTTTCAGGATGTGGATAATGATTCAGTTGTTTTTCAGTTGCCTTTAACAAAAATGAATGGAACTACGTTGGCCACGCAGATGAATGGAGCACGCATAACACTTGTTGACTTCAATCATGATGGTTTTGTTGATTTTCTGGTGACGGGACATATCGCTTTTCCTACTCCGGTCGAAAAATATGGAGCTTTGTTTCTGAATAATAGAGATCGAACTTTTACCGAACAAAAATTTACTGAGTTTATTGCAGGTAATGGTGCAACTGACCTTTTTGCAGATATAAATGGTGATGGAGAATGGGATTTGGTTAGCTCGGTAGCTGTGGGTTCAACTGTGGGATATCCTCTTAGCTACTATGTACAAGAGAGTGGAGAACTAAAATTGCAAAGAACTTTTACTGAACAGTATAAAACAGGTTCTTCAGCTACCGGAACTATTTTTGGTGCCATTGCAGATTTGAACAACGACGGATATTATGACTTTATCTTTACCGGACTTGTAGGTACTGCGAAAAAGGTAGGATGTTATATATATAACCCAGGAACTCAGGATTTTGACCTCAATACAACACTGGCAGATGCTGTGACCGGATTAGACTACCCTTCTTTAGCGGTAATTGATGCCAATAACGATGGAATTCTCGATTTTGCGATGATGGGACAAGATGCCACTGCAACCAATACGTATGTTGTTTATCAAAACACAATATTTACAGCAACCAACACCCCTCCCACAGTACCGGGCAATCTGACCAATAGTGTCAATGCATCTAAGGTTACATTTACCTGGGAAGCCGCTTCCGATGATAAAACTCCTTCGGCAAGTTTAACATACAATTTGTACTTAAAAAATGTAACAACAGGTAAGTATGTCATTTTTCCAAAAGCAAACTTAACTAACGGGAAAAGACAGGTTCATGAGCATGGAAATGCTTATATGGCAAAAACAAAAACAATGACATTGCCTGATGGAGAATATGAATGGTCGGTGCAGGCTGTAGATGCGGCTTATGCCGGGGGTCAGTTCGCTGAAATCAAATCATTTATTATAGGAGATCTTACTAAAGACATTGTAGGTAATGCCGATGACATCCATTTGACAATAGGCAACGGTTATATAATGATTAACGACCGCACAGATGTTGAGTTAATAGAGTTGTACAGCACAACCGGATCTTTGTTGAAAACAGTCAGAAACAATCAGAGCATATCTTTCCAGACTATCCCTGGCATATATGTAGTTAAAGCAACCATCGGAGGCAATGATTTTGTTAAAAAAGTGGTTTTCTAATTGCAACATAATAAATAAATGAGTATGAGGTATTTTATTTTGACAATTATTGTTTCG
Organism: Bacteroidota bacterium; assembly: GCA_023459355.1. Taxonomy (GTDB): domain Bacteria; phylum Bacteroidota; class Bacteroidia; order Bacteroidales; family Paludibacteraceae; genus Paludibacter. The sequence goes on along the minus strand of JAEWUM010000015.1, from coordinate 56,713 downwards.
ATGAATATATTGCAGGCGATAATGGCCCAGCAATTATTGCTTGAGAAAGCAAACTCGGAGGGACTATGTGGCGGCGCCATATCAGCAGTGGATTTTGATGGCAATGGTCATGTCGATGTTATATTTTCCGGGAAAAAGGGAACGGCAACTACTGATAATAATGCAACCTATCTTTATACAGGAGATGGTCAAGGATCGTTTATGCTTGTTGGGGAAGCTAACCAGTTTCCGGGAGGGGATTCCCAGTATTGGATGTGGGACGATTTTAACGGCGACGGCAAACTGGATTTATTTAATTCGGGAGTCACTGCCGGACGTGAAAGTGGTTATTTTAACAGCTATTTAATGTCGTCAGACTTTTGTCTTGAAGAATCAGATCCCTTTTCCTCGAAACTAACAAAACGCTATGGTGGATCACATGTAATAGCTGATCTTGATAATGATGGATTAATGGATTATATTCATTTGTATCAGGCCCAGGGGAACGTACATATCGTGCGTTTCCAGGATGCAGCAAATGACTCTGTCGTCTTCGATTTGAGGAGTATTATGACTAAAAATGATAATACTACGATGCTTACGCAGGTAAATTCGAGCAGGATTGATCTTATTGATTTCAATCACGATGGTTATATTGATTTTCTTATTTCCGGTCATATTGAATATCCAAGACCTACACAAAAGTATATTGCACTATTTATCAACAATGGAGACAGAACATTCAGGGAACAAAAATTTCCGCATGTAATAATGGGAAATACAACAGCCAGTATGTTTGTCGATATGAACGGCGATGGAGAATGGGATTTAGTCCAGTCAGCTGCGGTAGGTGGCACTACAGGATTTCCGCTAACCTATTATAAAAATGTGGAAGGTGACCTCCAAATTGAGCAAAGTTTTAGTGAGGTCTACAGGTCAATGTCGGTCTCAAGCTATGGAGTTGCCGCCGATATCAATAACGATGGATACTACGATATTATTATTGCAGGGAACAATAATGGATCTCCGCAGGTAAGATCCACTGCTTTTTATATTTATAATACTGTAAACGGACAGTTTGAAAAGAATGAAACCCTATCTGCATCTATCCCCGGTTTAGATTATCCTGTAGTAGAAGTTATTGATGCTGATAATGATGGAATACTTGATTTCGCCATTCAAGGCAGAGATAATGATGGTGTACTCCGGTATGGGATTTACAAGAATACGACTTATACCGCTACGAATAATCCTCCCTCAGCACCCGCTAATTTATCGGGTGTTGTGGATGGTTCCATGGTCACTCTTTCCTGGGGAGCAGCCTCCGACGACAAAACTCCTTCGGCAAGTTTAACCTATAATTTGTATTTAAAAAATACTACTACAGGGAAATATGTTATTCATCCGAAGGCAAATCTCGCAACCGGCAAAAGAAAGTTGTATGCTTTTGGAAATGCGTATATGGCAAAGACTAAAACGATGACTCTGCCTGATGGTGTGTATGAATGGTCAGTACAGGCCGTTGATGCGGCTTATGCCGGTGGTCAGTTTGCCGACATTAGAACGTTTACTGTAGGGGATGTTAATGATACAGATTTTATTGCTGCTAACGAGGCCGATATTTCGTTAATAAGAAATAATGACCGCATATGGGTTAAGGGTATAGAGCATGTTGAGAGTATCGAACTGTATAATCCGATTGGACATTTGCTAAGCAAGGTGAGCAATAGTTCCTCTGTTTCTTGTCGTAACTGTACGGGTATCTTTATTGTGAAAGTAAAGGCAGAAGAAAGGGAATTTATTAAGAAAATAGTGCTTTAATCGCAATTTCATATTTAAACCATTATTGTATGCTAATCAGAAGTAGCTTGCTAACATTTAAAATTAATTCAACTATCGAAACGAACGAATTTTTCTATATGAAGGTCTCATTTAAAATTATTTTAACTATTAGTCTTTTATTAGCATTATTCTCATGTAGCCAAAATCAAAACCATAAAGTTCAATTTGTCAATCCCCTTCCTGTACAGTTGGGAGATCCATTTATTCTCAGAGCTTCGGATGGAAAGTATTATTTGTATGGAACAACTGAAGAAGTAAATGGTTTTAAAACCTACTCTTCTGATGACCTGCAGAACTGGAAAGATGAGGGACAGGTGTACGAAGGAGCTACGGTCGGTTCTTGGGCGATTGATTGTTTCTGGGCACCAGAAGTTTATGAACGAAATGGGAAATACTATCTGTGGTTTAGTGCTAACTGGAAATACAATCCTACTGATGAACTGGAAAATTTTCGCATTGGAGTTGCTGTTTCTGATTATCCTACAGGACCATTTGTGAATCTTTCAGATACTCCGCTTTTTGATCCCGGTTATCCTATAATTGATGCAAACGTATATTTTGACGATGAAAATGGGAAGACCTATCTCTATTACTCCAGGTGTTGTTACAAGAATCCCGTGGAAAGTGAAGTTGCTGATTGGGCAAGACAAAAGGGTTGGTATGATCAAATCGAGGAAAGTTGGGTGTATGGTGTCGAATTAAATCCTGATTTTTCAGGCGTTGCAGGGGAACCTGTACTTTTGTTACGCCCACCTGTCACGATGGATGATAAGCAAGCCGAATGGGAAAGTCGCTCTGTGATCAGCAGGGAAGTGAATCGCAGGTGGACAGAAGGGTCGTTTCTGTTTAAGAAGCATGATACATTCTATATGATGTATTCGGCAAATTTCTTTGGAGGACAGAATTATGCTGTTGGTTATGCTACAGCAGATAACCCATTGGGACCATTCGTGAAAGCGGAAAATAATCCTGTTTTAGAGAAGAATATACATGATGGGGGAAAAGTTACCGGTACAGGACACAATATGGTTTTAACTTTGCCGGACGGAGAAATGCTGTGTGTCTATCACGGACGGACAAGCGATACCGGTAATACAAGAGTTGTCTTTATTGATCGGATGGCGATTGATGAAAATGGACAGTTGTATGTGCAAGGTCCAACAACTGAAAATAGTCGATAAATATTATATGTAAATAGTATGCAAAAACAATCAAAACACATCAGCACTTTCTTTTTGCTGATGGCAAGTGTTGTAATTTCTACCAGCTGTACCCAATCGGGAGAAAAGGCAGGCTCTGAAGTTTGGGCCAAAGAAAAAGCTGCTGTCTGGTATGCGAAACAACCCTGGCTTGCAGGATGTAATTTTCAGCCCAGTTCAGCCATCAATCAGGTGGAGATGTGGGCCGGTGAAACATTTGATGCCGCTACCATCGATAAAGAACTGGGCTGGGCCGAAGAACTGGGTTTCAACCTGATGCGCGTTTACCTAAGCAGTGAAGTTTGGAAAGCCGATGCGGAAGGATTGAAGAAACGCATGGATGAGTACCTGACCATATCTTCAAAACATGGAATTAAAACGATGTTCGTTTTCTTTGATGACTGCTGGAACGAAGAAACAGTTGCCGGGAAACAACCGGAGCCCAAACCGGGCATTCATAACTCAGGTTGGGTGCAGGATCCTGCTGTAAGTCTGCGTAAAGACACTGCCACCTTATTTCCGGTATTGGAAAAATACGTGAAGGACGTGATGACCGCGTTCAAGGATGACGAAAGAATATTACTCTGGGACTTGTACAACGAACCGGGCAACAGCAAACACGGCATGAATTCAATGCCATTGTTGAAAAATGTGTTTAAATGGGCGAGAGCAGTGAACCCAACGCAACCCATCAGTGCAGGGGTGTGGTTCTTTAAATATCCGGAGTTAAATGAATTCCAGCTTGCTAATTCTGATGTGCTCACTTATCACAATTACCGTGATCCCGAAAATCATCAATTGTGGATTGACCTGCTTAAAACCCATGGTCGTCCGATGATTTGTACCGAGTACATGGCCCGTCGCAACAATAGCCTTTTCAGCAATGTAATGCCGGTACTGAAGAAGAATAACGTAGGCGCTATCAACTGGGGCTTTGTATCGGGCAAAACAAACACAATTTTTGCCTGGGATGAACCCAAACCAAATGAAAAAGAACCGGTTCTGTGGTTCCACGACATTTATCGTCAGGATAAAACACCTTTTGACCCGAAAGAAGTTGAACTGATTAAAAAATTAACCGGTAAGATTTCTGATGTAAAACTGATGAATGAAGCCGATTTCAAAGGAACCATCGATGGAAAAGAAGTCAGCATATATACACTGAAAAACCGTCGGGGTATGGTAGCGCAAATCACCAACTTCGGAGGAAGGGTTGTCAATCTGTGGGTACCCGACAGGAACAACAACATGCTCGATGTCGTGACTGGTTTTTCATCTTTAGAAGCCTATCAAAAAGGGAATGAAGCCTATTTCGGCGCGTTGATTGGTCGTTATGGTAACCGCATTGCCAAAGGTAAATTCACCCTCGATGGCGTGGATTATCAGTTGGCTGTCAACAATGGCGAGAATCACCTGCATGGTGGTCCCAAAGGTTTTCACAACGTGGTGTGGGATGCCCGTGCATTTAAAAATGCGCAAAACGAAGATGCACTGGAACTGAAATATCTTTCGAAAGATGGAGAAGAAGGTTACCCGGGTAATCTGTCGGTAACAGTGGTTTATACCCTGACCAACGAAAACGAGCTGAAAATTACTTATGCAGCCACCACCGATAAAGCGACTCCGGTAAATATCACGCACCACTCTTTCTTCAACCTGCACGGATTTAACTCAGGAACTGCTAAAGAAATCAATTCACACGTGATGCAGATTCATGCACCTTTCTATAATCCAACTGACGCAGGATTGATTCCAACCGGCGAAGTGGCAACCGTTGAAGGAACTCCGATGGATTTCCGTAAACCGACAGCAGTAGGCGAACGTGTCAATCAGCCATTCGATGCACTGAAGAACGGTATGGGTTACGACCACAACTGGATTCTGCATAAACATGGAGATGTATTCACTGAAGCAGCCGTTATTTTTGAGCCTTCTAACGGAGTTCAGATGCGGGTGTTGACCGATCAGCCGGCCATGCAGTTCTATGGAGGTAATTTCTTCCAGGGTAAAGACAGTGGGAAATACGGTGAAGTGTATAACTACCGCACCTCTTTTGCCATGGAGACTCAGCATTATCCCGACAGTCCGAATCAACCCGCTTTCCCGAATACGATTCTCAAGCCGGGTGAAACCTACGGTCATGTTTGCGTATATAAGTTTGAAGTGAGGTGAAATAGCTTCTCCTAATGCCGTGGAAACAGAACACTATATAAGATTTGAGACGCCCGATGCATAGATTAAACGTAAAGCCTCGTCATGCCATGACGCAACCCTACGTCATGTTGTGACGTAACGTTACGTTATGCCTGAACGATGTACATCGTTCAATGTAAACATTTCCGCTTGTTAAAGGATCATAACCATACAAGGGACTACAGAAGTTGGAGGGCTTGTGGGGAAAAACACTGCCGGTAAAACTTATACAGCTAAAGTACTTATCACATCATAAACGTCCCGGAACGATACTCATCGCGCAGCGGAATCCAATGTCGTTAGCCGATTTGTTGCGGTCGAGATACCTGCGGGAAGCGGGGTGCAGCCAATATACAGGATCTTTCCATGAACCGCCTTTGTAAACACGACTGTCGGTTGATTTGTGATAATCGGGCAGGAAGGTGTCTAATACATCCACACTGTCAATCCTGTTCAGGTTGCCGCGTGTTGTGTATTGATCAAATACCCACTCGTTCACGTTGCCGGCCATATTGTACAAACCAAAATCATTCGGGGCAAAAGAGCCTACCGGAACTGTACGGGAGAATACATTTGAGTTTATGTTTGCACCGCTTTGGTTATAATGAGCCTTTTGTTGATCGCGTTGTAGCTGAGACAATTTGCCATTATTCCTTTCTCCCCAGGGATAAATTCTAACCTTGTTTTCAGGATCTGTACTTTTACGAGCATAAGCGGCAAATTCCCATTCGTCTTCGGAAGGTAAGCGGAAGTCGGGATACATGCTGTTATAGGTTTTCGCTAAGTTATCCTGCTGACCGGTAAAAAATTTCTTCGAAGTAAATATAGCATTCTCAACAGCTTCTAAGGTTGTCATTTCAGCAATTGCCCTGAAATTAGGTGCCTGAATAACACCGGCTTTGATCAGTCGTAATTCGTTGGCACGATCGCTTCTCCAGGAACAATAGGCAGCGGCCTGTTCCCAGGTGATGCACACCACCGGATATTCATTGAACGACGGATGCGTAAAATAATTCATCAAAAATGGCTCGTTATCGCTCAGTCCTTTTGTCCAGGCATTCATATCTGGTCTCGCTTTTTCAATGATTTCTGGAGCTACATTGCCGTAAACCGCGGTTAACCAGTTCAGATATTCCCGCCAGTCGATATTCCGGATTTCATGTTTGTCGATATAAAAACTATTAACCGACAAAGTCCGGCGGGTGTTCAGTTCGTTCGGGCGAATCCTGCGGTTAGCCGTTTCAAACTCATCCACATCATCGACCACAAAACTCCCTCCTGGTATTTCAACCATGCCCGGGGGCACCTGTGATGAAAAGGCGGCCGAAGCTCTGAAAGCATTTTCCGCTTTGTAGTCATAAGGCCAGCCCGTTGTGGAACTTGAAACGCCAATACTTTTGTTGCATGCAGTAAATGCAACAGCCAATGATGTAATAATGAGAGCGCTGATTGGGATGCGTATCATAGAGTTGATGTTATTTAGTCAAACTTTGCAAAATTAACGAATTTCTTGCTACTTCAGCATTTTAATCTAAAAGTTATTCGCTGAAAAAACAGGAGAAATCAAATTTTATTGTTCAAAATTGAAAAATTTCCTCCTGTTTATCTGTATTTTATGTTCAAATAAACGGGAATAAGCATCATTTCGTATAATATTTTCTTAAATTTGCGGAGATTAATAAAAAAACTGGCCACAAAATGCATGATTCGGATTTATTTCTGAAACTGAAAGGTAAACTCTATGATTTGCGTACACCTGTCGTGATGGGGGTTGTAAACATTACACCCGACTCTTTTTTTGCGTTCAGCCGGTACAAATCAGATCGCACGCTGCTTCAGCAGGTTGAGACTTTCTTAGCAGAAGGAGCAACCATTATTGATGTGGGTGGTTATTCAACCCGGCCGCAGGCAGCACCTGTTTCGGTTGATGAAGAAATTAAAAGAATTTCCGAAGCGCTTGAAATTATTTGTAAAAAATTTCCTGAAGCTGTGCTCTCGGTCGACACTTTCCGGTCGCCGGTGGCCCGAATGGCGGTTCAGGAGTACGGGGTGGCTATGATTAACGACATTGGAGGAGGTACGCTGGACCAACTTATGTTTGAAACCATTGCGGACTTACAGGTCGCTTACGTGCTGATGCACACCCGGGGAAATCCACAGCACATGCAGGAACAGACTCAGTATGAGGATGTAGTGGCTGATGTGTTACAGTTTTTAGCAAAAAGAGTGGCGCAACTCCGGTTATTAGGGGTACATGATGTGGTTATAGACCCGGGTTTCGGGTTTGCCAAAACACTGGAACAGAATTATGAGATGATGAGTAAGCTGTCCATTTTCAGACAGATAAATGCGCCCTTATTAGTTGGAATTTCGAGAAAATCGATGATCTACAAACTGTTGGGGGTAGACCCTGAAGAAGCTCTGAACGGAACAACTGCGCTGAATATGTTGGCTTTGATGGGTGGAGCATCCATCCTGCGGGTGCACGATGTAAAAGAGGCGGTTGAAGCCATCCGGATATTTAATGCATACACACAATCAACCAAATGACATACTGACTATGGGATTTCAGATTGGATTAAAAGATATCATTGATATTGTACTGGTGGCTGTCCTGCTCTATCAGCTTTTTTTATTGCTTAAGAAATCAGGAGCGTTGAATGTTTTCATTGGGATCCTGAGTTTTCTGATCATGTGGTATCTCGTTTCTTATGTTTTCAAGATGGAGTTACTGGGAGGCATACTCGACCGCGTGGTAAGCGTCGGAGCATTTGCCTTGATTGTTTTGTTTCAGGAGGAAATCAGGCGTTTCTTTTCCAGGATTGGAGCAAAAAGAAAATGGGCGTTTGGAAACTTTATGAAGAGATTTTTTGGTAACGGCAGAACAGAGTCGGAAAAAACCGATTATAATATTGTCCAGATTGTGCTGGCATGCAGGAGTCTGGCCAAGCGTTCCATGGGAGGTCTCATCATCATTGCCCGTAAAAACAACTTAGACATACATGCCCAAACAGGTGAAATTATTGATGCTGCGATTAACTCCCGCTTGATAGAAAACCTGTTTTTTAAGAACAGTCCCTTACACGATGGAGCATTGATTATCAGTAATGAGCGTATAATTGCAGCCTCCTGTATTCTTCCCGTTTCAAAAAACCAGCAAATTCCCAAACGACTGGGATTGCGACATCGTTCAGCTTTAGGCATTACCGAGCAAACCGATGCCATCGCGATCATTGTATCAGAAGAAACCGGTAAAATTTCTTATGCCATCAATGGGGAATTAACCCTGAATGTAAAACCGGAAGAACTTGAAATGTTCCTGTCCGAAGCCCTGTATGCCTACAAATAAAAAAGAGACACCTTCCGGCATCTCTTTTACTTAGTAAGATTTTTTGTATGAAAAGCTTTTCGCTTTCCGTTCTCAGTTTTCCGCTAAATTAAGCTTTCCCTGCACTACCCAGCACATTTTTAGTTTTGTGCATGTACAGTTTTTTCAGTTCTTCGCGAGCCGGACCTAAGTATTTACGAGGGTCAAACTCACCCGGATTTTTAGCAAATGTCTCACGTACAGATGCTGTCATTGCCAAACGACCATCAGAGTCGATGTTGATTTTACATACAGCTGATGCAGCAGCACGACGCAATTGTTCTTCAGGAATACCGATAGAATCTTTCAGTGCGCCACCGTTGTTGTTGATAGTCGCAACATACTCTTGGGGAACTGATGACGCTCCGTGTAATACGATTGGGAAACCCGGGATTTGCTTTTCAATTTCTTCCAGGATGTCGAAACGCAATGGAGGCGGAATCAGAATGCCGTTTTCGTCACGGGTACATTGAGCCGGAGTAAATTTGTTTGCTCCGTGTGATGTGCCGATTGAAATAGCCAGCGAATCCACACCGGTGCGGGTAACAAAGTCGATAACCTCTTCAGGACGGGTGTAAGTATGGTGCTCAGCTACCACATCGTCTTCCACCCCGGCCAGAATACCCAACTCTCCTTCAACTGTAACGTCTTTAGAGTGTGCGTATTCAACTACTTTTTTAGTCAAAGCAATATTATCTTCATAAGAGTGATGTGAACCGTCAATCATTACTGAAGAGAAACCCATATCAATACATTCTTTGCAAAGTTCGAAAGTATCACCATGGTCTAAGTGCAACGCGATAGGAATGGCATAGCCTAATTCTTTGGCATATTCAACAGCTCCCTGTGCCATGTAACGCAGTAAAGTCTGGTTGGCATATTTACGGGCGCCGCTTGATACTTGCAGGATAACCGGAGATTTTGTTTCAACACAAGCGGAAATAATAGCCTGTAATTGCTCCAGGTTGTTGAAATTGAATGCAGGAATAGCGTATCCGCCTTCTACTGCTTTTTTGAATAAGTCTTTGGTGTTAACTAATCCAAGTTCTTTGTAACTTAACATATACTTATTATTTATTGTTTGATAATTTGTGTGCAAAAATAGTCAAAATTTATCAATTTGAAGATAATTATTCTTTATTTACAACTAAAAAACAGTTCAGACGATGTATTTGTTCAACAAACAAAGACACATTCAATCCGGGTGCATATTTTTGTGTTTTTTATGCTAAAAGTCAGGCGTTTTGTGTTTGGATATAAATAATTGTCGTATTTTTGCAGGCTACATTTAATTAGTATATATTTTTTAATTTTTTTTGTAATGAGGTTATTTATATTTAGTATTGTCTCGATATTTACGCTTTTACTGGTAGCACAACCACCGGCAACATATTACAACAGAGCAAATGGGAAATCGGATGCACAATTGAAGACTGAATTGCACACCATTATTTCAGATGGGTATAAATCAAAATCATATGATTATTTATACACGATATATCAGACCAGTGATGTGACAGAAGATGGTAAGGTGTGGGATATGTATTCAACCTGCACCTGGGTACCCGGACAGAAGAAATGCGGAAACTATAAAAATGTATGTGATTGTTATAACAGAGAACATTCTATTCCGCAGAGTTGGTTTAGCAGCAGATCGCCCATGGTTTCCGATGCTTTTCATGTTTACCCTACCGATGGGAAAGTGAATGGTCAACGGAGTAGTTATCCTTTTGGGGAATGTGCAAGCGGAACAACCCTCTCAAACGGCAAAGGTCGTCTGGGAAAATCAACTTTCAGTGGTTATTCCGGTACTGTTTTCGAGCCGGTTGATGAATACAAAGGTGATTTTGCACGGACTTACTTTTATTTTGCAACCCGTTATGAAAACATAATGACAACTATCGGCGGGGAGTCGTTTAATAATACGAAGTATCCTGCCTTTACTACCTGGAGCAAAGAGTTGTTTCTGAAATGGCATCGTCAGGATCCGGTTTCACAAAAAGAAATAACCCGCAACAATGCAATTTACATGCATCAGAATAACCGAAATCCGTTTATCGACTACCCCGAATTAGCTGAACACATTTGGGGTAATAGAGTTGGACAGCCTTTTAATGCGGCCAGTGTGGATTTTCCATACTTAAGCATGCCTACGGTAGGTTACCAGGTGATTTTTGGAACTGTAGCCTATCAACATGTAACAACAATAGAGATGAATATTAAAGGTCATAATTTAACCGGAGAACTTACGCTTAACATCAGTGGAGAGAATAGTTCGCTGTTTAATATTAATACCAATCGTATTTCGAAAGAAGATGCAGAAAACGGCTATGTGTTACAAGTAACACATATTGCTTCATCAATAGGAAATCATCAGGCAGTATTATCTATTTCAGGAGGTGGAATTACTCCGGCAACTATTGCGCTCAAGGCAACTTCTTCTGATAATTTTATGGCTATTCAGGCTACGGATGTAAGTCACGATGCGTTTACTGCTAACTGGACGACTTCAGCAGGTGCTACCGGCTATGAGTTGGATGTTTACACACTCAGCAATGAAGAGAATGGAACAATTGAATTGATAGCTGAAGGCTTTGAAGCCAATAAGCTTCCCAGCGGATGGAATAGTTCAGGAGGGGTATATTATGCTACAACTGATCAGGTTGATGGAGCTATCCGGTTGGCATCGAGTAGTCAGGATGGTTCGGTTACGATTCCGAATCTGGATTTATCAAAGGGAGAGGTGGTGTTGAGCGTTGTTGCCAAACGTTATGGAAGCGATACAAATGCCAACCTTACTGCAAGTCTGAACGGAAATGCAATAGCCACCTGGTTAACCGGTGTGGATTTCGCCGCCTACAGTGTTAATTTGCCTCAAAATCAGACTTTATCTACATTAACGCTTTCAGCCTCAAAAAGTCAACGTGTTTATATTGACTCTGTTAATATAAGCAGTGAAGGCGAAACATGGGTGAAGACATCTATCGAAGGATATCCTGTGAGATTAGGTAATACCCTGTCATATCAGGTAACAAATCTGCAAGAAAACAATTTGTATTACTACGATGTTATTCCAATAGGAAACAGTACGAACATATCAAATAGAGTTGAAGTACAGACTACTGTTTTTAGCAACATTGATATTCAAAAGGATAAGAATATTTATGCCGTTTCAACTTTTTCCGGAATCGCCCTGTATAATTTAGAGGCGAATGCCTATATTGAGGTGTATAATCTGATCGGAAAATGTATATTGACAACCCGGGTTAGCGATGGTTATGCTTTTATTCCGCTTAAAACAAGAGGAATTTATATCATTAAAAGTAATCAAACAACTAAATCAGAAAGTATTAAAGTGATATTTTGAAAACTATCAGCATATAACCAAATCAAAACTATCCGAAAATTTATCATTCAACAAATGATAAATGTATAAAAACGGATTCAAACGCTTGATTTTCCTGTGGCTTTTGTTGGTAATTTACACAGGTTTAATCCCGGCTCAAATACCTGCCGGTTACTATCATAATGCCCGTAACAAGCAAAAAGATGTGCTGAAGACAGCCTTGCATCAATTAGCAGTACCACAACGGGTATTACGTTATGGTAGCGGAACGGGTTATACCTGGGAAGGATTTTTTTATACAGATCAGAATCCGGATGGCTCTGTAATCGATATGTATTCGCCCATTGTCCGGTATTTCGATGGTTTTAAGAGTGTTTCGGGTATGCACATTGAGCACGCTTTCCCTAAAAGCTGGTGGGGTGGGAATGAATGGCCGGTTTATAAAGACTTGTTCCATCTCTATCCTTCGGATGGTTCGATAAATATGTCGAAAAGTAACAACCCATTGGGTGTGGTTACCGGAACTCCAACTTCAGACAATGGTGTAAGTAAAGTAGGCCCAGCAACCTATCCGGGCTATACCGGTAATGTTTTTGAGCCGGCTAACGAGTTTAAAGGCGATTTCGCCCGGTCTTATTTCTATGTTGTAACCGTGTACCAGGATTTAGCTCCATTCTGGAATTCTCCAATGCTCAATAAAAACACCTATCCTGTCTGGAAACCCTGGGCAATTGAGTTGTTAAAGCAATGGCATGAACAGGATCCTGTCAGTATCAAAGAAGTGCTTCGTCAGGAGGAGGTATTTAAAGTACAGGGAAACAGAAATCCGTTTATCGACTATCCTGATTTGGTAAACTATATATGGGGCAGTGATACCATTAACATGTATCCGTTCCCCGTTGAAACAGACCCTTATCTTGTTGCTCCCCGGTTGGGAGAGAAAGTGAACTTTGATGTCATTCTTCAGGGAGATACACTAAGCAAATCGATTTTTGTTCAGGGAGCTAATATCACGTCCGGACTCAGTCTCTCGCTGAAAAGAAACAATCTGAATTTTACACTTATAACTACCAGTCTGTCACAGCAAAATGCGCTGAACGGAACAAATATTGATCTCCTCTTTTGCCCCACATCTTCAGGAAATTTTATCGATACCCTGATGATTCAGGGAGGGGGACTCGCGCAGCCACGATTGGTGCCGATAAGTGGAAAGGCCAGTAAGGATTTCATGGTGCTGGAGGCCGATGAGCAAACGCCGGTAGGTGCAAAATTGAGTTGGATAGCCAACCCGCATGCAACAGATTATCACCTGACCGTATTTCAGGGTGCGTCAAAAGCAGGAAATTTAATGTTTTCTTCTTATGTAGAGGGTTCCGGTTATAACAAAGCTATAGAATTATTCAACGGAACAGGCAAAACGCTTGATTTGTCTGATTATACCCTGATGAAGCAAAGTAATGGCGCAGGTGATTTCAAAACTCCTTACCGGATGAGTGGAACTCTGACAAACAATAAAACATATTTAATAGCACTGAATGATAGCCGAAACGTACTTGAGGCTGCTGCGGACGCTGTAAATGACTCGGTGATGAGTTTCAATGGGAATGATGCTATTGCCTTGTATCACAATGGTATCATGATAGATATTGTTGGTTATCCGGATGCAGGTTCGGCATTGATATGGGGAGAAAATAAAACCTTGAAAAGAAAATCATCCGTTACACATCCCACAACACAATATGACGAGGGTGAGTGGGTTATTCATCCGATTGATTACTTTGATTTATTAGGGACTCACCAGATTACTTTTCAAACCCCTGAAGTGCCAGTTATACATTCAGTTTCAACGCAGGCAAAACCGTCTTTTGTTGTAACGGGGCTTAATCCTGAGTCGACTTACAACTATTATGTAGATGTAATTGAGTCGGGTAACACGACCAGATCCGTAAACACAATACAATTTAAAACAACAGGATTATCTGCGCCGGAAGTGAATGCTGCGAAGGATATTCAGTCGTCCCGGTTTACCGCGAACTGGGAACCGGATGTGTACACCAATAATTATTTATTGAATGTATATGAATTGGTTGGAACTGCTGATACCACTGTTTTTGAAGGATTTGATGGTGTCGGCTCCAATGGGAAGCCTTTGCCGGAAGGGTGGTCGGGAACAGCAAGTGGAAACTATGGTTCATCTACAACAAGCTGGGGACAAGCTCCTCCGGCATTAGCTTTACGAAATACCGGAGAATACATTCAAACAAAAATATATCCGCACCCCGTTACCAAATTCAGTTTTATGTACCGGTTTCCTTCGGGCGCATCAACTTCATCTTTGAAGATTGAAGCGCTTTCTGGTGAAAATTGGGTTGAGGTTGATAACATCGTTTATGTGAACACGTCAAAATATACGATGAATTATACCTTTCAAACGGAAGAGAATGTAAGGGCACTAAGGGTTACTTACGCACTTAAAGCAGCAATTTCAAATCTTGCTTTGGATGATTTTACAATTATATACGGAAATCAGGAAGTTAATTATATTTTACAAAATGAACCTGTAGTTGGCAATGAGTGGGTTGTGGACTCGTTAGACCCTCAATCTGATTATTATTATACTGTTAGATCCACATTGGGAAGTAGTATTTCTCCCTTGTCAGATCAGGTAAAAGTAACCACAACCCTGGAAACTGGTGAAATCCCCACAAAACTTCCTGAAATTAAGTTTACAGAAACAATCGATGGCATGCTTTTATCGGGATTAACAGGGGGAGAGCTTGTGCGTATCTATAGTATTTCCGGAGTTTTATACCACCAGCAAGTGGTAAAAGAAAGTCATCTCAATATACATTTGAGGACACCGGATGTCTATATTTTGTCAATTCAGCACAATGATTATTCAATTTTCAGAAAAATAATCAGATAAGATTATTCATCTTCTTCTACATCGACTGTTTTTCTTTTACAAACTAAAATGCTCAGTTCGTATAGTAAATATAGTGGCAGAGCCACCACCATCATTGTGAAAGGATCAGTGGTTGGAGTAACCAAAGCGGAAAGAATCAGCAAAATAACGAAAGCATAGGATCTCACTTTTTTAAGCATATCCTTATGTATCAATCCTAATTTAGAAAGCAGGTAAGCAAGTACCGGCATTTCGAACATAACACCCATGCTGAAAGTAAGGATGTATAAAGTCCCGAGGTACGACTGAACGGCAATTTGATTAGGGACTAAGGATGAAACCTCATAAGTGCCCAGAAATCTAACGGTTAGCGGAAAGATAACAAAATAACTGGCAGCTACTCCCAGATAAAAAAGGAAAGACGACGACAAGAATACAAATCCTACATGCGATTTTTCGTTGGGGTACAAAGCCGGCTGTACAAACCGCCATATTTCAAATAAAATATAGGGTATAATCAGGATAAGCGCGATGCTGAATGATGCGCCTATGTGTGCCAAAAACTGGCCGGCTAAGTTGATGTTGATTAGTTCGATATTAAAACTCTCAGGGCAAAATCCCGGTAGGTTTATCGCGTTACCCAGTGAACAAAGTGCCTGGTAAAACCAAAAATCAGAACTTAAGGGAGCAAAAACGATTTTTGTGAAAACAAATTCTTTGGCCGTGAAAATGAAGGCAACAACAAGTGCTACCGCGATGAGGATACGGAAAATCGTCCACCGCAATACTTCCAGGTGTTCCCAAAATGACAGGCTTTTTTCTCCATCAACTTCTTCAGACATAACAACCGGGGTTTATTTGTCTTTCGTATCGTTCAGGGTGGAGTTAATTTCTTCGTCGACTTCTTTTACTCCTTTCTTAAACTGGCTAACACCTTTTCCAAGTCCGCGCATCAGTTCAGGAATTTTTTTACCTCCGAAAATAAGCAATACTACAAGGGCAATCAGGATAATTTCTCCTGTTCCCAATGCCCATAATGTGATTAAGTTTAACATGATATAATAATTTTAAATTTGAGACTGCAAATATACGTTTTATTGGATAAACAGCGCCAAATCATGACATGTTTTTTGTTTAAAAACATAATTTAACAGAAGAATTATTTCTGTATTATCGTGAATCAACAAAAATATACGATATTTGTTATAATCTTATAAATCAAAAAAATAATGTCATGAATACAGGAAAATTAAGGTATATATTATTGCTTTTTGCAGTGAGTATATCAGCTGTGTACGCTCAGTCGGGTCATGATTATATTGAATTCAGAGGTAAAATTGTAGATCGCAGCTCGAATTTACCCCTGACTTATTGCAATGTATTAGTTTCGGGGATGAATATAGCCACCGTAACAAATGCAGAAGGTGAGTTTGTTGTCAAAGTGCCGGAAATGAACGAAGAAGTGAAATTATTTATCAGGCATATTGGTTATAAAAACCGCAAAATTAGTCTGAAAGAGCTGAATGCAATGAAAGGAATCATTCAGATGGAACAGGTTGCTTTTCAGCTTCCTCAAATAGATGTGCTTACACAAGATGCTAACGTGCTGGTAAGAAGAATGTTCGAAAAAGTACCTGAGAATTTTTCGCTTCAGGAGATGTTTTTGACCGCATTTTACCGTGAATCCATACGTAAGGGAAGAAATTATGTTTCTCTGTCGGAAGCCATTGTCGATATACAAAAGCAACCGTATGGTTCATACCGCAACGATTTGGCAAAGTTATACAAAGCAAGAAAGCAAACAGATTATACCAAACTTGATACCCTGGTGTTTAAGTTGATGGGTGGTCCGTATAATAATCTCTATCTCGATATAGTCAAACATCCGGACATTGTGTTTACGGATGAAATGTTTCGAAAGTACTATTTTACTTTCGACCGGATTGAATGGATGGATGACCGGTTGATTTACGTGGTTAATTTCAATCATTATCCGACAAAAGACGAAGCGCTATACAGTGGAAAGTTTTTTATTGATGCAACTACTATGGCGCTTAAAACGGCTATTTTTAGTTTGAACCTGCAAAATGAAGAAAAAGCAACAGGCATGTTTATTCGTAAAAAACCGCTGAATGCCAAAGTAACAACAATTCAAGCTGATTATCGCATGGATTACATCGAAAAAGACGGTAAATGGTATTATGCGTATAGCCGGATAGAACTGGGGATGAAGATCAACTGGAAGAAAAAACTTTTTAATTCGAATTACTATGCTGCGATTGAAATGGCTGTTACCGACCGTGAAAACAGTTCCGACAGCAAGGCAATCAATTTCAGGGAACGATTGCGTTCGAATGTCATTATCAGTGAGACGGCAGACGGTTTTTCTGACCCTGATTTCTGGGGACCGCTCAACGTGATTGAACCGGACAAACCTATTGAGGCGGCAATCCGTAAGATTCAACGGAAACTTGATCGGGACTGATATTCGCTTTAACATCAAACGTTTGCAGGTAAAATATGGTGAATTTCAGGGCTTTCCTGTGGCATTATTTTAAGTAGCGGACTTATTTTGCAAAAAATGAATCACTTAATTTTTTTGCTATGATAAGACCACTACCGATTGTAAGCATAATGCTTCTTGTTGTGCTGAATTTTCAACTAATCCGGGCACAAAAAATTTATACAACCTACCTTTGGCACATGGACCAGCCTGTGTATTGGGCCGATAAAAGTGTCGACAAGCCTGATTCAAAACAGTTTGCCGAAGAATCTAACAGGCTGAAAATGAGTGGTGTGAACCGGTATCCGGGTAGCGCCGTGGCGCATCCTACCAATAACCTCGAAGAAATTTTTTCGAAAGCCGATCGTGTCAATGCCTATCAAAGTTCACCGCGGGATGCGATTAGCAGCATTAAAAGTCTGACTGATGCCGGTGCTCAGTTAAGTATTTCTGCCGGACTGATGGAAAATATTCAATCTTTGGGGGTGAAAAATCAATGGGGTTATTCTGCTGGATG
Source organism: Bacteroidota bacterium (assembly GCA_023459355.1). Lineage (GTDB taxonomy): Bacteria > Bacteroidota > Bacteroidia > Bacteroidales > Paludibacteraceae > Paludibacter. Next base: position 38,862 of record JAEWUM010000015.1, on the reverse strand, counting down.
GATGAATCCATACAAAGAGGCCATCAGCTGGAAAACGTCCGGTGGATTTCCACGGTTAGACATCGTGAATTTCACCTGGGATCATGCCCTTTCTCCTTTGGTAAGCGCCCGTACGCTCAAAAAACAGATTCAGGCGCATCAATATACAAATTTAAAATACTACGGTACGACTTCCAAAGGCTACTGGCCGGCTGAAGCTGCTTTTTCTGAAAGGATAATTCAGACTTTGGTCGAATGTGGGATTGAATGGTCGGTAGTGCCCAATAGTAAATTAGCCCGTACTTTATCTGATTATGAACATCCTTATAATATCAATGGCAATGTGGATGCTCCCAACCGTGCCGACCAGGTGCCTACTGCCGGTGTTAATTGGTTTGACGCTACTATCGACGGCAGGGGCAACCGGTTGGCTGTTCCTTATGCTTATCAGGCGCACAAAGCGCAGTATGTAAACCCCGAAACAGGGGTGGCTTATAAAATCGATGTGGTGCCGATGTGTAATTATTTTGGCTATGTGGATGGTTACAGTGGCGCTAACGTGGGTGAGGTGCAGTCTAAACTGGAACCGTACAGTAATACTGAGCGACCCACTATCCTTTTGTTGGCGCACGATGGCGACAATGCCTGGGGTGGCGGAAGCAGTTACTATTATGAGGCGGTGAGCAGTTTTACGCATGGTGCTGCTAACGCCGGTTATAAACCAACCACCATTCAGCAGTTTTTGAATGATCATCCCGTGCCTGCCAATGCCATTGTACGGGTGGAAGATGGTGCCTGGGTGAATGCCGAAAACGACTGGGGTCATCCGCAGTACATCAACTGGTTGTGGCCATTGTACAGTAAGTCTGATTATCGCTTTAACCCGGATGGATGGACGGAAGATGCCCGCAATTGGGCGGTAATCACAGCTACTGAGAATTATGTAACCATGGCCGAAGATCTGGAGGGAGGAAATCTCCGCATCGACAAGATTGCAGATGGCGGGACATCAGCTACAAACGCGGAAAAAGCCTGGCATTTTTATTTCGGTGAATTGAATTCGGGTTTCATGTATTATGGAAAGGCGGAGGACATGGAGGTGAAACCGTCTATGACCGGCAATATTGCAATTGAATATGCGCAACGGGTTATTAATGCTAATTCCGGTGTTGATCAGACCCCGCCGTCGGTGTTTATTCCGCAACGCTATCCGTATAATCCTGGTTCGGTAGGATTTGGTCCAACGACCGGTTATAAAAAAGTGAATTATGCCAGCGATTTTCATGTGTGGACTTATGCTTATGATGTGAGCGGACTGGCATCAGTCACATTGAAATACCGCATTGACAATGATGGGTGGAATCCGGTGGAAAGTATTCAGAATGACACCTATGCTGGTGGGAGTGAAGTTGGTCCCTGGCAAGAGATCGAAATGAACCGCCGTCCGATGGCTGCCGATCCGACTGGTGATGGTGAATTGAACTTTTTCATTTTGCCGGAAGCAAAAGCAGATTTGTGTTATGCTGAAATTACCGGTCAAAAAGATGTGTTGATTGATTACTATGTGGAAGCGGTCGACTCAAAGGGAAATGTGTTCAGAACACCGATTCAGCATGTGTATGTGGGTAATGGTGATGGAGATACAGGAGGTGGTACAGGCGGTGTGAGTTGGTCGCCTGAGGTTCCCAACCAGGATAGTTTAATTGTAATTACGTGTACTACCGCAACAGCTTCCAGTAAGTTACATTGGGGTGTGAACGGGGTTGGTGGTAGCTGGACAACTCCATACATGGCTTATCGTCCCGAAGGCACTACTGCAACAACCGGATCAGCTCTCGAAACACCCTTTGTAAAGGTTGGCGACCAATGGCAGGTAACACTTGGTCCGTTTAATAATGCAGCTCAGAAAGTCTCAGCCGTTAATTTCGTCATTAACCACGGAAACAATACCTGGGATAATAATAATGGTCAGGATTATAAAATCAACATTAGCACCAATCTGCCTGATCCCGAACCACAGCCGGGTGGTATTACGGTTTCCTTTAAACGTCCGGGCGATTGGGGCACTGCAGGCGTTCATCTTTGGGCCTGGAATGCGGGAGGGGATGTCTTTGACGTCTGGCCGGGACAGTTGATGAATGACGTGGGGAATAACTGGTTTAGTTATACTTTCCCCGAAAGCATCACCAGTGTGAACGTAATTTTCAATAAAAACGCGAATCCACAGTCGGTGGATGTCACGGGTATAACGCAATCTACCTGCTACGAGTACGATGCCCCCTCAGGAAACAAATTTACGGTGAAAACAACCACTTGTCCGGCATCCTCTGTGTACAATCCGGTACAGTTACAGGCGCTCGTATATCCACAGCCAGCGACAGACCGTTTTATAGTCGATTTACCGAATATCGACATGAGCAAAACCTATGAAATGACTATACTCGACATCAGTGGTAAACCGGTACGTGTACAACCAGTAACACAATCAACCACCGTGTTTGATAGGGGAAAACTGTTATCGGGAATCTATTTCATCCGGGTAATGTCGCAGGATGCAACGCATGTTTTTACATCAAGACTACTGTTGCGTTAAGTATAAAAACAGTATAAAATCAGACAAAATGTTGTTAAACCAAAAAGGACGCTTGCGATTACCAAAAAGCAGGCGTCCTTTTTATAAAACGGTCTAATACTTTTCCCAAAAAGCAAGCGTGCGATTACCCAAAAGCAAGCTTGCTTTTTTTATTTGATCAATAATGAATTGGGGAGGCAGGTTCAATCACCCAATATTCCGAGACAATTTAAAGAAACACAATTAAAACAATCCTATTAAACAAAACCTGCATAACAGGTGTTATTTCGGTACCTATGCGATTTTTATTAAATTTGCAGTCAATTTTATAAGATTATGTCAGATACAATTATACACGAAGTAACGCAAAGCGAATATAAGTATGGATTCACAACCGATATTGAGACGGAAGTGATTCCGGTGGGGTTGAATGAAGAAGTGGTTCGGATGATTTCTGCCAAGAAAAATGAACCGGAATGGATGCTGGAGTTTCGGCTGAAAGCATATCGCCACTGGCTGACAATGAAAATGCCGGAATGGGCGCATTTGAATATTCCTGAAATCGATTATCAGTCGATTTCTTATTTTGCGGCTCCCCGTAAGAACGCTCCCCAGAGTCTGGATGAAGTAGATCCTGAGCTGCTGGCGACTTTTGATAAATTGGGTATTCCGCTGGAAGAACAGAAGGCCTTGTCGGGCATTGCTGTAGATGCGGTGATGGACTCGGTTTCAGTAAAAACTACTTTTAAAGAAACACTGGCTGAAATGGGCATTATTTTCTGCTCATTCAGTGAAGCGGTGGAACATCACCCCGATCTGGTGAAAAAGTACATGGGAACAGTGGTGCCTCATACCGATAATTTCTTTGCTGCGCTTAACAGTGCGGTTTTTAGTGATGGTTCTTTTGTTTATATCCCGAAAGGCATACGTTGCCCGATGGAATTATCGACCTATTTCCGTATTAACGCAGTCAATACCGGTCAGTTTGAACGAACGCTCATCGTGGCTGACGAGGATAGCTATGTTTCCTATCTCGAAGGTTGTACAGCTCCGCAACGCGACGAAAATCAACTGCATGCTGCCATTGTTGAAATTGTGGCGATGAAAAATGCAGATGTGAAGTACTCAACTGTTCAGAACTGGTATCCGGGCGACAAAGACGGTAAAGGCGGCATCTATAATTTTGTCACCAAAAGGGGAATTTGTAAAGGTGAAAACTCACACATTTCCTGGACACAGGTTGAAACCGGTTCGGCTATTACCTGGAAATATCCTTCCTGTATCCTTCAGGGAGATAATTCGTCTGCTGAGTTTTATTCGGTAGCGGTGACTAATCATCATCAACAGGCTGATACCGGAACGAAAATGATTCACTTGGGGAAAAATACCAGTTCGCATATTTTGTCGAAAGGTATTTCCGCAGGAGTAAGTCAGAACAGCTACCGTGGTTTGGTAAGAGTCGGGGCTTATGCCGAGAACGCACGTAATTTTTCGCAGTGCGACAGTTTGTTGCTGGGCGATAAGTGTGGCGCTCATACTTTCCCGTACATGGAAGTTAATAACGAATCGGCTATTGTTGAACACGAAGCCACTACCTCCAAAATATCCGAAGATCAGATTTTCTATTGTAACCAACGGGGCATCTCGACTGAGGACGCTGTCGGGCTGATTGTAAACGGTTACGCCAAAGAAGTGGTGGATAAGTTGCCGATGGAATTCGCGGTGGAAGCGCAGAAACTGCTGCAGATAACGTTGGAAGGCTCAGTGGGTTAATAGAGAAAAACTGAAAACTGAAAGCGAAAAACTGGTTAATGTTATGACTTCAAAGTAAATAGTAAATATATAAATATTAAATAACCTCATGTTAGAAATAAAAAACCTGCACGCCAGCATCAATGGCAAAGAGATATTAAAAGGGCTGAGTTTGTCGGTAAAACCCGGTGAGATTCACGCCATCATGGGACCGAATGGTTCCGGAAAATCAACCCTTTCTTCTGTTATTACCGGCAACCCTGCATTTGAAGTGACCCAGGGAAGCATTATTTTCGAAGGGAAAGATTTACAGGAAATGGCTCCTGAGGAACGCGCCAACGAAGGTATTTTCCTGAGTTTTCAGTATCCTGTAGAAATTCCGGGGGTGAGTATGGTCAACTTCATGCGTACGGCCATCAACGAGCAACGCAAATACAGAGAATTACCTCCCATATCGGCTACCGATTTTTTGCGGATCATGCGTGAGAAAAAAGCCTTGGTGGAAATGGATAACAAACTCACCAACCGTTCTGTGAATGAGGGTTTTTCAGGTGGAGAGAAGAAAAGAAACGAAATCTTCCAGATGGCCATGCTTGAACCTAAATTAGCAATTTTAGATGAAACGGACTCGGGACTGGATATCGATGCACTTCGTATTGTGGCTCATGGCGTTAATAAACTGAAATCACCCGAAAATGCAACTATTGTGATTACACACTATCAGCGTCTGCTTGAATACATCATTCCTGATTATGTGCATGTGTTGCATGATGGAAGGATTGTGAAATCCGGAGGCAAGGAACTGGCGCTGGAACTGGAGGCCAGGGGCTACGACTGGATCAAACAGGAGGTTGCGGTTTAAACGATAACAAAATTTGCTTGCATGGAAAAACAATATATTGATTTGTACAAAACCCATCATTCGCTGATAAAGCAACATGCGGCGCCCGTGATGAATGAATCACGTGATGCTTCTTTTGCTTTGTTTGAAAAACTGGGTTTTCCGACAACCAAACTCGAAAACTATAAATACACCGATCTGAAAGAAGTGCTTTCGCTGGATTACGGACTGAATGTGAGACGTCTTGATTTTCCGGTGGATCCTTATCAGGCCTTTAAATGTGATGTGCCCGGTATTCAGTCTTATCTGTACTTTGTGGTGAACGATGCTTTTTATCCGGAATACAACGAACAAAATGCCGAATTGCCGAAAGAAGTGATTGTTTGTAGCCTGAAAGAGGCTGCGGAAAAATATCCCGACCTGATGGCAAAATACTACGGTCGCTTGTCGACACAAAAACAGGATGGTCTGGTTGCTTTTAACGGAGCCTTTGCGCAAGACGGTTTCTTTATGTATGTGCCTAAAAATGTACAGCTCGACCGTCCGGTGCAGTTGGTTAACATCATGCGTGCTGATGTCGATTTTATGGCCAATGCGCATAACCTCATCATTCTCGAAGAGGGTGCAAAAGCACAATTGTTGGTTTGCGACCATACGGTTGACGATGTGCGCTTTGTCTCCAACCGGGTTACAGAGGTTTTTGTGGCTGAGAATGCTACTTACGAGCATTATAAATTAGAGAACACCCACATCAAAACGACCAATTTGTCTACCTTGCTGATTGAACAGCAGGCCTCATCAAATGTGCTGGGCAACGTTATAACCCTGCACAACGGCTTGACCCGTAACAGCATTGAAATTGCACTGAATGGGGAAAACTGCGAAACAGAACTTTGCGGGATGGTGATTGCAGATAAAAAACAGCAAGTAGATAATTTCACTTCTGTATTGCATAACATGCCGAACTGCCATTCGAATGAGTTATTTAAATATGTGTTGGATGATGTTTCAAAAGGAGCATTTACCGGCAGACTCTATGTCGCTAAGGATGCACAGAAAACACGGGCATATCAAACCAACCGGAATATCCTGCTGAATCGTACCGCGAAGATGCGTACCAAACCCCAGCTTGAGATTTATGCCGATGATGTGAAATGTTCGCATGGTGCAACCATTGGTCAGCTCGATGAACAAGCGATGTTTTACATGCGTACCCGTGGTATTCCTTACGAAGAAGCCCGTTTGTTGCTGATGTTTGCCTTTACCGCTGATGTCATCGATAACATTCGCATTCCTGCACTTGCCGATCGCATGAAAATGCTCGTCGAGAAAAGACTGAGGGGCGAACTGTCGAAATGCGAAGGTTGCACGATTTGCCAGTAAACCGGGAAAAATATTGAATACAAAAAACAGCATGCAATTCAGATTGCGTGCTGTTTTTTTATGAAATTTATTTTACATTTGTGCAATTATAGAATAAATATTCAATACATGCGGAATCTGATACTTATTTTGTCTGTGCTTTTGCTGCATTCCTGTGCTACACTCTTGAATAACGAGTATACCATCCTGACCGTACATACCGACAAGCCAACCCAAATCAAATATGAAAACTTTGATTTAACTGTCAACAAGAAACAGGGTATAATGGTAAAAAGAGGCCCGGAATCATTGATAATTGAAGCGAAACAGGATTCTCTAGAGAAAACCTTTGTGCTGAGTCCGCATTTATCGGGTACACTGTGGCTAAATGCATATAACTATGGAATAGGGTTAATTGTAGACCACTTTTCTCCTAAAAAATATGCTTACCAAAAAGAATTTTATCTGGATTTTAAGACTTCCAACCCTAAGCCGGAAAAATTCTTACCACAACGGAAAGGTCAGCTTTATCTCAATTATTCAATTCCGTTTTTTAATTGGTTTAGCATGAGTCCTATTAATGAAGGAAGGAAACAAAGTGTTGGATTTTTTGGCACTGACTTAGGTGCTGATTACAATTATAAGAATAACAAATTTGTGAGTCTTAATTATGGATTCTTAATTGATTTTCCTATGCCCTTGCTTTTACCATTAGAGTATTTTTATTCTTATGAATCCATGAATGCTGAATACTATTCAATTTCAGATAATATAAGGTTGAAAAACATTTCTTTGGGTTACGGACTTTCATTTAACAAAAACGACTGGAGATACCATCATATAGACTGGTTTTCTCCTGATGGCGATGTTGAGCAATCTGTTGATTATTATTCACGGGAGAAACAGCAAGGGATGTTGGGTTTGAATTTAAATATACAATGGAGACTCAAAAAACATTTTCACCTGGGACTGAATTACCGGCCGGGTATCTATCGGTTATACCCTAATTCGGGTTTTGGCTATGAACATAATGCTTCAATCGGGTTAATCTGGAAGTTTAAGATTTTGAAATGAGGTATTTCAACTTAAAACAGCCTTGTTTATGATAACAAAGCTGTTTTAAGCTAAAATGCTTTCTTTAAACTATTTTTTGATGATTTTCTGATTATATATTCTTTCTGTTGTTTGTGTTCTGATTAGGTAAGTGCCACTATTTAAATGGTCTACATCCAGAATTCCTGCATTATTTCCTTCAGCTTGTATTATCATTGCTCCTGTTAAATTAAATAAAGTAATACGCTTTATAGGTGAATCTGTTAGTACATGAATCTGATCGGTAACCGGATTTGGATAGATTCTGATTTGGGCATCGCGTATAATATCCGTAGCCGATGTTGTGTCTTGTTGTACTCCGATATAGTACAGGTTACAGGTGTCAGCTTTCGTTATCACATGATTTCCTGCATTTAATGTCACTGTTAATACCCCGTTAGAAGCGTTATAATCTGTCCCGTTAATTCGTATTTTCCCATTAAATCCATCATTGAATATCAGCGTAACGATTGCTTCTTTTGTGGTTGAGAAGGAAACTGAAGTAGAAGATTCTATTTTCAGGCAGATGCTGAGTACCAGCCCGGCATAATTAACTGTTCCTTTCGAGTCTGAGAGATTACCGGTAATATTAAAATAAGAGCTTGTTTTGCCGGAAAGCGTAAAGTTATGTACCGTCGTGCCCGGATTGATGGTTCCATTGTTATCCCCGCCGCCATTATTATCGTCTCCACCGCCAACAGGAGTATCTTCACCTTGGATACTCACCAACTTGGTTCTATAACTTGTCAACGCTGACTTAAGTGCTGGATTTACATCATACGAAGTATCATCTACCGCGTTATTAAATGTCCATTTGAAATCACCTCCATGCATACGCCCTGCAAACTGTACTACTTTGTCACGGGCGGCTTCCGGACTATCGGGAGTATAAGCATACATCACCGAAGGGTTCGTGTCGAAATTATTGTAAATGTTGGAGCCTCTGTATGATATTACGGTTGAAGGTACTGTTTCTTCGCGGCTGGTAGCCATGTAAGCATCAAAATCAACAGTTGAATTTGGAAAACCGGATGCCCCATAAGCCACAAACCTGCGCTGTCCCGTCATGTAATTATTGAAAGCCTTGATGGTTCCGCCATCTTCTTTCGAAAAAGTAGGCATATTAGTATAATCGTTGGCTTGTTTTGATTCATCATATACATCAGAACCTTGCATGGAAGTCAGCATAGGATATTTGCAATTGCGGAAATAATTTGCCTCCACAAAAACAGACGACCCCATGGTTGAACCTACACCGTATTTAGAAATCCCATCATAATAATTATTATAAACATGGGCTGAATAAAACCTTACCCGTGGATGACGCGAGTCTGAGTGATCAAACCAATTGTGATGAAAAGTGATAAATAACCCTGAAGTTGAACTTTCACTCAATCCTACTAAATTAGATTTCCCCGTATCCCAGAAATGATTATAGGAGAAAGTAACATAGGTCGAACGTTTACAATCCAATGCTCCGTCACCTTTAGCCTGGTCGCCGTCACTACCTGCATGCCCATAGAAGAAATCACAATGGTGCACCCAGATATAGTCATTTTCTTGTTGCAATCCGATATTGTCTCCTTCACTGCTATTACAATTCATCGTTCCGATATTGCGGATTTCAATATTGGATGCATTTTTAATTCTGATTCCCCAACCGTCGGCAACAGCATCGTCACCAATACCTTCAATAGTGATAAAACCTGAAGAATTATTCGAATTTTCAATAACAATGTCACCATTATACAAATCAGCCGGATCAGTTATTTGTCCGATTATACGAACGATCAGCGGTCTGTTGTCTTTTCCTTTTTTGAAACCATCTATGATGGCCTGAAGTCCGACACAAGGATTAGCATTTGCACCGGTAACCTCCATTGAAATGGTGTTTTTGGTGCTCTCGGTAATGTATATAATTACGGCATTGTCTTTTGGTGTTCCATCAGCTTTATAAGCGCCAGGAATTCTGCCATTTGAGAATGCAAAACCGGTACGATCGAAGGCATTTACAGTCAATATGCCGGTAGTACTTTCCGTGGTTTCATTGCCATCAACTACTGCCACCACTTTCAGGGTGTAATTCCCGGCTTTGAGACCCGGAACATCAATCCGGTAGTATGAACCATAGTTTCTTATTAATTGCGTGTCGGCTTTTTTATTGTTGAGGCCTTCTCCGCTATAGTACACATTATATGAATCTGCTTCTTCTGTCGGAAGCCACTTGGCATAAACCGTTTCGAACCAACCACCCGATTCGGTGATAGTTAATGAATAGCTGAAGGAAGAAGCAATACAATAAACAGAGAGAGTAAAAAATAGTACAAGTTTTTTCATACGATAAAATTAGTTCATGTTCGTTTCATAATATTAAATTAAGCAGAGCTCAAATCTGCGTGTGATTAACACACAACAAAATTAAGGTGACTTTCTTAAACGGAGGTGCAAAAAATGATTTTTTATGTGGAACAATTGGTGCAAGAAAGAACAAACCATCCGGCAACGCTATGCCAGATGGTTTGAGTCAAAAAAAATCAAAAAGTTAAATAAAAAATGGTATGGATTAAATCATCAGCAAAAATGTTGCCGAACTTACTACGGCCAACGGTTTCCCCTGAATATTTTGAGAAGAAAATGTATCCATCATTTCTTCTTTGGTCATTTTCCCGGTTATCCAGATGCAGTTGAACTCATTCTGCTCTTTTGTAATGATCAGCATGTCAGCATTATCATTGCCGGTTACCCGATAATAGATGTTGACCCTTTCTCCTTTATCACGAACTTCAACTGCCGATTCGAATTTTCCATTTGACACAATTTGTTCAATCTCCCGGATTGTATTCCTCATAATAACAGATTCTGATGCAGCCTCAAGCGTCAGAATCTTTAACCCATTTAATTTGGAAAGATTTTTCTGGTCGGATTTGGAAATGCCGCTAACGATAGAGCCCAGATTAATCATCCCCCTGTTGATGGATACATATTGAAACCGTTCATCGTCGGCATATTTATCGTAAAATTTCTGTAAGGATTGTGCTTGTATTGTTATTGCTGTGAAAAGCAGACTAACAAGTAATAATATTGTTTTTTTCATATTGTTGTTTGTTTTTAATTGTTCTTAGTCCAATGTTAATTTATTCGATGATAAGCATTTGCTTGATGCTGTTGATTTCAGTTTTGATTTCGCCCATCTTTTTAACCGGTTTCAGGCTGTTTTTTACCATTTGAATGCTTTCAAGTGGTTGGAGCTTGTCTCCCAGTATTTGTCCTACTTTATTAATCTTTGCCTGCGCCAGTTGTTGTGCCAGCTCATGGTCGTTGATGCGTGTTCCGTTTACAATAGCATAATCACCCTGAAAAGCTGGTGAGCCGAAAAGCCACAACGCCAGAAGAACAGCTGCAGCTACTCCGCTACCGGCATAAATCCATTTCTGTAGGAAGAATTGCCTGGTTCTATTTTGCTGTTTGATTGCCATTGTTTCAGCGGCTTCGAGTGTAAAAGCATCAAATAAAGGTTTGAATGCCACGTGCTCAGGAGCAATTTGGTCCGATTTGAAGTAGAGTTTCAGAATTCTTTCTTCGTCTGCAGATGTCTCGCCTTTAAAGTACTTATCTAAAATTTTATTCAGGTGTTCCATATTTTTTCCTCCACAAGTTTAGTCTCTTTTAAAAGTTGATCTCTGATTTTTTGTCTTGCCCTCGACAGGTTTACACTTACTGCATTTTCACTTATACCAGCTACAAAAGCTATATCTTTTAATTCCATCCCCTCTACGTCTCTCATCCTGATAATCGTCCGTTGTAGCTCGGGCAGGCTGTCAATCATCTGACATACCCTTTTTGCCATATCTTTTTGTTCTGTACGTTCGTATGGAGTTAAATCATCATATACAATTTCTGTTGGTAACTCATTGTTTTCGGTTTTTTTTCTGATTGCATCCAGGCATTGATTTCGCATCGAACGCATTACAAAAGCCGGTATATTTTCTACCTGATTCAACTGAGTTCTTTTTTCCCACAATTTTAAATTCAAATCCTGAACAGCATCACGCGCTGCATCCTCGTTTCGCAATATTGATTTAGCGAGCCGGAACAGTTTGTCTGTCAAGGATAATATTTGAGTTGTAAATTGTGTTTTTTCCATACACTACTATGACGGATAAAGTCCGGATTTCTTACATCTGAACTGAAATATTTCTTTATTGAAGACTCCGAGCTCTGTAATTTCGTGCAAACTGTAAAAAAATATAGGTAAAAAGTAAAAATATGGCATTGAAACTTGTAAATAGATTAATAATTAACACAAATATATTAATTTTGTCCGGGAAATAAAAATTGAAATACTATTTCGTTTGTTTAAAAGATCTTAGTTTAATCTCTGTAAAACTATCCTGTTTATGTTACAATCAATTCAATTTACTGTCGCCTTAACCCTTATATTTACTTCACTGTTGGTTATTATCCGGAATAGGAATAAGAAGCTGAGGCAATCTCTACAAAAGAATAAACCTAATGATAATAACCCAAGGCTTAAAATCGAACAGCTTCGAGAAATTGCAGAAAAGCTGGATTTGATTTTAAAAGAAAAGAAGATGTACACAAATCCGGAATTATCAATTCAGGACGTTGCTGAAATGTTAGGGACTAACCGCACTTATGTTTCAACCTCAATAAACTTTTTTTACAATCAGAACTTCTGCACATATATTAATCAGTTTCGGTTAAATGAGGTGAAAGATACGATAATTGAAGAGGGCAAGGTTTCTTATAAGGAACTTGCTGAAAAATGTGGATTTGGCTCTATTGATACCATGAAAAGAACTGTTAAGCAAAGAACAGGTTTAAATATGAAAGACTGGAAAGAATTCGTATACAAGGAATGTCTGGAGAATAATAATACCAACTAATTATTCTTCAGCTGTGCCGTTGTGCAAATTCAACTTTTTAAGAATCGGATTTTGATGGTTATATATTTACACAAAATTGTAAATGCCCCGATAAAATATTACTTTTGTGTTCAAAATCAAATAACCAACATGAATATACTACTTCTCGGTTCAGGAGGACGTGAACATGCGCTTGCCTGGAAAATGGCTCAGAGTCCGGCATTAAACAAATTATTTATTGCTCCGGGAAATCCCGGTACGGCAACTGTGGGGACAAATTTATCTGTTTCTGCGGATGATTTTCCTATGATAAGAAAGGTTGTGTTGGAAAATGCCGTCGACATGGTGGTAGTTGGACCGGAAGATCCGTTGGTGAAAGGTGTTGTTGATTTTTTTAAAGCGGATGAAGTTTTGAAGGATATCCCTGTGATAGGTCCGGATAAAATTGGTGCTCAGCTTGAAGGGAGCAAGGATTTTTCCAAGCAATTTATGTTTCGACATAATATCCCGACGGCAAAATACCTGAGTGTAACCAGTATGAATTTACAGGAAGGTGTTGATTTCCTGAAAACGATGCAGGCGCCTTATGTGTTGAAAGCGGATGGATTGGCTGCGGGAAAAGGAGTGCTGATTTTAAATAATCTGGATGAAACAATTGCAGAATTGAAGAGCATGCTTGATGGGAAGTTTGGTGCTGCCAGTAAAACCGTGGTGATTGAAGAATTCCTTTCCGGAATTGAATGTTCTGTGTTTGTGATCACGGATGGAAAACATTATCAGATTTTACCGGAAGCAAAAGATTACAAACGCATCGGAGAAGGGGATAAGGGTCTGAATACCGGTGGTATGGGGGCTGTTTCGCCGGTTCCTTTTGCTGATGAAATTTTCATGCAAAAAGTCGAGGAGCGTATTATCAAACCAACGGTTGAAGGATTATACAGTGAAGGAATCATTTACAAAGGATTTATTTTCTTCGGACTGATAAAAGTGGATAATGAACCTTATGTTATTGAATATAATGCCCGTATGGGAGATCCGGAAACAGAAGTGGTGATGTTGCGTCTGAAAACGGATTTGGTTGAGTTGCTGAAGGGTGTTGCAGAAGGAAATCTGAACGAGAAAACAGTTGAATTTGATGAACGCGCAGCCGTAACAGTGATGCTTGTTTCCGGAGGGTACCCGGAGGATTATGAAAAAGGGAAAGTAATTTCAGGTCTGGAAAAAGTTGAAGGTAGCATTGTCTTTCACGCGGGCACAGCATCCAAAGACGGAAATATCGTTACTTCAGGAGGACGTGTATTGGCAATCAGCTCTTATGGAAAAACGAAGGAAGAAGCGCTCGCTCAGTCATTTAAAAATGCGAATCAGATTGATTACGATAAGAAGTATTTCAGATCGGATATTGGATTTGACTTATAAAATGCAAAGCTGAATCATGGCAAAAATACTAATCATCGACGACGAACGAAGTATCCGCAATACACTGAAGGACATTCTTGAATTTGAGAAGCATCAGGTGTTGGTGGCGGAAAACGGGAGGCTGGGACTCGACATGGCTTGTAACCAGCTGTTTGATGTTATTTTCTCGGACATCAAGATGCCTGAGATGGATGGAATTGAACTGCTTTCAGCATTGAAAGAAAAAGAGGTGGAGGCGCCTGTGGTGATGATTTCAGGGCACGGTAATATCGAAACAGCGGTAGAATGTATTAAAAAAGGAGCTTTTGATTTTATTGAAAAGCCGATTGACCTTAATCGACTCCTGATAACCGTGAGAAACGCGTTAGATAAGAGTACGCTGGTTACTGAAACAAAGATTCTGAAGAAAAAAGTGGCAACAAAACACCAGATGATCGGTCAGTCGTCTGCCATACAGAAAGTCCGGGAAATGATCGAGCGGGTAGCGCCAACAGATGCCCGGGTGCTGATTACCGGTTCGAACGGAACGGGAAAAGAGGTTGTCGCCCGTTTACTGTATGAAAAGAGTAACCGTGCCGGAGCTCCTTTTGTGGAGGTAAACTGTGCTGCAATTCCTTCGGAACTCATTGAAAGTGAGTTGTTCGGGCATGAAAAAGGATCATTCACATCAGCTATAAAACAACGCATTGGTAAATTCGAACAGGCAGATGGTGGAACTATTTTCCTCGACGAGATTGGAGATATGAGCCTGTCGGCACAAACGAAAGTACTTCGCGTATTGCAGGAAAACGAGTTGACACGTGTGGGAAGTGATAAAAGTATCAAAGTAAATGTGCGGGTTTTTGCTGCGACGAATAAAAATTTAAAAGCTGAAATTGAAAAAGGAAATTTCCGGGAAGATCTGTATCACCGGTTGAACGTCATTCCGATTCATGTTCCGGATCTCGATGACAGGAAAGAAGATATTCCATTGCTGGTAGATCATTTTGCCGGACTAATTTGCACTGAACAGGGTACACAGCTGAAAAGATTTGAGGACAATGCGGTTGCCTTGTTGCAACAAAAAAGCTGGAACGGGAACATTCGGGAGTTGAGAAATGTTGTAGAAAGACTAATCATTCTGGGTGGAAATCCCATCACGAAAGAAGAAGTGAATTTATTCGCATAAAATAACAGTGCCGGATTTGGCCATTATAAAACTGGAAATCCATGAAACCATTTAATGAATTGAAAATTGCAATTTGCAGTGATCATGCGGGCTATGAATTGAAGATCAAATTAATTGACTATATCAATTCAAAAAATGTGAAAGAGTTGAAAGATTTCGGCGCCTTTTCCGCTGAAAGTTCTGATTATCCTGACTATGCCCATCCCATGGCTTCGGCAGTGGAGCAGCAGGAGTTTGATTATGGCATTTCAATTTGCGGAAGCGGAAATGGAATCAGTATGACAGTTAATAAACACGCCGGAATTCGTGCTGCTTTGTGTTGGATGCCGGAAATTTCCCGGCTTGCCCGTTTGCATAACAATGCAAATGTACTTTCATTGCCTGCCCGCTTTGTCTCTTTTGAAGAGGCCAGTGAAATGGTAGATGTGTTTTTCTCTACTGATTTTGAAGGAGGAAGACACCAGAGACGAATCGATAAAATTTCATGCTGATGCAAAGAACTGAAATATCCACATTAGGAGAGTTCGGGCTGATTAAACATTTGACCGAAAAGTTTTCCATTAACAATTCATCCACTTTAAAAGGAGTTGGAGACGATGCCGCTGTACTTGAATATAAAGATAAACAGGTGCTTGTTACTACAGACTTATTATTGGAGGGGATTCATTTCGATTTGGTTTATACTCCACTGAAACACCTGGGCTATAAAGCTGCTGTGGTAAATTTTTCAGATATTTACGCCATGAACGGTCAGCCAAAACAAATTACGGTTTCTATCGGGGTGTCGAAACGCTTTTCTGTTGAAGATTTAACGCAGATTTACGATGGAATTGAACTGGCTTGTCGGCATTACGGAGTCGATTTAGTGGGAGGTGATACATCGGCTTCACTCACCGGGTTAACGATCAGCATAACCTGTATTGGTGAAGGAGAAAAGGATAAGGTGGTGTATCGTAACGGTGCCAAAGCCAATGACCTGATTTGTGTGTCGGGAGATTTGGGATCTGCTTATATGGGTTTGCAATTGCTTGAAAGGGAGAAAGTTGTATTTGCTGCTAATTCGGAAGCACAGCCTGATTTTGAAGGGAAGGATTATATATTGCAACGGCAATTGAAACCAGAAGCGCGCAAGGATATTATTCAGGCGCTTGCAAATAAGGGAATTGTACCAACAGCGATGATGGATATATCCGATGGCCTTTCTTCCGAATTGATTCATATTTGTACGCAAAGTAATACCGGCTGCCGGATTTATGAAGATAAGATACCTATCAATTATCAGGCGGTTGTTATGGCAGAAGAATTGAATATGAGCATCGTAATGGCAGCGTTAAACGGAGGTGAGGATTATGAGTTGCTTTTTACAGCATCTATCGATGATTACGAGAAGATTATCTCTATGGAAGGTGTGGGGATTATTGGTCACATGACTAAGCCGGAACTCGGACTGAACTTGATTGGTCGTGAAGGAGAAGAAATTGTCCTGAAAGCTCAGGGATGGAATTCACTGCAATAAATTCATGGTAAATTGCAAACAATATTAAACTAATGCGCCCTACAGAATCGCATATTGTATTGTTTGACGGGGTATGTAATTTATGTATAGGGATTGTTAATTTTATAATTAAAAGAGATTCTGAAAATAAATTCAGGTTTGCTGCGCTGCAATCAGAAAGTGGACAAATGCTATTGAAGAAATATGGTATTTCCTCTACAGATATATACACGTTAATTTATATCTCTGGAGAGAAATGTTTAGACAAATCATCAGCTGCTTTGCAAATTTTAAAAGATTTAGGTGGAGTCTGGAAGTTGTTTTATGTTTTTATTTATATTCCAGTACCAATCAGAGATTTTTTATATTACCTGGTTACAAAAATACGATACCGGATATTTGGAAAGAGGAGTAGCTGCATGGTTCCCTCTCCCGGGGTTAAAGAAAGGTTTTTGATCTGATTGAAAACAAATACAATAATTATAACGTAATTTATAACTTCATTAGGGGGGATAAAATGGCTGAACCAAGAATATACCATCCAATAATGAGGGCAAAAGCGTCCCAGCCAAATACGATTAACAATAAGACGCACCCCGCTAAAAAGATATATTGCATCCTGTTTTGATTCCATTGCAGACTCTTGAATTTTAGGGAGAACATCGGAAGTTTTGATACTAGCAGTCCACTCAGAACAATGGTTAAAGCAATTGCTAACCAGGGGTTCTCTATCAACCATCCTGAAAATGAATAACCCATCCCTGCCCAGCATATGGCATTGGCGGGGGTTGGTAATCCGATGAAAGAGGTTGTCTGATTCTCGTCGATATTGAACTTTGCCAGCCTTAATGCTGAAAATACAGGAATGATGAATCCGGCAAACTTAAGCCATTCCGGAAGTTGACTCTGTTCGAGTAATGAAAAAACGATAACGCCGGGAGCAAGTCCGAAACTGATAACATCAGCCAGAGAATCCAGTTCTTTACCCATAGGTGAATAGGCTCTTAATACACGTGCTGCGAGTCCGTCGAGAAAATCAAATAAACCGGCAATCAGTATAGCAAAAAAGGATACTGTGAAATTACCGTTAAAGGCATAGTACACCGCAATGCTCCCTGTAAACAGATTGAGCATGGTAATGGAATTCGGAATGTGTTTGCGTAAAGCCATCTTATTCTTTGTTTTTACTGTCGATGATGATGGTAACCGGGCCATCGTTTAATAAAGAAACCTGCATGTCAGCCCCGAAAATGCCGGTTTGAATTGTTTTTCCTGAAATACTTTCCAATGTCTGACAAAAATATGTATACAATGGAATAGCTTGTTCTGGTCGTGCCGCTTTGATATACGAAGGCCGGTTTCCTTTTCTGGTTGAAGCGTGCAGGGTAAATTGACTGACAACCAAAATTTCTCCGTTTATATCAAACACAGAACGATTCATTACTCCGTTTTCGTCATCAAAGATACGTAAATTAACCAATTTTGCAGCAAGCCAGTCGGCATCTGTTTGGTTGTCGGCTTCTTCGATGCCAAGCAGTACCAACAGACCCATTCCGATTTCTCCATTGATTTTTCCCTCAATGGTCACGGAAGCCCGGCTAACCCTTTGTACGACTATGCGCATGAAAACATTTACTATTTGTTCATTTACAATTTACTATTCTCGTCAGGATCCCGCAACATGTTTACTTTATACCTAATTCCTGTTTTAATTTTTGGGGTAATCCCGCAACCACGAGGTCATAAGAATGGAGAATAAGTTCGCGAAGCATTTCGGTTGAAATAGCGGGATCAATTCTGACAGAGTTCCAGTGTTTTTTATTGAAATGATACGCAGGTGTGATGCAATCGTATTGCTCGCGCAAAACAATTGCTTTTTCCGGGTCACATTTCAATGCGATTTGTGTTTCGGGATTATCCAGCGGAATGAGTGCAAACATCTTACCTTGAACTTTCAGTACCAGAGATACGTCGTCGAAAGGGAAGTGTTCGGTAACACCCTTTAAACTGATGCAGTATTCACGGAGTTCTTCAAGGTTCATGACGTTTTTGGGGATTTGTTGTAGTAGTGGTTAATGGTTAGTTGTTATCACTAACCACTAACCACTAACCACTATTTAATATCGCCTTCGGCAATCAGGTATTCAGCAATTTGAACAGCATTCAGGGCAGCGCCCTTCTTGATTTGGTCGCTTACGCACCAGAAGGTAATACCATTCGGGTTTGCCAGGTCTTTGCGGATACGACCCACATGAACAGGATCTTTTCCCGACAGGAACAATGGCATCGGATATTTCTTCTCAGCCGGATTGTCGATAACCTCTACGCCAGCAGCAGCAGCAAAAGCGGCACGGGCTTCTTCCACAGAGATTGGTCTTTCTGTTTCAGCCCAAATGCTTTCCGAATGCGCACGTAAAGCAGGAACACGTACACAGGTAGCGCTGACTTCCACATCCGAATGCATGATCTTACGCGTTTCGTGGTACATTTTCATTTCCTCTTTGGTATAACCATTGTCGGTAAATACATCAATCTGCGGAATCAGGTTATAAGCCAGCTGATAGGCAAATTTGCTGACAGTCGGTTGTTCTCCGGCTAATACCTGACGATACTGAAGTTCGAGTTCGTCCATGGCGGCAGCACCTGCACCTGAAGCAGCCTGATAAGTCGAAACATGTACACGTTTGATGTGCGACAAGTCTTCGATAGCTTTCAATGCAACAACCATCTGGATGGTGGTGCAGTTCGGGTTCGCGATAATACCGCGAGGACGATTTTTTGCATCAGCAGCATTTACTTCGGGAACTACCAAAGGTATATCATTTTCCATGCGGAAAGCACTTGAATTGTCAATCATCACGGCTCCGAATTTGGTTATGTCTTCAGCGTATTCCTTAGAAATGCTTGCTCCTGCCGATGTAAATACGATGTCAAAACCCTTGAAATCATCACCGTGCTTCAGTTCCTTCACGGTCAATTTCTGTCCTTTGAACTCATACACATTTCCCGCACTTCGTGAAGAACCAAATAAAGCTAACTCAGTCATGGGGAAATTACGCTCTTCGAGTACGCGTAAAAACTCCTGGCCTACGGCGCCACTGGCACCAACAATTGCTACTTTCATTTTTTTAATTTATTTTATGGTGATTTCTGTTTTTATTGTTTCGTAAAACCATACCTTTGCTATGGTTATTTAACCCTAAACCAATCAGTCGGTTAAGTTGTATTTAGCGACTGCAAAAGTAATTCATTTTAATAGATTTGACAACCTTATGAAAAGTTACATGCTGTTTTTTTTGTTATTTGCGCCGTTTTTTTGTTTTGCGCAGGTCTCAGAGTCATTTTCTGACGGAAATTTCACCCAAAATCCGACCTGGACGGGAACCACATCTAATTTTATTGTAAACAAAGCTTTTGAGTTGCAATCTGCTGCTCAGGGGGCTTCTGCTTCTTACCTGTTTACTCCGTCAGCAGCAATCCAACATGGTGTTTGGGAATGCCGCTTGAAAATTGATTATCCCACTTCTTCCTCAAATTATGCTTGTATGTACATCATTTCTGATGTTAATGTATTAGAAAACGGATTAAAAGGCTATTTTGTTCAGGTGGGAGGTACCAATGATGAGGTTTCACTGTATGTACAGGAAGGTACGCAAAAAGTAAAAATAATCGATGGAGTTGATAAACGAACAGATGGAAAACCGTTGGAAATCCGGGTGAAAGTCACGAGGGATAGTCTTTCTGTATTCAGGTTGTATTCGAAACTTCCATCTGAGACTGATTACTTTCCTGAGGGTGAGGTGCTAAACAACAAAGTGCTGAGGTCTGAATACGTTGGGCTTTCCTTTACGAATTCTGCTACGACCGGTAATTGCTATTTTTTTGATGATATACAGGTTTCCGGATCAATAATTCCGGATCATATTTCTCCAGAACTAACAAAAGTGAAAATTATGAGCCAGGACAGACTCAGATTAAGTTTCTCTGAACCGATTGATTTCTCTGATTTTCAGCTTACTGTAAATGGAGAATTCTGTAACGTGAATTCAATGCAAATAGCAGATAATCAGGAGTCGGTGGAAGTTGTTATGGATGTTGAATTTCAAACGGGTATACCTTACGAAATAGAAGTGATAGGATTGAAGGATGAAGCAGGAAATGCGCTTCAGAATAACAGGAAAGTGACTGGCTTGTCTGAGCCTCTGCATGTTGGAGATGTGGTATTAAATGAAGTCATGTTTCATCAGGCTGATTCAGCTGCTGAATACATTGAATTTTATAACCGGTCCGGAAAGGTTATCGATATGTCCGGTATGATTTTCACAACCCTGAAGTCTGACGGATCACTCAATTCAGGCAACAAAATTCCGGAAGAAACCTTGATTTTCCCCTGTGATTATCTTGCGGTGACAAGTGATGCGGGGGCTGTGAAAAAGTATCATGCTTGTCCTCCTGATGCTAAAATTATACAGTCTGGTTGGAGTGTTTTAAATAACGAGTCTTCGACCCTTGTGTTAATGAATCCCACAAAAGATACGATTGTCGATTCATTCAGGTATGATGTTTCTATGCATCATGTGTTGGTGAAAAATCCCAAAGGAGTAGCGCTCGAACGGATCAATCCTACCTGGCCGGTTCAGGATGCAAACAGCTGGCATTCAGCAGCCAGTTCCCATAACTTCGGAACACCGGGTTTTGTAAACTCACAGTACAGAAATATGGATGAATTGTCGGAAGAGGGTGAACTGTCGTTTTATCTTGAGAGTCCGGTTTTCTCCCCCGATAATGACGGAAATAACGATGTGTGTGTCCTGCATTATAATTTCCCGGAAACCGGTAATGTGTTTAATATCTGCATTCTGACACCTGCCGGTGAGAAGGTGTTTTCATTAGTGGAGCAATTTATATCCGGTCAGGAGGGTGTGTTGACCTGGGACGGAAGAAGCCGGAAAGGGCAGTTGACAAACATCGGGGTATATGTTTTTTACATCGAAATATTCAATCCAAACACAGGGAAAAGAAAATGCATGAAACTTCCGGTCGTGCTTTCATCCCGATAATTTTGTATTAATTAACACCTAATATCCGAGAAATCAGCTATCTTTGCACACGTTTAAAAAATTTAAATTGAAATTAATGGATAAAATAAGTTATGCGTTGGGGGTTAGTTTGGGAAATAACCTTAAAAACAGCGGTTTTGAAGGGTTGGATTATCAAAAGCTGGCAGATGGAATCAAACATGTGATTCAAAAGGAAAAGCTTGAAATGAGCATACAGGAAGCCCAGGCAATCATCAACGATTATTTTCAGCAATTACAGGAAAAAGCATTCGAGCAAAATATAAAAGAAGGAAAGAATTTCCTCGTTGAAAATGCCAAAAGAGCGGAGGTAAAAACGACAGTAAGCGGACTTCAATACGAAATTATCAAAGAAGGAAAAGGTCAGAAACCTGCTGCTTCAGATCGCGTAAAAGTTCATTATCATGGTACCTTAATCAATGGAAATGTATTTGATAGCTCTGTAAATCGTGGAGAACCGGCTACATTCGGTGTTACCCAGGTAATTCAGGGGTGGGTGGAAGCATTACAACTGATGCCTGTCGGTTCGAAATGGAAATTGTATATTCCCTCGGAACTGGCCTATGGTGCTCAGGGGGCTGGTCAGTCCATTGCACCTCATACAACCCTAATCTTTGAAGTCGAATTACTCGATATTGTTTAATTCTGAAATACTGCTGAAAATAACATCAATAAAACTTAAATGAGAAAATTACTCCTTGTGATGCTTGCAATGTCCGTAGTGGTAGCTGCAGGTGCGAAAGAAAAAAAGCCTAAAAAGGAAAAAAAATCAAAACAACAGATTGAAGTCGTATCGGAACCGGTAAATATCTTCAGCAATGAAGTTGACTCTATGAGTTATGCCTTGGCCGTGAATATTGCATCCGATTTGTCGAAGAACTTGAAGACCTTACCCAACGGGGCATATAATAATGAGTTGTTTTTAAAGGCGTTCAACGCTGTAATAAAAGGAGACTCCGTTTTGTTTTCAGTTGAACAATCCCAATCAATTTTACAGACCTATTTCACAGCTGCTCAGGAAAAGATGGCATCTGAAAAGAAATCGGAAGGAACTAAATTTTTGGCAGAAAACGCTAAAAATCCAGCGGTACAAACGACAGCAAGTGGTTTACAGTATATTGTGTTAACAGAAACTGAAGGCCCAAAACCACAGGCAACTGATAAAGTAAAAGTACACTATGAAGGAACCCTGGTTGACGGGACTAAATTCGACAGTTCATACGATAGGGGCGAGTCAATTGATTTCCCGCTGAATCAGGTAATCGCCGGATGGACAGAAGGTATTCAGCTGATGTCGGTAGGTTCAAAATATAAGTTTTTTATACCCTATGAACTGGCTTATGGAGAGCAGGGAGCCGGTGGAGTAATTCCTCCTTTCGCAACCCTGATTTTTACAGTTGAATTATTGGAAATAAATCCTGCAGCGGTAACAGATCAAATCAAAGAATTAGAAATTAAATAAATATACGGATATGAAAAAAAACAGCAATTTACTGATAGTTGCCATCGCGCTGGCTATCTTTTCTTTCAGTTCATGTAATGACGTAAAGCCGAAAGAAGTTACCCTGAAAAACATGAATGACAGTATCAATTACACCCTTGGTCAATGGCAGGGAGATGTATTTAAACAACAGTATTTTGCCAATGATGAAGATGGTAAAAAACTGGAAGCCTTTATTAACTCTTTGGATAAAGCGTATGGAAATAAAGGAGGTGATGAAATGTACGACCTGGGTGTACAGGTAGGTAAATATTTTAACGATCAGGTAAAAAACGGCTATTTTGGCGATTCAACTTTGGTTGGAGATGTTGATATGGTGTTGGTTGGTCTGGTTAATGCCCTGAATGACTATCAGGAAGTTGTTTCCTCGTCACAGGCTGATTCAATTGTACAGGCTGTACAAATGAAGGTTCACTCCAAAATGTATGGTGCACCTAATAATTAATTCAATTTATTTACCTATTTAAAAAAAGATCAATATGAAACGAGTAAATATCATATTAACACTTGTAGCATTACTTGCATTGGTAGTGACTTCTTGTTCAGACTATAAAGCGAAATCAGTAAAACTGGAGTCTGATCTCGACAGCTTGAATTATGCTTTCGGATACGTAAATGGTAAAATTCTGAAAGATTATCATTTATCCAAAGATACAACCGGTGATGGAATTAAATCACTGATGAAGGGAATCAAAGACGGATTAAATCAAAAAGAAACTGTTGACAGCCTGAAGCAAGCAGTAGATTTGGGTTCTATGATTGGGAACCAATTGAGAACCAATACAGATTTCTATGGTGACTCTACCCTCACTATGGATTATAAATTATTGAGACAAGGTATGATAAACGGTGTTGCAGGTAGTGATGCCGGTATGACAGCCGACGAAGCAAGAGACTATTTCAATGGAACCATGGAAGCTCTTCAGGCGAAGAAAATGGAAGCTCAATACAACGATAACAAGGTTGCGGGTCAGAACTTCCTGGCTGAAAATGCCAAGAAAGAAGGCGTGATAACTACTGCTTCTGGTTTGCAATATGAAGTAATTAAAAAAGGTAACGGTCCGCTACCAAAAGATACAGATAAGGTAAAGGTTCATTATCATGGAACTTTAGTGGACGGAACAGTTTTCGATAGCTCTGTTGATCGTGGTCAGCCTGCCGAATTTGGTGTGACTCAGGTTATCAAAGGCTGGGTTGAAGGTTTGCAGTTGATGCCGGTAGGATCTAAGTATAAATTCTATATTCCGCAGGAACTGGCTTATGGTTCTCAATCACAGGGACAAATTAAACCATTCTCTACGCTGATTTTTGAAGTGGAATTACTTGAAATTGTTAAATAAGACACGGATTTTTAAACTTTATTGTTTATATTTGCTCCACAAAAGTAATTCTCAGTTCAGTTATCAATATGGAAAAAATTGATCAGTTAGACCGCAAGATCATGCGTATCATCAGTCAGAATGCACGCATGCCTTTCAAAGATGTAGCTGAAGAGTGTGGGGTATCCCGTGCTGCAATTCATCAGCGTGTACAACGGCTTATCGATATGAATGTGATTACCGGTTCAGGATACACGGTAAATCCCAAAATGCTTGGCTACCAGATTTGCGTGTATATCGGGATCACACTTGAACGTGGTTCCATGTACAAGGAAGTGGTGAAGGAGCTGGAGAAAATTCCTGAAATTGTTGAGTCACAGTACACTTTAGGGCATTACACCATATTAATAAAGTTGTATGCCAAAAACGATGAACACCTGATGGAGCTGTTGAACGGAAAGATACAGGAAATCCCGGGTGTCGCTGCAACAGAGACACTTACATCTTTAGATCAACGTATCAGAAGAACGATTCCGATAGAATAACATCGGTTTAATAAATACAAATAACATCAACATGAGTAACATATAAGCTTTATTATATGTTACTTGTGTTTTATATCATATATTAAAATTAATGGAAACAGTTGTTAGTGGCATCCGGCCGACAGGGAATTTGCATCTCGGAAATTATTTCGGGGCTTTGAAGAACTTTATCAATATGCAGAATGAGCATCATTGCTATTTCTTTATTGCCGATTATCACTCCCTGACTACACACCCGACTCCGCAAGATTTGCACGGAAATGTAAAACAAGTATTGGTAGAGTATCTTGCAGCCGGATTAGACCCGGAGAAAGCAACTTTGTACATCCAAAGCGATGTTCCGGAAACTGCCGAACTGTATTTGTTTCTGAACATGAACGCCTATATCGGGGAATTGGAAAGATGTACTTCATTCAAAGATAAGATTCGTCAGCAACCGCAAAACGTTAATGCCGGATTGTTGACTTATCCTACACTGATGGCAGCTGATATTATCATCCACAGGGCAACAAAAGTACCAGTGGGAAAAGATCAGGAACAGCATCTCGAAATGACCCGCCAGTTCTCCAATCGCTTCAACCGCATGTACAATGTGGAATATTTTCCCGAACCGCAGGCATTTAACTTCGGTCAGAATTTGGTGAAGATCCCGGGATTAAACGGTACCGGAAAAATGGGTAAATCGGAAGGAGAGGGCAATGCCATCTTTTTGGCAGATGAACCCGAAGCCATTCGTAAAAAAGTAATGAAAGCGGTCACAGATGGAGGTCCAACTGTTCCTAATCAGGAAAAACCGGAAGTCATTCAAAACATTTTCCAGCTGATGAGTGTGGTGTCGTCCAAAGAAACTTACGATTATTTCGATGAAATGTATAATACCTGCCAGATTCGCTACGGGGACATGAAAAAACAACTGGCGGTCGATATGATACAGTTCACCGAACCTTTCCGCGAAAAAATCAAAGAACTGCTTAGCGACGAAGCCTATATTTCGAAGGTAGCCCGTATGGGAAAAGAAAAAGCACAGGAAAGTGCCGCTAAAACAATCAGGGAAGTCAGGGAAATTATTGGGTTTAAGAGTTTCTAAGGATCTTTAGTCATCCTTTCGACCCCGACTCGAATACTTCTATTTGATTGACTCGAATAACCCGATTCGATTGATTCGAATCGTTCGGTTCGATCCAATCGAAATAAACACTATAAATTGAACAGAATCTCCTCCGGTTTCTCCACAAATCTTTCTGCCCCTGCCTCTTCTAATTCCCTGCGGGGACGAAAGCCCCACAATACGCCTGTGAATTGAATATTGGCATTGATGGCTGTTTGTGCATCAATTCCGGAATCGCCGATGTACAGGGTTTCACTCTTTAGCACCCCGGCGGTACTCACAATTTCATTTAATATTTCCGGAGAGGGTTTAACCGGGATACCGTCACGTTGTCCGAGTACAGATGTAAAACTGATCTCCGGAAAGAATCGCTTCACTAAATCCACTGTTGCATCGTGCATCTTATTCGATGCCACACCGAGTTGATATCCTTCGCGTTGGAGTTTGCTAAGTAGCTCTGAGATTCCTGGATAAGGTTTCGTGCAATCATCTGCATGAAACATGTAGTATTTTAAAAATTCGTGTTTTACCATCGAAATGGTATCCGCGTTTTTGTGTTCTTCCGGCAGTGCCCGTTCGATTAGTTTATTAATCCCGTTGCCAACAAAAAAACGATATGTTGCCGTATCGTGCAATGGAAAATTGAATTGTTTCAACGCGTGGTTGGTCGCGTTTGCCAGGTCTTCGATGGTGTCTAATAAGGTACCATCCAAATCGAAAATAATTAATTTAATCATCCAATATACATTTTTATTGTTGTCCGGTAAACATTTTATAACATAGATTTCTCCCTTCGGTCGAAATGACAATCAAGAGTTTATCTTTTAGGGAGGGGTTAGCTGGCGGCTTAGCCGCCAGCTAACCCCTCCCTAGAATAAATTAATATAAAGAACTGTCATTCTGAGCATAGCGAAGAATCTAATATTTTTTATCGGACAATAGTTAAATCAACATGCAACAACCTTTTTTAATTTCACATAACACAACCAGGCCGATGTTTCATAACCCATCCTGTTCAGCAACAGGGTGTAATTGTTCACCTGTTTATGATAGGAAGGTAATTCGTGTTCTCCAAACTTGTAGTCGATTACAACGGCTTTTTGTCCTTCGAGTACAATCCGGTCGGGACGATAATGATGCCCTTCGGGAGTCAGGATGGTTGTCTCGTTTAATACCTGAACATCTTTTCTGAACCAGTTTTTTACTTCCGGCATCTGCCAGAAATCATCAATATCAGATCTTATTTTAACGGCTTCTTCCGCCGTTATTCTACCTTCCCGAATAAATTCAGCAATGATGCCGGCATGATCTTCCGGAGCATTGATACGACAGAAAATTTCGTGCATCAGGTTACCATAATCGAGCGGATTCTCCGTGATGTCAATTTCTTCCCGGTTGAACAGGCTGATTTTATGCTTGAGTTTAAGCCGGCCGGTGACGTCGCAGGTGGGATAATCGCTGAGTTTCTGCGTCTCGTTTGTATGCTGTTTATCTTCCGGAGATATAAGAAGCGGTTTCCCGAGTTCGTAGAAACTATCTTCCGCATTGAAATGATTGCTTAAAAGTTCCTCCTGTGTGTCGTTGAAGCTAAGAAACAACAGGGCTGCAAGGGTGTTCAGTTTGATTTCCCCGCTTTTGGTCTCTTTGGGAAGCGGACAAATACCCACCATTTCATGTTTTGCCCGGGTAAAAGCCACGTAGGCGATGTTCAGGTTATCGATGTAGGTGTGCATCATTTCCCTGAAATATTGGCCGGCAAAAATGGAGTCTCCCAGTTTTGAGGTGTATTCAACCGGCATCAAAGGCAATTCGTTAAACGGCGCTACATTGGTTTCACACCATAGTATATTCCGCATCCGGCTGTCCAATTCCCAATCACAGAAAGGAATGACGACAGCTTTGAAATCAAGTCCCTTCGATTTGTGTATGGTCATGATGCGAAATGCCAGTTCGTTCTCGGGCGTGGCGATAAATTGCTTATGACCGAATTTCTCCCACCATTGCAAGAAAGAGTTCAAATCGGAGGATTTGCCGGTGGTGAATTTATAAATGATGTCCTGAAATGCCTGCAGAAAAACGACTTCGTTGTGCCAGGCCGGTAAGTCGAACAACGCAATGATTTTTTCTGTCATTTCGAACAATGCGAGGTGTTTGCATTGCAGCAATTGTTCATTTTCTTCCTCTGTGAATAAGGATGACAGACCCTTTTCAGGATTAGTAACCGACATCGAAACTTTCAGTGCTTCATTGATTGGAAGTTTCAATTTCCCCTGAGCATATTCCTGATTTACAATCGTTTTTTGAACGACATCCTCCGGATTTATGAGCAGGCGCAGGATTCCCAGGAGGAATTTGATGGTGGAAGCCGATTCGACCATCAGGCCTTCGGTTCCCATGATGTCGTAACTGAATTCCGGTCTGGCTTCAGGAGTTGTTTTATAATTCAGCAGCGTTTGTATGACTTGTTTTTCTTCGCTATTGGTTCTTACCAAAATGGCCACATCGCCGGGCTTGTACCCGCGCGACTGAAAATCTTCGAGTATACCGGGGAGTTTCTTCAAACTGATTTCTCTCCAGGAGGCATCTTCTTCTGTGTCATCTATAAACTCAAACCGGATCCGGCCTGTGCCTGCTTTATCCGGAACCTGTTGTACCGTTTCCTGATAGGCATTGCTTATTTTACCTTTTAAGTCTTCTAACTGATGTTGATTTGCATCTGATTTTTCAATATTCTCATCTAATTTTTGCTGCAAGCGACCGGCTGCCTGTACAAAAAATGTATTATTAAAGCTGACGATGTTTTTATCACTTCTCCAGTTGGTGTCGAGATTTTCATCTTTTATCTCTGCCTTACTAAAATCCTGATAGAGCTGACTGTCCAATAATTTCCAGTCGGAATTACGCCAGCGGTAGATGCTTTGCTTAACATCGCCCACCACTAAGTTGGCGTTGCCCGACGAAAGACTGTTTTTAATCAACGGAAGAAAGTTTTTCCATTGTAACACTGAAGTATCCTGAAACTCATCAATCATAAAATGGTCGATGAGCAACCCGCTTTTTTCATAGATAAAAGGCGCATCACTGTCGTCGATGATTTTATTCAACAACAGGTTCGAATCGGAAATTAGCATGACATTTTGCTCCGTAGTCAGTTTTTTGATTTGCATCGCTAAATCTGACAGGATGCCGAGTGTGTTCAGGTGCTTCCGGATGATTAAGGCTGAATTCCGGGTAGGCAGATGTTCGTCGAAATGAGCAACTAATTCCTGCATTTGCGATTGTAATCCACCTTGAAAAGCCTCATTTATTGCTTCTATGATGTGTTGAGGTGCCGATTTGGTATAACATCCTTCAACATCACCAACCATTTTCAGGAAAGAACTTTTCAATTCCATTTCTCCTGCTGAAACTTTTTCCAGATTTTTTATGCCTGAACGCGAACCTCCTTTGAAGTCGTCTGTTTGCAATCCATTATTTTGAATGATTTGCAGGGCTTCATCTGCTACTTTTTTGGCATTAGCGGCAAAATCGTCGATGATAAAATGCAATTTGCTGCGGAATTCGGACAGGAATTTGCGGTCGTGTAATTTTTCGTTGGTCTCTGCTGCTTTATGCTGAAAACTTTCCTTGAAAATCTCAAGTCCGAGGTTCATTATGCTCGATCGCAGGTTCCAGTTCTCGGCATTTTCAATTCTTTCTTCCGCGTAGGAGGTAAGCCACTCCAGCAGTTGCTTGTTTTCCTTTTCTGATAAATCGAAGAACAGGTTGTCGACCGATTGGTCAAGTACCTGAGCGGTGTCTAATTCGAGCGCATATCCACCGTGTACACCAATATCGCGGGCAAAAGCGCGGATAACCTGCTGAAAAAAGCGGTCGATTGTGCTGATGGAGAAAGCGGCATAATCGTGCAGGATGTTGATGAGAATTTTACCGGCCTGCTGATTGATAGCCTCGGCTGATTGATTTTTCTTTTTCATCAAATCCGCCCGGTATGGAGATTGTTGTCCGGTTGCCAACAGGTGAAGTTCTTTCAGAATACGCGACTTCATCTCCTCTGTAGCTTTGTTGGTGAAAGTCACAGCCAGTATACGCCGATGGTGATTGGGTCTATCAGCATCGAAAAGCAGACCGATGTAATCCCGTGTGAGACGGAATGTCTTCCCGGAACCGGCAGAAGCGCGATATACTTTCAGCATATTTTATCTTTTCTTCTGAAAAAACTCTTTCATCAGCGACGCACATTCATTTTCAAGTACGCCACCGGTAACGGTGGTTTTCGGATGAATTCCCTGAGGTGCAAAACGTAAAAAACCACGTTTCTCGTCACCGGCACCGTATACAATCCGGCTGATTTGCGACCATCCCAACGCACCTGCGCACATCACGCAGGGTTCAACGGTGACATAGATGGTGCAGTCGGTCAGGTATTTCCCTCCCAGAAAACCAGCAGCAGCCGTGATGGCCTGCATCTCAGCATGGGCAGTCACATCGTTCAGTGTTTCGGTGAGGTTATGACCGCGTGCGATGATTCGATCCTGGCACACGATGACGGTTCCCACCGGGACTTCCTCCCGTTCGAAAGCCTTCCGGGCTTCGGCGAGGGCCTGCTGCATGAAATACTCATCACTCAACATCTTCTTCTATTACCAGATTTTCGATGATAAAGTTCTGTCTTTCAGAGGTGTTTTTCCCCATATAGAAAGAAAGCAAATCCCCGACTGCATCTTCCTTTTTAAGTGTAACCTGATCTAAGCGAATATCTTTCCCGATAAAGTGTTTGAACTCGTCCGGCGATATTTCTCCCAATCCTTTAAAACGGGTGATTTCAGGATTTGCTCCCAGCTTTGCTATTGCCTGCACCCGTTCTTCTTCTGAGTAACAGTAAATTGTCTCTTTTTTATTCCGTACCCTGAACAAAGGTGTTTGCAGGATATAAACATGTCCTTTCTTGATCAAATCGGGGAAGAATTGAAGGAAGAAGGTTATCAGCAGTAGCCGGATGTGCATCCCGTCAACGTCGGCATCGGTTGCCACAATGACTTTGTTATACCGCAATCCATCAATTCCATCTTCAATATTCAGCGCCGCTTGCAGCAGGTTAAATTCCTCGTTTTCATACACAATCTTTTTGGTCAGGCCATAACTGTTGAGCGGTTTTCCCCTCAAACTGAAAACAGCCTGGGTATTTACATCGCGGCTTTTGGTAATGGAGCCGCTCGCCGAGTCGCCCTCGGTGATGAAAATACAGGTGTCTTCCACATTTCCTTTTGTGTCGTTGTAATGCAGCCGGCAGTCCCTGAGCTTCTTGTTGTGCAGGTTGACCTTCTTGGCTCGTTCCCGCGCCAACTTGGTTACACCGGCAATGGCTTTTCTCTCCTTCTCCGAGTCCTGAATCTTTTGCAACATGATGTTGGATGTCTCAGCGTTTCGGTGCAGGTAGTTGTCTAATTCTTTTTTTAGAAAATCTGAAATGAATTTGTTGATCGAAATCCCATCTTTGGACATGTCTCTCGAACCCAGTTTGGTTTTGGTCTGTGATTCGAAAACCGGTTCTTCCACGCTGATGGCGACAGCAGCCACAATGCCGTTGCGGATATCGGTCAGCTCCATGTTTTTGTTGTAAAACTCCTTGATGGTTCGACCCACTGCTTCCCGGAATGCGCTTTGGTGCGTACCGCCGTGTGTGGTGTGCTGACCGTTCACGAAAGAATAATACTCTTCTCCGTATTGGTCGGTATGTGTAAAGGCAATTTCGATGTCTTCCCCTTTCAGGTGGATAATCGGGTAGAGCATGTCCGCTGTGATGTTCTCATTCAGCAGGTCGAGTAGGCCGTTTTTGGAACTTATTTTCTTGTCGTTGAACCTGATGGTAAGTCCGGTGTTGAGATACGCGTAATTACGAAGCATCGTTTCGATGAAGTCTTCGTTGTATTTGTACTTCTCGAACATGGTGTCATCCGGTTCGAAATAGACATAAGTTCCTTTCTCGGAAGAAGCATCTTCGATAATACCCGTTTCAGTCGTAATTTTGCCTTTCTCAAATTCGGCACGGCGCGTTTGTCCGTCGCGGAAACTTTGCACGATAAACTTATTCGACAGAGCATTCACCGCTTTCGTACCCACACCATTCAATCCAACCGACTTTTTAAATGCTTTCGAATCGTATTTTCCCCCGGTATTCATGATGGAGACTGCGTCAATCATTTTCCCGAGCGGAATTCCGCGTCCATAGTCCCTGACTTCCACATATCTGTCGTGAACCGTTACATTAATTTGTTTTCCGGCACCCATCCGGAACTCATCCACACAGTTGTCAAGCACTTCTTTCAACAGCACATAAATCCCGTCATCTGCATGCGAACCGTCACCCAACTTACCGATATACATACCGGGACGGCGGCGGACGTGTTCCAGTCCCTCCAGCGTGATAATATTACTGTCGCTGTAATCAACCTGTTGCACACCATTCAGTTCGTCCATATCTGTTTTATGAAATTTAATGTTTTAATATTTTACCTGGATATCCACGACTCCGGATTTAAAATGGTCCGGTCCTTCCATATCTGGAAAAACAATTCAGTTTTATTGTCATTTTCCGGATCTGTATATATTTGTCCGATGCTTTGTTTGGCATCTACCTTCTGACCCACGCGTACATAGATGTTTGTAAGGTTAGCATATACTGTCCTGTACTGCCCGTGTTGAATAATCACCCCGTTATTACTTCCCGGAACCGAGAACCGTTGCGTGACAACTCCCTCAAAAACAGCCCGGGCATTTGTTCTGGAAGGAGTCTGTATGTAAATGCCTTTGTTGTTAGTGGTTACGTATTTTAGTGTCGGATGTGGTTGTACACCGAACTTCCCACTGATAAAACCCCGATCGACCGGCCAGGGAAGACGACCGGAATTTGCAGCAAAATTTCCTGAAATCAGTTTTTCTTCTTTGGTCATGGCATACCCGGTTTCTGCTGTTCGCGGCTTTGCTGCGGGCTCCTTGCTCTCAGGTTCTTTCGCTCTTCTTGCCTGTTCTTCTTTTCTTCTTTTTTCTTCAGCTTTCCTGACTTCTTCCGCGATTAATGCCTCAATTTTCCTGTTCAGGTCGTTCGCAATCTTTTGCTGTTTTTTCAGATCTGCCTGTAATGTTTTTTCTTTCTTTTTTAAATCGGAATACACAGAATTTTCTTTTCGTTGGTCGGAAATTAATTTCTGCTGCTCAGCGCTTTTTTGCGATTTGATATCAACCTGTGTTTTTTTATGCTGGGCCAGTTGTTCCGTCTTATTCGCTATCTCAAGTTTTGTATTTTCAATTTTTCGCATTTGTTCTTTCCTGTATTCCGAATACTCCTGCATGTAACGAAGGCGACGGAACGACTGATCAAATGTTTCAGCCGATAAAACGAACAGGATTTTTGAATATACACTCCGGTTGATGTAGGCTTCTCTCACCATATTGGCGTAATCGGCTTTATACGTTTCCAGTTCCCGTTCCAGCTTTCGCGTTTCACTGTTCAGCTTATTAATTTCAGTATCTAAGGTCGAAATTTCCTTGTTGATGTGATTGATAAGCGATTTCCTCTCGTTGATATTTTTATTGATAATATTCAATTTGTTGAGCGAACTGCGCTGTGTTTTCTTGGTCTCACTCAGGACTTTACTTGTGGTCTCAAGCCTTCTCAGGGCATTCCTGCGTTGCTCCTCCAGTTCTTTAATCGTCTGACCGACAGCAATGGTCAGCGTCAACAAAGTAAGTAATATAGTAGCTATCTTTCGCATATTCTTTTTATTTGATCAGTGAAGTAATATCTCCCTGCCGGTATTGATTCAGATTTAACGCCGGAATCGTGATGCCTTCGTCAACAGCAAACCGGCTGATTGACATATTGAAACCATACAACGCTGTTTCATTTTTCAACTGAAAACGGATCCCGTAGGGGAAAGTTAAGCTCCCGTTTTGTGTGAAATCCGAATAAAAAGCCATAAACTGTTCATTTCCGGAATTGGAATTGACAGCCATTTCCCGTATTCTGTGATGCTCGTTCAGGAAAAAATGTTGACTCAAGGTTGCATGTTGATATGATAACATTTTGTTCCCGTTTTTTACAGATGCATTCATCAAAACGGTTTCAGCAGGATTATTCGTGTTGATGAAAAAGAGTTTATTGGTAAACAGAGATTCAAAAGTCAGATAATCAATGGCAATTCCGAATTGTTGCTCAAAGATACTATATTCTGATTGATAATAGATACCTTTAATTTTGTCTATCACCAGCATTTCTTTCGGTGTCAGTCTGGCGATAAACATTTCAACGCCAAAAAAAGGCTGTACCGAAATATGTATAACAGAATCGGGAATGATTTTGCAGGTTGCAACACTGTTGTATCGTGTATTTTCATTCAGGTTGATACCGATATTCATGCGTTTAAATTCAATATTCGTGAATCTGGGTTCTGCCTTTTGTATTTCTGTTAATAATATTTGAGCTTCAGTCTGTTTTTCAGGCACAACTGTTTTTTGTGTTGTTTTACATCCGGTAAATGAAATGAAAACCACCACGACCAATAGTATTTTTATTAAGTCCTTTTGCATGTTATCTGTTCCAGCCTTTATTTTCAATTTTAGCTTTCAATTCATCCGTCTGATGGCCTGAATCAAACGCTTTCTTCCATGTCTCGATTGCCTTGGCATCCTGATCTCCAAGCATCCAGAGAATATCACCGTAATGTTCCAGAATCACTCCGGGCGTCTGATCGTTCTTCAAGTTATCAATGGCCCTTTCAATATAAAATTTTGCCAGCGAATAATTACCCTGTTGATAGAAAATCCAGGCGTAAGTAT
Organism: Bacteroidota bacterium; assembly: GCA_023459355.1. Taxonomy (GTDB): domain Bacteria; phylum Bacteroidota; class Bacteroidia; order Bacteroidales; family Paludibacteraceae; genus Paludibacter. The sequence goes on along the minus strand of JAEWUM010000015.1, from coordinate 3,907 downwards.
CTAAGTAAGTACTGTTGCGGGGTTCTTTCTCTACTGTTTTGGCACTCATTCTTTCGGCTTTTTGCAATTCTTTCTTTTCGATAGAAAGATAATACGCAAAATTATTCAGGGCAATCAGGTTATTGGGATTTATTGTAACAGATTCTTCGTATGCCAGATAAGCGTCTTCTGTTTTTTCAAGCTTCATATATATATCACCCAGATGAGCGTAAATGTCACTTTTTAGTTCCGTTTTTTCACCCGGTTTGAAAAGGGTGAGGGCGGTTGTATGCGTATTGAGTGCTTCCTCATATTGCTCTGTTATTTCCAATGTAATTCCTTTATAAAAATAAAAGATAATTTTATCATCAGTTGCCTCAATAGCCCTGTTGGTAATGCTGTTTACCGTATCATAATCTTTTTTATCAAAGTAAATTTGAATCAGGTTTAACCAGGTTTGTTGGTTGTTGGGGTTGATATTTAACATGGATTCATAAGCGAGAGCAGCTTCTTCTGTTCTTTTCAGGTATTGCAGAAAAGCGGCATAATAGCCGTGAACCTCTTCTTCCAGTGGGTAGCGTTCAATCAGGAGTTTAAAAAGTTTTTCTGTTTCTTCAATCTTTCCGTCTGCTTTGATGATATTCTCAATATGTTGACCGAGAATCTCTAATTTACTGGTCATGTCTAATTGCCCGTTTTGCAATGCAAGCATGATGTATTCGAGTGCCTTCTCATGGTTATTCACCACTTTGTAATAGTCCGAAAGAGAAACAAATACAAGTGGATTTTGCGGGTCGTTTTCTAATATAGATTGGTATAAGGTGTATGCTTCCTCTAATTTGCCTTGCTGCATTAACATATCCCCTTTTAAAATGCGATACCTGTTATCTTTTGGGAATTTCTGAACCAGCTTGTCTATTTCGGCATGCGCTTTTTTAATGTTGTTGTCAGCAAGATAAAGTCTTATCTTGTCGAAAATGATGCGTTCGTTGATACCGGTAATGCGTTCCAGTTTTTGATATAAAGCGATGGCCTTTGAAGGTTGCTTTGTTTCTTTGTACAACTGAATCAGCACGTTGTATGTATATTCCTTTTCAGGATATTTTTTGAGCAAAGATTCACCAATGGTAATTGCATCTTCGTACTTCTTATCCTGAATGTACAAACTGATGAGGTTGGTGTTGTACCACCAGTTGTCGGGTTCGGCCAGAACAGCCTGTTGCATACCCTTTAATGCTTCCTCTTTTTTCCCGGAAGCCAGTTGCATGAAGGCAATTTCAACAATTAATCCGGTATCGGTGGAGTCTATTTTGCTGCTTTTTAGGAACGATTCATAAGCCTCGGCGAACTGACCTTCTTCCCTGAGTCTTAATCCTTCATAAAAATGAAAATAAAACTCACGTTGTTGCTCTTCAGATAAGGCATGGGTTACCTTATTCTCCAGCGTTGCATGCTTTATGCTGTTGCAGGAAAATAGCGTAAAAAGTAAAAAATAGATGATTTGATTGTTTAATTTCATACACCCGTATGTCCAAAGCCACCTGCTCCGCGATCGGTAGCGCCCAGTTCCTCAACTTCAACCCACTCTGCCTGTACATGTGAAGCAATCACCATCTGGCAAATACGTTCACCATCTTCAATCACAAAATCTTCTGAAGATAAATTAACCAGAATCACACAAATTTCACCCCGATAGTCGGCATCTATTGTTCCCGGTGAGTTCAGAATGGTAACCCCTTTTTTAATAGCTAATCCGCTGCGTGGGCGAATTTGCGCTTCGTAACCCACCGGCAATTCTATGAATAAACCCGTTGGAACCAGTTTGCGTTCTAAAGGTTTAAGTGTAATTTTTTCATCTAAGTTAGCCCGCAAATCCAACCCTGCCGAATGAACGGTTGCGTATTCAGGAAGTGCGTGTTTGGAGTGGTTGACAATTTTTATCTTCATATATGTCTTCAATAATTTCTGATATTCACAATAGCCACAAAAATACAATTTTTTCCCGGGATACGAACATTAAAAAAAATGGAAATTCTTTTTTTTGATTAATTAAAGAAATATTTCCTTAATAGTTTTTGTAGCTAAAATATTTATTGTACTTTTGTAGCGCCTGAAGAAGGGGCTAGGTTTTTTTAAGGAGATAAATAACACATATATACACATTTATTTAATTTATTAGCAAATGGCAAATTTGGATTTAAGTAAGTATGGTATTTCGGGTAATTTCGAGATATTACACAATCCTTCTTACGAAGAGCTTTTTCAAGCTGAAGTTGACCCTGCGAACGAAGGTTTCGAAAGGGGAGTATTAACAAACACCGGTGCTGTAGCTGTTGATACAGGTATTTTCACAGGACGTTCTCCAAAGGATAAGTTTATCGTGTTGGATGATACTACCAAAGATACTTTGTGGTGGGATGGAACAATCAACCGCCCAACTTCTCCTGAAGTTTTTGATGCATGTAAAGGGTTGGTAACCAAACAACTTTCTGGCGCCAAAAAATTATACGTGGTTGATACCTTCTGTGGCACAAACGAAGATACCCGCATGAAAGTGCGTTTCATTATGGAAGTGGCATGGCAGGCTCACTTTGTGACCAACATGTTCATCCGTCCATCTCATTACGAACTGGCGAACTATGGTGAACCTGATTTCGTAACGCTGAACGGATCAAAAATTACAAACCCGAACTGGAAAGAGCAGGGTCTTCATTCTGAAAACTTCACTTTGTTCGATTTGACCCGCAAGATGCAGGTAATCGGTGGTACCTGGTATGGTGGTGAGATGAAGAAAGGTATTTTTGCTTTGATGAACTACTACCTGCCATTAAGAGGTATTGCTTCTATGCACTGTTCTGCCAACGTGGGTATTGACGGAGACGTAGCTATCTTCTTCGGTCTTTCAGGAACAGGTAAAACAACTTTGTCGGCCGACCCGAAACGTTACCTGATTGGTGACGATGAGCACGGATGGGACGATCACGGAGTATTCAACTACGAAGGTGGTTGCTATGCAAAAGTTATCGACCTGAGCAAGGAAAACGAACCGGATATCTGGAGAGCCATCAAACGTGATGCATTACTGGAGAACGTAACTGTTAAAGAAGATGGCACTCCTGATTATTCAGCAGCAGCTTCTAAAACAGAAAACACACGTGTTTCTTACCCGATTCATCACATCAGCAAAATTGTGTTACCGTCACGTGCAGGACATGCTTCTAAAATCATTTACCTGTCGGCTGACGCATTTGGTGTATTGCCTCCGGTTTCAATTTTAGATGACAAATCAGCTCAGTATCACTTCCTTTGCGGTTATACTTCAAAATTAGCCGGAACAGAGCGTGGTATCACAGAACCTCAGATGTCATTCTCACCTGCTTTTGGTGAAGCATTCCTGACATTGCACCCGACTATGTATGCTAAAACTTTGGTTGCCAAGATGCAGGAACATGGAGCAAAAGCTTACCTGGTTAATACAGGCTGGAACGGAACAGGAAAACGTATGTCGTTGAAAGATACTCGTGCCATCATCGATGCTATCATCGACGGTTCAATCCTGGAAGCGGAAACAAAACACATTCCGGTGTTGAATCTGACCGTTCCTGTTGCTTTGAAAAATGTTTCAGAAGGTATCCTGGATCCTCGTGATACATATCCGACTGAAGCCGACTGGACTGCAAAAGCAAAACAGCTCGCTGCAAAATACATTGCTAACTTCGAGCAGTATTGCGACAACGAAGCTGCAATCGCTTTGAAGGTTGCTGGTCCTCAGTTGTAAAAATTATATAACAGATAAAGAAACGAGGCTGTCTCAAAATAAAAATGAGTCAGCCTCTTTTTTGTGTCCGATATTTTGGTTATTTGGATAAAAGTTATTATCTTTATATCGTTGATATACAATTAAATATATGCGATTTAAAGAATATAA
>JAEWUM010000014.1 GCA_023459355.1 Bacteroidota bacterium | reverse complement strand
TTATCAACTAAGCTGTGATCGTAAGATTTCAATTTGATTCTGATTTTTTGACTCATCTTCGTTTTATTAATTTATATTATTTACATGTAAACATCCGGTTAAGAGTCATTCGCTAACCGGATGTTATATTTTTATAATAGTTCTACTTTTCCTTTTGCTTCAGCAACTACTACTTTAGCAAGAGAGTTTGATACTTCAGCGTAATGTGAAAACTCCATAGATGAAGTTGCACGACCCGAACTGATAGTACGCAAAGCTGTTACATAACCGAATGTTTCTGCCAAAGGCACTTTAGCTTTCACGATACGGGCTCCGGTACGGCTTGACTCCATACCTTCTACCTGTCCGCGACGTTTATTAAGGTCGCCAATCACATCACCCATGTTTTCTTCCGGTGTCACCACCTCCATTTTCATAATAGGCTCCAGCAGGATTGGTTTCGCTTTGGCACAAGCAGTTTTGAACGCCATTTGCGCACAAATTTCAAATGAAAGCTGATCCGAGTCAACCGCGTGGAACGAACCATCCAGTAAAGTTACTTTCAGTTTATCCATCGGGAAACCTGCCAACACCCCATTTTTAAGGGCATTCTGGAATCCTTTCTGTACGGAAGGAATAAATTCTTTTGGAATATTACCACCTTTTACCACATCAACAAACTGCAGCGATCCGTCGAAATCAGTATCTGCCGGCTCAACACGTACAATGATATCAGCAAATTTACCGCGACCACCCGACTGTTTCTTATATACTTCGCGAATCTCAACAGCTTGCGAAATTGCTTCTTTGTAAGACACCTGCGGACGACCCTGATTACATTCAACCTTGAACTCACGTCTCAGACGGTCGATGATGATTTCCAGGTGAAGTTCACCCATACCTGAAATGATCGTCTGACCGGTTTGTTCCTGTGTATGAACAGTAAAGGTTGGATCTTCCTCAGCCAGTTTGGAAAGCCCCATACCCAGCTTATCGAGGTCTTTCTGAGTTTTTGGTTCAACAGTAATACCAATAACTGGTTCCGGGAAGTCCATTGACTCAAGTGTTATCGGATGTGCCTCATCGCAAAGAGTATCGCCTGTACGGATATCTTTAAAACCAACTCCGGCACCAATATCTCCAGCCGAAATCAAATCAACAGGATTTTGTTTATTAGAGTGCATCTGGAAGATACGTGAAATACGTTCTTTCTTGTCAGAGCGGGAATTATACACATAAGAACCAGCATTTAAAACACCTGAATACACACGGAAGAAGCAAAGACGTCCCACATAAGGGTCGGTTGCAATCTTAAACGCTAACGCGGTAAGTGGTTCTTTAGCGTCCGGGTGACGAACAATCTGTTTTTCAGCATCTCGTGGATCTGTTCCAATAATTTCTGGTGTATCGAGCGGACTCGGCAGGAAAGCACAAACAGCATCCAGCATGGTTTGAACTCCTTTATTTTTGAAAGAAGAACCACAAATCATCGGATTGATCTCCATCGACAAGGTAGCCTTACGAATGGCTCTTTTTACTTCTTCTTCGGTAATTGTTGAAGGGTCATCGAAATACTTCTCCATCACGGCGTCATCATATTCAGCCACTACTTCAAGCATTTTATCTCTCCATTCCTGAGCTTCTGCAAGCAGATCAGCTGGAATTTCTTCAACTGTATATTGCGCTCCCATGGTTTCATCGTGCCACAGGATTGCTTTCATTTTAATCAAATCCACCACGCCTTTGAATTTCTCTTCAGCGCCGATAGGAATTTGAATCGGACATGGTTTTGCTCCGAGCACATCTTTTACCTGGCGAACCACTTCATAGAAGTCAGCTCCGGAACGGTCCATTTTGTTCACGTAACCAATACGTGGAACTTTATATTTGTCGGCCTGACGCCACACGGTTTCCGATTGCGGCTCAACACCACCCACGGCACAGAATGCAGCAACAGCACCATCCAGAATACGCAAAGAACGCTCTACTTCCACAGTAAAGTCAACGTGTCCCGGAGTGTCAATCAAATTAATTTTATATTTATCGCCCAGATATTCCCATGAAGTAGTTGTTGCAGCAGAAGTAATGGTAATACCTCTTTCCTGCTCCTGCTCCATCCAGTCCATCGTGGCAGCACCATCGTGCACCTCACCAATTTTGTGAGTAAGTCCGGTGTAAAACAAGATACGTTCCGACGTAGTTGTCTTGCCGGCATCGATATGCGCCATGATACCGATATTCCTATTATAACTTAAATCTCCTTTTGCCATTTAATAACTTATTTCCTATTTATTTACGATTTTCACAAATCAATTAAAATCTGAAGTGAGCAAAAGCACGGTTCGCTTCAGCCATACGGTGCATATCTTCCTTACGTTTGAATGCGCCGCCCTGGTTGTTATAGGCATCAACAATCTCGGCAGCCAATTTATCGGCCATCGAACGTCCGCCACGTTTCCGTGCGTATAATATAAGATTTTTCATTGAAACTGATTCCTTCCTGTCAGGACGGATTTCTGTGGGAACCTGGAATGTAGCACCGCCGACGCGACGTGATTTCACCTCTACTAACGGAGTAATATTTTCGAGGGCTTTTTTCCAGATATCGAGGGGAGCTTTTTCTTCGTTCGGAAGTTTATTTTTAACAACATCCAACGATGAATAGAAAATGTCGAAAGCAGTTGACTTCTTGCCATCGTACATTAAGTGGTTTACAAATTTTGTAACCATCGATTCATTGAAAACGGGATCGGGTAAAATGATCCGTTTTTTTGGTTTCGACTTTCTCATTTTGAATAAAATTTCTTTTGTTTTTTGGTTGCTTTTTAGTCTTACTTCAACAACTCCTCCGAGCCGTTTACTCAACCTTCATCTGCCACCTTTAAAACAAGTTTTTAACTTGATTTTTAAATCTCTCTTTCGAAAAAGAAGTTCGTCTGCTTCTCACAGACCGACAGAGGTTAAGAATTATTTCTTTTTACCTTTTGCTGCTGCAGCTGCTGCCTGACCTGGCTTCGGACGTTTTGCGCCGTATTTTGAACGACGTTGCGTACGACCGTTAACACCAGCTGTATCCAATGTACCGCGAACTATGTGATAACGAACACCCGGAAGGTCTTTCACACGACCGCCACGAACCATCACGATGGAGTGTTCCTGTAAGTTGTGACCTTCTCCCGGAATATACGCATTCACTTCCTTTTGATTTGTCAAACGCACACGTGCCACTTTACGCATCGCAGAGTTTGGTTTCTTGGGAGTAGTCGTATACACACGAACACAAACCCCGCGACGTTGCGGACATGAGTCCAGCGCCGGAGACTTGCTGTTGTAAGTCATTTCTGCTCTTCCTTTTCTAACTAACTGTTGAATTGTAGGCATTTCAAATTTGTTTTTAAACTATAACTACTTTATTTCTAATTTTTTGGTTTTTACCCAAAGGGGCTGCAAAGTTACAAAAAGTTTTTTAATGAACAAATGAAGTTTCGGAATATTTTAAAAAGTTTGTTTGAAATAGCCCTGACAGCAGAAGAAACTGATAATTCGAACGATTATTTTGTACTATATTTGCATTTTTATCAAACCTGTCAGGTTTTAAAAACCTGACAGGTTTAAAAAGACAGCTATGAAGCGTTTGGAAAAACAGTTCTTCCGGCAGGATGCCGTTACCCTCGCACAAAAACTATTGGGGAAAACGCTGGTACGTACATGGCCTGATGGCACCTGTAGCAGATTCATCATCACTGAAACAGAAGCATACATGGGCGAAGCCGATTTGGCCTGTCATGCCAGCAAAGGCCGTACACCCCGAACAGAAATCATGTATGCCGAAGGGGGCGTATTGTACGTATATATAATATATGGTATGTACTGGATGCTCAATATCGTTTCCGGCGATAAAAACATGCCGGAAGCGGTACTGATCAGGGCTTTGTCCGGCACAAACGGCCCGGGGCGCGTAGGCAGGGCACTGCAACTTGATAAAAGTTTCTACGGTGAATGCCTGACCTGCTCAAACCGACTGTGGATAGAGGACGCTCCTGATGTCACCTCCTATTTTTCAGCTCCACGCATCGGGATTGATTACGCGGGTGAGTACTGGAAGAATATTCCCTGGAGATTTACGCTTAAGACGGATCAGGCTTCTCCTCCGCCAAATCCCATGGGTACAGGCGGTAACATATGATTGTCCGGAATTTTAATTTTCCCATGCTGACTCTCGAACTTGCCGATATTTTCCTGCAAAGCAAATAAGAGTCTTTTGGCGTGTTCCGGTGTCAGGATGATACGGGATTTCACGTTGGCTTTCGGAGTACCAGGCATAATGCGCACAAAGTCGATTACAAACTCGGAAGTTGAATGGGAAATGATGGCAAGATTAGAGTAAATGCCTTCGGCAACTTCGGGGGTTAATTCAATGTTAAGTTGGTTTTGATTTTTTGGGTCCATGATGTTGTTTGCTTTTATCGTTTAATGGAGAGCAAAGTTAAGCATTTAAACAATTCCAACAATTCTGAATTAACAAGATTTATCAGTTAGTTTCATTTTAAAACCACCTCTTCCTCCAGAAATAAATCAACATCCCGATGGCAACCAGCACCATCGCTCCCCACATGATGAAATAGCCGTATTTCCAGTGCAACTCCGGCAAATAATCAAAGTTTGTTCCATATACACCCACAATGAAAGTCAACGGAATGAATATCACTGAAAAAACGGTAAGGGTTCGCATGATGTCGTTTAACCGGCTGCTGACAATGGTATGGTAAATTGAAATCTGGTCGAAGAGAATTTCCCTGTAACTATCCGACAACTCAACTGCTTCATTAATATTATATTGTAGTTCCCTGAAATGCAATCTGTTTTTATCGGAAAGGAAATCAGAATCAGACTTAGCCAGCGCCAGAATCATTTCCTTGGCCGGCAGTATGCTTTTTCGAAGGAAGTTGACTTCCCGTTTGTATATGTTTATTTCGTCGAGTAATTCTTTGCGCGGATCAATGGTCATTTTCTCATCCAGACTCTCAATCTTATCTCCCAAAATCCCCATGATGTAGATATAGTTGTCGACCACCACATCGAGCAACGCGAAAGCCAGGTAATCCGATCCCGACGTCCTGATTTTATTGTTGTACTTCCGGATGCGTTCCCGCACAGGCTCGAAAACCGGACCGGCTTCTTCCCTGAATGAAATCAGGGTGTTTTCACTTACAATCAGACTGAGATTCTCCACACCCACCTGCTCTGTTTTATCCTGATACTGCATCAGTTTAAGCGTGATAAAAATGCCTTTGTCAAACACCTCAATCTTGGGACGCAGCGAAGGGTTCAGGATATCTGATAAGATATTGTTCGGAATCTCAAATACAGCCGCTATTTCCTCAAGACGTGGAATATCGTGAATCCCGTTTACAAAAATCCAGCTAAGAGTTTTTCGCTCCTTTACCGACATGAGTTGTTCACGGGTTGTAATTTCAAACTCCCGAACCTCTTCCAAATCGAAGTCCATGGCATTGATCAGTGTCTTATCCAATCTTTGTTCACCACGAAAAACGACAGCATAAGGCGACAACCCGATTTCTTCTTTTTTCTTCCTGATTGCTTTTGAACGGACAAAATGTTTGATTTGTGGTTTTTTCATGGATTGATTGTTTATTGATGTATGTGAATGTGAATTACTGTAGAGACAGGGCATGCCCTGTCTCTACACATTTTATCATCTTGTCTCTACACATTTTATCATCTTGTCTCTACACGTTTTATCATCCTGTCTCTATATTTTATCATCCGGCCTCTATATTTTATTATCCGGCCTCTATATTTTATTCATCCTGTCTATATGTTTTATCATCCGGCCTCTATATTTTATTCATCCTGTCTTTACGATAAATCCTCATCTGACTCTGCATGTTTCATCAGTGTCTTTTTCGATTTTACACCCAACTTTTTCAACTCTTCTGCTTGACGCATCAGGTTACCCGGACCAGTCGCGAGTTGACTAAAAGCTGACTCATACGACTTCGATGCCTTATCCAACTTATCACCCACATCTTTCAGATTTTCAATAAAGCCGGCAAATTTATCGTAAAGCAAAGCTCCCCTGTCGGCAATGGCCTGTGCATTCCGGTTCTGATATTCGCGCTTCCATAAATCCACGATGAGTTTCAATGAGGTAATCAGGTTCGTGGGGTTCATCAGCAGAATTCTTTTCTCGTAGGCGAACGACCACAAGTTGCTATCGCCTTGCATGGCGGCAATATAGGCCGGCTCACTGGGAACAAACATCATCACGAAATCCAGGGCTTTATCATAATCATCGTATCCTTTTGCACTGAGGGCGATGATGTGATTTTTCACCGCGGCTACATGGGCTTCCAGTTCTTTTTGCTGTTCACCTGCATCAGCGGCTTCCACATAGCGGGTGAACGCGTTCAGCGACACTTTTGAATCGATAATAACCGAACGGTTATCCGGGTATTTCACGATGGCATCCGGACGCATCTTTTTGTTTTCTGACTCTGAACGTATCGGGTTGCCATTTTCATCTTTCAACTCTTCCTGCATGAAGTATTCTTCATTTTTTCGCAAACCCGATTTTTCCAGGATGGTCTCCAAAATCATTTCTCCCCAATCACCCTGCGTTTTCGCTTCTCCTTTCAAGGCCTTAGTCAGATTCCGGGCCTCTTCGCTCATGAGTTGATTCAATTCAGCCAGTTTTTTGACTTCATTTCCCAGCGAGAATCGCTCTTTTGCTTCGGTTTGATAGGCTTCGGAAACCGTCTTTTTAAACTCCCTGATGTTATCATCCAAGGGCTTGAGTATGGCTTCTAAGTTTTCCTTATTCTTTTGTGTAAACCGTTGGGATTTGTCTTCCAGAATTTCGTTGGCTAAGTTTTTGAACTCAGCGGCGTACTTCTCACCTATCTTCTCAACTTCTGCTTTTAAGGTCTCCAGCTTTTCTTTCAGTGTCCTTATCTCAGCCTCCTTCTCTGCTATTTTTACATTTTGCTCACCAAGCAATTGATCTTTTGCAGCTATTTTCTCCACAACAGTTTGTATTTCCTGTTGCTTCTCCGCCATTTGCTTTTGCACGTTTTCCACTTCATTCTCCATCTTCGCTTTGAAGGCGGCAAACTCGCGATCCATTTCAGCATATTTTACCCGTTCTGCCTGCATGGCATTGGATGAAACTGATCTGGCAAATAGATAACCAATGATGGCGCCTGCTGCAATACCTATAATTATCAAGATGATTTCCATATTTTTTTGTTCTGATGTTGTGAGAAGTGATTAGTAAGTCAATACAAAGAAACAAATTTTATTTGAGAAATATGAATGCGTTCAGGCTGAAAACCTTAACAATCATCAAAAAAATCACACAAACCCAAGTAAAAAAATTATCTTTGTGCTCCAAATTACATCGATAATCTTTTCATGCTATATGAAACAAACAATCTTCAGCGCAATCTTATTTACGCTTTTATGCTTTACAGGTCAGTTATATGCCCAGAAAATTACACTGGAAGGCGGCTATTTCAATCCTAAAAGAACCGGACAGGCAACCAGTGAAACTTATTTCGATGCCATCCGGTTGGGGGCACAAGCTGAATATGACCTGAAGTATAATTTCGGATTTCAGACCGGTTTATTCTATAACATCGGTTACTCGAATAAAATCCAGAAATATGCCGTCTCATCCGACAGTGTGGTTTATAACACCTGGAGTCACGCCCTCGAAATTCCGTTGCGAATTGTATATAATCAGCCTTTATTCAAAGACTTTAAGGTCTTTGGGTTTGCCGGGCCCAACATACAGATTGGCTTGTTCCAGGATCAGAAGGCTACTTCTTATCTGAGCGATTATTGGGCAACAGAAACGGGCATTCAGTCCGGAAGATTCAACCTGTACAAAAACGACCTGTATCGCATCAACTTCCAGCTGGGAGCAGGTGGTGGTGTACAATGGCGTCAGTTTATCCTGAAAAGCGGCTACGACTGGGGCATCAACAGCTTAGACCGCACCAAAAACGACCGCATCACGCAAGGTCAGTGGTACGTTACTTTCGGATACCAACTCAAATAAATCACCCTATTAAGGTTTATTGTCATGGAACTTTACGACATCTTCCTTGAACATCCTGTCATCACAACCGATAGCCGCAATTGTCCGGCCGGTTCCATTTTCTTCGCGCTAAAAGGAGATAAATTCAACGCGAATGAGTTTGCCGCGACGGCATTGGAAAAAGGTTGCGCCTACGCGGTGATTGACGAACCCGAATTTGCCCGGGACGACCGCTATATTGTCGTGAAAGATGTCCTGAAATCGTTGCAGGAACTGGCAACCCGGCACAGGAAAGAAGTGGGTATCAAAATCATCGGCATCACCGGCACGAACGGGAAAACCACGACCAAAGAGTTGATTGCTTCCGTTTTAAAAGAAAAATACAAGATTCATTATACACAGGGAAACCTGAATAACCACATCGGCGTTCCGCTGACTCTTTTACAGCTGCGAACAGAACATCAGCTGGCCATTGTCGAAATGGGAGCCAATCATCCCGGTGAAATTAAAGCCTTATGCGAAATCGCGCAACCTGACTTTGGTATCATCACCAATGTAGGCAAGGCGCATCTCGAAGGATTCGGCTCGTTTGAAGGAGTCATGAAGACCAAAGCTGAACTGTACGACTACATTGCCGCCGATGGGCTGGGTATCTTTATCCATGCTGATAACGAATACCTGAAACAGATGGCTGAAAAATCAAAGGTTCATCCGGACAAACAGGTTGCTTATGGTATGAAAAGTCATCCGGACTTGTCGATGGTGACCGGAAAAGTGATTGCTGGCGACCCATTCCTGACCATGGAATGTCAAACAGGCACTGTTTTTGATGTAAAAACGCGGCTTATCGGGACTTATAACGCTGAAAATGTGCTGGCGGCTGTGGCAATCGGACATTTTTTCGGGCTGAAAAACAACCAGATCAAACAGGGAATAGAAAGCTATGAACCGAAAAACAACCGCTCTCAGTTTGTCGAAATCGGCAAGAATAAGTTGATCGTGGATGCTTACAATGCCAATCCGACCAGCATGCAGGCTGCTATCCTGAATTTCGCGGCCATGCAGACTGAAAAGAAAATGCTGATACTGGGTGATATGCTGGAGCTGGGCGCTCAAAGTGCTGAAGAACATCAGTCAATCATCAGCCTGTTGGAGAACAATGATTTTGAAGATGTTTTCCTGGTAGGAAAAGAGTTTAAAAAGACAAAAAACACTTTCAGGGTATTTGAGAAAGTTGAAGAACTTTCAGCTTTACTCAAAGAACAATGCCCCGGGAGCTATACGATATTAATTAAAGGCTCCAGGGGAATTCAACTGGAGAAAATCATTTCATTGCTTTAAATAGAATTATGTTCAAATCGAGAAATCTGATTATCATTGTACTGATTTTAGTGGTACTGGCATTAGCCGGCATCGTTTATTATTTCTACAGCGATGCGAAACAAAAAGAGCTGGAACTCGAAGAGGTGACTGAAATCATGAACCAGGAAAAAGAACGCGTTGAGGATGAATTCGTTGATCTCACCTACCAGTTTGATGGTTACACTTCCACCATCCGGAACGACTCTTTGTTGAAACAGTTAGACAGCGAGAAGGCAAGGGTTCAGGAATTGCTGGAAGAATTAAGAAGAACCCGTGCAACCAATGCCCGTAAAATTAAAGAACTAAGAGATGAACTTGATTCTGTCAGGAAAATCATGATGCATTTAGTGGCTCAAATCGATTCATTAAACACCGAGAATCAGCAACTGCGTACAGAAAACACGCAAATAAAACTGAAATATCAGGAATCTTCACAAACGGTTGAGCAATTAGCCAAAGAAAAAGAAAACCTGAATGAAGTAGTTACCCGGGCTTCCAAATTAGAAGTGGTGCAATTTAACATTACCACACTCAACGACAGAAACAGGAAAACCGGCATCTTCAGTCGCATCGCCCATCTGCAGTTTGATTATACCATTGCCAAAAACATCACTGCCGATCCGGGTAAAAAAGTGATGTATGTTCGCATTACCCGTCCCGATGGAGAGTTGCTAACCAAAGACAATAACAATGTTTTTTCTTTTGAAAACAGGAGAATCGGTTACTCAGCCAAAAAAGATTACGAGTATGGCGGTGAAGCATTGCAGGATGTGATTTACTGGCATGTGGAGGAAATCCTGTATGCCGGAACTTACCGGGTTGATTTCTTTACCGATGGTGATTTGATAGGAAGTTATACCTTTGTACTGAAGAAATAATTCAACTGAACGGTCAATACATGAAAGCCCGGGAATTCAAAACAGCATCCGAACAAATTGCCTTCGATGTTAATCACCGCAAAACGATTGATTTCAACATCGGCAGGTACGATAAGGCTGTTAGCGCCGGCATGGCCCGTTATAAAAACGTTGAATTGGCTAAAGACAGGGCTGCTGCAATCAAAAGAGAGGTGTTGAACAACTGGGAGAAATACCTGATCGAGTTTGAAGCAAATTGTCTTGCAAATGGAGCAGAAGTCCTTTGGGCAAAAGACGACACCGAAGCGACCCAACACATCATCAGCATATTAAAAGAGAATAAGGCTACTCTGCTGGTAAAAAGTAAATCCATGACTACCGAGGAAATCGAGTTGAATCACACAGCTGAATCGGTAGGATGTGAATCCATTGAAACGGATTTGGGTGAGTTCATTGTGCAGGTTGCGGGCGAAAGACCCTATCACATCGTAACACCCGCCATGCATAAATCGAAAGAGGACATCGCGGTGTTGTTTCATGAAAAATTCGGCACACCCCTAAACAGCACCCCGGAGGAACTAACTGAATATGTGCGGGTTTTACTGCGCAAGAAATATACCACGGCTGATATTGGTGTAACCGGCGCCAACTTCCTCATAGCCGATATTGGCGGTATTTCGGTGACTGAAAACGAGGGCAACGGATTGATGACTACTGCCTTCCCTAAGGTTCACATCGTTATTGCCGGCATTGAGAAAATCATCCCGAAGATGAGTCAGCTTGGACTGTTTTACCCTTTACTGGCGGCACATGGCACCGGTCAGCAATTGACCGCGTACAATACGATTTTCACCGGACCCCGAAAATCAAACGAGACAGACGGTCCGGAAAAGATGTACGTGATTTTACTCGATAATGGCAGGACAACTGTATATGAAGATGTTGAAGCGTATGAATCTTTAGCCTGCATCAGGTGTGGTGCTTGTTTGAATGCCTGTCCCGTTTACAAAACCATTGGCGGATATACCTACGACACGACTTACAGTGGTCCGATTGGTTCTGTGCTGACTCCTTTCCTGAAAGGATTCAAGGATTTCTCTCACCTTAGTTTTGCTTCTACACTCTGTGGTAAATGCGTGGAGGTTTGTCCGGTTAAAATACCCCTGACCGATATCCTGCTGACAAATCGCAGGAAAAGCGTTGAGCAGGGATTGCGTCCGGTAGCTGAAAAAATGATGATGAAAGGATTCAGTCTGGTCAGTTCCAATCGCAAAACAATGGACATGGTGCCCGGAAGTATAAAAAATTTTGTAACTTTACCGCTCAATTTTTCAGGATGGGGACCGAAAAGAAGTATGCCGGCATTTGCAGGAAAGTCTTTTTCAGCCCAAATGAAAAAATTGAAAAAAGAAAAAAACAAGTCAGATAATCAACCAGATTAAACATATTAACAACGCATTAAACTTTAAACAATTATTTTGTCCATGCAATCTCCATTCAAATATATTTTCATTCTCCTGCTCTCTGTTTTGGTTCTTTCATCCTGCGATGAGGATAAATATGCCGACTGGAAAATTATCAACGAAGCCTGGTTGGAAAACTTAAAAGAAGAGAATAAAGATAATCCTGATTTTATCGTTACAGAAAGTGGTTTATGCTACCAAATTATTCATAACGGTTACTACACAAGACCCAATAGCAGTAGCTATATAGAAGCTGATTACAAAGGTAGATTCATTACCGGTAAAAACTTTGATAGCGGTAAATATAAAGACCTTATATCATCCTCACCTCTTTCTGGCTGGAGAGAGGGGATACCCAAAATCAAACAGGGTGGACGCATCATTATATACATCCCTGCAAATCTGGGGTACGGAGATGATGGTTCAGGCTCCATTCCACCCTACTCAACACTGATATTTGACGTCAATTTAAATTACGTTTACAATTACTATTAATCAATCAATTCCCTGTGGAATATAAAAATTATCAGCATGAAAAAAATTCTCGCAGGTCTGATTATTTTGCTATCACTAACTGCCACAGGTGCGGTTTATAATTTAGAGAACATTCCCAATCCCAAAGTTGCGGATAGTCGTACTTACGTTAGTAATCCCGACGGAATTATCCGGGCAGAAACCGTGCACGAATTAAACATCCTGCTCGATTCGCTGGAAAAAACAACCCGTACCGAAGTAGCCCTTGTACTTGTTGAATCGATTGGAGATGAAAACATCGAAATGTTCGCTACCGATTTATTCAAGAATTGGGGTGTAGGTAAAGCAAAGGAAGATAATGGTTTGCTTATCCTGTTTGTACTCGACCAACGGGCCATCCGTTTCGAAACCGGTTACGGTATCGAAGGATTGATGCCCGACGCGATGGCTTCCCGCATTCAGCAACAAAGCATGTTTCCCTATTTTAAATCCGGAGATTACGATGCCGGTTTTCTGAAAGGAATGCAGCATGTCGTATCGGTCTTAAAACAGGAGAACTTCGTAGCAGAAAAAAAGACCATTGCCTGGGGGGTGGTTCTACCCGTTGTTGCAGCCATCTACCTGACCATCATGCTGATTTCTTTTGTATGGATAGGAGCTTCTGTTAAGAAAATCAGCAATAATCCAATGCTGAAAACCAACATGAGCAAATACAAGGCATTAAAAAGTGAAAAGGCCGGCGTATTGGTGGTACTGAATATTCTTATTCCCGCGATAAGTTTGTTCGTCATCATCATGTTTGCCGATCCGATATTGCTCATTTTCCTGATTGGAGTCCCCATTGCAACTCTTCCTGCCAGTTTATACGGCAAACTCATGATGCGGAAAATCAGGCGCAAACCCATTCCATGTAATGAATGTAATGGAACCATGCATATTCTGTCAGAAAGAAAAGAAGACGCACACCTGAAATTATCACAACAATTTGAGGAAGAATTGAATGCGGTTGATTATGATGTATTTGTGTGCGATGATTGCGGAAACGAAGCCATTTTCACCTTAGATAAGCCAAGCGCCTATACCGAATGTCCGAAATGTGGAACCAAAGCTTTCATTTTACATGACAAACGGGTTGTCGTTGCGCCGACATTTATCAATGGCGGAACAGAGCGAACAACATACAAATGCAAGTTCTGCGGATACGAAGAGAATAATAACACCCATTTACCTCGCTTAACAAGAGACACTTCACTCGCGGCCGGTGCAGCTGCAGGAACTCTTTTCAGCGGACGAGGCGGTTTTGGCGGTGGTGGCTTCGGAGGTGGTAGCTTTGGTGGCGGACTTTCCGGTGGCGGCGGCGCAACGGGAAGGTGGTAATAGTGGTTAATGGTTAGTGGTTAGTGGAGTGAAAAACGAATAGCCCCGGGTTTTAACCCGGGGGATAAAAGGGTCGAATGACCTATTGCAAACAATGAGGAGATTGCCACGTCGCTATGCTCCTCGCAATGACAAACCGTAGACAATTAAATAAAGAAAATATGAAAAAAACAACGATTATTTTAATCTCCATAGTAGCCATCCTTGTTATTATGGTGTTTTCGGGAATCAGCAAATACAATCAACTGGTGGGTCTCGAAGAAAACGTGAACAGCCAGTGGGCTAATGTTGAAAATCAGTACCAGCGTCGTGCCGACCTGATCCCAAACTTAGTTGCAACCGTGAAAGGTTATGCTGCACATGAAAGCGAAACGCTGGAGAGTGTAATTGCAGCACGGGCACGGGCTACTCAGGTTACCGTGAATCCGGATCAGCTTACTCCGGAGAAACTTCAGGAATTTCAGGCAGCACAGGGACAACTGAGTTCTGCATTGGGAAAGCTGTTGATGATTACCGAAAACTATCCTGATCTGAAAGCCAATCAAAACTTCAGGGATCTTCAGGTTCAGCTGGAAGGAACAGAAAACAGAATCTCGACCGAGAGAACCCGTTTTAATGAAATGAGTAATGGTTTTAACTCCACCATCCGTCGGTTCCCGGCAAATATCATCGCTTCCATGTTCGGTTTTGAAAAGAAAGTTTATTTCGAAGCAGAAGCCGGAAGCAATCAGGCGCCGGAAGTAAGTTTTTAATATTTTACCACATTAGTCACATCAGAAAACTTTAGATTTTGTATAAAACCGCTAACGAGTACAACAAAACTTGTGTATTCGACGTTTATACATCAACTATTGTGTACTCATGTGACTAATGTGGTTAATATTAAATTAGTGGTTTTCAACATTCAACAAGTCAAATCATGTCTGAAAAGAAATATACAGCATCTGATAACCGATACAAAGATGTGATAAGTTATCGTCATTGTGGAAAAAGTGGCTTGAAACTCCCGCTGCTTTCATTGGGTTTGTGGCATAATTTCGGAGATGTGGATAGTCGTGAGGAAGCAATACGCATGCTTCGTCATGCTTTCGATCATGGCATCACCCATTTCGATTTGGCGAATAACTACGGTACGCCTTTTGGAAGCGCGGAGCGAAACTTTGGTAACATGATGAAAAGTGATTTCGCGCCTTACCGCGATGAACTGATTATCAGCACCAAAGCTGGCCATGAAATGTGGCCGGGACCTTATGGCGACGGAGGCTCCCGTAAATACCTTATGGCAAGTATTGATCAAAGTCTGAAAAGGATGCAATTAGACTACGTGGATATTTTTTATTCGCACCGTTACGACCCCAACACCCCGCTCGAAGAAACCATGGGCGCTTTATCAGACATCGTAAAACAAGGAAAAGCCTTGTACGTGGGAATATCAAAATATCCAGAGGAAAGAGCCCGGGAAGCGTACAGATTGTTGAAAGAAAACGGTACCCCTTGTTTGATTTATCAAGGGAAATACAATATGCTGGCGCGTGAAGTGGAATACACCGCATTTCCGCTGGCTCAAAAAAACGGTGTGGGCTTTATCGGATTTTCGCCACTCGCACAAGGTATGTTAAGTGACAAGTACCTGAATGGCATTCCTGAAAACTCGAGGGCTGCACTTAGTCATGGTTTTCTGCAAAAAAACCAAATAACCCCTGAAGTAGTAGAAAAAATAAACCGATTAAATGACATTGCTGGTAAAAGAGGACAAACTCTCGCACAGATGGCGTTAGCCTGGTGCTTCCATCAACCGGCTGTAAATTCTGTTATCGTGGGTGCAAGCTCAGCGAAACAATTGCAGGATAATATTGATTCACTAAAAAACACCGAATTCACTTCTGAAGAATTGTGGATTATCGGAGAAATTGCTGGCTGATTTTTCAGGATGTTATGAAGACCAGATTTCTTTCAATTACAGGAAGTTTACTCCTTTGCTGGATGCTTACGGGATGTGAGGACAATTATATTTCTTCCATCCCCAACTATCCGGTCAGTCTGAAATTGAACCTGACGGCCTCCTACCCGACCTTCAAAGACAATCCCTATCAATTTCTTGTTTTTGAAAAACCACGATACGATAATGAATACCTCGGCTACGGAGGAATACTGGTCGTTTGTGGATTTGGCAGCGACCGGCCTTATGAATATTATGCTTACGATTTGGCTTGTCCACACGAAGCTGATGCAAAAATAAAAGTCACACCCAACGGCGAAGGACAAGCAATTTGTAACACCTGCGGATCGGTTTACGACATCGTAAATGGCTTTGGCAACCCTATTAATGACAGCCCTGCTAAAGAACCCCTAAAAAGATACAAAACTTACTTAGATTCAAAACCTTTTGGCGAGTACCTGATCATTACCCGAAAATGATTATCAACCCCTTTCACCACTTCCTTCTTTTATGAAGAACAGAAAACATTCCAACGCCAACAACATAAACCGGATACAACAGCGACAACAATGAAACATGCAGCACCTTTATTTTCAGTTGAAAAAAAGGTCTGATCGTCATCAGAAACAACGTATCAATCAACAACTTCAACAAGAAAACAACTCCGAACAACAACCAAAGCTGTAAATAAAACACAGCAGAAACAGCTAATACAGGCATTAATAAATTGATTGCGGCCACAATCAGTCCGATAACAATCGTATCTACATCTTTATATTCAGGGGTTTTCGAAGCCCATCTGAGTCGTTGCCTGCAAAATGACTGCAGTGTTTTCTGATAACCGGTGACCACCATGGCTTGCATTGATTTCAGCACCGCTACCTTCCCTTTACGCTTTTTAATACTGTGCAACAGAAAAACATCATCACCCGAAAGCACTTCTTCGTGTAAATCTCCGGCACTATCCAGCCAGGCTTGTTTTGTAAAGGCCATATTTGCGGCATTACAGAAAACCGGCATACCTGCGCCAGCAGCACCCATCCCCGAACCCACCAGGGTTGCAAACTCCAGTTGCTGGATTCGCGTGAATAAACTTTTGCCACGGTAAAACTTAACCGGAGCAATAATCAAATCGGCCTGTTGTTGCGACTGAAAATTGACCATCGTTTCAATCCAGGTTGATGCCGGAACACAATCGGCATCGGTCGTGATGATGAATTCTCCTTTTGCAGCAAGGATTCCAGCCCGCTGCGCCTGCTTTTTTCCAGGTACCGTTGACTGGATTATTTTTGCATCAGTAAAATGAATGAGGGATTTTTCCAGTACCTCCTGAGTCTGATCCGTGGAATGATCATTCACCCATATCAACTCGAAAGACTGACAAGACTGACTCTTAAGCGCTTCAATTAAAGCCGGAAGATGATGCGCTTCATTCCGGCAGCAAACCACAACCGAGGGTTTATCCTGTGCTGATTCTTCTTGCGTGGAAGTGATTTCTGCATCAAAAAAAGGAGTTTTAACCCAACCCCTGATAAATACCACAATCAGCGACAGGTAAGCAATCAGGATAAAAACTGAAATAATCACTGGCAAATCGAACATCAGAACATATAATTCAGGTTGATATACATGCCACTATCTCCATCCTGAGGATCAAAAGCCTTTCCATAATCTACCGAAATTACAAAATTCTCGTTCCAGCCGATTTTCAGTCCGATACCTGCCGCCGAATGTAATTTACCGGATTCGTACTCCTGAAGCATCAATTCATCTTTTAAGGCTGATGACATCGAATCATATCCGGCAATCTCAATGGGTTTCAGAATAATTCCCGAATCAAAGAAGATATTCGTTCCCAGGTAAAAATTCTGTTTGAATGCTTCGAACTTCAGGAATTTATACCTGAATTCAAAATTCCCGAAAGCGATATCATTCCCGATAACCCGGTTGCGCAGCACACCACGAATCGACCTTTTACCACCAAGCCCCTGATTATCGGCCGCAGTCAGGAAACTGGTAATCAGCAAAGGTTGCGCATAATAAGGTACTTTGTTCTTACCTAATGTGGCCTGGTAAGTGAGTCGGTACGCCAGCACCATGTCCTTCATCAGCGAAAAATACTGGCGATGAATCAGTGCAAACTTGGAATGAGGCATATCATTGATAAAACCCGGAGCAGTTTGGATAACCGCTTCTGTCCAGATGCCCTTTGAAGCAAACGCACGCTGGTCGCGTGAATCATATTTAAAACCGGCCTTCAGATAATTGATGCTACCACCATTGGCTTCTCCGGCACCAATCAAACCATATTTTACGTATCGCTGATACAAGGACCCACCCGATACCGGCGCTAAGTCAAGTTTATTTATATTAACTGAGTCTATATCAAAGTTATAAAAAGTATAGCCTCCTATCCAGCCAAAATCAGAATCTCCAAAGTTACCCTGAAAATCAGCCTTGGCGCGAAACATATTACGTTCCTGACTGTAAAACAAACGCGGTTTTACAGCGTCATATTCCGACTGATAACCATTGAATCCATAAAATGGCAGCATCTGATCGGTGTAGTACGTTAGGTCAACTGTTGTGCGAATACCCGGCAACAATTTTTCAGTATCATACATGATGCGATTTATACCCGTACCTTTGGTATAACGCGACCATTCCAGGTACAACGAATGATCGTACTTCGGATAATTGGTACCATCGCCATAGTGAAACAGATTTACAATGGCCCCGTACTGAAAGCCTAAATCCGAGTCAAAAGAAACTGCGGGCAAAGCTCCAAAGCCGAAACCTGTTTTCACCTTCTCCTGTGAGAGGACTGACAAAGAGAGCAATAACAAACCAAAGAATAATAACTTGCCTTTCATATTATTTAGTTTTACAGTTTAAACAACAAATATCATTAAACCATATAAGTCATATAAGGAGCATATAAGTTTAATAGAACTAAAACTTTACCTGAAATCTTTTAAATAGCAATATTAATACAGAAGAACTACTTACATGTTCCTTATATGACTTATATGGTTCAAAGATAAAAAAAGCACACCAAATATGGTGTGCTTCTTACTTTTATTTTTAGTTTCAATGTCCCAGACAAGACTTACATGTACCGTAGTACGAGATTTCAACTGTATCCACTTTGAATTCCGGTAAGGCCGGCAACCTGTACATATCTGCTTTTACATCAAAAATATCATACACTTTACCGCAACAACGGCAATAAAAATGGGCATGTCTCGATGTATCGGCATCATACCTGGCGTTCCTCTCGTCAATAGTCAGCATTTGTACAGCACCTTTTTCGACAAGCAAGTTCAGGGTGTTGTAAACAGTTGTTTTAGAAAGCGTCGGGATTTCGGGATTCAGGGCAACGTATATTTCATCAACGGTAGGGTGGGTAGCGTGATTCATCAGGTAACCCATCACTGCCGTTCTTTGAACAGAAGGTCTGATTTCAAATTTGATCAGATGTCTGTGTACATCGCCAAAAGTTTTCATTTTGTCTCCGGAAAAATTTTTATGGATGCAAAGATACTAATTTTTTCCTTCAATTAGGAAAGCACATTAATTTCTTTGAGTACATCATTGGTAGCCCTTACTGCTGCTGCGCTTTTAGCGAACAAAGCCATTTCAGACTCATCAAGCTTATAATCAATAATTTGCTCTACACCATCTTTACCGATAACCACCGGAACCCCAATACAGATGTCGTTCTGTCCGTATTCACCTTCAAGAGAAACACAACAAGGAATCACTTTTTTCTGATCACGCAGGATGGACTCAACCAGATAAGCTGCTGCTGCACCCGGTGCATACCAGGCAGAAGTTCCGAGTAAGCCTGTCAACGTAGCACCACCCACCATAGTATCAGCCACCACTTTGTCGAGCACAGCTTTATCAAGAATTTCGGCAACCGGACGACCTTTATAAGAAGCAAAACGAGTCAACGGAATCATGGTAGTATCACCGTGACCACCAATCACCATGCCTTCAATTTCGTTTGCAGGCGCATTCAATGCCTTACTCAGGTAGCATTTAAAACGGGAACTGTCGAGCGCACCACCCATACCGATTACTTTGTTCTTAGGCAATCCGGCGGTTTTAAGTGTCAGGTAAGTCATGGTATCCATCGGATTACTTACAATCACCAGAATGGCATTGGGCGAATACTTCAGAATGTTTTCTGATACTGTTTTCACGATACCGGCATTTACCCCGATTAATTCTTCGCGGGTCATACCCGGCTTGCGTGGAATACCTGAGGTAATCACAACAACATCTGAATCGGCTGTTTTTGAATAATCGTTTGTACAGCCTGTTACAACTGTATCAAAATCCAGCAATGTTGCAGTCTGCATGATATCAAGGGCTTTCCCTTCAGCAAAACCTTCTTTCACATCCAGCAATACGACCTGATTGGCCACTTCATTAATTGCTAATACATTTGCACATGTTGCGCCCACATTTCCGGCGCCCACTACGGTTACTTTTGACATAAATACTTTTTTTCTTGTTAATCTTATTTATACTCTTAATTAAGCGACACAAAAATACAACATTATCTTCAATTAAAGAAAAATTTCTTTAATTATTTCAAATTATTAACTAACTGTTATTTATCCCTGCACTGACTTCAAAGCCAACTTGCGCACCAACACGATAAAAAAGCCTGTCAACACGAGATTAAGCACCAGTGTTAACACGGAAATTGCCAGCAACGGTCCGCCGATATTGTAACCTATGGCTATAAAAATAATGCCCGCTCCCACTTCACCCCGGGTAAACATTCCGATTGAAATGGCAAGTCGTTCAGAAAATTTCCTGTCACGATAATGCAACAGGGGATATAATTTACCAATATTCGATAAGACAGTCACTATTATAACATGCAAACCGATTTCACCCCAGGACATCACCGGTTGCATCATACTGCCAACACTTTCGCCATTGACACTTTCCAGTTGATTCATGAAGACCGGCATACTCATACCGACCAAAAACATGAAAATATACGAAATCAGGTTCGCGGCACTGTGATCCGACTCTCTTTCTTTATGCTCATTCCTGATAATCATTCCTAACACAAAAGCCGGAAGCAAGACCTCAATGTGAATCCCGTTTGTAAAAACCATTTTAGAGGTATGGTAGATAGCTTCCGACAGAAACACAACGGCAACAGCGTATAAAGCAATATGATACCAGCGTTGTGGCAACTGAAAGGCATTCAATTTTTTCCAACCCAAGAACAACAATGCAAAAACAACAAAAATAACGATGTGTAATTCCCATTGTAATCCGACCATTAATATCTGCAAAGGAATCATCAACAGAATCGTATCCAGATCATCGAAGATCGCCAGGGTTTGTATCTTTTTGTATATCCAACTGGATTTGAGTCCCACTGCTGCCAACATGGTAAACAAAATCCCCGCGGATGTGGGAGCAGCAAAACGGCTCAACAATAAGTTATTTTTCCAGGCATCCCAATTGCCAAACATGCCATCAGGCATCAGCCACATATAATATACCGCGACAAAAATCCAGGGTAACGCAGCGGTCATCATTGCCACGTAATAATCCAACGAATAGGAACGCCATTTTTTTTTATCCAGATCAAATTCACGCCCTACATTAATCATGATAAACGACAGTGCAACAGAGAGCGTCAGGCCGGATACAAGTTTAAAGTTATCATAGTTATTCCCGAGGATATCCGGAAGCAATTGAGAGAAAACCAATCCGACAACCAAACACAGGGAGAATAGTACTATTTTCTTCATCTTTAATTAATAAAATTAGAATATTTATAATTTCGAGCCGCAAAATTACGAAAAAAACAGCTTTCCCGAAAGACATGTGCATGCTTGCTGTATGATAATTAAAAAAATATCTATCTTTGTGGCCTATTGTTTAACAAATTATCAAACAAAAAGTTAGAATCAATCGAATCAAATTAACACCCTTTTTTAAAAAGTTCTCCTACAGGGGAATCGGGGACTAAAAATTCACTATTATGAAAAGAAACATTTTATTTTTGCTTTTTGCTATCGCTTTCAACGTGTTGGCACATGGTCAGGTCGACCAGATCCTGGGCAGGTGGAAAACCATCGACGACGAAGATGGATCCACGAAATCAATTGTCTATATTTTCAAAGCCACAAATGGCAAATATTATGGCAAGATTGAACATCTTTTCAAAAACCCGGATAAAAAATGCACCGAATGTACAGGTGCCAATAAAGATAAAGCAATTTTGGGTATGCTAATATTGAATGAGATGACTGAGAAAAATGGGACCCTCACAGGAGGAACAATTTTAGACCCTAACAATGGGAAAGTCTATAAATGCAACATCAGTTACGATGCAAAAACAGGCAATCTGAATGTCAGGGGCTCCTTAGACAGGGGAGGTCTTATCGGAAGAACTCAAACCTGGATAAAAAACAAATAATCATATCACATTGATAATGTGCAACATACAATTAAACACAAAAACCAATACAGTTAATTTATGTTAAACATGGCAAATTTCCTGGAAAACATGTTGTACAACATAAAAAAACGCTTTATATTTGCACTGTGTTTTTCATGGTATTAGATTTAAGGTTAATAAAAAGATTGGGTTGTCGTGATGACAACCCTTCTTGTTTTTATAGCCCCTACAATTCTGCGCTTATCAATAAGCCTTCAGCCACAATCATCAAAAGTTAATTTTCAGTTACAGTAAACTTTTTTATTGTCCCATTTCAACATTTTTATTAATTTTGCACCTGTTTAAACAAACAAGTTAGAACTAACAACGCACAATACACAAACTATGATGAATGCTAACTCCGAGCCAATTGAAGCGTTTCCGTACACACCACCAACAGAGGAGATTAAAGAAAAATACCGTGAGATATTCGAACTGAATCAACCCATTAAAATTCGTTTTTTAAAATTAGTATTCGACAAACTGGTCGCTTTTGCACTGCTTATTCTGTTTTTACCAGCTATCATCATCCTGTTGATTTTTAATTTTATCGAAGGAGTTTTGGTTCCGGAAAACAGAGGTCCGTTATTTTTTTACTACAATGCGGTAAGCCAGGGTAAAATCATTAAGAAATGGAAAATCCGCCTGATTAAAACATCTTATATAGACAAAGAACTTCAGGCAAAAGGCGACTGGCATGCGTATAAAAACGAATGGATGCCTGAAGCCCGTACTTATCTGGGTGCTTTTGTAAAGAAATTTTATCTGGATGAAATTCCTCAATTTTACATGGTTTTAAAAGGTGACATGTCGATTGTAGGTCCCCGTCCGCTCGCCATACACCACTACGAGCGGGATTTGGCACAGGGCAATGTAACGCGTAAGCTAATACGCGGGGGACTGCTGGGTTACGGCCATGTACGCAAAGGTACACCTGAATTCGGGAAACCCATCTATGAATATGAATATGTGTACCGTTGTCTTCATTACTCCTCCTGGAAACTATTCCTTACCGACCTTTATGTAATCTGGAGAGGTGTAGTGGTAATGCTGAAAGGAGGGGGGCATTGAAAATTTAACCACTTATTTCCTACCACACATCCCATATTAAATCCAATCTATTTGGACGCCTGCTTATGGTTTTGATTAAATAATCTGAAGCACCTCTATTTCGCTGCTTTTGTTTACCTAGACTGAAGAAGATGTTTACTTCGACGAGAATAAACCCACAGCCACAATCAACAACGAACTTCTGACAGAAGATAAAGTTAGCTATACTTGTCACCTTCACAGCTTCAGCAGATCAACCAACTACTATCGCAATAGCGCAACAATCATGATTTAGGCCGGAAAGACAATTAAAGTCAGCAGCACATCGATTACTGAAGAACCAATGCAAGATGACCCCTGACAATACAGCGTTTACTGTAATGAAGCACCAGGGTATGCCGGAGTGTAAATCCAGATTCAGTATGATGTAGAACTAATACAGATAAAAGTAAAATATATGTATAATAACTAATCTACCAAATACTTATCCACAAAAAGGGTAACAACGTTATTTTTTTATTGTATTAAGGCGCCAGCTTAATCTACATTTCCACAAACCAAAAAGCAACTGTATCAAATGATAATTATCAATGCGGAGGTAAGATCTGCTAAGATTGATAAAAAATCTTTTTCCTCTATCAACAAGGCTTCATTACAGGAAAAGTAAAACACTATCTATCAACACATAGACAAACTTAAATTCTTTTGTTCATGTTACAAATTAAAAATATCGAAATTTCAACTTATTAAATGCTATTATTGATAAAGTTTTAGTATTTTTACATTATACAATACTTCGGTAAATATTCATTTAATAAATTAATAATCAAGTGGTTATCTAACAAAGTTTAACATAAAATAATTGGTTAAGTCGCTGGTATTCAGTATCTTTATAGTGATTCGAAGACTAATAAAGGCAATGAAAAGAACCAGCATACTTAACCAATACAAGGGTATCTGTAGCGATATTCTCAGTGGAATGACCACGAAGTTACGCAAAAGTTTTAAAACATTATTCATGGAAACGTTGATTTTATATATGGTTATTCCCGGCAGGATTAATTTCCTTCAATTGGGAAGATATGGTCGATCTTGCGAGCAACGTTTTCGCCAGAACTTCTCAAAAGATTTTGACTGGCTCGAATTTAATCTTAAATTGTCCGACAAGGTATTAACCGGGGAACGAAAAGCCATTGCAGTTGATCCCAGCTTTATCTCTAAATCGGGCAAAGATACTCCTTGAATTGGTTACTTCTGGTCGGGCTGTGCCGGTACAACAAAAAGAGGTTTGGAGATATTGGGTGTTAGTTTGATTGATATTGACACCAAAGACTGTATCAGCCTTCAGGCGGTACAAACACCCGACACCAAAACATTAGAGAATCGGGATGCCACTTTGATTGACTGGTATCTGTTAGTTCTCAATTCAATGAAAGATGAACTTGTAAAAGCCAGTTCATACGTGGTAGCCGATGCTTATTTTGCAAAAAACAACTTCGTAACCGGGTTACAGCAGATGAATCTCGAGTTGATCAGCCGTTTGCGCGACGATGCCGCTCTTTTTTATCCAACCCTTGAAAAACCCAGCGGGAAGAAAGGACGTCCACGGATATACGATGGAAGAATTGATTTTAATAACCTGGATACATCCCGGGTTCAAAAAATCAGTTCTGATAACAATCAGGGCGAACTATATGCGTTGGTAGCTTATTGCAAATCCCTCAAGCAAAACATTAGCTTGGTGATTTGGTATTCAAAAGACAGAAAAACCCACAAGCTTTACTTTTCTACAGATCAGACCATGAGCGGTAAAGATGTAATTGAATACTACCGTACACGTTTCCAAATTGAATTTTGCTTCAGAGATGCGAAGGGGTTTACAGGTCTTACACAATCTCAGGCAAGGGATGTGGCTAAACTCTCTTTCAACTTTAACGCTTCCCTAACCTCGGTGAACTTAGCCAAAGCGGTAGCTAAAGAAAGGAAAATTCCCTTCTCGATAGCTTCCCATAAAACCATGATGCACAACGCATTTCTACTCGAAAGATTTATTCGTGTATCTGGCATCAGACCGAACAGAAGATTAAATGCTAAACTTGTCAAAGAACTCATTGAATTTGCCGCAATTGCGGCGTAAATACTATTATATTTTTAACGAACTATTGTTAAATTGAATCAAAAAAATACAATTATTAGCCATATAAATGTTTTTTTACATTTTTTGTGTTTCCTGCTTGTTTTGTTAAAATAATATGTAATTTTACTACCTCAATTTACAATAACAAAGTATAATTTCAAATTATTATATAATAAACATTTAATCTTCAAATAAAACGCTATGAAAATACGCATAATTAATTCCAGTTAATTTGAATAAACTCTTCTTAAATGCTATTATGCAAATAGCGTAATTTAAATATAAATCAATACTATACAAATATGAAAAGAATATTTTTTTTAACTGCATTAGTTTCAGTTATTGCAGCTTGCACTACGCAAAAGCAAGTTGTTCAAACTCAACCACAAATTCAACCAGCTCAACAAGAGGTTCAAGTTTTAAAAAGAAAAGTTGCGATTGCTAGATTTTCAAATGAAACTGAATATGCAAAAGGCGTCTTTTATAATAAAGAAAATGATCCTTTAGGAAGACAAGCTGTTGATATATTGTCAACTAAGCTGGCTGCATCTGAAAAGTTCATATTATTGGAAAGACAAGATATGGATAAAATTTTAGAAGAAATGAAGATTGCCGGAAATGAAGGTTTTCAAAAGGTGGGAGCAGACTATTTAATAGTGGGTTCCATTACTGAATTTGGAAGGAAGAACGTCGGAGATGTAAACGCGTTTTCAAGGACGAAAACTCAGACTGTACAAGCGGGGGTAAGTGTTAGATTAATTGATGTGTCAACTGGTCAGATAATTTATTCTGAGGAAGCGAAAGGTGAAGCTGAAACCACCAATAAAACCGTGATGGGATTTGGCGAAAGGACTGATTATGATGCTACATTAAGCGACAAAGCAATATCTGCAGCCATATCCAAATTAGTAGAAAATATAATTAACAACTGCATGGATCGACCTTGGAAATCTTACTTTTTATCATATGATGAAAACGGAATCATTATTTCCGGGGGCAAAAGTCAGGGAATAAAACTGGGTGATACCTATGAGGTGGTTGAGAAAGGTAAAAGCGTGAAAAATCCTCAAACAGGAATGCTGATTGAATTGCCGGGAAAAACAATCGGGAAAATTAAAGTCGATTATATGGCTGGAGACAATCCACAAAATGAATTTTCAATGGTTTCGTTTCAAGAAGGCGAAATTGATAAAAACAACTTGAATAACTACTACATAAAAGAAATAATAAAATGAAAAAAGCACTATTTGTTTTAACAATCGGTTTATTTGTATTGGTTGGATGTACAGGAGTAAAATCAGCATCGTCTGGTTTGGAAAATGAGTCTTTCTTGGAATTTATAGGAAATCCATCTGATTATAGCGGAGGTGTTGATGTTGTGATTGATGGTAACCCAGGTTTTAATGCTGAGGTTTACAATGATAAAATTTCCAGATTAAAAGGTAAAGTATATGCTATCCCTACGGGTAAACACACCCTTATTGTTTCTTATAAGAGCAATTTACTGATAAATAAACAAATTTTCATTTCGTCACAAGAAACGAAAAAAATCATTTTACCATGAAACAGCTAATAATATTCATATTAACATTAATTGTTTTGTCAGCATGCACCATGCAGAAGCAATTATACACCTGGAACGACTATCCTGTTACCAGCTATAACTATTTAAAAAACAGCGACGATAAGTCAATTCAGGATTTGATTAAGACATACAATAAAATTATTGAAAAACAAAAGGGTTCAAGAAATATGGTACCTCCGGGTATTTATGCTGACTATGGTTTCTTGCTATTGCAAGCAGACAAAGTATCAGAAGGGAAAGCTATGCTTCAAAAAGAAATTGAATTATACCCCGAATCTAAGATTTTCATTGATAGAATCCTTAAATTGACAGAAAAATGAAAAAAATAATTTTTATAATATCGCTTGCTATAATAATGATTGGCTGTACTATGACCCAACCAATTGCTAAATCTGAAGCATATAAAGGTATGTACAGAGAAAAACCTGTAACGGTGTTGTTAATGCCACCCATTAATAGAAGTACAGCCGTTGATGCAAAAGAGTTTTTTCATTCAACATTGAATGTTCCGATTGCAGAAGCAGGTTATTATGTTATTCCAACATTCTTATCGATGGAAATTTTGAAACGGGAAAGTGCCTATGATGCTGAGCTGTTTTTAGATGCTCCTTTGCAAAAATTTGGAGATGTATTTGGTGCTGATGTCGCACTTTTTACAATCATACATAAATGGGATAAAACCTATGGTATGGTGTACGTGGATGTAGAGTATATTGTTAAATCAACTAAAACCAATGAAATACTTTTTGCCCGACGTGGCGACATAAGTTATAATACCACTGTTCAGATTCAAAGTGCCGGTGGAACTTATGGTGCTTTAATAGCTGCAGTAGGCTCAATGGTTGCAACGACAGTTGCAACAGCTGCAACAAAATATGTCGATGTTGCCAGAATTGCCAATACTTATACATTTAAAGATATGCCTGTAGGAACTTATGCACCTCAAAACGTGGAAGAACCAAATGAAATAGCAGGTCCCAAAGATTTTAAAGTAAAACTTAACGGACAATATGCCGGACAATATAAGTAATCTTCAGATTTGTTTTGTATTAAAAGTAAAAACTACAAGATTAGGTTCCTGTAGTTTTTACTTTTAATGATCTCTTTCGATTCTATCTACAGTAAACTGTACTAATTTTGAATAACACAAAGATTAAATTGTGACCAGTTTTTCAATTTGATTTATTACTTTTGCATAAGCTGAATTTTCACTCAACAGGTACTTCGATTAACTGCTAATCCTATGATAAATTCCGTAATCAAATCCTTTTCGAATAAACATCTTGTTAACTTTATTAGCAATCAAAATTCTGCTTTTGTAGATTATGAAGAAGACCTGTCTGACATTGTCCGGGGATTCGATAAGTTTAACAAGTTGATAAAACTGGGCGAAATTTCATATGATAACACCGATAAGTTGATGGTGTTTAGTTGCGCATATCACGGCGAACTTACTTCCAAAAGTTCACGCAAAGCACAATACGAAATCGCTAAAAAAGCTCTCAAAGAGGACTTCAAGGATGGGGCTGTGTTCGTGTTTTATGACCAATCCGGAAAATTCAGGTTTAGCTTTATTCGCCGGAATTACGGTAACAAGAAGCAAAAGTTTACTCCCTGGAGAAGATATACCTATTTTGTTGATCCCCATAAACCGAATAAAACATTCAAAAAACAAATTGACGGCTGCAAGTTTGACTCACTGGATACAATCAGAAAAGCCTTTTCAATTGAAGCTGTCACGGATGAATTTTACAATAATTTCAAGCCTCATTTCGACAGGATGGCTTCTCAGATAATAGGAGATGCACGTTTTGAGATTAAACAGGATTTGGCATTGTTGTTTGTTATCCGGACTATCTTCATTGGTTTTGTTCAAAAAAGAAAATGGTTGGGAGATGATGAAGAGTTTTTGCAACATTTATGGCACGAATACAAATTGCAATCATTTGGGGATAATGATTTTTATAAACGCTGGTTGGAACCGCTATTTTTTGAAGCATTAAACACGCCTCCGGGGAGTGTGGTCGCCTACCAAAATAATGAGTTTTCTGATAAAACCCAAAAGGATTTATTAATGGCTCCTTATTTGAACGGGGAACTGTTTAAACGAAAAGATAAAATTGACACCAACGGTCTTATCATCCCTGATCAGGCTATTGATGCATTTTTCGAGTTTTTATTTCAATACAACTTTACCATCGAAGAGAACACCCGGTACGACGAAGACCTCGAATTGAACCCTGAATTTCTGGGGATTATATTCGAACGACTCGTCAACAAAGAAAATGGAGCGGTATACACCCCGCGTACCGAAGTGGATTTCATGTGTAGAATGGCTTTGGTAAAATGGTTGCAGAAAACGACGCATGTTGACATAAAAGATTTATACCACCTCTTCTTCAAGGAACTATCTATTGATGGGAATTATGAAGATTATCAGAAAGAAGGTGATTTTTCAATATCAGAATTAAAATTACTGATTGAAAGTTTGAAATCGGTTTCAATTTGCGATCCGGCATCGGGTTCCGGTGCTTTCCCGGTAGGTATGATGCAGGTGCTGAACGAAATACTGGAACTTCTTCAAAATAGAGATAAAGCGCCGGATGAATATAAAAACGAAGATGCTTTTGATAGAAAAAAAGCGATTATCATCAATTCGCTCTATGGCGTAGAGGTAAAACGCTGGGCGGTTTGGATTAACCAATTGCGTTTGTGGCTTTCGTTGTTTGTGGATATTCCCGCTGAAAGAGAAGATGAGTTCAGGTATAATCCCAAGCCTTTATTACCCAATCTGGATTTTAAAATACGCTGTGGTGATAGTTTGGTGCAACGAATCGGAAATAAACTTTTTCCGGTTCATGCCCACAACCATGCTTTAAGTGCCGGATTGAAATCGAAAATTACAAAACTAAAGAAAGATAAAATCGCATTCTTTTACAATCAGGGTGTATCAGCACAGGAAATCAGGAAGGAAGAAAATGCCATTTTCAGGGCTATTATCGACGAACAAATTGAAGAGAGTAAACGCGAACTTATTCGGCTGAAGCGACAACCCGATGCCACACAATCCTCCCTGTTTGAAACGGCACTTTCACCAAAACAAGCTGAGATCGGGTTTGATGCTGAAAAAATTGCCGTTCTCGAAGATAAAATCAACAAATTGAAGGAAGAAAAATCAGGCTTCTTCGATGAACATCCCTTGATTTGGAACATCGAGTTTGCAGAGTTGTTCTACGATAAAGATGGCTTCGATATCATCATCGGGAATCCGCCTTATGTCCGCCAGGAAGATATTGGCGATCCCTACGGTAACCTACCGCCGAAAGAGTATAAAGCTGCTTTGCAGGAAATAATCCGGGAGGAATATCCGGTCTATTTCAGGAAGAAAGAGCCCATAGATGGCAAAAGCGACTTGTATGCCTACTTTTATCTCAAGACCCTTCGCTTGCTGAATCCACAGGGCGTGCATTGTTTTATTTGTTCCAACTCTTGGTTGGACGTAGGGTATGGCGTGTGGATGCAAAAGTTCCTGCTCAATCATTGCCGGGTACATTTTATCCTCGATAACCAGGCCATGCGTTCCTTTGCCAGTGCCGATGTCAACACCATCATCTCGGTGATGGATGCACCGGTTAGTCAACTCAACGCCCTGGATGCTGCCTTCGAATATAAATTCGTTGCATTTAAAAAGCCTTTCGAGGAAGTGATTTTTTCCGACAACCTGATAGCCATAGAAAACCAACAGGCTAAGATCCTGAACAACGACGCCTTTCGTTCCTACCCGGTTACTATTGCTGATTTGATGGAAGAGGGGTCTGAATTTGAGGAAAATAATGCTATTGATACGGGGTTATATGTGGGGGACAAATG
Source organism: Bacteroidota bacterium (assembly GCA_023459355.1). Classification (GTDB taxonomy): domain Bacteria; phylum Bacteroidota; class Bacteroidia; order Bacteroidales; family Paludibacteraceae; genus Paludibacter. Next base: position 51,059 of record JAEWUM010000014.1, on the reverse strand, counting down.
GGGTGGAAAATACCTGCGGGCACCGGATGTGTTCTTTAAGATTATGGAAAAAGGGAAAGATAAGTTTGTTCGACTGGGTTCAATTGCTGAAGTGAAATTTGGCATAAAGACAGGTTGCAATGAGTTTTTTTATTTGACACAAGAGGAGGTTGATAAATGGAAAATTGAAGAGGAGTTTTTGAGACCTGTTTTGAAAAGTCCACAAGAATGCAAGAACTACTGTGTTTCTGACCAACATCTAAAGTATCGAGTCTTTTTTTGTAACAAACCAAGAGAAGAACTAGTCGGAACAAATGCCTTAAAATACATCGAATATGGTGAAAGTCTTGAAATAGAAGTAAATCAAGGAGGTGCCAAAGGTAAAATTATTGGTGTTCATAATCTTCAATCAGTATTATCACGAAAATTATGGTATGGATTAGGGGAGTTGTCGGGAAATACGTTTTGGGGAAAGGAGTTAAGAGAAAGGTTATTTTCACCGTATTCTGAAGAAAACATCGTGGCAGATTGTAGACTTTATTTTGCACAATGCGATCATAGAACCAAAAACTATTGTAATTCAGTTCTATATTTCCTTTTTGGTGAAGTTCTTAAAAGAGATTTAGGTGGAGGAGGAGGACCAAGAAGTGTCATGGTTTTTGAAGTAAACAATTCTTTAGTAATCAACCCAGAATTACTTGACTTCTCAAATATTTTACTTAAAAGAGAAATACGTACTATCTTCCAAGAATCCGGCATCGACCCCACATCCCCCATCCCCATAGAAGAACAAGAGCCACAACCCTTACCCGACAGAAAGGAGTTGGATGATGTGATTTTTGATGCCTTGGGCTTGGATGCCGAAGAAAGGAAAGAGGTGTATCGGGCTGTGTGTCGGTTGGTTTGGAATAGGGTGAGTAAAGCCAGAAGTGTGTAATAAGTACAATTAATCGAAAAACATCTATGTCACTCCCCATTAACATAAGCGATTTACTTCACGGCCGCACCATCGAGTGGGAACGGTTAGAATTTAAGCAAGGTTGGAATCCTGAAGAAGTGATTCATCCCCTCTGTGCTTTTGCCAACGATATCAACAACTGGGGTGGTGGTTATATCATTATTGGTGTTGCCGAAAAGGATGGTCAACCCTTGCTGCCCCCATCAGGCTTACAACAAAATCAACTCGATGCTATACAAGGCGAAATCATCAAATTGGGAAATCGCATATCGCCCACCTATTTCCCAATCTGTCAGCCTTACTTGTATGAAGGGAAACACATACTCGTGCTATGGTGCCCGGCAGGGGATAACCGTCCCTATCGTGCCCCCGAAACAATGGGTAAACAAGCACCCTATTATGAATATATCCGGGTTGGATCACGCAGCATCAGGGCAAATGGTGATTATTTGCGTCAACTGCATGAAATGACTGCCCGCATTCCTTTTGATGACCGAATCAATAACCGGGCAAGCCTTCAGGATCTTGATTTAGGATTAATACAAGCACATCTTCAGGAAATTAAAAGCGATTTGTTTGAAGAAAGCCGTAACATACCGTTTGCAGATCTATGTCGGGTTATGCACATTGCAAAAGGTGCTGATGAAGATATTCGTCCGGTGAATGTTGGTTTGTTGTTTTTCAACAAAGCCCCTGAAACATTCTTCCCCCGAACCTGGATTGAATTAGTATGGCATAAAGGAGAAGCTTATACAGAACATTATTTCAAAGGTCCCTTACAAAAACAACTTCGGGATGCCTTATCGTTTATTCAAACGAACATAGTTGCAGAGAAAGTAATTAAGCATCCCGAAAAAGCCGAAGCCGACAGGTTTTATAATTTCCCCTACGCTGCCATCGAAGAAGCCTTATCGAATGCCGTTTATCACAAAAGCTATGAATTAGATTCTCCCATCGAGATACAGATTTGGGATGATAAAATGGAGATTTTGAGTTATCCGGCTGCAATACCCCCAGTCAACAAACAGATCTTGACTAGCAGTCGCAGAATCGTTGCGCGTCAGTACCGTAACCGCAGAATTGGAGATTTCCTTAAAGAACTTCATTTAACTGAGGGTCGTGCTACCGGTTTCCCTACCATTTACGATGCCATGGAAAAGAATGGTTCTCCGGCACCCGTTTTTGACTCCGATGATAGCACCTATGTGCTGGTTACAATACCAGTTCATCCGGATTTCAATGTACAAGTTATTGAAGAAAGTGACCGAGCTATTGACCAAGTTAGAGGTTTGATATTTAATAGTATAGATGACGTTATTGTTTTTAGTAACCAGGTTAATGCACAAGTTAGTGACCGAGTTAGTGACCGAGCTGGTGACCGAGTAAATGATATTATTGAAAATTCGATTCACACCAAGGTAAATGACATATTAAGCTTTGTTGAAACGTGGAAAAGCAGAGAAGAAATTCTTATGCATATTGGTTTAACAACAAGGTCGAAACATAAAATAAAATACATTGACCCCCTTTTAGATATTGGTTGGATTGAGATGAAATATCCCGATAATACAACCCATCCCGAACAGCGGTATAAAATAACGGAATCGGGCAAACGATTACTGGTATTAATCAACAAGTAAACTTTAAAAGCATGTCGCAAAACTTTATAACCAACAACTTAGGTCAGAAAAGCCTGAAATCAAGGCTAAACACGCTTATAACCATCAGCGAGGAGTTGAAATTTTTAGTTGGTTTTTTCTATTTCTCAGGCTGGAAGGAAGTGTATGAATCCTTGAAGGCCAACGAACAGGTAACGCTTCGCTTGCTGGTTGGCTTGCAGGTCGACAAATTGCTGCACGACCATTTGGTGGAACACGGTATTCAGGAAGAACGATTATCCAATACCGACCGCTTCAATGGCTTTATGGATTCCATGCGTAATGCACTAAATACAGACGATTCAGATACGGAAGCCTTCTATAATCAGGTGTTCTTTTTTCTCGACATGATTGAAAAAGGCAGGTTGATCATCCGGAAAACCAGGAATCCGAATCATGCTAAGGTTTATCTTTTCAAACTCAATGAACAGCAGTCCGAAATACAAGGAATGAAAGGACAGTTCATTACCGGCAGCAGCAATTTGACCGGAGCAGGGTTATCCGGTCAGGAAGAATTCAATGTTGAAATCAAAGATTATGGTTATACCGATGCAGATGCCTACTTTGAAATGCTTTGGGCTGAAGCGGCTCCTATTACTGAAGCTCCTGATCAACAACAACAATTAATTGAACTCGTTGGCAAAAAGTCGTTGGCTGCTAAAATAACGCCTTATGAGGCTTATGCATTGATACTAAAAACTTACGTCGACCTGCAGCAAACCAAACATATCCGCTCTTCAGTAATAGAATTATTGAAAAAAAATGGCTTCAAAGAATTTGCTTATCAAATCGATGCAGTTAACCAGGGTTTAAGTATTATCAACGAGTACAATGGCGTAATCATCGCCGATGTGGTTGGTTTGGGTAAATCGGTGATTGCCTCGCTGATTGCCAAAAACCTGGATAAACGTACCCTGATTATTTGTCCACCGGGTTTGATTGGAGAGAAAAACGCAAAGGAGCCGACAGGATGGTACGAGTACGTGTATAATTTCGAGTTAACTTCCGAGGTCGAAAGTCGGGGCAAATTGGTGGATATTGCCGCATCCATCGACAATCGGAATATTGAAGTGGTAATCATTGATGAAGCCCATTACTACCGCAATCAGGATACTGAAGACTATGAAGCCTTGTTGAAAATCTGCCGTGACCGGATTGTGATTCTTCTGACAGCTACACCTTTCAACAATTCACCGGCTGACATCTTTTCTTTGTTGAAATTATTCATTGTACCGGGCAAATCAGGAATTACCATTGACAACGATCTGAATGCATTATTCGTTGGTTATGGCAACCGCTTTAAAAAACTATCTGAAATTGCCAGATTCAGCAACTCAATCAAGGCCGATAAAAGAGAGAAAGCACAGAAGTATTACATCGAATTATTTGGAGAGAATAAGGTAGATTTAATAAAAGTGAGGAAAGAAACCAAAAAGTTAGCCAATCAAATCAAACAGGTTATCTCACCGGTTATTATCCGCAGGAATCGCCTTGATTTAAAAAATGATTACCTCTATTCCCGCGAAGTAACTGAACTATCGGAAGTGAAAGATCCGGTTGAACTGTTTTACTATCTGAGTGCCGAACAAAGCAGTTTTTACAACAAGGTGCTGACAGATTATTTTGGAGAAGAGGGTGCTTTTACCGGAGCCATTTACCAGCCGTTCATTTACGAATCAGAAATTAAAGAGAGTAAACTGGATGAAGCAAAGAACAGGGCTGCATTGATACAAGCCAACTTGTTTCATTTTATGCGTAGGTTGTTGGTAAAACGATTCGAAAGCTCATTCGGAGCATTTAATGATTCTATCAATCGCTTCTTGCAAATACACATCAGGGTAAAGCAGTTTATTGAAAAAACAGATGGAAAGTACATTTTAGACAGAAAGCTCATGGACTCGTTGATGTTTGAAGAAAACATGGATATAATTCTTCAGATTCTGATGGAATATGAAAATAACATGCTAACCAAACGAGTACCCAAAAACAATAAAGTATATGATGTAAACAGTTTCAAACGTAAAACCGATTTTATAGCCAATATTGATAAAGATATTGAACTGTTTAAAAAGATAAGTAACGAGTTAGCGCTGTTAGATATCGTGCATAAAGATCCGAAAAGAGATAAAGTTGCTAAAGAAGTTGAGCTCATCCTCAAAAAGGACAAAGACAGAAAAATAATTATTTTCACAGAATATACCGATACAGTCAGGCACCTGGAACATTACTTTAAAACGAAATACAAGGGGAAAGTCATTTTTTGTGACGGTAATGTAACAGCTTCCCTACACCATACATTGAATGCAAATTTCAACGCGCAATATAAGGGAGAAAAAGAAGACAAATACGATATTCTGATAACCAGTGATAAGTTGTCAGAAGGCTTTAACCTCAATCGTGCCGGCGTTATCATCAATTACGACATTCCCTGGAATCCGACAAGGGTCATTCAGCGTGTCGGGCGTATCAACCGCATCGGGACAAAAGTGTTTGATGAACTGTTCATTTTCAATTTGTTTCCAACCGAAGCAGGAGCCGGTATCGTTCAGATACGGGATATTGCTTCTCAGAAGATGTTTTTGATTCACAATGCCTTGGGTGAGGACTCAAAAATATTTGATCCCGATGAAGAACCCACACCGGCGATGTTGTTTAATAAAGTCAATGAAAACCCGGATTTGGATGGAGAACAAAGCATTGGAACACACGTAAGAAATAAATTGTTCGAGATAGAACAAGCACATCCCGAAGTAATTGAGAAAATTGCAAAATTACCGGCAAGGGTGAAATCAGGAAAACCATTTACCCACAATCAGGTGTGCGTGTTAAGACGAAAAGGCTTGAGCTTGTTTACCCACGTGGTTGCCGATTCACAAGCCGAAAAACCACAAGTTGATGAAATTACTTTTGAAGATTTCCTGCCATTGGTTGCCTGTGATTACGATACGCTTTACTTAGCATTATCCCCCCAATTCTGGAAATCGTATAACGAGATAAAAGATTATAAAACAGTAACCAGCAGGGCTTTTACTAGTCCAAAATCACTGGAAGCAAAAGCGTACGAAAATCTCAAGTGTGCTTTAAGGGTGTTGGATGTGACAAATGATGAGTTGATGAAGTTCATCAAAATCCTAATAACTGATATCGAAAAATTTAAAACACTTTCGGATCGGACCTTAGGACGTATAGCCCGCAACGAACTCACCACAAATTCCGGCAATGAAGCTAAGAGAACCTTTACCAATGAAGTGCTTTGGATAAGAAACAACCTCGGTGCCGACTACTTAGATCGAATCTTGAAACGAATCGAACATCAGAAAAATGAAGTGGTGATTGCGGTGGAGAATCATAAAGAGTGTTAAAATAAGCTTTGTTTGACCTCACTTAAAACATATAGACCAATCACTATTAATCATGGCGAAAAATAATACAGAAGAATTTGACAAAAACAAAGAGTCAAATATTAGGCAACTTATTAATAACTATAAAAAACTTATTAACGAGAAAGGATTATCCGATGAGTTGTACAAATGGAAACTTCTCAAAGGCCTGATAGGAAAGCCTGATATTAACTCAAATAATTTTGAGTTGGAAATCAGGGATGTAATGAGTCGAACAGAAAACAATCTGGTTTATCAAATGGCCAAAGCTACGACAAAACTTATTGCAACACGGAAGCCTGAAGAGTATAAATCTTGTTTTAAAAATTTGTTCAATGAAGAACTTCCTCTCAAGCAAAGAATTGAAGAATTTCAAACAGCAACATCTGATTTATATCAATTGCTTGAAGGGCAACATTCCTCACACCATGATGAACGGACGATATCATTATTCCTTACTTTCCATAATCCGGAGAAATATACATTTTACAAAAGTTCCTATTATGAGCAATATTGTAAACACATTGGTGTACAATCAAAGGTAGCCGGCGAGAAATATGTACATTATCTCGAATTAATGCATGATTTAATTGATAATTTTATTATTGAAGACACTGAACTATTGAGTATTATCGACAAAGAACTTCAACTTCAAGATTATTATCCCGATAACGAGCGAATGATACTTGCTCAGGATATTTTATATCAAATGTTTTCAAAAAATCCGTTGCCCAATTACTGGATTTTTCAGGCTAATCCTGATTATTACAATCTCCCTGCTGCTCTAAAGGAAAACGTTATACGTTCGTGGAAAGTTAATCAATTTAAAAAGGAAATTAAAGAAGGTGACAAGTTGATTTTATGGATGTCTGGTCAAAACGCAGGAATTTATGCTTTAGCAACTATTGATTCATCAGTGCAAAAACTTATAGAGCATCCAGATGAATTAAGATATTACAAAGCTGAAACACTATTTGATAATGAAACAGAAAGGGTTGAGATATCAATTGATTATAATCTGGTTTCAAATCCAGTGTTGAAGAAAGACATTATCACGCACCCAATACTTCAGTATTTAACTCATGGACGTCAAGGAACTAACTTTAAAGCAAACGAAAATCAATACAATGCGATACTAAAATTAATTCGTATGAACGAAACTCAGCCCAAATTAAATCAGATACTTTATGGTCCTCCAGGAACCGGCAAGACATACAATACAATCAACGAAGCTCTCAAGATTGCTGATCCTGAATTTTACGCACAGCACGAAGAGAACAGAGAAATATTGACAACAAGATTTCGTGAATTACTTATTAGAGACTGGGAAAATCCGAAAGGTCAGATTGCGTTTTGTACATTTCATCAATCATATAGCTACGAGGACTTTGTAGAAGGAATAAAACCACGGACTGAGAAATCAGAAAAGAAAGTATATTATGAGATAGAGAATGGTGTTTTCAAAAACATCTGCATGTTGGGTGAAAGCAATGAGAGTGCAATCAAGGTTATCAAGGAAGGAAAAATTGCCTGGGATGTAGCGTCATTTAAAAAAGCATCTTTCTTTAAGATTTCATTGGGAGAAGCTAATAATCCTGCCGACCGAATAATTTATGAATATTGTAGGGATAATGGGTATATTTCTATTGGATTTGCTCAGGGCTACAATTTTTCTGACATGTCGGACGTACAAATCCAGGATGAATGTAAAAAAGCCGGATTTAAAGGAATTGAAGCACAGTCGATGAATTACTTCAAAAATTACATCAAGAAGGGAAACTATGTTTTAGTAAGTAATGGAAACAGATATGTTCGTGCTTTGGGTAAAGTTACCGGAGATTATGAATATAAAGAGGATGCCCCATTCGAATTTAATCACTTCAGAAAGGTAGAATGGATTTTTGTGGACGAAAACATCCCGGTAGAAGAGATTTACGACCGGAAATTTTCTCAGGTTACCCTTTATAAGATTGACCAAAATGGCCTTAATCAAAACTTCTTTACAAACAAGGGGCGCGAAGAGTCGATCAGAGAAAAAGAAAAGAAAAAATACGTACTGATTATCGATGAAATTAACCGTGGAAATGTATCTTCAATTTTTGGAGAATTAATAACGCTAATAGAAAAAGAAAAACGTTCGGGAGGAAAAGAAGAATTGGAAGTAACTTTGCCTTATTCAAAATCCTGTTTTAAGGTACCTGAAAATGTGTACATCATAGGAACCATGAACACTGCCGACAGAAGCATTGAGGCGCTTGACACTGCTTTGAGAAGAAGATTTTCGTTTGTACACATGGAGCCTAAATCTTCCATCATCAAAGACTATGGCAAATCGAAAGGTCAAATCGAAGATGTTGATGTGTGCCTTTTGCTGGATAAGATCAACGAAAGAATTGAAAAACTGATTGATAAAGATCATCGGATTGGTCACTCCTATTTTATGGATGCTGTGAGTATCGATGATTTGAAATTGGTTTTCAGGGATGCCATCCTTCCTCTTTTACAGGAATACTTCTTTGGTGACAATGGAAAAATTGGACTTGTACTCGGTAGCCGTTTCATAGAGAAAGTAAAGGATGAAAATTTTGAATTTGCAGCTTTTGCCGATTATGATGGGACAGTGACCGACGACTTAAAACGACGGTCGATATACGCCATCAAACCGGAAAGTGAATGGGATTTCAGCAGCATTTATGAATTATAATCATCATGGGTAGACTCATACAGGTATTTGAGTACGAAAAATTGACGTTGTTTGCCAGTGACAATTTATTCGGTTACAAGCTTACACAACCAGAGCTTGAAAAATTGTATGAGTTTAACGATACCAGTAACAACATTTATTTTACAGCTATCCGCAATGGTATCAAGTTCAAATCTTATGTTGGTGTAATTCAAATTGGCACCCTAACTATAGAAATTCTCCCCAAAGCTGACCGTAACATCAGTAAAGACGCATCCGAATACCGCCTATGGAGTAAAGCTTTATTGAAGATGCTTGCTTATTGCAATTACATCAAAGTTGATTCTGTATCGGAAGCCAATTTACACCAGCGTTATCATTCCATTTTAGATTTGTATTTCGATCTGTACCTGAATGAAGTTTCAAGATTGCTTCATCAGGGATTAATAAAAAAATACCGTTACAAAGCCGTGAACTCAGGAGCCTTTAAAGGCAGAATCATCTTTGGTAAACACATCCAGAAAAATCTCATTCACCAAGAACGCACCTACACATCCCAACAGGTGTATGACTATGAGCATACCATCAATCAGATATTACTTCGGGCACTGAGTATCCTCAACACCCTGGACATTCATTGTCGGCTGAAAGACCAAATTGCACGTATAAAGATGGACTTCCCGGAAATTACTGAAATTGCCATCAATAAAACTCACTTTGAACAGGTATACACCAACCGGAAAAACTTAGGTTATGAAGAAGCTCTGAAAATTGCCAAAATGATTATACTGAATTATTCTCCCGATATTCGATCAGGTCGAGAAAATATGATAGCCTTACTCTTCGATATGAATAAACTGTGGGAAGAATATGTGTATCGGATGTTGATGAGGGCAAAAAGTGATCAGTATAATATCAGCTTTCAGAACCGTAAGAAATTCTGGGAGCATAAAACGATCCGTCCTGATTTGGTTATAGAAATTAAGCAAAATGATGGAACTATAAAATGTCACATCATCGATACCAAGTGGAAAATCATCTCTGACTTTTCGCCCTCCGACGATGACCTCCAGCAAATGTTTGCCTATAACCTCTACTGGGATGCAGAACAAAGCTTGCTTCTTTACCCCCAGACACATACAGAATCTGACATATCAGGTAGCTTTCATAAAAAGATTTTGGAAGACAACAGGTGCATGATTGGGTTTATATCGGTGCTTGATGATTCAGGGTCTTTGGATTTGGATATAGGATTTAAAGTCTTAGAGAAGTTGGAGACTGAATATTAACTTTAGAATTAAACCAAATGATAGAAGGATTTAAAGTAATATCAGAACTTGGTCAGGGTGGGTTTGGTAAGGTATTTCTGGCAGAAGAAATTATTTCAAACAAACTTGTTGCGATAAAGTCAATAACCATAAATTTATTGGATGACTTAGATTTTATTTTGAACGAAGTAAAAACAATCAGTAAATTTAATCATCCAAATATTGTTCAATACTATCATGCACATAAAGATGATAGCAATCTATATATTGTTATGGAGTATTGTTCAGATGGGAGTTTGATGAATTTCATCAGAAATGCTTATTTCACACAAGAGAGAGCTGTTGAAACCATACTAACTATTGCTAAGACACTTGATTTTATAAATAAAAAGGGAATTATTCACAATGACATAAAACCGGAGAATATATTAATTAACGAGGAGCAGGTTGTCAAAATTAGCGACTTTGGAGTGGCTAATACAAACATCCATACCAGAAAATATATGCCACCGGCAAAACTTATTAACAACACCCTAAACTCATCATATCATCCTGATATATTTGCGCTCGGAATTACATTCATTGAATTACTTTGCAATAAAATTATATTTGTGGGACTAACAGATGATCAACGAGCAGATAAAATTTTTAATAAAGATTTTGGTGTAGGTTCTTTTCCTTTTTGGATACAAGAAATAATTTTTAAAATGCTATCGTTAAATGCTGAATACAAATTCAATTCTATGGAGGAAATTGTAGAAGCTATTGAAACTCGAAATATCCCATTTAAAATAGATAACGAAAGCATTATAGCCTCTAATTATGCAAGAAACATAAAAAGTCTACTAAAGAGAAAGAAGTTATATACGGTTAAATTGATTGTTGATAAAATTGATTATCAATTAAAACAATACAGTTCAATCCTTCTAGTTCTAAGTGAGTTTTATTTAATGACAAATAATTATACTAAAGCTGAAGTGATTTTTAATGCTCTGAAAAGAAAACTACCATCAGTCGATGTTAACAAAGAATTGGCAATTATTTACATGGAAAAAGGTAGATATGGATTAGCTATCAATTACATTTCTGAATACTTAAATTTACATCCAGCAGATTGTGAGTCATATAATATCTTATTAGAGTGTTATTATAAGACTCGTCGATATAAAGATGGGCAAGATCTGGCAGATGCTCTAAGTAAACAATTCCCAAATGAGGTTTGCTTTAAGACCAACAAAGACCTTTTCTTTTATTTATTAAATAATAGTCATCTCGATGATATTGAAGCCTACAATCCTTATTTGCCAAACAATAAAATTTCTACCTTCAACAAAGATGTTGTTCTTAAGAGTCACCAATATCTTAACTCATCTAATAAGCTCACTGACAAATTATTATTTTGTCATTACTCGATTACAAGATCAAAAAAAATTAATCAGCAATATGAAATATACTGCGATGGTGTTAAGTTTGAATCCTTTCCCATGGCATTAATAACAATTGGCCGAAAGAAATATAATAATACTATTGAATTTGATGATGATAATGTCAGTCGCAAAAATGCAATATTAATTTTGCTGGAAAATGAGAATTGGATTTATGAACTAAATGGAGTAAAGATTTTAGTTGATAATATTCAGGTAAAAGGCAGGATGAGATTATACTATAATCATGAAATTAAAATATCTAATCATATAATTGATATCAGAATTGATAAAACCAAATTATTCTAATATTATGACAAAACTCGAAACACTCTATCAATCCATTGAAGGATTAAAGAAATTAGGGCTACCCTTAAATGAAGAAACATTGAAAGCTGTTGATAACCTTGAAGAAGATTTGATCAAAAATGAGGTAATTCCACGACTCTCGAACAGTATCGAACCGATTATCACACAAATTCAGCGACCTATAGTTCTAGTGGTTGACTATGTGCCGGGAGAAAATTTAAGTGTAAGATTAACCCGCAAACGTGTCGTCATAGAAGAACCAGACACCAAGCAGTATTCGATTGTACCTAAAGATGTCAAGCTATCGAAAAAAACAGAAAGAACTTTAACATCATCTCCAAAGGCAGCTTGGACTGGATTAAAAGTAACTTTGCCCAATGGGAAAGTGATAAACAACCGTTTTGCCTATGAAACCCTCATAGAGGTTGTTGAATATGCCGGAGTTAATAAAGTAGAAGCACTGAAAATGAAACAGGTCGGTATTGACTTTATCTCAAGAACCAAAGATGACTTTTATAACCAACATGAGATTCCAAACGGGTATTATATTGTTACGCATTCTTCAACATTGAAGAAGAAGCAACAAATAGAAGAGATTTCGAAAAGGTTAAGGTTGGAATTAAATGTTGAAATTATTTGAAATTCATTTAAGGACCAATACTCAAACCATGGATAATGAATTGAATCTTTTAAAGAGTGATTACAGCACTTTGCTGGACATTCTCATGAAGTCAAGGAAACAAATAATTGTTTCCTTTCCGAACATCTCAATCGAGCTAGCAGAAGCTTTTGTTTCTATTAGTGAGAAAGGTGTTGATGTAAATGTGTTTATTGAAGTAAATGAGAAAGTCTACCGGGATGGATTTGGGGACTATCAGGCATTAAAAATTTTCAATAAAGGTAATGTGAAAGTTTACAATAAAGAGAAGTTTAATATCAATTGTATCATTACTGATGATGAAGGATATTTCTATTTCCCTAAGAGTAGATTTCACGAAGAAGAAGGGACTGCCTATGATTTATACCCAATGACTGTTGATCAAATTAGGCATATAAAGTTTCTATTTAATCTGAACAACAATCAGGAAGATTTAGAAAGGATTTTTGACCGTATAGATATTGATCAGGTAAAAAGTATTGTTAGTAATATTAAGCCTCTTGAAAATATAACAGTAAAGGAAATTGAAGCTAAGTTATCTAAAGATCCCCCATTAAAGCCAAATCACGCGAGAACCCTGGAAGTTTACAAAGCTAAGTTTCAATATGTGGATTTAAAATTTAGTGGTGCTAATTTACACATAACAAGAGTGCGATTACCCTATGACGCATTGCCTTTCAAAGATGAAAACCTTAAACGATCTATTGAAGCCAACCTAAGACTGTTCACGGATTTACCGGAAAAAGATATTTTAAAAAAATTTTTCATCTTAAAAGAAAAAGTTCATGGTGTTAGAGAGGAGTATCTTGATCATATTAAATTCAGTGATAAAAATATAATTAAACGGGAAATTAAATGTGAGTTTGAGGATAAAATAAAAGATTTTCAAAAGGAGATAGATGATACTCGGAAAAGTATTCTGAATGATCTGCAAGCCGAGATTCAAAAATCCCGCGAAAATATTGAAAATAACTTGTATGATTTTCTTTCTATTAATACGCCAGAAGAATTATCAAGATATTCTGGTGAAGTATTAAAATACGAGATAAAATCATTAGTGTCGTTTATCTTGACAAAAATTAATTTTCCTAATGCAATGGGTTTGTTAAGCGGATTAAAATTAGAATATTTTTATTACGATATAACCTGGGAAGATCTAAATAGAAAAGAGTTCGTCAAAGAGCTGCAAGAAAAAAAACTAATAACAAATAAAGAAAAAGCATATTTCGACAGTTTAGCCATAGAAGCAACAAAAGATATTTGAGTTCAATCATAAATCATTCTAAAATGTAAGGTCATGCAACAAAAACAATTCCCCTTCGGCCAACCACTCACCAGAGTTCAGCAAACCAATATTTCTTCAGATAAAGAAGTTTTTGTATTAGGAGTTTATGCCAGTGCCGTTCATGCTAAATGGTTAAATCCAGATGGTTCCGTTAAAGTGCAGGCCCTGGCTGTTGCCAGTGAGCCTGAAATCTTCTGGAGAGGAGATAATGCTAAAGATATTATTGCCGGTATTGATGTGCCAAAAGAACTCGGCTCATTAGTGCCTGCTAACGAAAACCTGAATGGACCATCTGGAAGAGCTATAGATGAATTATTTCTAAAGCCACTTGGGTTTACGAGAGAGAAAGCTTGGCTGTGTGATTTGCTCCCGGAATCAAGAGTTAATGCCAATCAAAAGAAAGCTGTGGAAATCTACAATAACTTGGTTAGAACCTCTGGTATAAATTTACCGATAGCAAACATTCCTGAATTTGATGAAGATGAAATAAAGATGAATGCAGTACAAAGAAAGGATGAAATTCTAAAAGAGCTTAAAGCTTCAGGCGCAAGAACTATTCTTCTTCTGGGTGATCTGCCTATCAAGTGGTTTCTACACTTCTTCGATAAAAGAACTAAGCTGTCTCAGTTTGGAGATACAGCTGATACTTACGGCCAAACTCATGAAGTTGTTATCAATGGAAGGACTTACGATGTCATTCCGCTGTGTCATCCACGGAATGCAGCAAGATTGGGAGCATTTTCAAAAAAATGGGCAGAATTGCATGATGGTTGGGTTAAGCAGTATTCAATGAAATTGTAAGATGAAATAAAGATAATTCCTGAAAAATACAGTAAAATACAGGCATTTTTGTCTTGGAATTATTTTTTCAGCTTAAAGGTTGAATGTTTAAGTGATATACGAATCTTGTCGAACATTGTTACTATTTTGTTACCCGCAAAAAGAAAACCCCTGACAAAAAGCTATCTATAAGCTAATTGCCAGGGATTAACCGTACCCGAAGCGGGACTTGAACCCGCACAGCCGTGAGGCCAAAGGATTTTAAGTCCTTCGTGTCTACCATTCCACCATCCGGGCAGGAATGACTCCTGTGACTCCTAAGAGTTGAGCGAAAAACGGGACTCGAACCCGCGACCCTAACCTTGGCAAGGTTATGCTCTACCAACTGAGCTATTTTCGCATTATATAATCTTTTTGCTAAACTTATCTCAGTTGGTAGAGCACCATCGTGCCTATTTTCTGGCAACTGAGCTATTTTCGCATTAATGAAACTGAGCTAATTTCGCATTTTATTTTACCACATTAGTCACACAAGTAGTTTTGCTGCAATGTTTATTCGCTATTCGTTATTAGCTATTCGCTTTACCGACCTTTGTCAAAGCGGCTGCAAATATAGCAAGTTTTTTTTATTTATCGAAATGTTTGTTCAAAAAAACCACAACAGATATTAATCAAGCAAAATACGACCAACCCATTCTCATAACGCCACTGATTATCAACGGCATCGACACAGAACATATAAACGAAAGAAATTAGATAACAATTATTGCATATAGAATCAACAATATACAATGAAGTTTGCCGTTAAGTATCCGAACAATTTAAAACAGCCAAAGCAGCATGAAAAGAAAAATTGCCATCATGTCATTTCTTATCCCTGTCGCATATATACTCTGCACGCAGGAAGTTAAAGCCACACAAGACAGTCAGACCAGAGAAACAAAATCAGCACCATTGCATTCCTACACGACAAACTCTGTTCTATCGCAGGGTACATTTCATAAAATCAGAATTACTGACAGCGGAGTTTACAAACTCACTTACGAAGATTTAACTTCGATAGGATTAAACCCGGAGCATGTTCGTGTTTTTGGCTATGGCGGTGCGATGCTTGAGCAGGACTTTTCACTCCCTATTATAGATGATTTACCGGAAACTCCCGTTTGGATGGAGAAAGGGAATGATGGCATCTTTAATACCGGTGATTATATTTTATTTTACGCACAGGGGACTACCCGCTGGCAGTACAATAAAAGCAAATCGATGTTCACGCACACAAGCAATATTTATGCTGATGCCGGGTATTACTTTATAACATCTGATGCCGGACCCGGAAAGAAAATACAGGAGAAATCCATCACATTACCATCAAACCCTACCATCAATCCGGTCAGTGAATTTACGGATTATCAGGTGCACGAAAGAGATCTTATCAACTTAGTGAATGCCGGCAAAGAATTTTATGGTGAGACCTTTAATAGCGGTGCTAACCATAAATTTATATTCAGTTTTCCAAATCCGGTATTAAGTGAAAATAGCATGACTGCAAATCTGGATGTTGCAGCCACTTCCCTTTCAGCATCAACATTTATTCTTAACTTAAACAGTACCCAATATAGATCCTTAACAGTTGCCGCGCATAACTCTTACGATCCTTACGAGAGGGCAAAAAGAAACGCGGGTATTTTCAATTTCACCCCGCAGAACGACCTGTTCGAGTTTAATCTAACCTATTCCATGCCAACTCCAACCTCAAAAGGATATCTGAATTACCTGGAGGTCAACGCCCGTCGCCAGCTGATTATGAGCGGAGCGGTAATGCAATTTCAAAACATTGATTACTTAGGACAAAACACATTCAATCAGTATCAGTTGACCAACAACAATCCGAACGTGCAGATATGGGACATCACCGATCAACACAACATATACAGCATCATAACCGGGGACGAAGATGGGAAAATGAGTTTCATAGATACCGGAAATGACATCAGGCATTATCTGGCAATCGACCCTACAGTTGCCTCAGCCTTCCCAAAACCAGAAATTATGGGAACGATACCCAATCAAAATATCCACGCCATTGAACAGGCAGACATGGTTATTATCACTCACCCCAATTTCCTGACTCAGGCCGAAACACTGGCACAGGCACACCGCCAAAAGGACAACATGACGGTTACAGTCGTAACAACCGAACAGGTTTACAATGAATTCTCATCGGGCACACCGGACGCAACGGCTTATCGCCGGATTATGAAAATGTTTTACGACCGTGCTATTACCTCAGGTAACACTGCCAACCGACCTAAATATTTACTACTCTTTGGTAAAGGAAGTTTTGACAACAGAAAAATACTGTTTGATTCAGGCGACAATCTGATACTTACTTATCAAGCCGAAAATTCATTAATTGAAACGCTCGCCTATACCACAGACGACTATTTCACCTTTCTGGAAGACAATGAAGGATTGCAAGCTCCTTATCACTCCATGGATATCGCCATAGGAAGATTCCCCGTTACAACCGTTCAGCAGGCTACAGATGTGGTAAACAAAACCATCAACTACATGAACAACAGCAACAAAGGAAGATGGAAAAACGAACTTTATTTTGTGGGAGATGATGGTGACTATAACGTCCACATGACAATGGCCGACAGCCTTGCATCTTACATGAGCAATAATTACAAATCGTATCATACCAACAAAATCTACCTGGATGCATTCAAAAAAGACAGTCTTGAGATCGGGGGCAGGTACCCATCAGTCAAAGACAGTCTGCTTAATGCCTTAAAGAATGGGATGTTTCTTATAAATTATACAGGAAAGGGAGGTAGAGATTTTTTGGCAAATGAGCAAATCATTACAAATAACGATATTAATACCCTGACAAACCAACACTTGCCAATCTGGATAGGAGCAACAGCAGATTTTGTTAAATTTGATTCGAGGTTTGTTTCCGCGGGAGAAAGCGTACTCCTAAACCCTAACGGAGGTGGTATAGGTGTGTTTTCTGCCGCACGACTCACCTATGCTTCACAAAATTTCAACTTAAACAATTACCTGATTCAGCATTTATTTGCCAAAGAAAACGGACAACATATACGGGTCGGCGATGCCATCAGAAAAGCCAAAAACATGACGGGACAGGAGATTAACAAATTATCTTTTGTCTATTTGGGCGACCCAGCCATAAAACTGAACTATGCTGATAATTATCAAATCATCACAAGCAAAATCAATGAAAACGGAAGTTTTGGAGGCGACACATTAAAAGCAAACACAACAAATACGATTGATGGCTACATTTCAGATGAAAATTCCAACAAAATAACTGGTTTTAACGGAACAGTATCTATTAGCTTATACGGTAAAGCACAAACTATCACCACCTTGAGAAACAGCAATTTTCAAAATGAAAAAGCTTTTGTGTACAACGACCGTCCCATTATTTTGCATACTGAAGCCATCCCTGTTGTAAACGGAGATTTCTCGTACACCCTCCAACTACCAAAAGACATTCATGAAGAATATGGATACGGGAAAATTAACTTCTATGCGCATGATGAAACAAATGACTACGAGGCACATGGTTACTTTGAAGAATTTATGATCGGTGGCATCAGTAATACCGCGGGAATTACGCTACCGGATGCAAGTCACACCTCATCAGACATCACCGTAACAAATTACCCCAACCCGGCAAAGGAACAGACATATTTTATCATCAACCCGGATCATGAGATTGTGAGTTGCACAATCAACATTTTTGATGTATCGGGAAGAGATGTTTGCTCCATTTCAGCTTCAGGACAAAATAGAATAACATGGGATTTAACAGCAAACGGTGGACAAAAATTGAATGCCGGCATTTATTTCTACCGTGCCAGCATAAAAACGACAGAAAAAGAAATCTATACAAAAGCAAACAGAATCATCATCTCCGATTAGTCTGTTGCTCTACTATATATCAACATCCAACCAAAAAGAGAGCGGAAAATATGATTTTCCGCTCTCTTTCTCAATTTCTTCTTTTCGTTAAGCCAGGCTAACGAATAGCTCCTTTTCAACTTCGTTGAAGTTCACTTTCCCTTCGCGTGCCAACCAACCGAGTGCCAGGTTCAGGTCTTTCTCAGTCAATTTAGTCGCTTTTTTCACGGCTTTAACTTCCATTTCGCCGTTTTGCAATGCCTGCCATACCAGACCTGCATTGTTACCGATTTCTTCTTTTTTCATAAGTTATAATTATTATCCGGACTGTAAGTCCTTCATTTTCGGCACAAAGATAATAAAATATGTTATAAAACACAAACTCACACTACCAAACCTAACAGAAACTCAGAAAAACATGCTATTAAACATACATCTCGTCAATCTGCACCTTGTAGCGCTGTAATATAACAGCTCTTTTCAGCTTGAGAGTATTGGTAAGTTCGCCTCCCTGTATGCTGAAAGGTTTCGTAATGAGCGCGAACTTTTTAATCAGCTCGTGATTGGCCATGCCCGCCTGCATGCGCAAAATCCGCTGCTCCATGTATTTGTATATTTCGGGATGCGACAACAATGCCTCAACATCACTATATTTGATATTGTTTTTCTCCGCATACAACTCCAAATCAGGGATTGAGGGTGCAATAATCGCAGTTACGTAAGGCTTTTCATCTCCGATAACCGCCACCTGTTCGATGCATTTATCCAGAATCAGCCGGGTTTCTATTTCCTGAGGAGCAATGTATTTTCCGTAAGATGTTTTAAACAAATCTTTAATACGGTCGGTCAGGATGATACTTTCACCTCTGATATAACCGGCATCTCCGGTCTTAAAGAAACCATCTTCTGTGAAAGCAGCTTCATTGGCTTCCGGATTCTTATAATATCCGGGAAAAACAGTCTTACCTTTCACCATAATTTCATTATCAGCACCGATTTTCACCTCCAAATCAGGGATAATCTTACCAACGGTGCCGAACTCGTAACCGGTATGATCGAAGAAACTTACGGAAGCCGTGGTTTCTGTCAGCCCGTAACCATACACAATGGGAATGCCCATACTACGCAGAAAGATATTGATCTCGTCGGATAATTTTGCTCCTGCCACAGGAAACAACACCGACTGTTCAATACCAATCGTTTTCTTTACTTTCGAATAAATCAGTTTATCAGCGATGAAATATTTAAGTTTTAATGCTGCCGGAGGAACCTTACCCAACCGTAGATAATCGATATTATATTTCTTCCCTGTAGCCAACGCCCAGGTAACTATCCCTTGCTTGAATGGAGACATCTTTGAAATGCTATCCTGCACCGCAGCATAAACCTTTTCCCAGAAACGGGGCACCGCACACATCATGGTTGGGCGCACCTGTTTAATGGCATCCGTAATTTCAATGGGACGCAGGTTGATATAGATTTCAACTCCCCTGGCAATACAGAGATAACACCACATCCGTTCAAAAACGTGTGATAGTGGAAGAAATGCAATAGAGGTCTGATGCTCGTTAATTTCCGGAATGCGGACAGCGTGCACACGTACCGCTTCATTCAAGCAGGAATGCGGCATCATCACACCTTTAGGATTCCCGGTTGTTCCTGAAGTATAAAGAATACAGGCCAAATCTGCATCCACAGCTTCCTGCATCCTGTTTTGAACTTCAAAATGGCGGTTCGAAGCCTTACCCTGCCTGAGCAATTCGTCAAAATACATTGAGCCATCCTCTTTCAATGCAACTTTCCGGTCGAACACAATAATTTTCTTCAGAAAACGACTCTGCTCCCTTACCTCAACCGCAATGTCGTATTGCAACTGATCTCCCACGAATAGGATGGCAATTTCAGAATCGTTAACGATAAACTCTACCTGAGGAGCGGTCGAAGTAGCATACATAGGAACTACGGTAGCACGGTTAGAAAAAAGTCCATAATCAACAATCAGGTTTTCAGCCATGTTGTTAGAAAACTGTCCCACCCTGTCACCTTCATTCACACCCAACTCATACAAAGCTTTTGAAATAGCCATTACCTGCTCAGAGAATGACGTCCAGGTAATCCGGCTCCATTCGTCGGTCAGATTCTCCCGATGACTCAACGCAACTTTCCCACCGTATTTCTTTGCCTGAACATGTATTAACTCTGCAAAATGTAATGTTTCCATCTGATTGTGTTTTTTATGATATAGCATGGAACAAAGATAAATATTTTTTGGAAAATACAGGATGATGACAAATAATTCACGCTTTATTCTACATTTAATTACGGAAATATTTCTTTAATTAAAAACATTGTTGTAATTTTGCGCCATCAAATTAAAGCAAAAACTATGGCGTTTGTTAACAACACGATGATTATCCGGCGGGAACTGATGGCAAAATTAATTACCCTTTTCAAGGAAAACCGATTGATTGAGGACATCGACAGACTCCCGGTCGATATGAAGCCCAAAAATGCGAAAACACGGGGCAGATGTTGCATTTACAAAGAAAGAGCGATTCTGAAATACAAGATGCTCCCTATACTGGGCTATGCCATCGACGAAGAAGAGGACGAACTTACACCCCTTTCAGTTTATGCAAAAGGAGCGCTGGAGCGAACCGGAACCAAGAAAACCATCCTGACAGTGGTTGATGAAGCCTGTACTGCCTGCGTGAAGACCAACTATGTAGTCACCAACCTTTGCAAAGGTTGCGTGGGACGCCCCTGTTACATGAACTGCCCCAAAGATGCAATCTCCTTTCTGGAAAACGGGCAGGCACACATCGACCATGTAAAATGTGTCAATTGCGGAATATGTAAGGAAGCTTGTCCTTATCATTCTATTGTATATATACCCGTTCCATGTGAGGAATCCTGTCCGGTAAAAGCGATACAGAAAGACGAAAACGGAATTGAACATATTGACGAAGACAAATGCATTTATTGCGGGAAATGCGTAAATGCCTGTCCTTTCGGCTCAATTTACGAAGTATCACAATTGTTCGACGTACTTTCCTCGATCAAAAGAGGAGAACAAATTGTGGCCATCATGGCTCCCTCTATCATGTCGCAATTCGATCATCCCATCCACGACATAGCCGCAGCAATCAAGAGAATCGGTTTTACCGAAGCTATAGAAGTAGCATTCGGAGCAATGGAAACAACCAAAAGAGAAGGACAGGAGCTACAGGAAAAACTGGAATCCGGTCAGCAATTCATGACCACCTCCTGTTGCACCAGTTATGTTGAACTGGTCAACAAGCACATTCCGGAAATGAAGCCATTTGTTTCCCATACTGCTTCACCCATGTACTATACGGTAGAGCTGGTCAAATCAACCTATCCTGATGCCAAAATTGTATTCATCGGTCCCTGTGTCAGCAAACGCAAAGAAGTAATGGATAACCCCGACATTGATTATGTGTTGACTTTTGAAGAAATCGATTGCCTGTTTACAGGCTTGGGTATTAACATCGAAACAACAGCATGCACAGGAGAAACAGCACCTATGGCCGGAAGAGGTTTTGCCCGTGCCGGCGGCGTTATAGCTGCTGTACAACAGCTGTATCCGAATCTGGCTGTAAAACCTGTACAGGTTTCAGACCTGCACAAAAAGAATGTAGCTTTGCTGCGCGCCTATGCCAAAGGAAAAGCTCCCGGCAATTTCATTGAAGTGATGGCCTGTGAGGGAGGTTGTATTTCGGGCCCCTGCGGTAAAATTGATTACGGCAAAGCAGCTAAGATATTCAGGAAACAGATGGGGGAAGTGGGGTGAAAGTAATCATATCAAACCAAGGAGTTTACTACGGGTAAGCATGCAAGCGCCAATCACACCGACCTCATCCCCCAGCTTACTAAGTTTAATAAGTGTATCATTACTAACCAGATTGAGTGAGTATTTTTTTATTGCGCTTTTTACCGGAAGGAGTAAATAATCGCCGGCCGCTGCAACAGCCCCACCGACAACAACCAACTCCGGATTGAACAGATTAATCAGGCCTGCAATATGTTTACCCAGGGTATTGCCAACTTCCTCAATCAACTCGATGGCCAGCATATCATCTTTCAGGGCTGCATTGAGAATATCTTCCTGAATAATTGTCTCCCCTTTTTTTATTTTCTTTTCCAAAATTGACGTATTACCTTCAGCAATTTTCTCCATAAACCGCCGGTATATATAAGAACCGGAAGCTTCGGTCTCCAGACAACCTTTTTTTCCACAGTGACAAATTACTTCATTTTCAAAAGTATTAACATGCCCGAATTCTCCGGAAAAACCGGATTTGCCATAATACAGCTTACCATCCATGATAATACCCAGACCAAGTCCCCAACTTACATTTACAAATAAAATATTTTTTTCATTCTCAACCACACCACTCATATACTCACCATAAGCCATTGAACGGGAGTCATTGTCGATTGTAACATGCAACCCCAGCTTCTCCTGCAAAATCTCAGTCAGAGGAGTCTCGCTGAAGAAATACAAACTGTAACTCTGGCCGGTGTGGGCATTTACACGTCCCGACATATTCACCCCAACACTTAATATCTTGGATTTAGGAATCGTAAGGCTGCTGATAAAATCATTAATTGTTTTACATAACACATCAAAACTAACCTGTGTATTATCATATATAAAAGGGATATTGTATTTTGACTCAATAATATCACCTTTAAAGTTTATCAGGGCAATATTGATGCGGAACTTTTTAACATCCACTCCGACAAAATATCCGGAATCAGGATTTACACCATATATATTAGGCCTTCTACCCCCGTTGGTTTCCTGCTTGCCAAAATCAATCACAAAACCTTCCTCTATTAATTCACCGACTAACTTGGTAATGGTTGGTACACTCACATCCATCTCTTTACTGATTTCAGCAAGCGTATTTTCACCATTTAATATATAATGCCTGATGATATTTATCTTCATCAAAGCATTTTTTGAACCCAATTCAATTTCTTCAATCAACGAATGTCTCATAATAAAATTTTTGTAAATCAATCTGCAAATATATATAATATTTTTGCGAATCAGCCATCTATTTCT
Source organism: Bacteroidota bacterium (assembly GCA_023459355.1). GTDB lineage: Bacteria > Bacteroidota > Bacteroidia > Bacteroidales > Paludibacteraceae > Paludibacter. The sequence continues at coordinate 27,649 of JAEWUM010000014.1, read as the reverse complement.
AAAATATAAACACTCCAAACAAATACATACCACTATTTTTCAAACAACACAAGATATGTTTTACAACATATTCGCAAATTATTTTCAATAAACATGTCATTTATTAAAATATTTTATTTATGTTTGCAGCGTTATTAAAATTCAAACAGAAAAATACAATTTAAGAATATGGAAAAAATAAGCGGACTTATCAACGCACCATTTACACCGTTCTACGAAAATGGAGAAATAAACACGGAACCAATTTCAAGATATGCCGCAATGTTACAAAAAAATGGCATTCAAGGTGTGTTTATCAACGGTTCGTCAGGCGAAGGTTACATGTTAACCGAGGATGAACGTAAAAAAATAGCTGAAAGTTGGGTTGAAGCATCTCCTGATAATTTCAAAGTTATCGTTCATGTGGGGAGTACCTGCGTCAGGATGAGTCATAATCTGGCAAAACACGCACAGGAAATTGGCGCATGGGGAACAGGAGCCATGGCAAGTCCGTTCCCCAAAGCCGGCAGAGTGGAAGAATTAGTAAAATACTGTGAAGAAATTGCTTGTGGAGCTCCTCAACTGCCTTTCTATTTTTATCACATCCCGGCTCTTAGTGGAGTGTTCCTCCCGATGTTACCTTTTTTAAAAACTGTTGATGGAAGAATTCCCAATTTTGCAGGCATTAAATACACCTACGAAAGTCTGTACGAATACAACCAATGCCGGATGTATGCCAATGGCAAATTTGATATGCTCCACGGTCAGGATGAAACCATCCTTCCGGCATTAGCCATGGGAGGCGCTCAGGGAGGAATCGGAGGAACAACAAATTATAACGGTCGAGAATTAGTCGGCATCATCGAAGCATGGAAAGCCGGAGACATTGAACTGGCAAGAGAGCGGCAGAACTTTGCTCAGGAAGTCATCAATGTAATCTGCAATTACAGGGGCAATATTGTCGGCGGAAAACGCATCATGAAACTCATAGGCTTAGACCTGGGAAAAAACAGAACACCTTTTCAGAACATGACAGACGAGGAAGAGCTTTCAATGAAAAAAGAACTCGAGGCTATTCGTTTTTTTGAACGTTGCAACAAATTATAAAAACACAAAAACAACACCCCCGATTTCAATATAAATTCTGGCAACAGACTGTTTGAACAATAAAGTATCGGAAACAAATACCCCTACTTCACTTTCAATGTCTTTGCTCCGGCATTATACTTTACAAAACACAAACATGGAAAATATAGCATATTTAGAACGTTGTTCGAAAAAATATTATGATGACCTGGTAGAAAACATCCTGCCTTTCTGGTTAGAATACGGATTGGATAAAGTTCACGGCGGTTTTTACACTTGCCTCAACAGAGATGGCAGCCTTATGGATACAACTAAATCAGTATGGTTTCAGGGAAGAGCAGCTTTTACATTTTCATACGCATACAATCAGATTCAGAGAAATCCTGTCTGGTTATCTGCATCAAAATCTGCCATTGATTTTATAGAGAAACACTGTTTTGATAATGATGGAAGGATGTTTTTTGAAGTTTCCGCATCGGGCATTCCACTACGTAAAAGACGTTATTTATTTTCCGAATCATTTGCTGCAATTGCCATGTCGGAATATGCCAAAGCTTCCGGAGATTACGCTTATGCAGAAAAAGCCCTTGATTTATTTAAACGAATTCTGTATTGTAAAAATACTCCCGGAGTGCTCACTCCAAAATACAGCGAACACTTGCAAATGAAAGGGCATTCATTGTCAATGATTTTGATCAACACAGCCTCACGAATTCGGGAAACAATAGAAGATGAGGTGTTAACCCGGCAAATTGACGAGTCGATTGCTGAAATACAAAAAGATTTTATGAAAACCGAATTTAACGCGGTACTTGAAACTGTAGGTCTAAACGGAGAATTTATCGATACAAATATGGGAAGGATGATCAACCCGGGCCATAGTATTGAGACAGCATGGTTCATCCTTGAAGAAGCAAAATACCGGAACTGGGATCCTGAATTAATTCAAACCGGAATCACCATATTAGACTGGTCCTGGGAATGGGGATGGGACAAAGAATACGGAGGAATAATCAACTTCAGGGATTGCAAAAACCTACCATCACAGTATTACGCACATGACATGAAGTTTTGGTGGCCACAGACAGAAGCCATCATCGCGACCCTGTATGCCTATGAAGCCACCGGAAACAAAAAGTATCTGGAAATGCATAATATGATCCATAATTATATGTACAGTCATTTCCCCGACGATAAACATGGTGAATGGTACGGTTATTTACACAGAGACGGCACTGTATCACAACCGGCCAAAGGGAATCTTTTTAAAGGACCTTTTCACATCCCCCGGATGTTGATAAAATCACATGTTCTATGTAAGAAATCAGTTCAAAGAAATCAATATACTGTAATATCTAACAATCGTTTTTAATTATACAACCATGAAAAAATCATTTTCAGCATTTATGATCTTGCTTGTTTCGCTATCCATTATAGCGCAAACAAAAACAGTTTCAGGCACTATAACCGACCTGAAAGGAGAGCCAATAATCGGGGCAAGCGTTTTAGAAACGAACACTTCCAACGGGACTACTTCTGACCTGAATGGCCGATTTAGCATCAAAGTAAGCACAACTGCAAGCTTAAGTTTTACTTATGTAGGCTATAAATCTCAGGTAGTTGAACTCGAGGGACAAGAAATTATCAATGTAGTTATGCGTGAAGATGTTGCACTGCTTGATGAGTTAGTTGTTGTAGGGTATGGTTTACAAAAACGTTCAACCATGACCTCATCAGTCGCATCAATCTCAAGTAAAGAGACCAACAAGCAAATTTCGTCTAACATAGCCGGAGCATTACAAGGCAGAGCTGCTGGCGTTGATGTTGTTCAAACAGCTGGGATTGCCGGGGCAGACGTTAATATTGTTGTGCGAGGGGCAGCCTCGCTCACATCGACGGAACCTTTGTATATAATTGACGGAGTATTTGCAAATGGTGGGCTATCTACAGTAAACATGGCAGACATCGAATCTATTGAGATTCTAAAAGATGGGGCATCTGCTGCTATTTACGGATCAAGAGCTGCAAATGGGGTTGTGCTTATCACAACCAAAAAAGGAAAAGAGGGAACACCCGTTGTTACTCTCAATAGCTCATACAGTGTTCAGCAAGTCACTAATATTCCTGATTTTTTAAATGCTGAGGAATGGCGTAGCTTTGCAAACATGGTTGCCGAAAACAGCGGATTAGCAGCCGCACCGGAAAACATCAATCCAACTAATCCTTCCGTTAATACAAATTGGGCCAGGGAATGGTTGCAGTTTGCGCCAATACACAACATAGATGCAAACATTTCAGGGGGAGGCAAAAACGGTGTTTTCAACACTAGCCTAGGCTATTTTGACCAAACCGGACTAACGTTGAATTCCGGCTACAAAAAATATAATGCTCGTCTAAATTCGTCTTTTAAGAAAGGGGTTTTTTATTTCTCAAACAACATTTCAGTTGTATACAGGGATAAAAAACCAACTGCAAGTTTTAACATTGCACAGCCTAATTTACCATTGACCGACGAACTTGGTCGCTATGCATCCTGGGGTACAGACTATTACATTGAGACAGAAAATGCCCGAAAAAACCATCCCTTTGCGGGTTTATACATAATAAAACAACACACTCGTACATTCGACGTCATGGGAGGTTTTAGCGCCGGCATCAACATCATGGATGGATTAAAATTAACATCTTCTTTCAGCGGAAACTACACAGCCACTCATGGATACTCACATGCTCCTGTATATTATGCTAAATGGAATATAGACGGATCTCCGGATACCGATTACGGCAACCCTAGGAATTCACTTTCCGAGTCAAGAGGAACTTTGGCAAATTACACACTAGACAATGTACTGAACTTTGACAAAACATTTAACAAACACACCTTTAGTGCAATCTTAGGGCATAGCTGGATGCGCGAATTCTATCGAGTCCAGTCATACGCAACTATTAAAGACTTAGGAGATGTAAACATAGTAGGGTTTAGCGAAATTGATGGTAAAATATCAGCTTCGGAACGAAACTTCGCTTTACTATCGTTTTTTACGCGTGTAAATTATGATTATGACGAGCGCTACTTGTTGTCCATAAGCGCTCGGAGAGACGAATCTTCAAAATTTCACAAAGACAACCGGGTTGGTTATTTCCCTGCGATATCAGGAGGTTGGAATATTTCCAAAGAAGATTGGTTTAAAAACAATGTAGTTAGCACGTTAAAGGTTACTGGGTCTTACGGAGAACTTGGAGCCAACTTTTTGGAACCCTACAATTTTGACAACATTGCTTTCGGCCCCATTTCGTATACGGTTGGCGGTGTTCGCTTTGTAGATGGACGTGCGGCTTATCTAAAATCCAAAAACCTGAGATGGGAAACATCAAAAACGACAAACCTTGGTTTCGAGATTGGCTTATTCAATAACGAGCTCAAATTCCTGGCAAACTATTTTTACAAGAAAAACATTGATCTTTTGGCAACAATCAATTTAAACTTATCATCAGGTCAGATTTTCGAAATAAATACTTCAAGAGAAACACCTTATGTAAACACTGCTTCTGTAGAAAATAAAGGTCTCGAGTTCATGTTAATCTATCGCAAGCAAATTAACAACGATTTAGGTTTTGAAATTACAGGGAATCTTTCTACATTACAAAACAAGGTACTTGCACTTGGAGAAAACGTACAACCCATCACAGCAGGAGGTTTTGCCTCGTCATTCAACGATGCAGCTTCTATCACTACGCCTGATCATCCGATAGGATCTTTTTACGGTTATAAGATAGACGGATTCGATCATAATGGAAATTTTGCATTCAATGACAAAGATGGAGATGAGCAGATTACCGCTAAAGACAAATATATCTTAGGCAATCCAATTCCTGATTATTCTTTTGGTTTGAACTTTAATATCAACTATAAAGATTACGACTTAACACTTTTCATGAATGGCGTTCAGGGAAACGAGATTTTCAATGCAATGAGGTATCAGTACTACTTCAATTATTCTAACAACATGGTATCTGAAGTTTTAAAATCATGGACACCCCAAAATCCAAATACTACAGTCCCTATCGCAAAGGTTACAAACGGACAGGGAGGTAATTCTTTACCAAGTGAGTTTTACATTGAAGATGGTTCTTATCTGCGTTTAAAAAACATCCAGCTGGGTTACACTCTTCCAGAAAGAATTTCAAAAAACATCCTTATTGAAAAACTACGCATATATGTCGGTGTTCAAAACGCACTCACACTTACAAACTATTCTGGCTACGACCCCGAAGTGAGCTCAAATGTACTTTTCTCCAGAGGCATTGACCTAAATTCGTATCCTAATGCAAGAGTTTATTCAGCAGGTATTAATCTTACATTTTAATTTATAAAATCATGAAAAAGACGATTAAAGCGACAATCTTATCATTAGCTTTTACACTTTCTTTCTATAGTTGTAACGGAACTTTTGATGAACTAGCCATCAATCCTAACCAACCAAGTATGACTGCATACTTTACAACTCCCGAAGCGGTTAATTCAGCCGTAATGACCATGTACGGATATGTTTCAACTCAACGTTGTTTTGGTGCTTCTGCGTCTAAGACATCGATCATCCGTTCTGATGAAGCTTCAAGTAATTCTGATTATGGTAAACCCGGCATGTATGGCCCGGAACTAAATTCGAGCTTTTACACCATAATGCAACCTTTTGGTCTCTTATATTCCACTGCTTCTCAAGCATGTTTTATCATCGAAAACATTGACAATGTCTATTTTGAGAATAACACATTAAAAAATGCATATAAAGGAGAGGCCTATTTTTGGCGTGCATTTTCACACTTCCATTTACTTGCATCCTACAGAAAAGTTTCTCCAATCAGACACATGCCTTTAAACTCGAGTGATTATGTGCGACCGGTAGAAAATCCATCTGCTGTCTGGGATTTTATCTGCGAAGATTTAAAAGCAGCAAAAACACTTTTACCTCATAAAGGCTATTGGGAAAGTAAGAACGCTGGACGTGTAACAGCTGCTTCGGCTTCGGCTCTGTTGGGCAAATGCTATCTTTACAGGAGTGGCATAGAGCCTTTATACGGAAATAATCCTCAAACATTCTATTCCGAAGCAGCAAAAGAGTTTGATGAAGTTATAAAAGGGACGTACGGAACCTATTCTTTAGTGCCTGATTATGCTCAAAACTTTGACGTCAACCATGAAAACAATGATGAGTCTGTCTTCGAAATACAATTTTTGGGAGATGTTGAAAACACTACATTTAATCCGGGAACTGCAACATCAGGTTTAGCTTTCGACACACGGGGTTTAATGTTACCTGGAACCGGGGTAGGATATGAAGGAGTGGTTCATAATTGGTTGTACGAAGCATTTGTAGCATCTTTAGACAAAGATGGCTACACAGATATCAGGATGTTCTCAACACTGATATTTAATGATCAAAGACCTGAAATAAAACTTCGCCCAGGACAGAGGTTAAAAGGTCCGGGTGGTTATACGTTTGAACAATACTATCCAAACGGTGATTTTACGACAGTAAACAACACCCGTACACATCCATATAAAGCTGCAATTATTAAAGGACTCGACTTAACAATGCCCATGCGCAATAATACTCCGAATAACATAACCGGAGTAGGAGCCGGGACAAAAGAATTTATATATAATCAGCCTCGTGCTCATGGTGTAAACTGGCGATATATTCGATATGCAGATGTATTACTGATGTATGCAGAAGCCCTACTTAACGGAGGTAGTCAGGGTAGTATTACGGCATTGGAAGCATACAATCAGGTACGTTCAAGGGCAAATCTTTCTTCAAAAGGTTCTGTGACAATGTCAGAGATTAAACAAGAGCGTGTTTTAGAGTTTGCATTAGAAGGTCATCGTTTTTTTGACTTACTACGTTGGGGAGAATTAACGTCACGCTTCAACACGCTCACTTTAAATGATCCTAATTTCAAAAAATTGATCTCTGACAATGACTATAAAGGATTCACGCCTAATAAACACGAGTGGCTTCCGATTCCAATTGATGAAATAGAGTCGAATCCTCTTTCTGAACAAAATCATGGATACTAATTAACAGTAATATAAGAAAATTATGAATAAACTATGTTTATTGGGAACTTTCCTCATAATACTTCCCGTATTTTTATCAATAAAACTTTATTGTTCTGATAACGCAACGAAAACATTATATAATGGAATAAAGTTGCCTGAACAATGGCCACCCCGTTATGAAGAACCAGATGTTGCAAAAAGAATGAATATTCCTTATTTGCAAAAAAAACCAGAGGTTATTCCTGTTAATGTTGGTCGTCAACTATTTGTAGATAGTTTCCTTGTTGCAGAAACCAATATGATATACGAATATCATACACCTGCTTTTTATCATGGAAACCCTGTTTTGGAACCTGATAAAATTTGGGAAAACACAGTTGACGGTGCTCCTTATGCATCGCCATTCAGCGATGGAATATGGTATGACGAGAAAGACAGTATTTTTAAAATGTGGTATTTAGCGGGAGCAGGATTGATTCACAAACAGGATAAGCAATCTTTTTACACATGCTACGCTGAATCAAAAGATGGAAAAAACTGGACAAAAGCGATGCAAAATGTTTATCCTAATACAAATATCGTGGACACCTGTAATCGTGACGCTGCTACAATATGGCTTGATAAATCAGAAAAAAATCCAGTCCGACGTTATAAAATGTTTAACGTAGAGCGACGGCCAACGGATAGAAGATGGCAATTTATTTTAAAATACTCTTCAGATGGTATACATTGGTCTGAGGGTGTTGCCCAGTCAGGAGACTTATACGACAGATCTTCAGTATTCTACAATCCTTTTCGTGATGTCTGGTGTTTGAGTATGCGTTACAGCACAAACGTATCATCCCGTTCACGTAGTTACTTAGAAGCAAAAGATCCTGAGACAGCTGTTTCAATGGCACATCGGATACGAAAAGGAGTTGCTGACAAGAATATCGTATTTTGGTTTACACCTGACGACAAAGAACCTCGTCATCATAACTTTCCTGAAACAAATCCAGGTATTTACAATTTTGACTGTATTGCCTATGAAAGTTTGATTCTTGGTCAGTATTCAGTGTGGCAGGGACCAGAAAATAACATATGTGAGAATTTAGGAATACAAAAGAAAAATGAAATTTTATTAGGATATTCTCGTGATGGATTCCATTTTTCACGGCCATCTCACGTTCCTTTCATAGCAGTTAATGAAAGTGAGAATGCATGGAATTGGGGTAATGTGCAATCTATCAATGGAACTCCACTAATAATAGGAGACAGCCTATACTTCTATGCCAGTGGACGCAGATTAAACAATATCATGTGGGACAGTTACACATCCACTGGATTAGCAACACTCAGACGTGATGGATTTGTTTCGATGCGGGCAAAAGAGAAAAATGAAAATTACCTTATTACTGAAAAACTAATCTTCGACGGAAGTTATCTTTTTGTAAATGCTGATGTAACAAAAGGTTCTCTTTATGTAGAAGTACTCGATGAGAATGGCAAAGTAATCGAAGGATACTCTAAAAAAGAGTGCCAGATTATGAAAAACACCAATAGCACCAAACAATATATCATCTGGCGTAACAAACCTGATTTAAGAGATTTGTCGGGAAGAATCATACGATTTAAATTTTATATGACTAAAGGAGACCTTTATGCCTTCTGGATTTCACCATGGCAAACAGGTGAAAGTCGCGGATACACGGCCGGAGGTGGCCCTGGTTTATCGTGTACAGGCAAAGATATCCCCCTATAAAACAATCAACCATGATATTAAGGAATATGATTTTAATAATAAGTGCAATTATGCTATTCTGTTGCTGTGAAAGAAATGGTTTAGACTCTGAGCCAAAAGGCAACGAAACAAAAGACACTACAGAATCTTCCCGTCCAGACCCAACCGCCAGAAAACTTTACAACGGGATTGAATTGCCTTCTGTATGGCCTCCTTACAGTTCGTACTCTGGGAGTATTCTCACAGGCATGTCGCCATCCTATCTTCAAATCAAACCGGACACCATTGACATCAGCATAGGTCGTCAGTTGTTTGTAGATGATTTTTTAATTGAAAGCACAACTTTGGACAGGAAATGGTATCAGGCAACATATTACGAAGGTAACCCTGTATTTTCACCAACAACAGCATGGGAAATGATGAATAATAAAGGTGGTGGTTTTGCAGCTCCTTTCAGTGATGGTGTTTGGTTTGATGAGACTGAAAATAAGTTTAAGATGTGGTACTTGGGTGGTGGCGCTTTACATGGAGATGGAAATTTTGTGACATGTTATGCAGAGTCAACTGACGGAATAAACTGGAATCGCCCTTCTTTGAGATTAGTAGACGGAACTAATATAGTTCACAAAGGTAAAAACAGAGATTCAAATACCATCTGGATAGACAAAACTGAAACAAATCTTTCAAAAAGATTTAAAATGTTCAATGTTTATGGTGGTGCCGGGAATTGGAAATACCATTATTTTACTTCACCTGACGGGAAAATGTGGCGTGAAGAAAAGGAATCGGGGGCGTTAGCTGATAGGTCTACTGTATTTCACAATCCTTTTCGTGGTGTTTGGGTGTATTCAATGCGGCATAATGTAAGGGTTGACACAGACAATCTAATTCGGGCACGTGATTACTACGAGAATGCAGATCCATTAAAAGGAACTGAGAATGCAAAAGCAGATTTACAAAGATTCTGGTTTGGACCGTGGCCAAATGAACCTAAACATGATAAATACACTAACGTACAACCTGCAATATACAACTTTGACGCCATTGCATACGAAAGCATTATGTTGGGACAGTTTTCTGTCTGGTCTGGACCCGAAAATGACGTTTGCTCAAAAGATAATGTCATAAAACGAAACCAAATTTTATTAGGTTTTAGTCGTGATGGCTGGAGTTGGTACAGAGAAGATTTCTTACCGTTTTGTCCTGTTAATCAAAACAGTTCTTCGTGGAATAATGGTAATATACAAACTGCAGTAGGTTCACCCATTATTGTTGGAGATAAATTATACTTCTATATGAGTGGTCGAAAACTAAATTCCAATAATGCAGAAGTGACTTCAACCGGTCTGGCGTTTCTTCGCCGAGACGGATTTGCTTCAATGAGCGGAACCGGTGAATTAATAACGGAAACTTTCAAATTTAGTGGAGAGTATTTATTTATAAATGCAAATGTAAAAGGAAATCTTCATGTCGAGATTCTCGATGCTGATGGAAAAACTCTCTCAGGATACACAAAAAATGAATGTATTGAATTTACCGGAGATAACACAAAAAAGAATATAAGATGGATTAACTATGATAATTTATCCAGATTGAAAGGCAAAAACATCAGAATTAAATTTTATATGGAAAGTGGTGACATATATTCCTTTTGGATTTCAAAAACTATAGACGGTAAAAGTCAGGGTTACACAGGAGGTGGTGGATATGGATATAGTAAATACGGTATAGACTTATAAAAAACACAACATCATGAAAACATTCTTAAAAACACTCATCTTATCAATTTTTGTCATTACAGTATCGTGTAATGAAGATGTAATTTATCACACAGCAGCTAATGCAGAGTTTTCTGCAAGTAAAGACACCATAGAATTAGGAGAAATAGTTTCATTTACGGACATTTCGACACCTGCTCATGGTTCTGAAATTACGCTTTGGGAATGGGACTTTGGCGAGGACAGTCTTTCTGTTTCAACAGAACAAAACCCCACTTACACTTACCAACATATTGGAAACTTTAAAGTTAAATTGACTATTACAGATTCAAACGGGAGAACTGCATTTTTCTCAAAAATGATTCTGGTAACAACACCGTATAGCGCATTAGCACACGCGGAATTCTCAATAAGCACCACAAAAGCAACCTTGTACACACCCGTGCAGTTTACTGATTTATCTGTCCCCGCAGATGGTGCAACCATTACGTCATGGCTATGGAATTTCGGCAATAATGAAACCGCAGTCTCAACACTTCAACACCCGACATATTCTTATAACTCATCTGGAAATTTTACAGTTTCACTCACAGTTACAGACAGTAAGAATAATACCTCAACGATTTCACATGATTTGGCAGTTGTTGATCCCAGCGAACTTATTAATATCAGTTGGAAAAAGGCAATGCTCGGCGCAATCGAAAACACTGTATCTCCAGCAATGTCTCCTGATGGAAAAACCGTATACATGTGGGCGGATCAATCCGGTACTGACAAATATGACGTTGTCTTAAAAGCGTTTGATTCAGAAACAGGTACAGAAAGGTGGGCGTTCAACGTGAATCTTGCTTTAGCGGGCTTGAATCCTGGAGGTGGTGTACGTTTAGTGTATGCAAGCCCTTCTGTTGGGAACAATGGCGATATTTACATCGCCGCACGTGACTTGAAAAACACAGGTGCTGCACGAAAAACGTTCTTATTTGCAGTAAAATCTGATGGACAACAACGATGGGCGTATAACTTTTCATTAGACGGTAATATAAATTATCAAACTCCCGCAATCGATGCAAGCGGTAAAATTTATGTCGGCCACTTAACCACAGCACCTTTTGAAATCGCCGTATTAGACCCCCAGACAGGTACAAAGATAAAATCTATTCCCACAAGTTTAGGTATCCGTTCGGGAATTTCCTTAGATAAAACCGGCAATGTATATTTCTGCAGTACAGGAACAAACGGACTGTTCTCATACACACCTAATAGTACGTTAGGCTGGCAATATAATACAGGTTTTGTCACAACAGGAGGAGATATTACAATTGATTCTGATGGGACAGTATATACGGTTGCAGAGGGGACTACAGGCGGTATGGTTGTAGCAATAAATCCAAGTGGAACCAAAAAATGGGATTATCGACTCAAAGGTGTTACACAATTCGGTGGAGTAGTATTGGGAACTGAAGGTACTATCTATGCTAGTGGGGGGAAAGTTGTAACCGGACAACAATCAGCCGGTATTGTAGCTCTTAATGCTGATGGCTCACTCAAGTGGCATTATACTACTGATGAAGATGTAAACAATTGCGTTCCATTAGTGGACAATCGTGGTTATGTACATTTCATCACAGACAAAGGTACTTACTATGTCATTACAGACAATGGATTACTGTATGGAAAAAAAAGCATCGGTTCTAAATCTTTTTCTTCTCCTGTTATGAATACAGAAGGGAAAGTATTTATTGCTGCTGAGGACGAAAACAATATTTCATTTATGTATTGCCTTGACACTGATGCTTCAGGAATTGCAAATTCTGCATGGCCAATGAAAGGGCAAAACAGTCAACGTACTCATTTACAAAAGTAATCAATCTCATTAACACGCTCATTCAGCAAAATCAACGTTTAATATGTCGCACTTTTATTATTAATCTTCAAAAATTTATTATTATGAGAACTTGTAATTACTTATTTAAAATTGCATTTTGTGCTTTATTATTTTATTGCACAAATTTATCAGCTGCAGATCCAACAAGCGTTACCGATAAAGATGGTAATGTTTATAGTGTTGTAAAAATTGGTAATCTTTTTTGGACAACAGAAAATTTACGGGTAACAACATTTAATAATGGTGATAAAATTATCAAAGGAGACACGCTGTCAACACCTATCTCAAGTGGAGATTACACAATTGCTGCATATTTTATTCCAGATCCAAACACAAAGAAACCATCAACAATTTATACCGTTCAGAAAACAGGATATTTATATACCTGGAAAGCCGCAAATGATGCTCGTGGGATAGCTCCTGATGGATGGCGGGTTCCTTCAAATGAAGACTGGATAGATTTTGAGAAAGGAATTGGAATGTCGGACGAAGATATTGCAAAAACCGGGACATATAACAGGGGCATCGGATTAGTGGAAAAAATCAAGTCGACAGAAGTCAACGCATGGACAGGTAGCGGAACGTTACCAACCTCAAACTTAACTGGTTTTTCTGCATATCCGATTGGTTATTGGGAACCATGGAACAGAGGAGACAGAAGCAATCTCGCTCAGGCAGAATGGTGGGTTGCAGGAGAATTATCTCCAACAAATAAAGGTATGAGAAGGAAGATCCACAATACCGTTGACGGAATATATCGTGACATCAATGATAGAAATCCGGCTGAAGCAGTTAATATAAGATTGGTTTCAGGTACACTTCCTGCTTCTGGACTCAATAACATCAACAATTTATCTGACATCATGATTCACAAAACATCAGACAATCACATTATTGTTTCGGGTAGTTCCATATTTTCCGATGTCAACATTAATATATATGATTCTTCAGGGAAAACTATCTGCCATCAAAAAACAAAGGCAGGTGAATTTAGTGTAAAACTTAACATCAGCAAAAATGGTATCTACCTTATAAAAGTTACAGATCACGAAGGAAGTAAACTTAAGAAAATTATAATATAATTTATAAATCACATATTGAGAATCATGGATGGAGGAAACTCAATCTTTGATTCTCAATATAAGACCATGGAAATAACAAAAGAACGACAATAATTAATTATTCGCTAACAAGTATATCATGAGAAACAGCAAATATTATCCCTGGGTGGTAGTCGCTCTTTTATGGGTAGTTGCCTTACTCAATTATATGGACAGACAAATGCTTTCAACCATGCGTGAATCCATGCAAACAGATATTGCAGAATTAGAGATGGCCGCTAACTTTGGACGTTTAATGGCAATTTTCTTATGGATTTATGGTTTCATGAGTCCTGTAGCCGGATTAATTGCAGACCGCATCAACCGCAAATGGCTGATTGTCACAAGTCTTTTCGTCTGGTCTTTGGTAACACTCCTGATGGGATATTGTGAAACTTTTGATCAGGTATATTGGCTTCGGGCATTAATGGGTGTAAGCGAGGCACTTTACATTCCCGCGGGATTATCGCTTATTGCCGATTATCATGCAGGAAAATCAAGGAGCCTGGCAATCGGTATCCATATGACCGGCTTATATGCCGGACAAGCCATAGGTGGATTCGGTGCAACAGTTGCAGCAGCATTTACATGGCAAACAACATTTCATTGGTTTGGGATAGCAGGTATTATATATGCTTTTGTTTTAATAATCTTTTTACATGAAAAGCCTGTTGAACATAAAGATGAATTTATTAGGCCAGATGTTGATATTTCTAAATTATCTATATTAAAAAGTTTTTCAATGTTATTTTCTAATATAGCATTTTGGGTCATTTTGTTTTATTTTGCTGCTCCATCACTCCCGGGTTGGGCTACTAAAAACTGGCTTCCCACACTCTTCTCTGAAGGATTGGGAATATCTATGTCAATTGCTGGCCCCATGTCAACTATTGCTATTGCTATGTCTTCTTTTATAGGAGTCATGATAGGTGGACCATTATCGGACCGTTGGGTGAAAAAAAACATACGTGGACGGATTTACACAGGTGCTATCGGGTTGAGTTTGATGATTCCAGCTCTTTTGTTTCTTGGCTTTGGAACCTCTACCTTCAGCGTAGTGGGCGCTGCACTATGTTTTGGTATCGGTTATGGTATGTTTGATGCCAACAACATGCCTATCCTTTGCCAATTTGTACCATCAAAACAGCGCGCAACTGCCTATGGGTTAATGAATATGACGGGTGTATTTGTAGGTGCATTAATTACAAATATACTGGGAAAGTGGTCAGATGCCGGAAACCTCGGACTTGGATTTGCTTCATTAGCAGGAGTAGTTGTATTCGCATTAGTTTTGCAACTGGTTTTACTTCGTCCTAAAACAGACAATATGGAGTAGAATTGGATAAATAAGATAAACCATTTACTATAGATTATTAATAAAAAAACTAAAGATAAATAAACATGATACTTTCAACCCTTGAAAACAGCAAACAGATTGAATCTTTACATCCCAAATTTAAATTACTTTTTGATTACATCAAGAAAACTGATTTACTGAACAGAGAAACAGGAAGGATTGAAATAGATGGTGACAATTTATTTATTAACAATGTCTGTTCTGATATGATTGCAGCGAGAGAACAGTCCCTGGAAGCTCATCGCGTATATATTGACGTGCATTTCCCTCTCGACAAAACAGAGATAATGGCATGGAAACCTCTCTTAAAATGTACAAATATCAAATCAAACTATAACGAAAATAATGATTGTGAACTATACAGTGATATCGAAGAAAATCTTATTACTGTTATGCCTGGTGAATTTATAATTTTTTTTCCTGAAGATGCACACGGTCCATTAATTGGCGATGGTAAAATCAGAAAAATCATTGCAAAAGTAAAAATAGATAGCATCTGAGGTTGCTGAAAAAGTAAGCAATGCAATAAAAACTCAAACACTATCTCCTTATTTATCAATGATTTTGCGAAAGAAAGTGTTAATTATTTTTACAGAAAACAACGTACACAACAACATGTAAACATCATCTCTTCCCTTCTATCTCATCCCGCAACTTGCAGTCGCACTGGCACCTCCCGGTATCAATCAGTCCGCTCCTGATCAATAATTCGTATTCTTTCAGGAAATTTTGAGTGAAGATTCCGGATTCCAATTCGGCATTTATTTGCTGAATTGTCCACCATTTAACCTGACTATTGGTATCGACAACCATTTTTTCTTCTGTAGGACAACAGGAAATAAAAAGATGCACATATTGGTGCTCACAACTGTTCTCAATGCGGTAATTCGCTAAGAAAACCGGATTTAGGTCTGTCAACCCACAGATTTCGGTTATCGCTCTTTTTAAACACTGGTTAACTGTTTCTTTCAGCCTGACATGCGTACAAATAGCATTATCCCATTGATCGGGATAGACGTCATCTTTACAGGAGTTTTTCTTCAGGAAAACCCGGTTACCTTCCAATACAATGACCCTGACCACCGGATGCAGGTATTTTTGCCGGTCATTGCCCATGCTAGCCTGGTAATTAGTTGAGCCTATCTCCTGGCCGTATTCATTTACAATGGGTAACCATTCTTCTTTCAGCAAATTCCCTCTTACAGCCATCACACGAATGGTTTCATACAGACTCATCATGATTATTAAAGTAGTATAAACCTGATAAACAAAGGTAAGCGAAGCTAACTTTTGATTGAAAATAAATAGATACACACATACGTATGCCAGCGAAAAGAGGGCAAATAAGACAGAGAATGTGTTGGTTGTTCGTATCAGTTCGTTCAGGTTGTTTTCCATCGATATTTTTTTACTCGAGATGGAGACAACCAATCTGTAAATAACTTTCCTGAAGGCCAGCAGTAGCAGCATAAAACCCAACGCGACCAATTCACCCATCACAACATGATAGGGCAAGGGGACATCGTTCCACAAGATAAAGGTAACAATCACACCTACAATAAAGTAAACAGTAACTGAAACGAGATACCATGGCAGGATAGATTTGTACAAAACGAGTACGTAACCAACCATCAGGATGGTCAGCGGGAAAGAAATAATCCATGCTTTCGTAACTCCATAGAAGTCTTCTGCCAACAGAAATGCCAAAATTGGCAACACATGAAGGATGGGATTGAAAAATGACTCGCTTATATACTTCTTTAACATCTTCTCAAAAAAAACAACAATGTGTATTGCTTCCATTATAAACAATACACATTGAAATAAGTTTGATTGAAGTTATTTTTTAAGAAAAAACAAGTTTTTGAATTCGTTATTGAAATGACATCATTCTACTCACGTATTTCCCGATGATGTCGAATTCAAGGTTTACCACTGTACCTGGTTTAATCTGATGAAAATTGGTATGTTCGTATGTATAAGGAATGATGGCAACCTGAAACGTATTACTGGTTGGATTGCAAACCGTTAAGCTCACACCATTCACAGTAACCGAACCTTTATCCACGGTCATATAGCCTCTCTTTGCCATCTCTTTATCAAATTGATATTCAAAAGTGAAATACCAGCTTCCGTCAGCTTCCTTTACGTCGGAACAAACAGCCGTCTGATCTACATGTCCCTGCACGATGTGCCCATCGAGCCGACCATTCATCAGCATGCTTCGCTCTAAATTCACCTTGCTGCCTATTTCCAGCAAGCCCAGATTGGTACGATCCAGCGTTTCTTTGATGGCAGTTACCGTGTAGGTTGTATCCGTTTTCTCCACTACGGTGAGACAAACACCGTTGTGCGCCACACTTTGATCGATTTTCAGTTCATCAACAAAGGTACATTCCATCGTGAGGTGCAGGTTTTCCTGCTCTTTGCGCAAAGCAATTACTTTGGCGGCTTCTTCTATGATTCCTGAGAACATGGTTGTTTAATTGATAGTGGTTAGTGGATAGTGGTTAGTAAATACGATTTGAAGTCCTCAAAGTTTTTTGACATGGGCTGGCTTTGTTTTTCGCCTTTCATGAATTCCCTGAGTTTCTCAGGAATTTCAATTTCTTCACCGATGATATTTTGGACGGTATCCAGGAACTTGGCCGGATGGGCCGTTTCAAGGAAGACACCGGTTTCTCCTGACTGCAATCCATCTTTCAAGGCCTGATAGCCACAAGCTCCGTGAGGATCGAGCAAGTAGCCTGTTTCCTTTTTGCAGGTTCTGACTGTTTCTGTAATTTGTTCGTCGGTGTACCTGAACCCGCTGATTTCGGCTAAAATCGCTTCGTGATTATGCCGGTATAAATCTAAGATACGGGCAAAATTGCTCGGGTCGCCTACGTCCATGGCATTCGCCAGCGTAGCAACCGAGGGGCGCGGATTGTATTTGCCGGTATTCAGATATTCCAGAAATATATCGTTTCTGTTGTTTGCAGCAATAAATCTTTTAACCGGCAATCCCATTCTTTTAGCTATCAAGCCAGCTGTAATGTTACCAAAGTTTCCACTTGGTACACAAACCACCATGTTAGCAGCAGCCTCCTCCGAAATCTTCTTCAACTGGGCATAAGCATAGAAATAATAAAATGCCTGCGGGATAAAACGGGCCACGTTAATCGAATTGGCCGAAGTCAGTTTCATCTTCGCGTTTAACTCCGCATCCATGAAAGCTGATTTCACAAGCGCCTGGCAGTCATCGAAAGTACCGTCGACTTCCAATGCAGTGATGTTTTGTCCGAGCGTCGTAAACTGGCACTCCTGAATCGGGCTTACCAATCCCTTGGGGTACAACACATACACATGAATACCTTCCACGCCCAGAAAACCATTGGCTACGGCGCTACCGGTATCTCCGGAAGTCGCAACCAGCACATTCACCTGTTTTTTGTTATCTCCGTTTTGCTGAATAAAATAACTCAGCATGCGGGACATAAACCGGGCGCCCACATCTTTAAAAGCGAGTGTCGGGCCGTGAAACAACTCCAGGCTGTAAATATCATCTGTCACCTTCACCAAAGGGACATCGAAACTCAGCGTATCGTTCACAATCATCCGCAACACATTGGCGTGCACATCCTCTCCGAATAGCATGTAGGCTACCGAGTAAGCCATGTCCTGAAACGACATCTTATCAATATTCTGATAAAACTTTTCAGGCAACACCGGAATCTCATTGGGCATAAAAAGCCCCTTATCCTCGGCCAATCCTTTGATTACCACATCACTCAGCGAAACGCCGGTTACTTTTTTGTTGGTACTGTAATAAAGCATATTTTTTAGTGGTTAGTGGTTAGTGGTTAGTGGTTAATTGATTAGTGGACAGAAAAACTAACCACTATCAACTGACCACTAACCACTAAATTTATCCTTTTTTCATTAAAAACAAATATTCATGGTATTTCCCATCGCTATTCACCCATTCGTTTGTCCAGCGCATGTTTCCCATCACGTTTTTTTTATAATCTATCTCGATGGCCTTGATAAGTTTACCCGATGAGGTGATGATGTCCGACAATTCTGCTTTGGAGGCTTTACCTCCTGAACTGTACGACAGCAACACGTACTGCGACCGCGTTTCATCAATTAACCTTTTCAACGCTTCCAGCGCAATAAACTTATCCTGTTCATCTTTTTTAAATTCTTCAAATACCGAAACCGCAGTCCGGTCGCGGGTATCCTCTCTCCGGTTCGCTTTTCCAAACAGTTCGGCTTCATCATGCTGAATTACTGATGTCCAGAAATGATAATACGACTGGTACCTCACCCGGCTCGATGGCATTTTACCATTGTTAGAACCATAAGGCGGATCAAAATACACAAAATCATACGCTTCCTGCCGGATGGCATCAAACACATCCCCCCGCAATACCCGGTTGTTTCCTTTCAACTCATAACGCTTTGGGACTTGCAACACCAAGTCCTTATACGACCGCGGCGACCATTTCGACAAATAGGCTACATAATGCCCGAGCGTACTGTCAACCTTATCCAACGCCAGCATCAGGCTTGTCAATAACACGCATTTATCTTCCCATGCAAGCTGCAATTGATCAATTGCGCACCTGATCGCGTCTAATTTCCGCGTGTTCTTCAGCTGAAAAGGCTTTTTTGAGCTTGCTTCATCTCCACCGTAATGCTCGGTAAACCAACCATCGAATCCCTTCAGCGCGTTCAGTTCATCTATAATTTCCTGGTAATACGCCACCGGCTTATTCGCTTTCAGGTAACAGGTGGCAAACACTTCCGACCACACAGCCAAATCGTTGGAAGTGGTATCATAACCCATTTGGGCAAAAGCCTGCGATACCCTGGTGGTTCCGCTGAACCCGTCGAGTACGCTTTTCACTCCTTTCAAAGAAGATGCAATCTCTATGATATACGGAATAATCTTCAGCTTGGAACCAGCATATTTGATTCCCTGTGTCGTGATTTTCCCGTTTTCATTTTTAATAGACATGATTATTTGTCAAGCATAAAATGCTGCATAAACTCCATCTCTCTTAACTCGCCATAACTACCTTTCCGGCAAGCAAACTCATCATACAACTGTACCTCATCCCCTGTTTCACCCGGACGGTAAATGATAAACGGCACCGGATCCATGGTATGCGTACGCAAGGCACAGGGAGTCGGGTGATCGGGCAGTATGGCAATAGTTACCGGTTCGTCCCAAGTTGAAACCGCTTCAAAAACCGGCTTTACAATTCGATGGTCTAAGTATTCGATGGTCTTGATTTTCAAATCCACATCCCCTTCATGTCCGGCTTCATCACTGGCTTCGATGTGCAGATACACAAAGTCATCGGATTTTAGTGCATCGATGGCAGCCTGTGCTTTGCCTTCGTAATTCGTATTGTACAAGCCTGTTGCACCTTCCACCAACACCACTTTTAATCCGGCGTAAACACCGATACCACGAATTAAATCTACCGCTGAAATTACAGTCCCGCTTTTGATACCATACAGTTCCTGCAAGGTTTTCATGGCCGGTTTATAACCCGGCGACCACGGCCAGATACTGTTGGCTTTGTCTTTTCCTTCCGCAGCACGTTTCAGGTTCACCGGATGATTTTCTAACAAAGCCTGTGACCGCAGAATCAAGTCATTCAACAAATCAGCTGTTTCATTAGCTTCAGCATCAACAGCTTTAATCATCACATCGGCTGATGGCGTACCCGGCACATCATGCGGCGGGGTACATTTCAGCTTCTTGTTGCCACCTTTTACCTTTAATAAATGGCGGTAAGAAACACCCGGGTAAAAACTAACAAGCTCGTTACCCAGTTCCTGTTGCAAAAAAAGAATCAGTTCTTCGGCTTCTTCATTGCTGATGTGACCGGCAGAGTGATTCTTTATTATTCCATTTTCAATACAAATGAGGTTACAACGCATGGCCATTTCGCCTTGCGCGATATCGACACCCATACTCGCCGCCTCCAGCGAACCGCGTCCCTCGAACACTTCAGGTACGTTATAGCCCATCACGCTCATGTTGGCAATCTCACTTCCGGGCGCATATCCGGCCGGAATGGTATGCAGCATGCCACATCGTCCCAAGGCTGCTATTTTATCTATGTTTGGTTTGTTGGCAACCTGCAAGGGGGTTTTGTTTCCCAATGCCGGTATGGGTTCATCCGACATGCCGTCGCCAAGAATAATGATATATTTCATAAACTTTTATATGTATCAAAAAAATCTAAAATGCTGATGTCACTTGATTGCATTATCAATCTGTTTTAGTACATCATTTTTGAAATTATTAATTAAAAAATCAACATCCTCATTTAATGGATAATGACCATAAATATATTCTTTGTGAAAATCTGAAGACTCAACGTAATAAAAGTCATTCCTGAAAGTTATCGAAATATTAAACAACTTAGATATTTCTCTAAGCTTTTGACTTACGGGCTTACTCACAGAATATTCAAACTCTATTCTTCTTGGATTTTCAAAATCATTTGAATAAACTTCCAAATCTAACGCTAATCTATCAAGAAGACTCATGTTAGATATTGATGATTTATTCTTGTATTTTAGAGAAAGTAATTCAGATTTATCAAACGATTTCCCATCAACTAAACATCTCAAATCATTATACTCAAAGAATCGACTTAATGGAGACAATGACTCTTGAAACCGATTGACAAAAGGATAATAAAATCTCTCAATAATATCCCAAACATACTCACTTTTGAACCCTGGTTTCTCAGACTCTGATTGTTTCAATTTCTTCTCCAACAAACTCAATTTCTTCTCAAAATCATCTTCTTCCTCAATACTTTCACCTTTTGCCGCCTTGATACAAATTTCCAACGAATGAATAAGCTCTTTCTCTAAATAATCCACAAAAGGTCGAATTTTATCTAAACTTGCATTTGCACCCTGCACAGGCTCTAATCCAACTGCAACATCACAACGATTCAGCGTTCTCAGGTAATTATTTTTATCTTTTGTTTGCACGATTAACATCGGGTAACCGTGACGGAACAGCACAAAATTCACCAACAACCTCGCTACCCGTCCATTTCCATCTTCAAAAGGATGAATGCGGATAAACCTGTAATGAAGCAATGCTGCCAATTCAACCGGAGTCAACAAACCCTCTTTACTTACTTTATTATACCATTCCACCAAATCTTGCATCATAGCAGGAGTCTCTGTCTCAGAAGCATACTGAAATATCTCTCCAGTTGCAGTCCTGACATGATTCGGACGTGATTTGTACTCCCCAATTTTTACCTCCATCCGGGTATGCTGACCATCAGGCGTTTGCGCATCCTTCCAAAAAGGGCGAACCAGAATCGTCTCATTTAACAATCGAATAAATTGCTCCGTGAGAGGTCGCTCCTTATCTTTTGCCTCCTGGATAACCATCCTCAATGCCACATCATGCGCCTTCATTTCTTCAAATTCGCGCATATCATGATTACCATCTGTCTGATCAAAAATCAACAAAAGTTTTGTCTGCCCATACGTCAAGGTATTACCTTCAATATGGTTTGAATTATAATTGAACTCCAACCGGAATTTCTCATCTAACCGTCTCTGGTCTTCTGGTTTCAATGGCTGTAATGACTGCCATTCACGAAACAATTGTTCAACAACTCCAGACATATTCTTTCCTGTTTTATAATTATTACTACAGAAAATCCTTATACTCCGGCAGCGCTTCTTCAAACAACTTCACGGCATCCTCTATGGTGCCGTAATACTCTCCTCCGGAAGCATTCAGGTGACCGCCGCCGTTAAAAACATCACCTGAGAATTTGTTGGTCGGGAACGTTCCCTGTGAACGCAACGACACCTTTATTTTATCCGAATCCTCCCGCATGAAAACAGAGAAATCAACACCGGCCATTGAAAGCGGTATATTCACAAAACCTTCGGAATCTCCGTTTACGAACCTAAACTGCTCCATTTCAGCAGCCGTGAGCGTTATCAACGCCGCTTTATACTCGGGATACACTTTCATTTTTTTGTACAGACAATATCCCATCAGCCGCAAACGATGTTCGGAATAGGTATTGAACACTTTCCGGTAGATATCGTCTTTATCCACACCCAACTTAATCAGTTCGGCAATGATGATGTAAATCTCCTGATCGTTCGAGTTATAAGTGAAACCACCCGTATCCGACATCATGCCGGTATAAATACACTCCGCACAAGCCAGGTTGATCTCCGAGAAATGTCCCATCCGGCAAATCAATCTGAAAATCAACTCACTGGTGGAAGATATTTTAGGGTAAGATATTACGATATCCGCAAAATCTCCCGGATGCAGATGGTGGTCGATGATGATTTTTTTTGCTGATGTCTCCAACACCACATCCGACATGCCACCCATGCGTTTAGGGACATTGAAATCAAGCGCCAGAATCAATTCAGCTTCCTGCAATTGCTCCGTTGCTGTTTCAATATCATTTTCAAAGACAATCACTTCAGCAGCACCGGGCATCCAGGCATAAAAATCGGGGAAGGCTGTCGGTACAATCACGACCGGCGACTTACCCTGCGTCATCAGGTAATGCCACATTCCGAGTGAGGCACCCATGGCATCTCCATCCGGTCCGACATGCACCACGATGGCTATTTTATCTGCTTCATCAATCGCTTTTTTGGCTTTGTGAACCAGTTCTTCTGCAATAATTTTTGATATCATCGGCTTGGTTTTATAACGGGGACAAAAATAACAAAAAAATATGATATAGATTCAGGGAGTGACTTGTTTAAAGTCATATATGAATGCACCCTGCTCTGCTATGGAATAAAATCTTATTCCTTTCTCCCGACAAATTGTTTTTAACTGATTAACATACCACGAAGTTATACCCTGATTTACGATGCAGATTTTGGGCAACACGCAACTTAATAATTCTGCGGCACGGGGTTTCAATCCGTTGCCGATAATCAGAAAATCAGTCTCGATAGGGATATTTGTTGTTTTGCGGTGCAACAGATTATCGGTCAGTATCAGTATTTTCTTTCCCTGAAAAACAAAAAAACAGCTTGAGTTAAGCATCTCAAATGCCGGGTTATGCAATTTCATGCTTTTCCAATAATTCGAGGCCGACATGGATGCCGCCGTAGAATCAGTCGTAAATACCTGATGATGATGTCGGGCAATCACATTCACATGCGTATGTTTCCGGTCGGCATAAACCACTAATTGATTCAACTGAAGCGTCTGATAATGCACAAAAATATGACTTAACACGAAAATCAGCAAGATGCACAAAGTTGCCATCAAGGATAGGTGTTTTTTATTTCCCAAATAAAAGGAGAAGAAAACAAGCACTGAAAAAAGTAAAATCAACTGAAAAAAGTTCAGATAACAGATCGAAACTGCATGTGGCAAATCATGTATATAACCAACGGAAGTATTCAACAACCACAACATAGATTTCAATAGCAATCCCGGGATAAACGCCAGCCATGACACAGGAAATAAGATTATAAATGCAACAGCCAGGTAGATAATCAGGGTGGATAATGGAATGGCGATGTAGTTGGCCAACAGAAAATAATTTGGGAACTGATGAAAATAATACAACGCGAGCGGCAGTGTCGCGATCTGCGCTGCCAATGAAACAGCCGTGAGATCCCACCACCATTTCAGTCCTTTCTGTTTCACATATAATAGCGAACTGATTTTCGGCTGAAACCACACAATGCCAATCACGGCGCAATAACTCAGCTGAAACCCTATGTCGAACAAGAGATTAGGGTCATACAGCAAAATCACAAAAGCAGAAACTGAGATTGTATTGTAGATTTGGGATTTTCGTTCAAGAGCAAGCCCTACCGCAACCAGCGAAAACATCGTCGCAGCCCGTACTACCGAAGGAGGCAAGCCGGTAATAAAAGCATATACCCAAAGCGTGCAAACTGTAAAAACGGTACTGATAAACTTCCATTTTGACTTTCTGAACACCAAAGCAAAAACGGCCTGAAGAATCAGGTAAATCACCCCGACATGCAAGCCGCTTACCGCCAGGATGTGCATAGCGCCGGAATGACTGAAATCCTCCCGCAACTCCGCATCCAGGGCATCTTTATATCCAATTGTAAGCGCTGCCAGCACGGCATATTGATCCTTTGGCAAGTGCAGGGTTTCGTACATCCCCAGCATTTTACGACTGCATGTGGCAGCTAAATCAGCAAATGAAAACTCCTCCCGGTGCGCAAGCAGTTTCCATTCATATATTTTTAGATAAGCAGTAGCCCGGATACCTTTATTCGCCAAATACTTTGCATAATCAAACCCCTCCGGATTCATCGCACCCGACGGCCGCTGAAACACTGTTCTAAACAACAAGACATCTCCTTTTTTCAGACACAAGGAAGCACTGTCTTTGGCCACATAAACCAATGCCGGGGAATTCATTTTTACGAATTGCGCACCTGCATATTTTCCCTGCACCAGCATTTTACAAACCATCGAGTTCCCCTTTTCGGCAGGAGATTCCTTTATACTACCCACAAAAAGGGATTGTTCATCCAGCTGCGTAAAGGTCGTTTGCTGTTGTTTTCTTTCCGATATAATATAACCCATTAGAAAAAACAACACCATGACACCGGCGCCAAACAACCACCGCAATCTGTAAGCATGCCTCGATTGCTGAAAGAAGAAAGAAATCAACATGAGAAAAACCGCTATGATGAGTAGTATCAAGCGCGTAAGGTTGAAAAGTTCCAGGTACTGAAAAACAACAATACCGCACACCAACGGAACCAACAACCTGAAAAACGGAGTACGTTGCAGGAAGGACATAAACAAACAGTATATTTAGTTGATAGTGGTTAGTGGTTAGTGGTTAGTTTAATTAACCACTAACCACTAACCACTATCAACTATAAAAGCATCTCAGCAATCATCCCCACCGGATCGGGTGCATTGAAAACG
Source organism: Bacteroidota bacterium (assembly GCA_023459355.1). GTDB lineage: Bacteria > Bacteroidota > Bacteroidia > Bacteroidales > Paludibacteraceae > Paludibacter. The sequence goes on along the minus strand of JAEWUM010000014.1, from coordinate 1,786 downwards.
GCGCTGCCGGCAACCAGCACGTTAGCGCCATGGTCAAAAAGTTTTTTGGCATTTTGAATTGATACACCGCCATCGACCTGAATCATACAGGCAGGGTTCAGTTCATCTATCATGTTTTTGAGTTCTTTTAGACGCTCATAGCTCTCCTCGATGAATTTTTGTCCGCCGTAACCTGCAAAGACACTCATCAACAGCACCATATCCACTTTATCAATATAAGGTCGTAGTGCAGCCACCGGCACATCAGGATTGATGGTTATGCCCACTTTAATACCCTGCTGACGAATCAGATCAATCACTTCACCCGGGTTTTCAGCTGCTTCGTAATGGAAGGTCAGCATTTCCGCACCTGCTTCAGCAAATCGTTTCACGTATTTTTCCGGATGCACAATCATAATGTGCACATCAATCAGTTTGGTGCAATGTTTCGTGATTGCCTCCAGCACCGGAAACCCGAAAGAAATATTCGGCACAAAAACGCCATCCATCACATCAATGTGAATCCATTCGGCCTCACTGCGGTTAATCATCTCGCAGGCACTTTTTAAATCACTGAAATCAGCTGCTAATATGGAAGGAGAGATAATTCTTTGCATAATTCTTTGTTTAAAACCACACAAAGTTAGCTGTTTTTCGTGATTATGCGTACGAATAAATCAAAAAGTATGTTATTAGTGGTTAGTGGTCAGTGGTTAGTTAAAAAAAGACTCCCGATTATCCGGAAGTCTTCTTTTTTAACTTAGATTCATTTCGATATACTGATTATCACTTATTTTCTGCAACCGGTAGTTAGCAGCAAACTGCAAAATTTTCTGAAGCGTAGAATCTGAGGGTTGCATGTTGTCTGAACAGTTATTTAACTGTTGTGGCGTTTGTTTTAAATCAGTTTTGTTTAACGGAGTAATGGTTTTTTGCATAGGCAATATAAAAGTTGTTTTTAGTTTCTGATTCTAAAACGCATTTATATTTAAAAAAGTATGTAAGCAGAAAAAAAAGTTTAGACCTGTCAGGTTTTAAAAACCTGACAGGTCTGGTCAAATGAACACACAAAATAAAAAAGGACAGGGTTACCCCTGTCCACCTAAACACACATTTATTTTCAGATAGCTAAAAAATCTCTTTTAATACCTGCTTTCCACCGCTTTCCAGTCGATGATATTCCACAAGGCATTCACGTGGTCGGGTCTGCGGTTCTGGTAATCGAGATAATACGCATGCTCCCAAACATCGAATCCCAATAGCGGAACCAACCCTTTTACCACCGGATTGCTGCCATTAGGCTCTTTCTCAATCGACAATTTCCCGTTGGCATCCTTAGCCAGCCAGGCCCATCCTGAACCAAACACGGATACTGCAGCTGCATTGAATTCTTTTTTGAAGTTTTCAAAATCACCAAATTGACTGTTGATAGCTTCCGCTAATTTACCAGATGGAGCACCGCCCCCGTTGGGTGAAAACGACAGGAAATAGATGTTATGATTCAGCGCCTGTCCGGCGTTGTTGAATATCGGACCATCGCTGCTTTTCACAATATCCACCAAATCCATGTTTTCATATTTTGTCCCCGGAATCAGGTTATTCAGATTGGTGATATAAGCCTGGAAATGTTTGCCATAATGTAATTCTACGGTTTGTTTGCCAATTACAGGCTCCAATGCGCCTGTTTCGTACGGTAATGCGGGAAGTTCAAATTTCATGATGATAATATTTTAATGTTACTATAATTCTTTTTATGTAACCGTAAAACATCAAATCATGCTTTTGTGTTTGGTAGAAAAAATCAATA
>JAEWUM010000013.1 GCA_023459355.1 Bacteroidota bacterium | reverse complement strand
GTCGCTAAAATTAACACAATGAATATGCTGTCAATCGCCGACGGGTTATCATAACAATGAATACCTGTCATCCTGAATGGAGCGAAGCGAAATGAAGGATCTCATATTTTCAACTCCTGATTCACATTATTTTATTAAATTTCGCTTCACCATCGCCATAACTCACATGTATATGAATTTGCAAATGATCATCAGAATAAAAGTAAAAGCGAAATCCAAGTTCTCTAAACACCTCAGGCATAAATATACTTCATAATTATGCCACAAATACAGTATCACTTTTGATACCACACAATTATTCTGTCAAAATATTTACACCCTCACAATCCTCACCGCGAACCCTCCTCCCGGAGCCAAATGTACTTTCAGCTTTTCGCCGGATTGTATGTTGCGTTTCTCGTGTTTGAAATCCATCGCGACTTTGTCGGCATTGATGCCATCGCGGAAAATTTCAAGTTCGTAGGTACCGGCGGGCAGGAAGCTGAAGTCGATTTCCAGGTCGCGTGCCTGCCAGTCGGTGAGGCCGCCGGCATACCACACATCGCCTTTTCGCCGGGCTATGGTGATGTATTTGGACACTTCGCCTGAAAGCGTTACCGTTTCGTCCCATACCGTGGGGATTTGCGCGATGAAGCGGGTGCAAAGGGGTTCCTTCAGATAATTGGTCGGGTTGTCGCACAGCATGTTCAGCGGCGATTCGTATACCACATACTGGGCTAACTGCCGGCAACGGGTGCCCTGACTCATCGGCTCGGTATAGATGGGTTTGAAGTTGGATTTGATGGCGTTACGCATGGCACCCTGGGTGTAGTCGACCGGACCGGCAAACATCCTGATAAAGGGAAAAGTGACATCGTACAACACCATGTCCTGATTCGACCATTTCATTTGCTCCAATCCAAATACGCCTTCAAAATTCAACACATTCGGGTAGGTGCGCTGTAAACCGGTGGGTTTATACATACCGTGGAAATCGACCAGCATGTGGTAACGGGCGCAGACCTCTGATGCCTTGTATATAAAATCGGTCATCAGCTGGTCGTCGCGATCCATAAAATCGATTTTGAAGCCTTTGACACCCATGTCGCGATAATGCCGGCAAATATTTTCCATGTCCCGCGCAAAGGCATAATATCCTGCCCAAAGGATGATGCCGACTCCCTTATCTTCGGCATGTTTGATGATGGCTTTCATATCAATCTCCGGGACTACCTGCATCAAATCGGCCTGTAAATTCACCGCCCAGCCTTCGTCGAGTATGACGTATTCGATGCCCTGACTGGCGGCAAAGTCGATATAATATTGATAGGTCTCTGTATTGACTCCGGAAACAAAATCCACTCCACTGATATTCCAGGTGTTCCACCAATCCCACGCTACCTTGCCGGGCTTAATCCAACTGATATCTTTAACCCGTGACTCGTCGGCCAACTGATAAACGAGGTCACTATTCAGGATCTCAGCATCATTGTCAAAAACACCCAATACCCGCCACGGAAATATCTTCTGGCCACTAACCTTCGCGATATAATTCTCACGCTCTTCTACCAACATCTGAAGCATGTTATGCGCTCCCTGAACTTCCTTTTTCGGATATGGAGCAAAAACTCCCGACAATTGCAAAGCGTCTTTTCTGTGATTCATATACATCCCCGGGTAGCTTTCGAGATTGACTTCCGTGAAAAGTACTTTACGACCCTGACCGGCATCTGCCATCAATGGAAGTAACAACAGGGAATCGGGGCTGAAAGTCGACAAGGACGCATGGGTGTAAATATTCTCAAATGAGTTGAAGAACTGTTTTTCAAATTGTATGCTCTTCCCTTTTTCTCTGGGTCGTATATAGGCAGCAAACAAAGGCACATCCTTTTCAAACTGAAAATCAGCAATTTCATCTTCAACGATAAAATCATTCTTTTTTGATGTCTCGAAACGGTATGCCACACCATCGTTATAAGCTCTGAAAACCACCGCGTAATCTTTGTATGCCAGTCTCAACTGCCGGTAATCTTCTTGTATCGATGCTTTTTTATAGAAAGGAGACGGTACAGATTGATTCACTTCACTCCGGGTCACCTTTCTGATTTTGTCACCAGTAGCCAGTGCACTTCCGTCGGCCAGCTGAAGCGAAATTTCTGAAGCGGTAACAACCAAACCTTTATCATCAGAAACGGTAAAGGAAAGTTTATCCGCCTGGTTGATTTCGAGTTTCAACCGCTGATCGGGAGAATGGAGCACGTAAGCTTTGTTTTGAGCTGAAATATTGAATACTGAAAAGCTTATCAAACAATAAAAGAGAAGATTTTGTATGTTTTTCATGATGATTTTGTGATTTTTAGAATTATTATTGCCGGGCGACGGACTCCCTGAACCGCCGCCGCTTAAGGATGATGTTTGTAAAATCAAATTATGCGGCGTTGTTGCACACTCACGTAAAACTGTCATTCCGAACGAACAAAGTGAAGTGAGGAATCAACTGCAAAGATATTAATATTTTCAATTTTATTGCATATATTTGCATTTGCTCAGCGTATTCATTAAAATACCTGAAAAACAGCGTTTAATTAATCACAAATTTTCAACATTACAAACACATGAGCAAAAAACCCTTTAAAATCAATCCCGATTTGAATTTGAGAAACACCATCATCGGTATTCAGTTTTTATTTGTAGCATTCGGCGCCACGGTTCTGGTGCCGTTGTTAGTTGGAATCGACCCGGCTGTAGCACTTTTTACCGCGGGTATAGGTACTTTAATCTATCATCTTATGACAGGCGGTCAGGTTCCCATTTTCCTCGGGAGCAGTTTTGCATTTATCGCTCCCATCATCAAATCGACTGAATTATATGGTTTACCGGGCACTTTCGGGGGTATCATCGCCGTGGGGTTGGTCTATGCTGTCATGTCGGGACTGGTAAAGGCTTACGGACTGAAATTCATCGAGAAACTTTTCCCGAAGGTGGTGATTGGTCCGGTTATCATGATCATCGGTTTATCGCTGGCTCCTGCCGCAGTTAATATGGCTAAAACCGACTGGTTACTTGCCATTATCAGTTTGCTCGCGGCTGTATTCACGGTTATTTTCGCCAAAGGCCTACTGAAACTGATTCCAATCTTCATTGGCATCATCGTGGGCTATGTTGTAGCAATTCTACTGGGACGGGTCGATTTCTCCCAGTTTGCTGAAGCAAGCTGGTTCGCACTACCTCAGTTTGCCAAACCGGAACTGAACTGGCAGGCTATCCTGTTTTTAATCCCGGTGGCCATCGCTCCCATCATTGAACATATAGGCGATATGTACGCCATCAGCAATGTGGCTGAAAAAGACTTTGTGAAGAAACCCGGACTGCACCGCACCTTGCTTGGCGATGGTATCGCGACAGCCGTAGCAGGCGCCCTGGGCAGTGTCCCCAACACAACCTACTCGGAGGTAACCGGTGCTATTTCGCTGACTAAAGTAACCAATCCACTGGTATTGCGGATTGCTGCCGTGACTGCCATCGTATTTTCGATGATTGGTAAAATATCCTGGTTTCTCAAAACCATCCCACAAGCCGTTTTGGGCGGCATCATGCTGCTTTTATTTGGTACCATTGCTTCTGTAGGGATTAAAACTTTAGTCGATAATCACATCAATCTTTCCTCTACCCGTAACCAGGTGATTGTTTCGATTGTGCTGACTATCGGCATCGGTGGCGCCATCATTTCGTACGGAAACTTCTCGTTGAGTGGCATCGGTCTGGCATCGGTAGTAGGAGTGATTTTGAATTTGATTTTGCCGGATAAGAAAGAAGCAAAATAATTTCTCGAAAAAATACATTATATTTGTCCGTCCTGAAAATCATCACTTTTCAGGACGGATTTTTTATCTAATGAGCATGAAAAAACTCCCCCTCTATCTCCAAATATTAATCGCCATAGCCGTTGGTATCGGTTTCGGCTATCTCTTTTTATTCATTGGTCAGGCACAAATTATCACCGACTGGGTAAAACCCTGGGGGACTATCTTCATCCGGCTACTCAAACTCATTGCCATTCCCCTTGTATTTATATCTTTAATCAAAGGCATCAGTCAGATGCAGGATTTCGCGAAGCTGTCGCGACTGGGATTGCGCACACTGGCTATTTACATGGTCACAACCCTCATTGCTGTGATCATGGGAGTGGGTATGGTAAGTCTCATACAACCGGGAAAGATGTTTCCGCACGAGAAAGCAGCTACTTATAAGGAAATGTACGCTGAAAACCTGGAAGTCGGACTCGAAAACGCGGAGAAAATAAAGGAAACCGGCCCGCTCAGTTTTATCATCGACATGGTACCGGAAAACCTGCTGGCTGCCGGTAGCGACAACTCCGCGATGTTGCAGGTTATTTTTGTCGCCATTCTCGTTGGCATTGCCATTGTACTCATTGGCGGAGAAACAGCCAAAGTCCTCTCCCCCATCATCGAAGCCACCAACACGGTCATACTCAAAATCATCGACCTGATTATGCTTGCTGCGCCGGTTGGCGTATTTGCCCTGATGGCAGGATTGATTGCAGACATGGGGGGCGATGGGGAAATGTTCGCTTCGCTCGGACTGTATGCCCTGACGGTTGTCATTACCTTATTCCTGATTGCTTTCATCTTCTACCCCGTCTTACTCAAACTGATTGTTAAATACAACATCAAAGACTTCCTGAAAGGTGTTTTCCCCATTCAACTGATGGCCTTTTCGACCAGCTCCAGTGCTGCTACGCTTCCTTTCACGATGGAACACAGTCAGAAAGCCCTCGGTGTCCCGGAAGAAACTGCTTCGTTCGTCTTCCCTGTGGGCACCACCATCAACATGGATGGAACCAGCGCTTATCAGGCCGTAGCTATCTTGTTTATCGCGCAAATATTCGGCATGGATCTTACTTTCGCGCAGATTCTGAGTGTAGTTTTCCTGACCGTATTGGCCTCCATCGGCACCCCGGGTGTTCCGGGAGCCAGCGTGGTTATGACGGTCATGGTACTCACAACCGTCGGCATTCCTGCGGAAGGACTGGTACTCATCCTGGGTATCGACCGCCCGCTCGACATGCTGCGTACCGTGGTGAATGTCACCGGTGATGTCTTCGTGGCCAAACTTGTTCAACCCAAACAAACCCGACAAGAACCCGCTTAAAGCAAGGCTGCGGACAACGCACCGTTAGCTTACCATGGCACGCTATTATCGAGCAGCCAGTTTCAGCAATTCTTTCAGCCGGTTGAGTTCCATTTCCAGCATTTCGATGTGTTTCTGATACCTATCTAAGATTTCTTCGGGCAGGGTATATTGCCTCACTTCAGCACAGTTAATAGTAGCATCATTTCTATCCACAACAGCAATGAGCTCATCCTCCGACTCGTATATCTCTTCCAGGGACACTCCCAGGATCTTTGCTATTCTCAACCACTGCTCAGCCGGAATTTTAATCTGTCCACTTTCACGCCGACAGTAACACGAAACATCCATACAAAGCGCTTCCGCCATCCTGTCCTGCGTAAAACCCAGCTTTCTGCGCATTTTTATTAGCTTACTTTTGTACACGATAAAACTTCTCCTTTATAAATAAGTATTTAGATTTTGCACAAAATTACAATAAAACTGCAATAAAAAGCAAGTTTTTGTTCAGAAATTATTTCAATCTTTGCATAGATTATTTTCTATTAACATAACCGATTCTGATTTTTACACATTAGCACTTAAATTCTATATGAAATTTTATCAACTCGTTTTTCCCGTATCATTTCTATTGCTGGTATTTTTCAACGACCTTACAGCCCAAACTTCACAACATTCCAACAGCATTCCAAACGCAACCGACACATCGGCCTGGAAATTACAACTAAAGGAAGTTAATGTAGTTGCCCGCAAGAAATTGTTCGTCAGAAAAAATGATCGTCTGATTTTCCATGTAGAAAACACCTTAAATAATTCCGGCAGCAATATTTTTGAGGCTTTGCGCATGACTCCGGGGGTACAAATACAGGATGATCAAATCAGCATGACGGCGAAAAGTAATGTAACAATCACCATCAACGACAGGATAATTCCGCTCAGTGGAGAAAGTCTATCGGCTTATTTAAAAGGCATACCAACAGCTTCTGTTAAATCCATCGAAGTGATTTCGGCGCCATCTGCCAGATACGACGCGGAAGGTAACAGCGGCATTGTCAATATTGTATTGAAAACGGCGACCAACGATTCATGGAACCTGAATCTGAGGGGAAGTTATACGCAAGCAACCTATCCACAGGGGAATGCTGGTGCAGAATTTAATTTTAGAACCAGAAAACTCTCATTTTATTCGGGTTTCACTTCCGATTTCAGACAGACTTTTTACGACATGAAGAACTCAATATCCTATGGGGATGAAACCTGGATTTTAACTGCACCATTTAAAGGTAACACCAATTTAATCAACGGAAACGCAGGGTTCGACTATGAAATAAACAACCGATGGACTGTCGGAGCCCTGTATTTTGGCAACCTCTCGGGCAACTACCGTACAAACAACCACATCACTACTAATATATATGACACGGACGGATTTTTAAAAGAATACATGCTTACTGTGAGAAATGTGAGCAAAAATAGCTATTTGAATGCCTTCAATTTACACAGCATCACAAAAATAGACTCACTCGGCAAAAAGATCGTCGCTGATTTTGATTACTTTATTTACAACGGATTCGATTCAATCAACAATCTTGGAAACACATACGATGCCGGCAGTAACCTGCTACCTGACTTGTATTATGCCAACATCAACTGCAACAATGGTAAAGTAACGAATTACGCAGCAAAAATTCATGTTGACCTGCCTCTGAAATGGGTAAACCTGAATTTCGGGGGCAAAGTGTCGTTTTCAGAAAACAAAAATGATTTTGTTTTTTATGATAACAGTACTGGCCATAATATCATCGACGAAAACCAAACCAATATTTTTAACTACAAAGAAAAGATTCAGGCAGTTTATTGTTCTGCAACCAAACAATTTTCAAAGAAGCTGGATATGCAAATTGGCTTCAGATTGGAAAATACAACGACAGAAGGATATTCTCAAACACTCAATCAGACTACAACTAATCGTTACTTGCGTGTATTTCCAAGTTGTTTCCTGAATTATCAATTAAACGAAGAAAGATCAGCAGGTATTAATTTTAGCCGCAGACTTAACCGGCCTGACTACATGACATTAAATCCCTTCAAATCGTATTTTAACGCCTATGATTATAATGAAGGAAATCCTTTCCTGAAACCTTCTTATGCTGATAATCTTGAATTCGCATTGAGCACATCCAATTTTGAACACAAAATTTGGTACACAGCCGTTTCGGGTGATTATTTCAGTTTCCCGTTTGTAGATCCCAGCACCAGGATTGTACGTCATTATCCTGAAAATTGTGTCAATTATTTCAGCGCCGGACTGTCTGAAAGCTGGTTGTTTGACACATTCCCGTGGTGGACTTCCTACAACTATGCAGCAGCTTATTACATGCGAAAAGAAGCAACACTGACTGCTGCCATCCCGACAACGAACATAGTGAGCGGGAGATTATACACGAACAATGACTTTACACTGAACAAAAAGAAAACATGCATGCTAAACCTTGGGCTCTTTTACGAATTTCCGCACCTGGCAGCCTACAATCACATCGAATCACTTTATATATTGTATGCAAGCATCAAACTTCAGCTTTTCAACGAGAACCTGATTCTATCGCTGACTGCCAACGACATCTTGCGGACCAATCACGCGAAATCAACTATCACCTCTAACAACATCAGGTATGTGTATGATAATTACGGCGATACCCAAAACATTAGGCTATTTATCGGCTACAAATTTGGCAACCGGAATCTGCGCGCTACCAAACACAATATAAGCAATACCGAAGAACAAGAACGGATAAAATAACTTGATTGCAATCAGGCAGACCGATGATTCCATGTCTGCTCAAAAAAGAGAATCTAATTACTTAATTATTAATTTAAAATTAAATGTTTATGAAATCGACGAACAAATTAGCAAAATTGTATGCCGAAGATGGCGCTTTCAAAAATGGATTTACCGTTTTAAATGTGAATCAACTTGACAAACTGAAAGGTGGTTTAAACTCAAGAAATCCAGTCGGAGATCTCAATGCTGGAAATTGCAGTAACTGCGCCTGTACAAACATTCACTGTTAATCAGTAGCGACACCATTCATTGAAAAAACACTTCAATTATGGAATCGAAAAAGAAAGTTGACAAATTACTTTCAGGAAACAAATTTCTTGAAGAAGGTTTTAGCATCCTGACATCCGACCAACTATTAAAGCTCAAAGGTGGATTCAGGATACCAAGAACAAGAACCAACATTTTTAATTGCGGTAACTGTACCTGCATTAATATTATGTGTTAAAAAACAAGCTTCCGACTGCGACATGGCAACCTGGTTGTAAAGTTAAAGCCGGGAGCTTATTATAAACAAGTCTGCAGGCAGTAGACAGTAGAAATTAGAAATTAAAACTATGAAAAACAGTCAGTTTAACACCTTTTTCCCTTATGAAAATTGTATTATTGGATACAATTCTCTTGAAAATGATTTTATCTTTCTGACACCCGAATTACACCAGCTTTATCAACAAATGAAATCAGATGATGTTGATAAACTGAAAGACATTCATCCGGAATTTTATGACGTACTAGTTCAGAAACGCTTTTTCATTCCGAATGATACAGATGAACTGAAACTCGTCAAAGACAAGGTACACTCTATCGATTGCAACCCGGAATTTTTCCATCTCATTATCAATCCCACCATGAACTGCAATTTCAAATGCTGGTACTGTTACGAAACGCATATCAAAGATTCAAAAATGGGAAAACCCGAGATAGAGAAAATAAAGAAACTTATCGACAATAAATTAAGCAATCCGGCGATAAAATATCTGTCAATTGGTTGGTTCGGAGGAGAGCCTTTGCTGTATTTCAATCAAGTAGTGATGCCTATTCTGGAACATGTTCGGTCCTGTATTGACAATCACAATAAAAAAATTATTTTTCAGTCTGATTTCACTTCAAACGGACTGCTAATCAATGAAAAAACACTTTCGGAGTGCACCCGACTCGGTGTAAGATCATTTCAGATAACTTTAGACGGACACCGCCAACGACACAATCAGGTACGTTCTGTTTCCAAAGAAATCGGCAGCTACGATCGGATTATCACAAACATCAAATCCTGTCTGAAACACAAGCTCCATGTAACATGCCGTATCAATCTCTCGAAAGAAACCATTAACGATGATCTCGTACTTATCGTACAGGATTTTACCGACCTGACTGAAAAGGAAAAAGAATTGATTAGTTTCTCTTTTCATCAGGTTTGGCAAGAAGAAACTAATCTGAACAATGAAATTTTGAAAACCATTGAATACTTTAAATCAAAAGGACTGCAAACAAATTATGCACGATTCACCGATACCGTTCAATACTCCTGTTATGCGGACAAACAAAATCAGGCAACCATCAATTTCAACGGTGATGTTTTCAAATGTACAGCCAGAGATTTCAAAACAGAAAACAGAGAGGGAGTTTTAACTGACGAAGGAGAAATCGTATGGAATAAAAAATATATCGAACGGATGAATGCCAAATTCAAGAATCCACCCTGCTTGAAATGCACTATCATGCCCGTTTGCAACGGTTCCTGCTCTCAAAAAACAATTGAAAACAAGGGTAAGGAATACTGCGTAAACGGTTTTGATGAAAAAAAGAAAATTGATATCATCCTGGAAAAGCTGATATACGCGATTAGCTGATGCGATTGCCCTGATTTTCTTTCTGTCTATGTTGATATTGATTATAATAAAAACACATGAAATTCACACCCCAACACGATTTGATGGATTGCGGTCCGGCCTGCATATCGATGATTGCAAATCATTACGGTAAAACATACGACATACAGTACCTGCGCGAAAACACCTTTATGACACGCGAAGGTGTTACCTTACTTGGCATATCGCAAGCAGCTGAGAAAATTGGCTTTTCAACCTTACCGGCTAAACTTACACTGGAAAAATTGATTGGACTGGTCATTTCTTCACAAGTATCCTTACCTTGCATCATACACTGGAACCAAAATCATTTCGTTGTATTAAGGAAAATCAGCAAATCTCCGTTTTCAAGGAAATATGTATTTAAACTTGCTGACCCTGCCTATGGATTCATATCCCTTAATCAGCAGAAATTTGAATTTTCATATCTCAGCGGAGACGAGGAAGGAGTGGCTCTGTTTTTGGAACCTTCAACTGAATTTTCAGAACTGCAAGAACCAAACACACAAAAACCTTCCATCAGATACCTGTTAAGCTACCTGAATCCTTTCAAGAAACAACTTATCGCCATGATGTTGTTGCTGCTTATAGGGAGTGGTATCAATCTGACATTCCCTTTTTTAACCCAAAACCTGATCGACAAAGGAATTAATTACAAAGACCTTAATTTTATAACCCTCATCCTGCTCGCACAACTGGCTTTATTTTTCGGACTGATTACGTTCGAAATCATCAGGAACCGGATCGCGCTCCAAACAGGAACAAAGCTAAGCATCCGGATTATCGCCGGGTTTCTGAAGAAAATGCTTCGGTTGCCGATTAAATTCTTTGAGTCCAAAATGATTGGGGATCTCCAGCAGCGCATACAGGACAACGAACGCATTGAAAATTTCATTACATCCCAAACGATACTGACAGCTTTTTCAATCATCACATTCTCGGTTTATTTCGGGGTATTGTGTTACTATGACATCAATATTTTGGCAATTTATCTCATACTTACTGCCATCGCGGTTATATGGTCATTTTATTGGCTTCGTAAACGAAAAATTGTTGATTACTTTAAATTTCAGGAGCAAAGCAAGAATCAAAGTTCCATCTATGAGTTAATCAACGGGGTTTCAGAAATGAAACTTAATCAGTTTGAAGCATACAAATGCAAAGAATGGGAAAATATTCAGCAAAAGCTCTATAAAATTAACCTGCGTTTGCTGAAAATTGACCAGTTTCAACATTCAGGCTTCGAATTTTTCAATCAATCTAAAAACATCATCGTCACTTTTTTAGCTGCATACAATGTGGTAATCGGACAAATGACCCTGGGTGAATTGATGGGCATTTCCTATATCATCGGGCAAATGAACTCTCCGGTCAACCAGCTTGTCATCTTTTTCCGTTCCCTGCAGGATGCCCGATTGTCGCTGGAGCGACTGAATGAAGTCCAAAACAACCCCGACGAAGAACAACCCGAACAACTGCCATTAAATATATACAGTCCGATACAACTGAAATCTGTAACAAAAGGGATAACATTATATAATGTCTCATTTCAATATCAGGGACCATTGTCGCCCTTCGTTCTGAAAGATATCGATTTATTTATTCCCGAAGGTAAAATTACAGCCATCGTGGGAACAAGTGGTAGCGGAAAAACAACGCTACTGAAGTTATTATTGAAATTCTTCAGTCCCGTTGAAGGAACCGTCCTTTATAATCAAGACAATATCAATCAGCTATCAGCCCAAAGTCTGCGTCAGAATACAGGCGTAGTAATGCAGGATGGGTATATTTTCTCAGACACCATCGAACGTAATATCGCGACGGGAGATGAGGATATAGACCCTGAGAAGCTAAAAACTGCAACCCAAACAGCCTTTCTTGACAATTATATTGACTCTTTACCTTTGGGTTATAAAACAAAAATCGGCACCGACGGGAATGGAATCTCCGGTGGTCAACGACAGCGCATCCTGATTGCCAGGGCAGTATATAAAAATCCGCATTATATTTTTTTCGATGAAGCAACAAGCTCACTTGATGCCGAAAGCGAAAAACACATCTATGATAACCTGCAAAAATTCTTCCACGGAAAGACTGTGATTGTCATCGCCCACCGCTTATCTACCGTAAAAAACGCGGATCAAATCATCGTGCTGAAAAACGGTATGATTACAGAAAAAGGCACCCATCAGGAACTTGTTTCCAATCAATCCGAATACTTCAATCTGGTTAGAAATCAACTGGAACTGGGAGAGTAATAGTCTACATCATATTAATGCTTACTCATCCATCATTATTGCTTCTTTTTTCTGAATTCACACACACCCTCTATTTCATTTGTTAAGCATTTTAACAAATTTCATTTCACTTTCTCCATTTTTCTTTTGTAATTATTACAATTAAACATTCGTGCACATTTTTTTCAAATCAAAGCTCAAATGATTTGGAACGGATTGACATTATGCATAATTTTGCATCAGTTAATAAACATTATGACAACAATAAAACATAAAAAGCTTACATTTTTCACCAAAATGCACGGAACCGGTAACGATTACATATATATTAACGGTTTTGAAGAGCACATAGAAAATCCATCCGAATTAGCTGTTCGATGGAGCGACCGACACAAAGGTATCGGTTCCGACGGATTGGTTTTGATATTACCTTCGGAAAAAGCTGATTTCAGAATGCGCATGTTCAACGCCGATGGCTCAGAGTCGGAAATGTGCGGAAACGCCTCCCGGTGCATCGGCAAATATGTATTCGACAAGGGGATGACCAACAAAACCGAACTGACACTCGAAACCCTCGCGGGAATTAAAAAACTGCAACTCTTTCCGGGAAAAGACGGAAAAGTTGAACGGGTAACAGTGGATATGGGCGAACCAATTTTACAAACAAATGCAATCCCGGTAAGCACAGATAAAGAGATGATGATTAACGAAACAGTTAAGTTTCCATCCGGAAGGGCATACAACATAACAACCGTGTCGATGGGCAATCCACACGCGGTGATTTTCACCGGCAATATTGCTTCATTGGATTTACAGAAAACAGGACCGGAAATTGAAAACGCGGCGATCTTTCCAAACAGGACGAATACTGAATTTATCGAACTCGTTTCGTACGACAAGCTGAAGATGCGCGTGTGGGAAAGAGGATCGGGCGAAACCATGGCTTGCGGAACAGGCGCTTGTGCCGCAGCAGTAGCCGGAGTATTAAACAAACTAAGTTTCAGGAAAGTCGACATCGAGTTGCTCGGCGGCAACCTGACCATTGAATGGAAAGTGTCGGATAATCATGTATATCTGACCGGAGACGCAGTCACAGTTTTCGAAGGACAAGCAGAACAATAAAACAACAATAAAACACATCGTAAACAGAAATGGCATTGATTAACGAACATTTTATCAGGATTCCTGCCACCTATCTATTTTCAGAAATTGCACGAAGGGTTGCCGGATACCAGGAATCCAATCCCGAAGCCGGAATTATCCGAATGGGAATCGGAGACGTAACACTCCCCCTGCCGGACGCCTCGGTCGACGCGATGATAAAAGCCGCTGAAGAACAAAGAAATCAGGCAACATTTCGCGGATACGGACCTGAACAGGGCTATGCTTTTCTCCGCGAAGCAATTAAATCGAACGATTACGCAGCACATAATATTGATATCGAAACCGATGAAATATTTGTCAGCGACGGTGCCAAGAGTGACACCGGCAACATAGGAGATATATTCAGTACGCGAAACAAAGTGGCTGTGACCGATCCGGTATACCCGGTGTATGTCGACACAAACGCCATGGGCGGAAGAGCTGGTCAACCCGAAGCGTCGGGCAGCTGGTCCAACATCGTTTACCTTCCCTGCAAAGAAGAAAACAACTTTGTTCCGGAGCTTCCGAAAGAAAGAGTGGACTTGATTTATCTCTGTTATCCGAACAATCCGACCGGCACCACCTTAACCCGAGAACAACTCGCCGTTTGGGTCGATTACGCCAGGGAAAATAAGGCTGTCATCCTGTTCGATGCAGCATACGAAGCATTTATAACGGAGGAAAACGTTCCTCACAGTATATACGAAATACCGGGAGCCAAAGAAGTGGCCATCGAATTCAGGAGTTTTTCCAAAACAGCCGGTTTCACCGGAACACGCTGTGCATACACAGTAGTCCCCAAGCAACTGATGGCCTACTCGGAAAACGGCGAACAAGTGATGCTGAATAAACTATGGAACCGCCGCCACACCACCAAGTTCAACGGAACTTCTTACGTGGTACAACGGGCAGCAGAAGCCACTTACAGCGAAGCCGGAAAGAAACAGGTAACGGAGCTAATCGCGTATTACAAAGAAAACGCGCGCATCATCCGGGAAGGACTTGAAAAAGTTGGTCTTACAGTCTTCGGAGGCATCAATGCCCCTTACGTTTGGGCCAAAACTCCGGCCGGCATGAGCAGCTGGGAATACTTTGATTATCTGTTGAAAGAAAAAAATATCGTCACCACCCCGGGAGCGGGATTCGGTGCAAGCGGCGAAGGATACATCCGGTTTTCGGCATTCGGCAGTCGCGAAAATACCCTTGAAGCAATGAGACGCCTCGAGTAACAATCACTTAGTTAACGACTTTTTTCAGACGGTTGTTACAACAGGTTTTCATTCTATATATCGTTTTTTAAGGTTTTAGTTTTAATTAAAAATTTTCTAAAGGTATGAAAAAGATGAAAATTTGGGCAATCGCAATGATTGCAGTGTTAACAACAATGGGCGTTAAAGCCCAGAGTCTGGAAGTCGGAGCCGATGTTGTAAGCTCCTATGTATGGCGCGGAACAAAAGCAGCAGGCGCTTCCATCCAACCGGGTGTAACTTTCTCGACAGGAGGTTTCTCGCTTGGAGCCTGGGGGTCGGCCGCTATTGATAACGGGTTGGACGAAATGGACTTATTCGCAAGCTATGCATTTGATTTTGGCTTGTCAGTCGGTCTGACAGATTATTACTATCCCGGGGTAAAGTATTTCGACGGAACCTCACATGGTGTCGAATTAAACCTGGGATACGGTATTAAGGATTTATCTCTTGCCGGAAATTATATGCTTAACCAGGGCGCTGGCACAGCAGGTGGAGATATGTATTTTGAATTAGGTTACGCCTTTAAATCGTTCAGCATCTTTGCAGGTGCAGGTAACGGATGGCACACACCGGACGGAAGTTTTTCATTGGTTAATGTTGGTTTGAGCACGTCGAAAGACCTCAAAATAACCGATTCATTCACCCTTCCGCTATCAGGCAGTGTTATCCTGAACCCGAAAACGCAACAGTTTTTCATTGTTGCAGGGATAACCCTCTGATTTGGTTTCACTCCTGAACAGCAGGAATACAACGGATTTATTCAGTCAAATTTAAATTAACTGCCGGAAAAACATCAGCAGATGAATATCGGCTTAAAAAGAAAAGTTATGAAAAAAATTGAAGCTATTATCCGGAAAACCAAATTTGATGATGTCAGAGAAGCATTGGATGCTATCGACATAGAATGGTTTTCCTATTACGATGTAAGAGGCGTTGGCAAGGCCCGTCAGGGACGCATTTACCGTGGTGTGGTTTACGACACCAGCTACATTGAAAGAACTTTGATCAGCATCATTGTTCGTGACAAGAATGTGGAAAAAACGGTGAAAGCCATCCAGCAGTCAGCCTACACGGGCGAAATCGGCGACGGAAGAATATTCATCATCAATGTGGATGATGCAATCAGAATCCGGACAAACGAAAGAGGCGATATCGCGCTCTACAATGCCGAAAACGAGAAATAAACCTGATTACAAATTACAAAATTGAAAATTATGGAAGAAAATATAGTAGGCCTGCAGATAGGTCTTGACAATATGTGGCTGCTGATTGCCGGATTTCTGGTTATGTTCATGCAGGCGGGATTTGCGCTGGTTGAAGCCGGTTTCACCCGGTCAAAAAACACGGCTAACATCCTGATGAAAAACCTGATGGACTTTGCAATCGGATCAATACTTTACTGGGTAATTGGCTTTACCCTGATGTATGGCGATTCAATTGCCGGCCTGATCGGAATACCCGATTTATTCTTTATGAGCGATGGTTATGGCGATAACTACGCGGATTATTCAGATTTGTTTTTCCAAACCGTTTTCTGTGCAACGGCTGCCACGATTGTATCGGGCGCGATGGCCGAGCGGACTGAATTCAAGGCATATCTGATTTTTACTATTGTGATTTCTGTGCTGATTTACCCGATTTCCGGTCACTGGACCTGGGGAGGCGGATGGTTAAGTCAACTAGGCTTCCACGATTTCGCAGGATCTTCTATCGTTCACTCGGTAGGCGCCTGGGTCGGATTAGCCGGAGCTGCCATCATCGGTCCCCGTATCGGGAAATACAACAAACAGGGAAAACCGAATGCCATTCCCGGACACAACCTCTTGTTAGGTGCGTTGGGTGTTTTCATCCTCTGGTTCGGATGGTTCGGATTCAACCCCGGCTCACAGCTTGCAGCTTCAGGGACTGAAAACGCGGTAGCCATCGGGCACATTGCCGTAACCACCAACTTAGCCGCCGCAGCAGGCGCTGTTGCCGCCATGATGGTTTCGTGGTTCCGCTACAGACGTCCGGAACTATCGTTCTCACTCAACGGCGCATTGGCCGGATTAGTAGCCATCACGGCCGGTGCCAACGTGGTCGACCCCGTTGGTGCAGTGCTAATCGGCACTATGGCTGGCATCATACTGCCTTTCGCGGTAGAGTTCTTTGATAAAGTAGTGAAAGTCGACGACCCTGTAGGTGCAATTTCCGTTCACGGCGTTTCCGGAGCCTTCGGAACCCTGATGGTTGGATTATTCTCCACCACGAATGGTTTGTTCTACGGAGGCGGATGGAGCCAATTAGGCATACAGGCCATCGGCGTCCTCGTGTTCTTCGTATGGTCGTTCGGAACAGGATTAGTATTGTTCTACATCCTGAAAAAAGCGAAAATACTCCGCGTTTCAAGACGTGTGGAAGAAGAAGGATTGGATATATACGAACACGGAGAGACGGCGTATAATTAAAAGTCACCGGACACCAGTCGCCGGACTCCAGACACTGGTGACCGGAGTCTGGAGTCTGGTGTCCGCAAATCGAAAACACGGTGAAGTTCTTGGATTTAATCGTGTGTTTTTTAGTTTTATTGTTTCAGACAGGCTACTTCGTGAGAAATAGCCTGTCTTTTTAACAAATTTGCAAGAAAAGTATGTATCTTTGCAGATTAAAAAACTAAGAAAGACAATATTAAGATTTTATGCTTTATAACATATAATTCGGTTTTAATTCGGATTTGTAAGCAAAAAACGAAGATTGAATATCAAATTGACACATCCGGTTTTTAAATCAAACAATTAACAATAAAAACAATAATATAAATAACATTATTATTATTTTTGCAAAGAATAACTAACATAAAGTTAGCCATATCATATTTTTACATAACAATAAGATATTAAATAAACCACAAAATATAAAAATTATGTCATCACTCAGATTTAAAGCAGTAGAAGAAGCTTACAAGAAAAAAGCTTTATGTGTAGAAGCTCCTGGCGTACTCACATCCGACTATTTTGGTAAATACGTATTTAACCGCTCAACCATGGCGAAATACTTGTCAAAAGACACATTGAAATCGGTTCAGAATGCTGTGGATAATGGTGTGGCATTAGAAAGAGGCATTGCTGATCACGTGGCAGCCGGTATGAAACGATGGGCGATGGAAAAAGGGGCGACCCATTACACACACTGGTTTCAGCCATTGACAGACGGAACCGCCGAAAAACACGATTCATTCATCGACTATATCGGCGCACCGGGCGAAGGCATCATCGAAGATTTCTCCGGCAAGTTGCTGGCTCAGCAGGAGCCTGACGCATCATCCTTCCCGAGTGGAGGTATCCGCAGCACTTTCGAAGCACGTGGTTATACAGCATGGGACCCTTCATCACCTGCTTTCGTTATGGATGACACGCTGGTTATCCCAACTATCTTCATCTCTTACACCGGCGAATCGCTCGACCTGAAAGCGCCTTTGTTGAAAGCATTAAGCTCGGTTGACAAAGCGGCAACGGCTGTATGTAAATACTTCGACCCATCGGTAAAAAAAGTAGTTTGTTACTTAGGCTGGGAACAAGAGTACTTCTTGGTAGATGAAGGTTTATATGCTACCCGTCCTGATTTAGCCCTCACCGGCAGAACCTTGCTGGGTCACGAATCGGCCAAAAACCAGCAGTTGGAAGACCATTATTTTGGCGCTGTTCCTTCAAGGGTAGCTGCCTATATGAAAGACCTCGAATTTGAGGCTTATAAATATGGTATCCCTTTAAAAACAAGACACAACGAGGTAGCTCCGAACCAGTTTGAGCTGGCTCCTATCTTCGGCGAAGCCAACCTGTCGAACGACCAGAACCTGCTGATTATGTCGCTGATGAAAAAGATTGCCCGGCGCCATAGCTTCCGTTTGCTGTTGCACGAGAAACCTTTCGCTGGCGTGAATGGTTCGGGTAAACACAACAACTGGTCACTGGGAACAAACACGGGTGTGGGTCTGCTTACCCCCGGTAAAACTCCGGAAGAAAACCTGCAGTTCATCACCTTCTTAGTGAATACCCTGATGGCTGTGTACAAGAACAATGCTTTGCTGAAAGCGTCGATCATGACTGCTAACAATGCGCACCGTCTGGGCGCTAATGAAGCTCCTCCTGCTATTGTTTCAGCATTCCTGGGCTCACAGATTACCGCGGTACTCGACAAATTAGAAAAAAGCACTTCTGATGAGGCCATCGTGATGGACGACAAACAAATTCTGAAATTAGGCATTCCACATATTCCTGAAGTATTGCTCGACAATACCGACCGTAACAGGACTTCTCCGTTTGCCTTCACTGGTAACCGTTTCGAATTCCGCGCCGTAGGTTCTTCGGCTAACTGCTCTTCAGCATTAATCGCGCTGAACAGTGCAGTAGCAGCTCAACTGGAAGATTTCAAAGTTGCTGTAGATGCAAAAATTGCTGCCGGCGCTACCAAAGAAAAAGCCATCTTCGAAGTATTGAAAGAGTACATCAAAATTTCCAAACCGATTCGTTTCGATGGTAACGGTTACAGCGATGAATGGAAAAAAGAAGCTGCCAAAAGAGGGCTGGACTGCGAAACCAGCGTACCGGAAATCTACAAAGCTTATACAAAACCGGAAACAATCGCCATGTTTAAAAAAGTAGGCGTATTGTCGGAAAAAGAATTACATGCCCGTAATGAAGTAAAATGGGAAACTTACACGAAGAAAATCCAGATTGAAGCGCGCGTACTGGGCGACTTGTGTATGAACCACATCATTCCGGTAGTGACTAAATATCAGTCCTTGCTGCTCGATAATGTATACAAAATGTACGAAGTGTATCCAAAGGACAAGGCCGATGAACTTTCATCCATGAACAAATCGCTGATTGAAGAAATTTCAACCCGCATTTGCAAAATCAAAAACAACGTGGATGCCATGGTGGAAGCGCGCAAGGTTGCGAATAAAATTGAACATGAATATGATAAAGCGAAAGCTTATCACGATGAGGTGTTCCCTTACTTTGACAAAATCCGTTACGACGTTGACAAATTAGAATTAATCGTCGACAACCAGATGTGGACACTGCCAAAATACAGAGAATTACTTTTCATCCGATAAGTCCACTTTTCTAAGCATCTATCTCTTTAACAGCGGAATATCCTGACCGGTATTCCGCTGTAATAAACAATAAAACAAATTGCACATGCAGTTTGACATGGGATTTCACACCCATTCACAGATTAAAGACATGAACATGAACCCTCTACAAATCAGCGAAATAGAACAGCAATCGCTGTACTCATTTCAAAACGAACACGATGCCTGCGGTGTTGGACTGGTGCTCAATCTTTACGGCGAAAAGTCGCATGAGATTGTCGAAAAAGGTTTACAGGTATTGGAAAACATGGTACACCGCGGAGCAGAAAGCGCCGATAACAAAACGGGCGATGGCGCCGGAATCCTGGTTCAAATCCCACACGAATTCATCCTGCTTCAGGGCATACCTGTACCAGCCAAAGGCAAATACGGTACAGGTCTTGTTTTCCTTCCGAGAGAAGAACAAAAAGCAGCTTTGTGCCTCAATGTAATCAAAGAAAATGTGGAGAAAGAAGGTCTGCAATTGCTGGCCATCCGCGATGTACCTGTCAACAGCGATATCTTAGGCGCTATATCGGCTTCCAACGAACCGCTCATCAAACAGATTTTCATCACCGGCGCTACCAGCCAACAGGCACTGGAATCGAAACTCTACGTTGTCAGGAAAAAAATTGAACATGCCATCCTGAAATCCAACTTGGCCAAAGACCGGAGTTTCTACATGGTAAGTCTTTCCACCCGCCAGATGGTGTACAAAGGCATGTTGACCTCCCTGCAATTACGGGAATACTATCCTGATTTATCGAACCCGCATTTCACCAGCGGTATCGCACTGGTACATTCCCGTTTCAGCACGAACACCTTCCCGACCTGGGATTTGGCGCAGCCTTTCCGTTTGCTCGGTCACAACGGCGAAATCAACACCATCCGCGGGAACCGTTTCTGGATGGAATCGCGCGAAAGTGTACTGAAATCGGACCAGCTGGGCGACCTGAAGGCCCTGATGCCGATTGTACAACCCGGCATGAGCGATTCAGCTTCGCTGGATAACGTACTCGAATTTTTAGTGATGTCGGGCAAAAGCCTGCCGCACGCCATGGCCATGCTGGTACCCGAAAGCTGGAACGACAAGAACCCGATTTCCGACAACCTGAAAGCTTTCTACGAATATCACTCCATGTTCATGGAACCGTGGGACGGTCCGGCTACCCTGCTTTTCAGCGATGGCCGCTATGCAGGTGGCATGCTCGACCGTAACGGTCTGCGCCCCGCCCGTTACCTCATTACCCACGACGACCTGATGGTGATTGCATCTGAAACCGGAACGATTGATTTCGAAGCTTCCCGCATCAAGGAAAAAGGTAGATTGAAACCGGGTAAGATGATTATGATTGATACCGAAAGAGGTGAAATCTACTACGACCGTGAACTCAAAGAAGGCCTGGCAAAAGCTTTCCCATACAAAGAATGGCTCGACAAAAACCGCATCAATTTAGATCAAATATCATCCGGAAGAACGGTTAAAACCGACATCAGCAATTACAAAACCCTGCTCACTGCTTTCGGATATTCACGGGAAGACATCGAGAAACTGATGATCCCGATGGCGGAAGGCGGACAGGAACCGGTTTCTTCCATGGGTAATGACGTAGCTTTGTCGGTTTTCTCCGACAAACCGCAACGTTTGTTCAACTACTTCAGGCAGCAATTCGCGCAGGTGACCAACCCGCCTATCGACCCGATTCGCGAGGAACTGGTGATGTCGCTCACGGCTTACGTGGGCTCTGTACACACCAACCTGCTGGAACCGGCTCCCGAAATCTGCAAGATGGTAAAACTGAAAAGTCCGGTACTCACCAACGCACAATTCGACATCTTACTGCACCTGCAATACAAAGGCTTCTCCACGGCTGTGTTGCCCATGCTTTTCAAAGCGAAAGACGGCAAGAAGGGATTAGAGAAAGCTGTGAAAGAACTATGCCTTGCCGTTGAAAAAGCGGTGGACGATGGCAAAAACTACATCGTGC
The DNA here is from genome assembly GCA_023459355.1 of Bacteroidota bacterium. Classification (GTDB taxonomy): domain Bacteria; phylum Bacteroidota; class Bacteroidia; order Bacteroidales; family Paludibacteraceae; genus Paludibacter. Next base: position 129,461 of record JAEWUM010000013.1, on the reverse strand, counting down.
TCAGCGACCGCGGCGTGGATGGCGAAAATGCCCCCATTCCTTCTCTGCTGGCCGTTTCAGCCGTGCATCACTACCTGATTGACAAACGCAAACGCATGCAAACCGACATTGTGGTGGAAACAGCCGAACCTCGGGAAGTGATGCATTTCGCCCTGCTGTTCGGTTTTGGCGCCAATGCCGTGAATCCTTACCTGGCATTCTGCATTCTGAACAATCAAATCAAATCGGGCGATTTACAGCTTGACTTCCATACCGCAGAGAAAAACTACATCAAAGCCGTAAAGAAAGGCTTGCTGAAAGTGATGTCGAAAATGGGTATCTCTACCCTGCGGAGTTACCGTGGCGCCCAGATTTTCGAAGCCATCGGCATCTCCTCTTCCGTAGTTAACACCTACTTCAAAGGCCTTGTTTCTAAGATTGAAGGTATCGATATGGAAGACATCGCCGCGGAAGTCCTGCAACCCCACCAATCCGCATTTTTCCCTGCTGAAGGAGAAGAACCGGGTTTGCTGAATCTCGGACAATATGCGTATCGCGTTGAAGGGGTGGAACATGCCTGGAATCCGGAAACCATTGCACGTTTACAGATAGCCACGCGGACCGGTAGTTATGAAAAGTATAAAGAGTATGTAAAAGCGGTAGATGAAAAGGAATTGCCCATCTTCATCCGTGACTTGCTGGAATACAAACGCAACCCGATTAGTATAGATGAAGTAGAACCGGCTGAAAACATCATGAAGCGTTTTGTGACCGGAGCCATGTCCTACGGCTCCATCAGTCGTGAAGCTCACGAAGCCATGGCGATGGCGATGAACGTAATCGGCGGTCGCTCTAACACCGGCGAAGGTGGCGAAGATCCCGAACGCTATAAAAAACGCGCCGACGGGCTGAGTACCCGCTCTGCTATCAAGCAGGTTGCTTCGGGCAGATTCGGCGTAACTGCTGAATATTTAGTCAACGCCGATGAAATTCAGATTAAAATCGCGCAAGGTGCGAAACCCGGCGAAGGCGGTCAGCTACCCGGACACAAAGTGGATAAAATAATCGCTAAAACCCGTCACTCGATACCGGGTATTTCACTGATTTCTCCCCCGCCCCACCACGATATTTATTCCATCGAAGATTTGGCGCAATTGATTTTCGACTTGAAGAACATCAATCCTACCGCCATCATCAGCGTGAAATTGGTATCGGAAAGCGGAGTGGGAACGATTGCTGCCGGTGTTGCCAAAGCCAAAGCCGACTTAATCCTCATCAGCGGAACCGAAGGAGGAACAGGCGCAAGTCCGTCAAGCTCCATCAAGCATGCCGGTCTGCCGGTTGAAATCGGATTGGCCGAAACACAGCAAACGCTGGTTATCAACAACCTGCGCGGACAAGTCATCCTGCAAACCGACGGACAGTTGAAAACCGGTCGCGATGTGATTGTATCCGCTTTGCTGGGTGCCGAAGAATTCGGTTTTGCCACCAGCGCGCTGATTGTGCTGGGCTGTGTCATCATGCGGAAATGTCACCTGAACACTTGTCCGGTGGGCATTGCCACGCAGGATGCCGAACTTCGCAAACATTTCATGGGACGTTATGAATACCTGATTAATTTCTTCCGTTTCTTAGCTGAAGATGTACGTGAACATCTGGCAGAACTGGGTTATCGCTCCATCGATGAGATTGTGGGACATGCAGAACTGCTGCAACGTAAGAAAGTGGATGGTCCGGCAAAAATCGATAAAGTCGATTTATCCAGAATACTTTATGTTCCGGCCGAAAATAGTACCGCAGCCCTGCATCATGTAAAAAATCAGGAGCACAAGATAAGCGGAGTACTGGATGTTGAACTGGTTAAGAAAGCGCTTCCCGCACTCGATTTGTGCATGCCGGTTGAAATCAAGAGCCCGGTTAAAAACACCGACCGTACCGTGGGCGCCATGCTTTCCGGCGAAATCGCCAAACGATACGGACAAGCCGGTCTGCCGGATTCAACCATCCTGGCTCACTTTACCGGTTCGGCGGGACAAAGTTTCGGGGCGTTTCTCAGCAAAGGAATTACCTTCAAATTAGAAGGCGATGCCAACGATTACCTCGGAAAGGGCTTATCAGGAGGAAGAATCGTAGTCGTACCTCCAACAGGTTCTACTTTCAGACCGGATAAAAACATCATTGCCGGCAACACGATGTTGTATGGAGCCACTTCCGGCGAAGTGTACATCAATGGTGTGGCAGGCGAACGCTTCTGCGTGCGTAACTCCGGTGCAACTGCCGTTGTGGAAGGAGCCGGTGACCATTGCTGCGAATACATGACAGGTGGACGGACGGTAGTCCTCGGAGCAACCGGACGAAACTTCGCCGCCGGAATGAGTGGTGGCGTGGCTTATGTGTACGACGAGAACGGCGACTTCGACTACTATTGCAACATGGAAATGGTAGAACTTTCGCTGATAGAAGACAGCATGGACAGCAAAGAACTGCATGCCCTGATATCGAACCATTACAAATATACGCAAAGTGCCAAGGCAAAAGAGATATTGGACAACTGGCGCGACAATGTGGATAAATTCATCAAGGTGGTTCCAATAGAATACAAGAAAGTATTGCAGGAAGAGAAAATGGAAGCAATCAATAAAAAGATTGCGCAGGTTGAACGGGATTATTAATCAAACAATAAAACGACAATGGGAAATCCTAAAGCATTCATACATATACCCCGTAAAGATGCGGGTTACCGACCAGTCGCCGATCGTATCCACGATTTCGGGGAGGTTGAACAAACGCTGAACCGCGAAGACCGGAAATTACAGGCTTCACGGTGCATGGACTGTGGCATTCCTTTCTGCCACTGGGCTTGTCCGCTCGGCAACAAAATGCCGGAGTGGCAGGACCTCATTTACAAAGGAAAATGGAAAGAAGGGGTGGAAGTATTACACGAAACCAATAACTTCCCCGAATTTACAGGACGTATTTGTCCGGCACCCTGCGAGAAATCCTGCGTGCTGGCCTTGCACGAAGCCCCTGTAACCATCCGGGAAAACGAAGCAGCTGTCACCGAAGTGGCTTTCCTCGAAGGCATGATCAAGGCACAACCACCCAAAACCCGCACCGGGAAGAAGGTTGCCGTGATTGGCTCGGGACCGGCCGGACTCGCTGCCGCGCAACAATTAAACAGAAAGGGACACACTGTGACCGTATTCGAAAAAGACAATGCCCCCGGCGGTCTGCTTCGATACGGCATTCCTAATTTCAAATTGAATAAAACAATCATCGACCGCCGCCTGGCTTTACTCGAAGAAGAAGGTATTATCTTTAAAAATAATACGGAAGTGGGTAAGGACATCACCGGCAAGGAAATCATGGCAACATACGACGCTGTTTGTATCGCCATAGGCGCCGGTCAGCCGCGTAACATCACCCCCGAAGGAAGAGACCTGAAAGGCATCTATTACGCGATGGAATACCTGAGTCAGTCGAACCAACTCATCATGGGCGAGCCTGTGAACGAAGAAAACATCATCAACGCCAAAGGCAAACATGTATTGGTAATCGGTGGTGGCGATACCGGTTCTGACTGTGTGGGTACGGCCGTACGACAAGGCGCGGCCAAGATTACCCAAATCGAAATCTTACCACAACCGCCGGCAGGTAAAAACCCGGCAACACCCTGGCCTTACTACCCGAACATCCTGAAAACATCGAGTTCGCATGAAGAAGGATGTACACGTAGGTGGAGTCTGAATACCAAAGCTTTCAAAGGAAAAGATGGTAAGGTAACCAGCGTGTCGGTGGAAGAAGTAGAATGGGTAAACGAGAACGGCAAGTTCAACATGGTGCCAACGGGTAAGACCGACACCATCAAAGCCGACCTCGTATTCTTAGCCTTAGGCTTCGTTCATCCTGTTCAGGAAGGCTTACTCAACGAGCTGGGCGTGCAGTACAGCGATCGCGGCAATGTCCTGGTCGACAAAAACTACCAAAGCTCCGTGCAGAAAGTCTTCGCCACCGGCGATGCCGCCATCGGAGCCAGCCTGGTTGTGAGAGCGATTGCGCTGGGACGGAAGACGGCCGAGAAGATTGATTTGACGCTGAAATGAGGGGAGTTAATAGCGGAGAGCGGAAAACGGAAAACGGAAAACTATTTTGATTCATACAAATAATAAAAGTAAAAAATGAAAAAAATACATTCAAAACGATTACTTTATGGGCTTTCCGCTTTCCGCTTTCCGCTATTATCTAAATTAACAACATCAACTAAAAAGAAACTAACATGTGTGGAATAGTATGCGCATTTGATATAAAAACCGACAGCACGGTATTACGTCCTCAGGTGCTGAAGATGTCGAAAAAAATCCGGCACCGCGGTCCGGACTGGTCGGGTGTTTATTCCGACGATAAGGCCATCCTGGCGCACGAGCGCCTGTCGATTGTCGACCCGAAATCCGGGAAGCAGCCCCTTTACAGCAAAGACGGAAAGCTGGTACTGGCCGTGAATGGTGAGATATACAACCACCAGGAAATCAGGAAACATTTCGAAGGGAAATACGAGTTTATGACCCAATCCGATTGCGAAGTCATTCTGGCTTTGTACCGCGAAAAAGGCAAGGACTTTCTCGAAAACCTGAACGGCATCTTCGCCTTCGCGCTGTATGACGTAGAAAAGAACGTCTTTCTGATTGGTCGCGACCACATCGGCATCATTCCGCTGTATCAGGGATGGGATGAAGCAGGTGGTTATTATGTCGCATCAGAACTGAAAGCACTCGAAGGACATTGCGCTAAAATTGAAGAGTTCCTGCCCGGACAGTATTATTATAGCGAAGATGGCGCTCCGGTTAAATGGTACGAGCGTGACTGGATGGACTTTGATAACGTGAAAGACAATGAAACCGACATCGCCCTCCTGCGCAAGTCGCTGGAAGATGCGGTGGAACGTCAGCTCATGGCCGACGTGCCTTATGGCGTATTGTTATCCGGCGGATTGGATTCCTCCATCATTTCAGCCGTGGCCAAGAAATTCGCGCCCCGCCGCATCGAATCGGGGAATACAGAAGAAGCCTGGTGGCCGCAGTTGCACTCGTTTGCCGTGGGATTGGTCGGTTCGCCCGACTTAGCCGCTGCCCGTGTCGTAGCAGAACACATCGGCACCGTGCACCACGAAATCAACTTCACCGTGCAGGAAGGATTAGATGCCATCCGCGACGTGATTTACCACATAGAAACCTACGATGTAACCACCATCCGTGCCAGTACGCCCATGTATCTCCTTGCCCGCGTCATCAAATCGATGGGCGTGAAAATGGTGCTTTCCGGCGAAGGAGCCGATGAGATTTTCGGTGGTTACCTCTATTTCCACAAGGCGCCCAATGCCGAAGAGTTTCACAAGGAAACCGTGCGTAAACTGGGCAAGTTGCATCAGTACGACTGTCTCCGCGCCAACAAATCGCTGGCAGCCTGGGGTGTAGAAGGACGCGTACCTTTCCTCGACAAAGAATTCATGGATGTGGCCATGCGCCTCAACCCGACAGACAAGATGGCCGGCAAGGGCAAGATGGAAAAATGGGTGTTGCGCAAAGCCTTCGAGGACTACCTGCCCGAGAGCGTTGCCTGGCGACAAAAAGAGCAATTCTCTGACGGCGTAGGCTACAGCTGGATTGACACGCTGAAAGCCCTTACGGCTGAAAAGGTGACCGACGAGATGATGGCCAAAGTCAACGAGACCTTCCCCATTCATCCCCCGATGAACAAGGAAGAATATTACTACCGCACCATCTTCCACGAACATTTCGGCTCCGACTCCGCCGCCGAATGCGTGCCCTCAGTACCTTCTGTGGCCTGCTCCACCCCGATTGCATTGGAGTGGGACGAAGCCTTCAAGAAAATGAACGACCCCTCGGGAAGAGCGGTTGCGAGTGTGCATGAGCAGGCGTATGAGAAGAAATAGAAAAATCTTATTTCGTCAATACAGTAGAGACGCGATTAATCGCGTCTCTACTTTGTTTTTACCGAACAATAAAGAACATTTTTGAGTGAAATTTGCTTTCACTTCTCTTTTTCCGTGTTTTTGCGGAAATTTAGAAGTGAACATAGATGAACTTTTGGTTCATTTTCATTTCGACTATTAAAAATAGAGCACATACATAGCGATACACAATTGTTGATCATTAGAAATAATGTGTATTACAATTGCACATTTCACAAATATCGACTACTTTTGTGAAAAAACAAATCAACAACACATGACACAATCTGTTGATAATAAGATAACAGAACACATTAAGCGCAGAGCAAAGGGCAGAATTTATTTTTCGGAAGATTTTGCAAAAATTGCTAGCGCTGAGTCTGTACGTAAAAGTCTATCTGTTCTGGTAAAAAAAGGAATACTAATTCGGCTTACACAAGGCATTTACCTATACCCAAAAACAGATGCTGAATTTGGAGTTTTGTATCCTTCTGTAAATGATGTCTGCAAGGCAATTGCCAAAAGAGACAAAGCAAGAATTGAGCCGACAGGTGTTTTTGCACTTCATAGTTTAGGCTTATCAACACAAATTCCGGTGAATGTTGTTTACCTGACAGATGGTATTCCCCGTAAAATAAAATACGGCAACAAAGTTATAAAGTTTAAAAAGACTGCTCCAAAAAACTTATCCATGAAAGGCAATGTGAGTAGTTTGACAGTAGCAGCATTGAAACAATTAGGGAAAAATAACATTACACCGGAAGTACTTCAACAAATTGGGTCAGCATTGAAAAAAGAATCGCCAGTGAACATTAAACACGATGCGCAATTAGCCCCCGAATGGATTTCCAAAATACTTTTATCACTTCTTAATAACTCTACTGATAAATGAACTAGACTGATTTACCGAAAGACAGACAAGTAGAGTTATTACATCTTCTTGAGAACAACACAGGATTAAATGCCAAATCTATTGAGAAAGACTGGTGGGTTACCTTGGCTCTGAAAGCACTTTTTAGTGGTTCTTACGCCGCGCATCTGGTTTTTAAAGGTGGTACATCGCTTAGTAAATGCTGGAAACTCATTGACCGTTTTTCAGAAGATATTGATTTGGCAATAGACAGGAAATTTTTAGGATTCGCTGGCGAGTTGACTAAGAAAGAAATTGGAAAAAAACTTCGCAAAGCTTCCTGTGCCTTGGTGCGGGGGAGATTAAGGGAAGAAATTGAACAATTTATTTTAGATGCTGGCATTGAAAACAAGCAATTTACTTTAAATGTGAATATCACTGACGAAAGTAATGTCGACCCTGAGACCCTGCATTTGCATTATGAATCAGTCTTAGATAATTCTGACTACATTTTCAACACCGTGAAAATAGAAATTGGTTCACGCTCACTTATGGAACCAAGTGAAAGCGTTAGCATAAAATCAATTATTGGCGAATTGCTTCCAACAGCCAATTTTGCTGATACAGACTTTGTTGTTCAGGCTGTTTTACCAAAAAGAACTTTACTTGAAAAAGCATTTTTGTTACATGAATTATTTCAAAGTGCCACGCTTGGAAAAGACATCAATAGAATGTCGAGACACCTCTACGATTTAGAAAAACTGATGGATAGCGAACTCTGTAAAGATGTTTTGTTGGATGTCGACTTATATAATGAAATCATTAAACATCGTGAACGATTTACCTCTATGGCTGGTGTTGACTATTCAACACATCAACCTCAGTCGATACGCTTTGTACCTCCTGAGTCGACATGGAAAGACTGGGAGAAAGACTATTTGCTTATGCAGGAAAATATGATTTATGGTGAGTCTTTAGATTTCAATGGATTAATGGCTCGTATAACTGAATTGAATCTCAGGTTTAACTCGATGAAACTTTGACACTAAGTCAAAGGTATAATAATTTGGACAGACACGAGCGAGCGTGCATGAGCAGGCGTATGAGAAGAAATAGAAAAACCTTATTTGGTCAATATAGTAGAGACGCGATTAATCGCGTCTCTACTATGGCACCGGCAACATACCGGTAGTGGCACACCAACACTGCCTGATATGAGGTGCTTAGTGTAGTAGTACACTATTACTTAGTGTACATGTATACTATGGCTTAGTGTAGCACTACACTATCGCTTAGTGTACTACTACACTAAGCACCTCTGCACAGGCTATAACACACCACCACAGGGAGTATGCAGGCACATCCATACGAGGGGAATCACTTAACCACACAGGGAAGTGTAAAGCACCAAGACCTTAAACCCTCGGATGAATCATCACCGGCTGTGCATATTCGTAAATCTTTGGTTTTTTCAGTAAAGTAGCGTTACCACCATAACAAGTGGTTATTTTCAGTTGATAAGTCCCTGCCACGAGCTCATCCGGCAGTATCAGCAACAGCGACTGTGGGAAATTATCGACGATATAATTCATGGGAACCTGTATCACCTTTTTCGTTTCAGCATGGATAAAAAACACCCCGCAAGCCGGATGCTCTCCCGCTATTTTGAGGTGATTGCCAAAAATCTTCACCATCGACCTTTCAGTTAGCTCCGCACCCTGCTGGTTAGGCAGTCCGACACCCATGATACCTTTGTACACATTTTTATGGCGACCCAGTTCGATTTTAGTTTGCTCACCGGCTTTCTGCAGTTTTTTCCCGGGTATCGCCGAAATCACCACCTTGTTAATATCGCGATCAATCTCGTGGGCGCTGTTGGTCCCAGTTATCATCGCCCGCAGATACACCAACCCGGCATCCACGTTATAACCATCCGCCGCCAGCTCCATGGCCGTCTCGTGAAAATTGTTAATCAGAATTTCAATAGTTTCCTTACCAAGTGAGCCCCGGTCGGTCATCCGGTCAATCACATCACGCATGCTCAACCGTCCTTTGTGCACCGCCACCGGCATAAACATATCCTTCATCGACTTGAATGGCTTCTGCCTGAAATAGGCTCTGATTGTTTTCTTCATATTATAAGTTAAAAGGGTTTGGGAATTTGAGTGCAAAGATGGGAAAAATTTGTGGAAGGTTGTATCGAATAAAGCATTATTAAATGTATGTTATAGTCTTAGCCTCCTAATTAACTATGTTAATTTGTAGAATCAATTTATAATACAAATTTTGGGTAAGGACGAAGTTTTGAAGACAAAAATCTGCGCAGAATGATGCAATTTGATGATATTTTTGACAATGAGCAAATTGTCGTATCGCTGATACGACAATTGAGCTGAAGCCATTCGATAGGGCTTTCTGCAATTAAAGAAGAAATCAAATACAATTCACTCATACAACTGTGTGTGAAAGTATGTTGGAGCGCACTATAACCAATGTGCGTCTAGAACTAAAACTATATGTATGATTTCAAGGTCAACTCAAAAGAAAAAAGTCGTAAAATCCAAAAATTAATGTATTTTTGTGCAATCGTAAAAATTATCATGACACAAAAAGCAAAACCATTTATCAAGTGGGTTGGTGGCAAGACACAACTCATAGAAACCATTCAAAAATTATTACCGGAAGACTTTCGAAATCAACATAACATAACATACATAGAACCATTTGTTGGTGGAGGAGCCGTATTATTCTGGATTTTGCAAAAATATCCGGATATTAAAAAAGCAGTAATCAACGACATAAATCCGGATTTAACAACAGCCTATAAAACAATAAAAACAAATCCAAAAGGATTAATAAAGGCACTTCGCTCAATTCAGAATGAGTATTTGCCACTTACAGAAGGTGACCGAAAGGCATATTATTTATTAAAACGAGATAGATTCAACACGAAATCACTCGAACCGGTTGAAAACACGGCATTATTTATTTTTCTAAATAGAACCTGTTTTAATGGACTTTACAGAGTAAACAGCAAAGGACTTTTTAACGTACCATTTGGAAAGTATGCAAATCCAACAATTTGCGATGAACAAACAATATTGGCTGATAGCGAATTACTACAGAAAGTGGAGATTCTGACCGGTGATTTTGAAGCAACATTAAAACATGCTGGTGAAAATAGTTTCTTTTATTTTGACCCACCCTATAAACCGTTGAGTGAGACCTCCAGTTTCAATTCATATTCAAAAGAGGATTTTAATGATAACGAGCAAATCAGACTTGGCAGATTTTGTCAAAGAATTGACATGCTTGGTCATCGTTTTATTTTAAGTAATTCTGATGTAAAAGGGAAAAATCCGCACGACAACTTTTTTGATGATTTATATAATCAGTTTGAAATTAGTCGTGTTTATGCGACCAGAATGGTCAATGCAAAAGCTGATAAAAGAGGAAAACTTACAGAGTTATTAATCACAAATGGAAGCTATGAAAAAACTGTCAAAATTGCTTGAATTACCAAGCGATGATAAATTATTTGAGTATATACAAAATAGCTTTAGAGATAAAATTACTACCTGGGATTACTTTGTAAACTGGAAAAAGGTTTTTGATAAGGTAAAACCAATTGAAAAAGAATTAAACCTGCTCAATTATTTAATCGGAAAAGAAAATATTGAGCAAGAAACGGCTTTGCTTATCAAGCAATACCCGGAAGTTATAAAGGCGATTCCTTACCTGATAGCCTGCCGCGAGAAATCGTTTGATGTACTTATAGACGTCAAACAGTTTATTTCCAAACGTTTTGATTTTTCTTTAAAAACACCAACCGACGACCAAATCAATGATTTGGCATCATTTGTCCTCCAAACTGGATTAGCCGATATTCTCTGTAACAAACAAGTAAGAAATTTGGTTGACTACGCCATTGGGGTCGAAGTAGGATTGGATAGCAACGGAAGAAAGAACCGTGGAGGCACCATGATGGAAGGCATTGTGGAAGTATTTGTGGATGAATACTGCCAACAAAGTGGGGCTGAATACATATCACAAGCCACTGCGGCAAAAATCAAAGCCAAATGGGGTATTCAAATAGAAGTAGATAAATCGTCACGCATCATTGACTTCGCTATCAATAAAAATGGCAAACTCTACCTTGTCGAGGTAAATTTCTATAGCGGAGGTGGATCTAAACTAAAATCGACAGCTACGGAATACTGCGAAATGTATAACCGTTACCACAGACAGGGCATTGAATTTATTTGGGTAACTGATGGTGCAGGCTGGAAATCCACATTAAAGCCATTGAGGGAGTATTTTGACAAATCGGATTATCTGGTGAATTTGGAGATGTTGAGAAATGGTATATTAATAAACATTATACATTAATGATGAGTTTAATTAAACAAATACGCGAGAAAGTAAAATATCACTTTCGCCATTTGAAGGACTGGTATAAAAAAAATTACTCTGAACCTGTTGTTTCAATTATTTTTACTTTATTTGGTAATTTATTCCCTTTATGGTTTGGTTGGATATTACTTCAATTATTATCATCTGTAGATGTATTAAATCCTTTTTTGGAAGATCCTGACTTTTTTCATCCGAAAAACTTTGTTGTATATAGTGCCGCTTTTCTTACTAGTGCTACATATTTGTCTTTAAAACAAGTAAGAAAAAACTTTTTTGTTTTTGGTCTAATCCTTATAACCGCAGGTGTAATTTCAATAATATTTTTGATAACTTCAATGAAAAACAATCAATTTGATTCAATTTTAGATAGGAATACCATTTCCATTTTCACATGGATTGTTACAATTATATCTTTTATTTTGTTTGTCTTCTATAAGATATTTGATTACAGAAAAGAACATCCACGTCCCAAAGAAGAACGAGAACAGAGTAAAAAAGATTTATTTGCTGATTTTGAGGAACTAACAAGGAAATCATAATGGATAAGTCAAATATTACAATTAAATGTTTAGAAGTCAAGCAACCTATAGGTTTCTTCTATGTTGCTACTATCGATTGGCAGGATTTGTTAAAGATTTGCTACTCAGATATACGAAGAATTGAAAGAGAGGAAAACAGCGAAGTCGAAACATATTTTGGGATACAGAGAGAGTTAGAACCGAAAAGAATTAAATCCATAGCTCAATATGTTGAAAATATTGATGCTACATTCCCGTCAAGTATTATTTTAGCAATAGATTCAATAACAAAATTTAGCAATGAAAAAGAATTGGTAAATATTTCTTTTGATAGATCAACATCAGAATTGAAAATTAGAAAAGATGAGAATATTGCAAAAATAATTGATGGACAACATCGTGTTTATGGATTAAAAAAGGGACTTGAGAATAATTTGTTTTTTCAGAACAAAGGTGAATTCCAGCTAGTTGTGAGCATATTTGTTGATATGGATATTGATGATCAATCAATGGTATTTGCTACAATTAACAAAGCTCAAACTAAAGTAAATAAATCCTTAGTTTATGATTTATATGAGTATTCAAAAACACATAGTCCACAAAGAACTGCACATAATATTGTAAGACTTTTGAATGAAAGAAAAGGTAGTCCTTTTGTTGATAAGATTAAAATTTTAGGTCGTGCAGATGATCCAGAAAGAGAAACTATAACTCAATCAACATTTGTTGAATGTATTTTGAAATACATATCGAGAGAACCAGAAAAAGATAGGGATGTATTGAAAAGAGGAAAAAGTTTAGACCCATTGTATCCATCAGATAAAGATTTTTACCATTTATTTTTAAGAAACTATTTTATCAATAAAGAAGATGCAAAAATTGCATTGTTTATTTGGAACTATTTTAAAGCTGTTGAGAATAAGTGGCCAAAATCTTGGAGTTTAGAATATCCAGCAATTTTGCCTAAGTCAACAGGATTAATTTCACTTATGAGACTCCTAAAAGATGTTTATAGAGTTATTGAAAAAGATTCGGATGTTCCAACTTTCGAAAATTTCAAGAATGTATTTGAGAAAATTGACATCAATGACATGAATTTCACAAAAGAGCAATATCCTCCAGGTGGAGTCGGTGAATCAAAACTTTATAAAGAATTAAAATCATTTTTATAAAATAAAATATGGCTTGCAAAAAAGATCACTCAGCAATTCAGGGAGTTATGAGAACACTTCCTACTGACCAAGGAAAAATTGGTAGACACAAGTGTGCAGCTTGTGCATATGAACAAGGCTATCAAGATGGCCTCGTACTAAAAGAAAGCATTGACTTGACTGTTTTATTTCAATCACTTGATGATAGCCAGGCGAAAGAGCAAAGACATAAAAGTCCTCATGCAGCTTATGCACAAGGATATTTTAATGGTGTTCAAGAGTATTATAAGTAATTAATATGAGTAGTAGTATTTCTTGGAGAAAAATATTTGATGTTTTAGGTTTAGATAAACATGATTTTTCTAAATCACCTTTCCACATAAAAAATTATCAAATAAAATCTGCATGTCATGACTTTAAAAAAACAGCTGAGAAGGAAGTTCGTTTGCTATGCAAACAGGATTGTAGAGAAGACAGACCTGATGTATTTGTTGAAAATGATCTTTTTTTATTACCAGTGAAAAATGGCGAATATAAAATAATTAAAGGAGAGGGTTATGTTGACATTCCACCAATTAATACAGAACCATTGATATACAAATCACAATTAGACTTCAAGCTTGAAACTTCAGAAGTTGGTGATTCTGAAATGCAACATTTGGATTTTGCTTATGCATCCTCATTGATTAGAACATTTATGGAAGACCCTTCTCTTTTATTAACAATTAGAGGTCGAAAATATACACCCCCGTTCTCATTTAAAGTTGGAAAACAACGAATTAAAACAGAAAGTGTTCAAACAGAAGTTGATGCTGGATTTGAAAGTAGAGATAAGATTGTCTTAATTGAAGCAAAAAACTCAACGACAACAAATACGATTATTAGACAGTTATTTTATCCCTTTAAACAATGGAAATATTATTCAAAAAAGGATGTATTTTTATTATTTTTTGAAATGCAAGGCGATTTATATAATATATGGCAATATGGTTTTAAAGATGAAGATGATTATAACAGCATCTATTTGATTAAATCACAGAGATATAAAATTATTGGACCAAATTGCAAATAAAGATTATTCAAACTAAGAATTTCATCAACTCAGAAATCGTAACATTCAACCCATTCGCTATTATCTGTATGTTAACCAAGGATGGATTTCGTTCCCCCCTTTCAACCATACCGATGTAATTTTTATGCAGTCCTATTTTTTGAGCAAACTGTTCCTGTGTGAGTTTGTTTTTTATACGTAGCTCTTTTACTCTGCTGCCAAATTGTGTTAAAATATCATTTTCCATGCAAATAAAGACACTTATTGTGTGTTACAAAGAATGATTATTATTATCTTTGCACAAAAGTAATAAATTAACTCTTTTAACCAATTAAAAACATTAAATATGAGATTTGATAGACACGGTACAAGGAAGATTAACGGAAAGATAAACTCCTTAGCTGATTATCTGGAAGTAACAAATGATTTACAAATTTGGGATTATATGGGTCTTAAAGTCGAGATAGATCCCACGGTAGATTACAATAACAATAATGTTCTCGTTAGGTGGACAGATACTCTTGAAGGGTTCAACGACAGAATTATTGTTAAATCAATAGATGAGTTTAATCAACATTTTACTAAAATTGAATTATGATTAAACCTTTTTTCAAATCAAAAGACAAAGAATTTACACTCTTACAAGGTGATAGTGTTGAACTTTTAAATCAATTTGATTTTAAGTTCGATATGATTTTTGCAGATCCACCCTATTTCCTGTCGAACGACGGGATTTCAGTACAGAGCGGTAAAATGGTAAGTGTAAACAAGGGTGAATGGGACAAATCGCAAGGATTTGAGAAAGATAATGAATTTAACTTCAATTGGCTAAAAGCCTGTCATAGCCACCTCACCGACAATGGTACAATCTGGATAAGTGGAACTTTTCACAACATATTTTCTGTTGCTCAAATGCTGACAGAATTAGGATTTAAGATTTTAAACTGCATTACCTGGGCAAAAACAAATCCACCACCAAATCTTTCGTGCAGATATTTCACACATTCCACAGAATTTATTATCTGGGCACGTAAATCAAAGAAATCCTCACATTATTACAACTACGAATTAATGAAGGAAATCAATGGCGGCACTCAGATGAAAGATGTTTGGAGTTTACCTGCCATTGCTCCATGGGAGAAATCGTGTGGAAAACACCCAACTCAAAAGCCTTTAGCCTTACTTACGCGAATTATTCTTGCTTCAACCAAACAGAACGCATGGATCTTAGACCCGTTTACGGGTAGCAGTACAACCGGAATAGCAGCTAATCTTTTAAACAGAAAATTCCTTGGCATTGACAGAGAAGAAGAGTTCCTGACAATATCAAAAAACAGAAAATTAGAAATTGAAAATCCACATATATTCGGGAACTACAAAAACAAACTGCGTGGATTTGACAATAAAAACCAACTGGAAATGTTTTTGGCAAGTGAACCGGGTGTTGAATATGAAAGAAAGCTTAGTTTTAAAAAAGCAACCTAAGAACTTTCATTGAAAAGAAGCGTATGAAAACGAGTAATCAAAATTTGATGACACTGGAAGAATTCAAAGTGAAGAACTACGGTAAACGAGGGTCTAAAAAGCGTGAAGAATTAGAGCAAGGATATGAAAATTTCAAAATTGGCGCATTGCTTCATCAGGCAAGGCTTCAAAAAGGCATGACACAGGAGGAACTTGCAACAAAAGTTGGCACAACAAAATCATACATTTCCAAGATCGAGAACAACACTAAAGAAGCCCGCATTTCGACACTTCAAAAAATAATTGAGCTGGGACTTGGTGGACATTTGGAGCTTTCAATCAAACTTTAATGCATTTTAAAAGGCTTAAACCTTATGCAAAGAACCAGCCTAAGCACCCATGCATTAGTTGAATTTCTCAAAGCCAACAGGTACCAGTATTTTGATGTTTCGTTATTACTACATCACGGTTTACTGGCAACACATACTATATCGTTCAGAAAGACTCATATTTGGGATGAAGGAATTGATAACTTAACTATAAAATGGCAGCCGGATGAGTTTTTGGAGCATTATGAAAATGCGGTTTGGATGATAATTTGAAGTTGCTATGGAAGCTTAATTGTGCAGTAGATTGCTTCGCTTTGCTCGCAATGACAGGAGATTGCTTCGCTTTGCTCGCAATGACGGGCAATCAACCAAGTGCGATTTTAGAGCGGGTTGCCACGTCGCTCACTTTGTGAGCTCCTCGCAATGACGGGTGGTTGCTTCGTCGGCTTCGCCGCCTCGCAATGACGGGGTCATCGCACCCAATAAACACCCGTCGCCCCGGGTTTGCACAACCAATCATCTTTTTGCAGCGACGGGCGCTATAGTCCCCCGAACCGTCGCTGCAAATCGCTCAATAAGTCCGCAAAAGCCCGCGCGACGGATATATGACCATAATCAACGCACCGTCATTGCGAGGAGCTCACGAAGTGAGAGACGTGGCAACCCCCTCTAATATCGCACTTGGTTGATTGCCCGTCATTGCGAGGAGCTCACAAAGTGAGCGACGAAGCAACCCGCTGAAAGTACGCACGAAGTTATTGTACCGTCTTTGCGAGCGTAGCAAAGCAACCTAACGATAGCCTTCACCTGGTGATTTACAATTGCGAAAACCTGTGATTTTAACATGCCAAAGTTCAATAAATGTAACTGTCAAACGAAATTATTGCTAATTTTGGAGGAAATTTGAGTTAAATGAGCAGTCTCTCGTTATGCCGTATAATAGGATCTGCATCTTGATATGAAGATAAAAAATTTTGATATAATTAAAATAGTAATATATCTATGACCAAAAAAACTGCCATAAAATTATTTAACGAAAAGCAGATTCGTACACATTGGGACGACGAGCAGGAAAAATGGTATTTTTCAATCGTTGATGTTGTGGGTGTATTATCTGAAAGCATTGACCCACAAGCGTATTGGAGGAAATTGAAGCAGAGGCTAAAAGAAGAAGGAAATGAAACCGTGACGAATTGTCACGCTTTGAAAATGCAAGCTGCCGATAGTAAAATGCGGTTAACTGATGTTGCTGATACCGAACAGCTTTTCCGGTTAATCCAAAGTATCCCATCGCCAAAAGCTGAACCCTTTAAAATGTGGTTGGCACAGGTTGGCCGTGAACGAATAGACGAGATTGAAGACCCCGAATTGGGAATAGACCGTTTAATGGAAACATACTTGCGCAAAGGTTACAGCAAAGAGTGGATAAACCAGCGTTTGTGTACTAAATATGCTTGCAGAAGCTACAACAACAGAGATTTCTAAGGAGAAACAACCGAAATCATTCGAAGATAATAAACGGATTGCTCAACAAGGCGGGACAATTGTTGGAAACACGAGAAGAGAAATTGAAGAAAAAACCGGAAAAAAGGTGGTAACACCTCTGAATGCAAAGCAACTTGACAAACAGAAGAAGAACATAATAGACAAACAATGATTAGTAGCCTCGATGTTGTAAAATCCAAAGAAAGCAGAGTTCGATTTTGTCATCGCACCCAATAAACACCCGTCGCCCAAAACCTGCACAACCATCATCTTTTTGCAGCGACGGGCGCTATGGTCCCCCGAACCCGTCGCTGCAAATCACTCAATAAGTTCGCAAAAGCCCGCGCGACGGATATATGGCCATAATCAACGCACCGTCATTGCGAGGAGGCGAAGCCGACGTGGCAACCCCCTCTAAAATCGCACTTGGTTGATTGCCCGTCTTTGCGAGCGTAGCGAAGCAACCTCCTCATAACCCGCACTCAGCTATTTGTCCCTTTGCCCCCTCTAAAATCATAATTGACAAAAAAAAATTAAAAACAAGAGATCAATACATTTTTCGTATCATAATCAAATATAATCGTATCAAATCGTATCATTTCATACTTGTAAATTCAAATCTTAATCGTATCTTTGCGTATCAAATCGTATCAAAATGGAAAACAAAGTATATAATTTCAAACTGAATATCAATTGGAAACTGATTAACCTAATCAGTGAAATCGATCGTTTTGATGCAAATTGGACTGCCATTGAACGAAAAGAAGGACAAAGAAACCTCAAAGACTTGAAAAGCATTGCTACTGTACGAAGTGTAGGGGCATCAAACCGCATTGAAGGTAACACAATGAGCAATGAAGAAGTGGATGTGTTGCTTAAAAAAATTGATATTACAAAACTTAACGACAGAGATTCACAAGAAGTCGTCGGTTATTTTGAAGTCTTGGATTTGATTTCAGAATCTTACAAAAACATCCAACTTACCGAAAATCATATTAAAAGTTTACACAACAGTTTGATGAAATATTGTGATAAAGACCAATGGCATAAAGGTGATTATAAAGTACATAGTAACGCTGTTGAAGCCTCATTTCCGGACGGATCCAGACAAATCATTTTTCAAACTACCGAAGCGGGATTTGCCACCGAAGATGCAATCAGGCAATTGCTCAATTGGTATAATACAGAAAAGGAAGTTCACCCGTTAGTTAAAGTAGCAACCTTTGTCTATGATTTTTTAAGCGTTCACCCATTCCAGGATGGAAACGGTAGATTAAGTCGTTTGATTTCAACTTTTTTATTACTCAAGAACGGTTATAAATGGATCCAGTATGTGAGTTTTGAACACGAAATCGAAAACCGAAAAAATGAATACTATCAGGCTCTTAGGAATTGTCAGGCACAACGCCCCAACGAAGATGTGACCGTTTGGATACAGTTCTTTTTGAGTTGCTTGTCAAATATTCAATCGCAACTATTGGTGAAATTGAATCGAAGCGGTTTGGAAACACAACTTTCACCGAAGGAAAAATCAATTTATACAATTATTCAAAACCGACCCAATATTCAATCTAGTGAAATCTCCGAAAAATTGGCAATACCTGCACCAACCGTTAAACGCATTTTGTCTGTGTTGCTTAACAAAGGATTGATTGAAAAAGAAGGAAGCGGACGCAATGTGAGTTACACGATACTATAAAAACTACCAGCGGATATTTATTCCGATGAAAATAAACCAACAGCTGAATTGAAAAGCTTGCACAACCAATCATCATTTTGCAGCGACGGGCGCTATAGTCCCCCGAACCGTCGCTGCAAATCACTCAATAAGTTCGCAAAAGCCCGCGCGACGGATATATGACCATAATCAACGCACCGTCATTGCGAGGAGCTCACGAAGTGAGCGACGAAGCAACCCCCTGAAAGTACGCACGCAGTTATTGTCCCGTCATTGCGAGCGTAGCGAAGCCGACGTGGCAACCCCAGATAAATCACACTATGTTACCCTTAATTTAGACAAAAAAACATCAAGCTTACCGTCATTTCAAGACAAATGTTGTTTATTTGCAATTATTTTCAAACAATTAGCTCTACAGAACAGATTATCTTTGTACAACCATCATGTCCAACCACTACGCCATACAAATCACCGACCATTCCGACAAGGACTCATGCATCCGGGCCATCCTGAAAGGCGCTTATGCTGACTTATTCCCGGAGCTCACTAACAAAAAAGGCGTGCTGTTTTCAACCATCACGCTGCAGCAATTAATACAAGAAGAATATCAGCATGAGCAAATGACCTTGTCGGCAATGGCCGGAAAAGACATCCTGACCAAATCGAGCGGGGAGCAATTAAAGGTGCTGTTTACATATCTTTTATCGCTCCAACCTGATTTTATGATACTGGATAATCCCTTCGATTGTCTGGATGTCGCTTCCGTGAAAGCAATGAAGGAGAAACTGCAAAGCCTGTCAGCAAACATGCAGTTTATACAAATTTTCAACCGAAAAGCCGATATCTTGTCTTTCATTACACAGATAATCGAGGTGAAGGACAATCAGTTTTCCACCATTCAGACCATGGCAGAATATCTGGCGAAGCAAACTGAAACCGCGACAACCAATGTTTATCAAATACCTGCCAGTCTGCATGCATACGATACCATACCCGAAGTCCTCATCGAAATGAAGGATGTAAATGTGTCGTACCATGAGAAAAAGGTATTGCGTAATATCAACTGGAAAATTCAAAGGGGTGAGTTCTGGCAATTGGTTGGTCCCAATGGTTCGGGCAAGACAACCCTGCTGTCGATGATATATGGCAACAACACCAAAGCTTACGGACAGAACATTTATCTTTTCGGCAGGAAGAAAGGTTCGGGAGAAAGTGTATGGAACATCAAAGAAAAAATCGGCTACTTCTCGCCTGCCCTGACAGATTTTTTCAGCCGAAGAAACACGGTGTTGCAGATGGTGGTATCGGGTTTGTACGACACGGTAGGACTCTATCAAAAACCCTCTTATCTTGAAAAGAAAACGGCAGAGGAATGGTTGCAGGTAATTGGATTATTTGACGAAAAAGACACCTCCTTTCAGCAGATATCGTTGGTGAAACAACGCATGGTGTTAATAGCCCGGGCGATGATAAAACATCGTCCTGTACTCATTCTCGATGAGCCTTCGACCGGTCTGAACGACCAAAACGCGGCATTGCTTTCCCAACTGATCAATAAAATTGCCAAGGAAACCAACACGGCCATCCTGTATGTATCGCACAGAAAAGAGCCGGGTTTGTCGCCTGAACAGGTGTTGGAATTGCATATAACGGAAGAGGGGTCGGTAGGAGTTACGAAATTTTTTGATAGCTTTGCAGGGTGATTAACCCGTGTTTATGATGCAAACAATCGGACAATTCAACGACAGCTACCCTCCCATTATCGATGGTGTAGCAATTACAGTGCAGCAATACGCCCGCTGTCTGCACAACATGGGGGAACAGGTTTGTGTGGTGACACCCAAAGCGCCTGATTACATCGATCAGGACCCTTTTCCGGTGTATCGTTATCCATCCGTGCCGCTTATCAACAGGGAGCCATATCGCCTCGGACTACCCGACTTCGACCTGACATTTCAGTCCAAACTTGAAAACATCCCGTTCTCATTGGTTCATGCCCATTGTCCGTTTACCTCCGGACTGCTGGCGCTGAAAATTGCACGCGACAGGAAAATTCCTTTAGTAGCCTCTTTTCACTCCAAATACAAAGATAATTTCGAGCAATCACTGCACTCCAAAGCCATCATCAAACTGATGCTACTGGAACTGGTCTATTTCTACAATCAGGCTGATGAGGTGTGGATTCCGCAGGAAGCGGTGGAAGACACCCTGCGGGAATACGGTTACAAGGGGAAAGTAGTAGTGATGAATAACGGGAATGATTTCAGCACGGACACCGAACCTGAACTGCTCCAAAAAATCGCCCGGCTGAAACTGCGCATACCGGAAGATGAATTGGTATTTCTGTATGTCGGTCAGCTGGTCTGGGAGAAAAACCTCCGGCTTATCCTTGAAGGACTGGCACAATGCAACCAACCATTCAGGATGTATTTCGTGGGAACCGGCTATGCCGCTGAAGATATGAAATCGCTTGCTTCTAAATTGAATATCAGTGACAAAGTGTTTTTTACCGGCATGATATCCGACCGGGATGTGTTGCGCGATTATTACGCGGCAGCCGATTTATTTCTCTTTCCATCCTTGTACGACACCTGGGCATTGGTCGCCAGGGAAGCCGCTGCCCTTTACACTCCTTCAGTCATGGTACGTGGCGCAACCGCTGCCAGTCAACTTACCGATAATTACAACGGGTTCTTAGTCTACGACAACCCCGTTTCGCTGGCATTAAAACTGAAGGAATTAGCACTTCGACCTGAACTTTTGAGAAGAACCGGCCTGCAAGCTGCACGAACACTGACCAAATCGTGGGAGCAGATTGCAGAAGAGGTATTGGAGCGGTATCAGCAATTGATAAAGATGAAAAGATAATTAAGCGTTCATATTATACCTTCAGCATAATCCCTTTACCTTTTACAGTAACAATCTGAATAGAAGTATCATGCACAAGATATTTACGTAGTTTAGACACAAACACATCCAAACTGCGGGAATGAAAGAAATCGGCATTTCCCCAGAAATTGTTGAGTAAGCTTTCACGGGAAACAAGGGTATTCTTACTTTCATACAAAACCTTTAGAATATCCGCTTCCCGTTTGGTAAGTTTCTGCTTTTGCGTACGTAACTCCAACGTATCTTCGCAAATATCGAATTTATAATTTCCAATAAACACACAACTACCTGCATCGTTGATGATATTACCCCGGTTTTTCTGAGCTCGTTTCAGTATAGCTTGTATATGCATGTGTAGTTCCTCAGCCACAAATGGTTTTTTGATGTAATCATCAACACCCGTTTCGTATCCCCTGATCACATCCTTGGGCATGGTTCTTCCCGATTCCATGATGATAACGACGGACTCATCCTTAGCCCTAAGTTGCGTAACCAACTCGAAACCATCCATTTCAGGCATTTCGACATCCGTAACCACTACATCCGGAGAAAAATGATCAAACATGTTCAATCCTTCCCTCCCATTTTGCGCAACGGCCACATCGTAAACACCCAGCAACTCCAATCCGCCCTGAATTGTATAAGCACAGGCTTCGTCATCTTCAATTAAAAGAATTTTTACCATGTGAGATTGTGTATTATTATTGATGTTTTGAAATTAAGAAGTTATAGCGTTAAGATACAACACGAACTCCGATCCCTCACCCTCTTTACTGAACAAGTTGACTGTTCCCCCATGTGCCTCTACCACCCTTTTCACATAACTCAGCCCTAACCCGAAACCTTTCGCTTCTTTCCGCGTCACCGCTTTACCCCGTTCAAACATTGTAAACACTTTCGCCTGATCTTTCTCCGACATGCCGTAACCGTTATCTTTGATGTAAATAAACACATCCTTATCCTTTTGCTCGCAACGAATACTAATATTGACCGAGTTACCCGAATACTTTATCGCGTTGTCAATCAGATTGCTCACGGCATTAGTAAGCATGGTGACATCAGCCTGTAAATTGATATGTTCCGGAGAGAAAGCAACGTTAAATTCCACGGGTTTTTTAGCCTGTACCTTGAATTTCTCGGTTAAGGATAAAATGATATCCCCGAGATTTACCGGCGACAGGTTTACTTCTAAAGCAGACTTATCAGCCCTCGCCACGGTAAGTATCCTATCGGTGAGCGCTTGTAGATTCAGGATTTGTTGACCCGCGAGGTCAATATATTTCGCACGTTTTCCCGGGTCGTTATACAATTTCTCATTGGCAAGCAGGTTGTTTACCTGAGCAATTGTTTGCAGTGGAGTTGCCATATCATGCGTTAAAGCATGCGCGAAGTCGGTATGAAGTTGCCTCAAATGTTTCTCTTTAAGCAATGAACTCATTTGGAAAAACAAGATGTATGTTACAAACAAAATCAGCAAGACAGAAAGAATCAGAAGAAACACCATTTGCAGGAAAATTACACCAACAGGAGAAACTAACACGACCTGCACTCCTTCGCTTTTGTCTAACCTGACAGGTATAATATTGGAATAAAAGGCACCTTTTATTAAACCCGAATATGTTTTGTCAGTGGTTTCCATAATCTCGCCTGTCTTCGTATTGATATGGTTAATGATAAATCTCCCATAAATACGCTTATTTAAAAGCATGTCAGAAAAAATGGCATTTATTGAATCCAAGCGTAAATATGCATGTAGAGAAAACAGGTATTCTTGTATCGCGATTGAAAAATCTTCTCCGGGGTTTTCATTGCTTAATTCTGCTTTACCAGAATCGAATAATACATAAGGTTCCTTTGGTTTATTGTTTGTCACATCCTCGAGACTTTCATTATACGAGGTAAACCTGGACATCAGTTCCTCTTCGACAGCAGTACCAAAATCATTATTTATTTCCAAGTGTAATTTCGCCTCCGTTTCCTTGTAAGCACGGTAAAGCCATATCCCCTGCAGTATGAAAATAAGAAGTATAGAAGTAAAGGTAAACGATTTTATGAGTCCGATATTTTTCATGATTTGCAAAGATATAGCTTTTTCCTTAACAGCTGTATAACGTTCGCCGAAATTATTAACCTTAATTCGGGGTCTATGTTAACAGCTCTCCTATATAGAAAATTCCAACCACTATTATACTCCCGATTACCCTAAATTGTAGAACCAACAATGTTATATAACAAAAGCCAATATATTATATAACCAACTGATAACCTATTAATTATGTAATATAACTCAATTTTGTCCATTGAAAATTCAACAGTAATCACACATTAAAAACTAATTTTTATGGGCACGCTTAAAACAAATCACAGAACTCTCAACCTGCAACAAATGAACAATTGTATTGGTGGAATAAAGTACCTGATTATATCTTATACAGATAGTAATGGGAACATAAGATTCAAGGTTATAGCTATACCATAAAAAAAACTAATTCACGTTATAAGCATCTCTATCTGATATTAATTTCCAATTGATATAATTTTCATAACCAGCACATTATGCAAAATAAATCAAAGCTTGATGTTATATAACGTTCCGTTAACCTGAATATTGGCATAGAACCCCCAATTTTGCACAGCAGAAAAACATACTTACCGAATGAACCGGCAATAATAAAACAACCAACTAAATATGAGAAACAATAATCTGATTGAGAAAGCCGTCCTGCAAAAGACCTTGTGGGGCGGCAACAATCAAAAAATGTTGTTAATCCTATCACAAGAGGAACAACAAAGATTAAAATAGTGATTTATGGTTGTGGGTTGCTAGGGCGAAGTCAATTTGATTAACAACAATTTAAAATTTACATTTATGAAAACCAACTATATCAAGATTCTATTTGTATTTTTGATTTTATCTATATCTTATGCTTGTAAAGATAATGTCACAGATTTTAATGAAATATACATACCAAATGAGACTGCCGAGTCAGATTTTTTTTCTGTGGAATTTAAGTATTCTGATACAATTAGGCTTTTAATTAATAAACAAGGGTATGTTGATATTGTAGTATCTTCAGATAAGGAAGATGTTTTACAAACTCATTTAAGCGAGTATGAATACTATGCAGCAACAGATGATTCTTTATCTGAATCAGGACATCAAATGAATACTCAGAAATCAAGTTTTCCTTTTTCTTTTACTAATTGTGAAATAAGTGAAACACCTAAAATTAGTGTCGAAATAATTGAAATGAACGAAAATTCTAATGAGCTAGATTTAAGATGCAGAAAAATAAAAAGTCAAACTTTATCATCTATTCAAAAAATAATAGTAAATCCTTATCCTTGGTATTACGAATATACGTCAAAGGTACATGATTATTACGGTAAGGTAAAACATACGAACCGTACCTCTAATGGAGAATACATACCACCAACCCTTGCAAGATATGGTTTTAAAAAGTGTTTATTGTGTAAAGTTATAACCTGGCCGAATGGGCAATGGAGAGTTTTGTCTGAAGGGTATGGTTATAACTATGATAATAATGCTTTTGGTTATGATGGGTCTCATTATAATGGCGATAATATTTATAGATTGTATACCGGAGTTAGATCTTATTCTCCTGACAACTTTTGGATAAAATTTTCAAAGGACTCAATTCCAGAATGGTAAAAAAAACACTAACGGTGCTAATACACCGTTAGTAAAAAAACACTATTAACATGAAGAGTGAAACACTTCCATTATTCATTTTGTCAGTTTGCCTTTTTGCATGTACAAATGACCTCCAAAACACAGAAGTAGATTTGTCTGAAGGCTTTTCCACGGAGGTGGCAGTAAGTGCTTTTTTGAGTCCAGATTCTACAATAAAAATAAACTGTACATCAACTCAGGTCGCCTTTTCCAAAGAACCAATCTCCGCACCAACTATAGAAAAAGCTGTTTTTGAAGATCTTTCAAATGGCATATCTTACCCATTAATGAAAATGAATACGAATAATGTAGTTACGTTATACATCCCTGATATAAAGCCCGGAAAATCAAATATATACCAAATAAAAATAAAAACCATTGACCCCGTCCGGATTATTTCGGTTATTGATACAATGCCTGCACACAAAGTAACTATCACCGACATTAGTATTTCACCGATACGTAAAACCACGTCTTATTTAGGTTCCGTGAGTTTTATTCCAAACACGGAAAATCTTACAAATTATTATGAATTAATTGCCTGGCAGCAAAACACAGATAATGAGTCATTTGCTTCAAATAATCCTTTCAATCAGTTAAGTCTAAAGACAAATGACAAGTTAATCACTCGAGAAGGATATTATCCCAATATTTTTTTGTTTGAAGCAGCATACCCACAATCTCTACTTTTCAAACTTAAAAAACAACAGAACCAAAATGTAACAATAAATTTCGAATATAGTGCCGGTGAAGGATATTATGCCGGATCAACTTACACCTGGAATCATAACATTAAAATTCAATTGCGTACAGTATCGTATGCTTATTTTCAGTACAAAACATCCCTTTATAAACAAAAATATGCTGCGGAAGGGGATTTGTTATATGGGATGGCATCTCCCGTACGAGTTTATAACAATATAAACGGTGGATATGGTATCTTAGGAACTTATTGTAAAACTGATACAACTGTTAATGTTGAAGGTAGAACGAATATTGAAAAGGAATGAACTTGTATGCAATATAGAATTTTACAAATAGTGAGTTTCTTTCTTTTTCTCGGGATGCCAATGTATGCCAAGAACCAAAGACTAATATTCGGAACAGTGTGTGATGAAACAACTTCTGAAACAATTATCGGAGCAAGTGTTCTTGATAAAAAATCGGGAAAGGGAACAATCACAGATAGTCATGGACGTTATTCACTTTGGATACCTTCTGATTGTGACTCTGCCCTACTCGAAGTTTCCTATTTGGGGTATGTTAGTCAATGCAGGATATCATCTTGTGACGTTTCAGAGATAAATTGGAAACTACATGAATCTTCTTTCTACTTAAAAGAAGTGGAAGTTAATATTAAGCGAGCTAAACCTCTTGATCCAACGCCATCCACATTTAAAATCAGCAAAACAGAATTAGATGTATTACCCAGCTTAGTAGGCGAAAAAGATTTGGTCAGATATTTTCAGTTGACACCCGGAGTACAACAAGCCGGAGATGGCAATACAGGATTATTTATCCGTGGAGGAAGCAATGATCAAAACTTATTTTTGTTGGATGATATGCCACTCTATCATATTCATCATTTAGGAAATCTCGTATCAACATTCAATACGGATATTATCAAAAGTGCAGAATTATTTCTCGGAGCTTTTCCTGCCGAATATGGTGGTCGCCTATCATCCATCGTGGATATTCGAACAAAAGATGGTGATATGTATCATCATCATCAAAGTATGACCCTTGGTATGCTGACCTCTAAAATATATATTGACGGACCTATCATCAAAGAAAAAGCTTCTTATGTGGCTTCATTCAGAATCAACACCATGCCAATTTTTAAATGGTTCTTTGATACTGACATGGGATTCTTGATGCACGATGTTAATCTAAAACTCAATTATATACTCTCCACTAAAAGTAGATTGTATTTTAGTTTTTATACTGGTGAAGATGCGATGAACTATGATGTTGACGGAACAGAGGAAAGTTTCACATCAAAGATTTCTACTACATGGGGTAACAGAGCCATTTCTCTTCGATTTAATGAAATTATTTCTCCTCAGCTGCAATTAAATCTTATTGGTGGGCATTCAAAGTATCATTATGGAGAGAAAAGCACTCTGAATTTTTACAACCCCGACAAGATCCTTGAGGGACAATATAAGAGTAGTTTCATTTCAAGCATCTCTGACAATTTCTTTATTGCCAAAGGGCGGTATTCACTTAGCAATAATATTCGGATACAGGCTGGCTATAATTTTTATTACCACGTTTATAATCCGGGTAAGAGTATAGTAGAACAATCAGGTTTAAATTTAAATGCAGTCGATCTTTCAATTGGTTATCCTCGAACGAATGCTTATGAACATAGTATTTTTACCGATATTACCATGGATAATTTACATGGTTTTGGTTTAAATATGGGTATTAGAGAAAATGTCATCTTTACAGAAGGTATTATTTTTCATGATTTACAACCCAGATTATTGCTGACACGTAAAATAACAGCTGAATTGGCTTTGAAAGTTTCTGTTTCCCGTATGTGGCAACCGTTTCATCTTTTATCCAATAATGGGGCCGGTATACCTGCTGACTATCGAATTCCCGCAATGCCAGAAGCTCCTCCTGCTATTAGTAATCAAGCTTCAATTGCTATAAATTACAAACCAGAACAAAGCAACTATGAATTTTCAGCTGAAGCTTATTATAAAAAAATGGAGAATCTGGTTGACTTAAAAGAAGGTATAGCTTATACTACCGATTTTGCTCTGTGGGAAAAGATTCTATCTGTTAATGGTGTTGGTAAATCCAAAGGTGTTGATATTTTGATGCGAAAAGTTAACGGATTATCAACAGGGTGGATTGGAGTATCATTGGCTCAGGCAAAAAGACAATTTATCGATTTGAATGATGGAGAAGAATTCCCGTATAAATACGATAGGTTGTTAGATATCGGATGTTTGTTCCAGCAACAATTAACCTCAAGGTTTATTGTTTCGGCAACCTGGGTCTTTGGTACCGGACTCCCGTACACTATTCCACGTTCACAGTTTACTGACATTGAAGGGAGCTTTGTGCTTCTTTATGGTAAAATGAATGAATTTCGTCAAAAGACTTATCACAGATTAGATATTGGGGTTAGTTACAAAACAAAAAAGCTAACACATGAAAGTGTCTGGGATTTAAGCGTAATTAATGTTTATAATAAGAGTAATCCATATATGTATCGTGTGAGCAGTTCAATTCATGGATTAAAACTATATGAGTTTAGCCTGTTTCCATTTTTACCTTCATTGAGCTACAGTGTAAGGTTTTAAATAATAGACATCTCTACTGAAACCAACAAAGTAGAGATGTTTTTCAATAAAATACCGAGAGCTCCGTTTATCTATGAGAAGTAGCTTTTCTATATATTATTTACAAAAACTATGAAATACAGTATTAACCCATCGGGTAAAAGTGAGTTTATTAACATCCTCAAGTTACCATTATTGTATTCTTTCTCAGTTTTGTTCATATCTTGTATGGATAAGACAGAAGACTCTCCCTGGACTAATGAAGTGTCACCGGTTGTATTTTCAGCGATAACACCGGGGGAGAAAGTTCATGTTTTTATAGGTGAATCTTTTACAGAAGATAAAGATTCTAAAGACATAGATTATACTGACACAAAAGTGTATATCTCCGAAAAAGATAGTGCTTGGGTTAAACTATCACCAAGTCCACAGGATAGTTCGATTTTTACAGATGAAGAAAGGTTGATTCAGGTAAGGCCGGGAAGTACCTATTTATTGAGAGCAGAGATTAACAACAAAACAGTTTATGCCCAAACAACAGTACCGACTGAAAGCGGTGAGATTATTCAGGGAGAATGCACAATTGTCTCCGATCAGGCAGGCGGTTCTGTCAATGGTACCCATTATACAGCTAATTTATGCGTTCTTTTGCTCAAATTGAAATTGCCGGATAACCGAAATTATGGATGCTATTTAACCGCGTTTTCTAATAGAATTGATGGCTTTCCATTTCTTACATCTGAATCATATTTGGAACCGAATTTTGTTGTGGATAATAGTATCAGTTCATTCGAAATAAATATCATCACAGTTGATTCAACTCTGAAAAGATTTATGTTAGCCGAAAGTATAAGTTCATTTATGTTTAATAGTAATGATATAGTGGATGTGCTAGGGTCTTATGGAGGCGTTTATCCTGCTTTTTCAAATATTGAAAATGGAATTGGGTTATTTGGAAGTTTTGTAAAAAAAAGCAGATTAATTATTGTAACCAATAAATAGATAAATTATGCTTAAACAGAAGATGATACTTTGTTTGTTATCAACAGTATTGTGTGTTTTTACGACAGAAGCACAGGCTTATGCTAAGCAATATGAACTTAAAGGCAAAATCATTGATAATCGAAGTAAGAAAGGTATCAGTCAAATCCCGATGTTCATTAAACCATTCAACAAAAAAGTCGATGCAAATAAACAAGGCGAATTTCTGTTTAAATTTCGAAAAGGTGAATATACATTTATAATTGATTTTTATCCTTTTAAAAAGAAAGAAGTTATAATTAATCTTAGTTCGGATACCACTTTGATTATTGAGCTTTTTTCAGATGTAGAATCAATTTATATCCCAGAGGTGGAGGTTTATTCAAATAAATTAGTTTCTAAAGAGTTTACCGGGATAGAACAAATAGATCGGAGAACTCTGCATGTTTTACCTGCATTGATCGGGGAGCGTGACATCCTAAAAGCATTGGCACAAACAGCCGGTATTTCATCGAGTAGTGAAGGAGCAGCTGATTTACAGGTCAGAGGAGGAACACATGGTCAGAATCTTTATTTGCTTGACGGAGTGTCATTGTATTCAACAGAGCACTTCTTTGGTTTGGTTTCTGCTTATAATCCATTGATTATTAAATCGGCTAAACTGTACAAATCAGGATTCCCTGCAGCGTATGGTGGTAAGGTTTCATCGGTTGTAGATGTGTTAACTGAAGATGCTGAGTTGGATAAATTCCTTGGTTCTTTCGATATAAGTCTGTTGTCGAGTAAGCTATATCTGAATATACCGGTAATAAAAAACAAACTTTCGTTTGCCATATCAGGGCGTATTTCCAATTATAGTTTGGTAAACTTAAGTGCTCTGTCGCGTATTACAGCAGAAGGTGCAAAATATAATCTTTATTTTGGAGATCTGAATGCCAATCTTTATTGGAAATTATCAGAGAAAGATAATCTAAAAGTCACATGGTTTAACAACAGTGATGGCTTCGAGATTACAAATAAAGAACCTTTTTACATTACTGATTCATGGATTAAAAATGCGCAACAAAACATCGGGATAAATTGGTATCATACATTTTCAAAGCGAACCGAGAATCATTTCATGGCGTATTTTGATCAATATACTTTTAATTATGGAATGTCGAATTTCGAATCAAACGAAAGAGTCAAGAATATTAGCGAAATGATATCCGGCATTAATTCAATCGGAATATCAGAAAAGCTAACATCTTCAATTACTCATAAATTAAAATCGACCAGTGGAATCTCGGTTAAATCAAATGGATTCATGCCATTCATGCAACAGATTACTGACACGACAATTAATCAGATTGAGACGACCAGTCTGATTAGATTGGCAGAAATTGTAGCTTTCACTGAATTAGGTTGGGCTTTTTCTCCAAAACATCAATTAAACACGGGTTTGAGATTAAGTGTTACAGGAAGTAAAGATTATCAAATTTATGACCTGGAACCACGGGTAAATTATATCGGGAAATTCAACAATGCTTTTTCAATAAGTGCTTCTATCGACAAGTTAAATCAACCGGTACACCGTTTGGCAAATCCGGGATTGGGAATGCCCATTGAATTATTTCTACCTTCAGGGAGTAATCTGAGTCCACAAACTTCCTGGAATTACTCTTTTGGTGTAGCCAAGGACTTCGTCAATAAAGATAATACAGTATCATTCAAAGCAGATATATGGTATAAAACATTTCAAAATATTGCGGAATTCAAAGATGGAATAGATGCTCTTAGTGTTATGTATTATAAATTTGATATAGCAAATTATCCAAACGATTATGTAACTCAGGGGGAGGGTAAAGCTTACGGGAT
Organism: Bacteroidota bacterium; assembly: GCA_023459355.1. Taxonomy (GTDB): domain Bacteria; phylum Bacteroidota; class Bacteroidia; order Bacteroidales; family Paludibacteraceae; genus Paludibacter. Next base: position 97,855 of record JAEWUM010000013.1, on the reverse strand, counting down.
AGATTTAATGGGAACTATTTCAAACAAACGTTGGACCTTATCCTCATACTACACATTGATGCAAGCTATCAATCAATTTGAGGATTTGAACTTCGGGAAACCATTTTCAGCATCTACTGATATCAGGCATTTATTAAATATCACTTTTAAACGAAATTTCTCATCAAAATTTACAATGGTGTTAACCTGGCAATATCATTCTGGAAAGCCGATTACAGTTCCAACACGTTTCTTTCAATATCCACTTCTTGATATGGAGAATGGAGAATTATCAAATAGCTATATTCGATTTATGGCAGTTGAGGATGAAAGAAACAATTACAGGACAAGACCATTTCATAAATTGGATATTTCGTTCACAAAAGAATATCAGGCTTTCAAACGCTATGATGCTGTATTCTCTTTTGGGGTTTATAATGCATACAACCAGGCTAACCCGTATATTTATTATTTGAGTAGAAAATGGAACCCTGACGGAACTTACAAACCTGTTTTGAAATCTATGCAAATGTTTCCAATTTTACCTTCAGTATCCTGGTCAATGAAATTTTAGTAAGCTAATGCACCCCGATATTTATTCATAAATAAACATTATTTCTTCACACACTCATGATGCGAACAATAAAAATCCTAAATATCTTTTGTTTCTTATCTATATCTTTTGTATTAAATGCGCAAAACGAAAAAAGTTTCAGTCTCAAGTTAACTTACGGCACAGTCAATTGCCAACAGCCAGACCCCTCTATATCTGGCACGGGGACACCCATGGTCACCAACTTTAAACAACCAAAGCAATCCAGTTTCGGACTGAATGCGAATTTTTCTATAAATAGAAATTCCGATTTAGGACTTTATTTTAATTATGCTGAATTAAACAGGTTGAGTGTCTTACAATTGGATGGTGATGAGCCCCGATGGACTTATGCATTACATCCAACAATAACACTATATTATGGGCTCAATTATCTTTATCACATTCCATTTCTCACAAAATATGGTAAATCACGTTTTGATCCTTATGGGATTATACGGATGGGATTGGTTTCGGAAAAGTATGTTACGGGGACAGGTACAATATCGGGGAACAGCGTTTCATTTGAATATCAACAAGCTTTATGTGACAAACCCCAATTTGAGGCTGGACTGGGTATTGGCGTTAATTATTATTTCACGAAGCACCTGGGGATTTTTGCAGAACTGATGGGAGGTCGTTTTTACAACAAACAATACTTCAAATGGGAAACCGGTATTATTTATAGATTATGATTAAATTCAAACTTCTTACTCGTTTTTTTACACTTGCTCTTCTCACTCTGATGTTCGTCTCTTGCAATGCCTTTGTCGAGGATGAATTTCCCGATTTTGCAGTAAAACCGGTGATAAACGGGCTTTTGCAGGCTGACAGCACCTTTCGGGTACAGATAAGTCTGACCGCTAATTTATCCGACACCATGCCAGACTTTGTCGACAACGCGTTGATAGTCATCGAAGACCAAAATAGAGCTATTGACACCTTAAGATATTCAGATGAGGGTTGGTATGTAAGTCCGCGTATTGTAAAAGCCGGGTATAGCTATACTTGCAGGGTTAACATCCCTGGCTTTAACACCATGATGGCTCAAACTACTGTTCCTCTTCCAACCGAAATCGATTCGATTATTTTTACCGATTTAGCAGGTAGAGGTCAGGAAGGTGAAAAGGTGTCTTCAGTAGCTTTTCGCCTTCATAACAATATTGAAACCGAAAGGTTTTGGGAGGTAAAGTTCAAAAAACGATGGTTTGGACTGCTTTTTGACTGGAATTTAGAAGATTGGGTAGAAAGATCGCAAGTAGAGGAGGCATATATTTTTATGAAAGCAGAACATGACTCAGTACTGCTTTGCGAACCCAATCCCTTGACAGTATTTTCTAACCGTGAAATGAAAAGTGACCGATATTGGATAAAGTTATATTTCAGTGAAAGTTATTTCTCGTTTGGCAGAACCGACACCTTATTTCTCGAATTGCTTAATATCGATGAATCCTATTATCATTATCACAAACAGTATTATATCTACGAATCAGCCGGTTGGGGTGGTCTTGGCAGCTCTCCGCAACGATACCCGCTTTATTCCAATATTACAAATGGATTGGGGATATTCACGGGAGTGTCAGTAACCAGAAAAGAATTGGAATAGTGGCTCGTGAATAACGTATAGCGGAAAAATGAAAATCAAACACGTATATTTTTTACTCTTCATTGTAATAGTTCAGCATAGCCGGGCTGCACAAGTTCAGCTTTCAGGTTTTGTTCGTGACGCACAAAACGGAGAAGTACTCATTGGAGCCAATGTATTAACAAGCAATCAACAGAGCGGAAGTACAACCGACAACCGGGGATATTTCAGTCTGAAAGCAACTATGCCCTGCAAACTCAGTATCTCGTACATCGGCTATAAAACCGCGGAACTAAGTATTGTTTCGTCGCGTGACAGCCTGCTCAACGTCAGCCTCGAAACCAATAATAACTTGCAAGAGATCACCGTAACAGCCCCTCGCGAGAGGCATTTTGAAACAACACGGTTTTCCAGCAAACAGCTTACACAAATTCCTACGCTCGGCGGCAAACCAGATGTAATCAAAGCTATGCAACTTATACCCGGCGTACAAACACAGTCGGAAGGAATGAGCTTGATGATGGTACGTGGTGGTGAGCCCGGTCAAAATCAATATCTATTGGATAATGTACCACTTATCTATGTAAATCACCTCGGCGGTTTCCTTTCTGTCTTTAACCCGGATATGATTAATTCGGTGGATTTTTACAAAGGAAACTTCCCTGCAAGACAAGGTGGAAAATTATCCTCTATCGTGGACATCACACAACGTGAAGGTAACATATCTAAACATCAGGGAAATTTCAGTGTAGGCGTTACCGATTTTTCATTCACATTCGAAGGACCTTTGGCCAATAAAAAATTCAGCTACATAGTCACTGCTCGTAAAACCCTTACTGATGCATTTTTTGGTTTAATAAGTGTTTTGGTTGATGAGAATGATGCAATTGTTGCTTACGGATTTCATGACATTAATGCCAAACTAAACTGGAAGCCTGATAATCGAAACAGCCTGATTCTGAACTTATACCAGGGAGATGATTATCTGAATTTCTGGACAAAACCCTGGAAAATGACAAACGACGAACGCAGTCACTTCAACCAACAATGGGGTAATTGGTTAATCTCAGGTCGCTGGAACCGTGTTTTTTCTCCTAAGCTTTATGCTGAAAATATTCTTTCTTTCAGTCGCTACCGCAATAGAACAGGACTAGATTATAGGTATAAAGAAGATGATGTAACCAAGGAACTGGAAACCTTGAACAGAGCTTCGGTCAACGATTTTTCGTTCCGTTCGGCATGGAAATATTCTTTCCTGAAAAACTGGAACATGGAATTCGGCGGACAGATAAGCAGTCTTAGTTACGAACCGAATTACAACTATCTTTCCACTTCTTCCACACCGGCTATCGGCGATAAATTTAACGCAGTTGAATCGGCGATATATATGGATAACAAAATCAACCTGAAGCCGGGATTGCTGATACAACCGTCGTTTCGTTTAAGCAGTTTCAGCAACAATGGTAAAAGCTATATTGAGCACGAACCTCGTGTGAACATCTCATTCTCACCCAATCAAAATCAAAGTTTCAACCTGAATTACATACGTGTAAGCCAAAGTTCACATTTGGTTTTTGCCCAATCAGAATTATTAAAAAAGGAAGTGTGGTTGCCTGCTACAGCAATATTGCCCCCGGAGATTTCTAATCAGTATGCCTTTTCGTGGAACGGGCAGTTTGCCGGAGGAATGTTTTCAGTAGAAACCGGTGTATACTACAAACAAATGAATCATCTTGTTACGCTGAAAGAAGGATACGAAAATATGGTCAACATCGTGGCGGTGGAAAACAAAATCGAAACCAATGGAAAGGGAACGGCTTACGGCGCAGAACTGATGTTAAAGAAAAATACCGGAAAATGGACAGGTTCGCTGGGCTATGCCTGGTCATATGCCAACCGCACATTTGCCAACATCAACAATGGGGATAATTATGAATATGATTTTAACCGGCCACATAATGTGACTTTAACCGTAAATCGCGAACTACCCAAGAACTGGGTTATGAACGTGGTATGGATATTTCAGAGCGGAATGCCATATACACCGGCTTTAGGAAAATATTATACTTTAAATCCTGAAACACAAAAACCCTCGATTGAACTCATCTACGGAGATAAAAACTCAGCACGAATGCAACCCTATCATCGTCTTGATCTGGGACTTAGTCATACAATAACGAATCGCAAAGGGAATAAAGCTATGTGGACATACTCCATTTACAATGCTTACAATCGCATCAATCCGTATAGTTATTATTATGATGATGATAAAAAACGTAATAATTTAACAGATTACACACGTCCGCTGAAATTGCACAAAATCGGGATTTTCTCTATCATCCCGAGTATTTCATACAAAGTGTATTTTGATTACAACAAGCGATCTGAGAAACAACCGAAAGAAAAGAAAAAATATAATTGGTTGTATTTTTAAAAAGCAGCTTTCAGAATCTCCTCCATCTCCAACTGTACCTTTTTCGCTTCTGCTCTTGCCGCTTCCGCGAAGTCTTTTCCGGAGGACGCATAGATAATCTGACGAGAAGAATTGACCAGTAAGCCGCAAGTTGAGTTCAATCCGTATTTGGCGACTTCCTGCAGACTGCCACCCTGTGCCCCGACTCCGGGAACCAACAAGAAATGGTCGGGAATGATTTGCCTTATTTCCGACAGCATATCCGCTTTTGTAGCGCCTACCACATACATAAGGTTGTCGCTTGTACCCCACTGTTGCGATGTTTTAAGTACTTTCTCGAATAACTTTTCTCCACTTTCGGCATCCTGCATAAACTGAAAGTCGAAAGCCCCCTTGTTGGAAGTCAGCGCCAGCAGAATAACCCATTTATCTGTGTAAGTGAGAAAAGGCGTTACCGAGTCTTCGCCCATATAAGGTGCGACGGTTACGGCATCAAAATCCATATTCCCCAGAAAAGTACTGGCGTACATGGCAGATGTATTGCCGATATCCCCTCTTTTGGCATCCGCAATAATAAACTGATCGGGATAATTTTCGCGGATATAGTCGACGGTACGTTCCAATGCCTCCCAGCCCTGCAAACCTAAGCTTTCGTAAAATGCCAGATTGGGTTTATACGCGACACATAAATCAGCCGTAGCATCAATAATCGCTTTATTGAAGGTAAAAATGCTGTCGTTTTCTTCTTCAAATAAAAACTCCGGGATTTTCTTGATATCCGTGTCCAACCCTACACAGAGAAAAGATTTCTTACGTTGAATGTTATCAAATAATTGCGCTCTGTTCATATTTGTATCTTTAGGTAATTAGTGAATAGCGAATAGCGATGATTAGTTATTAGTTATTAGCTATTAGCTATTAGCTTACAACTCGCTTTCCTTCAACCTTTCTGCATTTTCGGCTACGATCAACTGATCGATTACCGACTGGATATCACCGTTCATGAAAGCCGACAGGTTGTAGATAGTAAAATTAATGCGGTGATCGGTGATTCGTCCCTGCGGATAATTGTAGGTCCGGATTTTGGCGGAGCGGTCACCGGTAGAAACCATGGTTTTGCGCTTTGAACCAATTTCATCTAAGTACTTTTGGTGTTCGATGGCATAAATACGCGACCGCAGTTCAACCATCGCCTTGGCTTTGTTTTTATGCTGCGACTTCTCATCCTGACATTGCACGGTGATACCAGTGGGGATATGTACCAGCCTGATAGCTGAATAGGTGGTATTTACGGACTGTCCACCGGCACCCGACGAGCAGAAAGTATCTACCCGCACATCCGATTCTTTCAGTTCGATGTCGAATTCCTCTGCTTCGGGCAAAACTGCTACCGTAGCAGCAGATGTATGCACACGTCCCTGCGTTTCTGTCTGCGGAACCCGCTGCACCCGGTGCACGCCCGATTCATATTTCAGCGTACCATAAACCTGTTGACCCGATACCGTGAAGATGATTTCCTTATATCCTCCTATTGTGCCTTCTGAAACACTGGTCACTTCGATTTTCCAGCCTTTCGACTCGCAATAGCGGGTGTACATTTTAAATAAATCACCTGCAAAAATAGCCGCCTCATCACCACCGGTACCACCCCTGATTTCAACAATCGCATTTTTATCATCCTCAGGATCAGCCGGAATCAGCAACAACTTTATCGCTTCTTCCATTTGTGGAATCTTCGGCTCTATCTCATCAATTTCCGACTTTGCCATTTCCCGCATTTCAGGGTCCGATTCGGTTTCTAATATCTCTTTTGCTTCTGTCAGGTGCGACAAAGCCAGCTTATATTCATCACGGGCAGAAAGAATTTCTTCCAAATCACGATACTCTTTATTCAGTTTCACAAAGCGTTTCTGATCTGAAATGACGGAAGGATCGGTAATCAAGGTCGATATCTCGTCAAATTTATGCTGTAATGCGTCTAATTTCTCTATTAATGAAGTCTCTGCCATGTATTATGCTTGCAATTTAAAAGCGGTGCAAAAGTACGAATATTTTGTGTGATACGAAAATAATAGTTGATAGTTGATAGTGGTTAGTGGTCAGTTATTCACTAACAACTAACAACTAACAACTAACCACTGACCACTATTAATTTGCTTTCACATATTCATCATGCAACTTCAACGCATACTCCATACAGCGGGGATTATCTGCATCTGCCAGCTTCGGGTTAAGCCTCGGAATTTTCAATTGCATACCAACAGCAATATCATCGGGGGAATTCAGCAAATCACGGTTGGCCTCGAATATATACACCCAAAATTCTTTCACTCCATAGTGACGTTCCGCGATACGGGTAAGGCGACTACCCGGGATAACTTTCTCGGTTGCGATAAACTCCTTGTAAACACGTGGCTGATCAAACAAGACCTGCAACTCATCAACTGGTTCTGTCGGCTCGGCAACGGTTTCCTGCGCTACCGTATCCTGCTGTAACACCGTCGTATCAGGCAACAAATTATCAGCAGGTATTTCTTCCGGCATTACAAACTGACTTTCAGGCACCTGAACAATTTCACTTCTGAAACGATTTGAATCGATATATTTTTTTATTAATGAGAAAACATCAAAATCGATCAGGATATACACCAACAAACCTCCCAACATGATTCCGACAAACAAGAAATCGAGTTTCCGGCCAGGTGCTCTGGTGACTGAGCTCTTCCCCAGGCTCTCAGGGTGAAACTCATCGACCTCCTGTACCCGTCTCTTTCTACTCTCTGCTTTTTGCGTCTCTTTTACCTTTACCTGAGGCTCTTCAACAGAAACTTCCGGCGCCATGGCAGATGATTCTTCTACTACCGGGTCAGCTTCTTTACCTTCGATTACGGCAGCAACTTCTTCCGGGGTTTCAATTACTTCAACTTCTGAGGACTCAACTATTTCTTTTTCAACAACTTCAGACTTCGCATCCGGTTTCTCTTCTGGCTTTTCCTCTGCTTCTTCCGAAACAATCATTTCAAGCGGGGTTTCTATTTCAAGCGGCACTTCAGGCGCTACCGGTTCAGAATACTGTGTAGCAGTTACTTCTATTGCAGCATCCTTTGTTTTGTCTTCCTGCTTATCGTTTAAGGCATTGATTTCCGACAAAATATCCTTGATCTCACTGGCTTGCTCATTAAAAAACTTCAATGGCATTTGATCCGCATCAGCTGTTTCCTCTGAAGCTTTTTCAGTAGCCTCTTCACCATCATCGAGTAATACCGGTTGCAAATGGGCATACGGCTCATTGGCGAGCTCTTTTAACTCCGCATCCGGAGTAAATACGACCTTATGATATCCATCGATAACAATTTCTGCGCCGGTGTTGACATCCACACTTTTACGGGGCTCATTCCATTGCAGCTTGAAAGTCCCCAGTCCATTGATTTTCACACTGTCCTGCGACAACAGTGCTTCTTCAATTGTCATCAGCAACGTTTTCAGAAAATCATCCGACAGCTTTTTACTAACAGCAGTCTGCTGCGATAACAATTCAACAATTTCGGCTGCATTCATTTTTTCTTTACTCATGGCGCAGGATATCTTTAAGTTTCACTTTCAATGTTGAACTCTGCCTGAAGTTGACCACTTGCTTGGGTGGTATCAGGGTGCGTACCTGCGTAGCCGGATGCACCGAAAGCCGTTCTTCCTTTCTTTTGAATTCGAAAGAACCGAAGCCCTGAAAACTCACCATGTTTCCGGCAACCAACTGTGATTTAAGAATTTCTACCGTTGCTTCTAACATCCTGTCAACTTCATTCTCCGGCTGATTCAGTTTTGAAGCAACAGCAGCAACTAATCCTTTGTGTTTCATATTATTTTAAATTAAATGTCTGCGGTCTACAGTCTGGGGTCCGGAGACTGGAGACTGTAGACTTATATTATCTCCCGTACAAATCAAATTCAGCAGCATCCACAATTTCCGCCTGATAAAACTCACCCACTTTAACACCTTTTGTGTCAACAGGAATAAGCACCTCCGGATCGACCTCAGGCGAATCGAATTCAGTCCGGCCCACATAATAATCACCGTCTTTCTTGTCTATGATTACTTTCATGGTGGAACCTATTTTTGCCTGATTTATCTCAGTTGATATTTCCTGCTGAAGCGACATGATTTCATCCATCCTTTGTTGTTTTATTTCTTCCGGAATATCATCCTGATAATGCTTGTGTGCATAGGTACTTTCTTCGTGCGAATAAGTAAATGCACCCAGACGCTCAAACCGGGCAAAACGTAAAAACTCCTTCAATTCTTCAATATCTGCCTCTGTTTCTCCCGGATGACCGATTAGCATGGTCGTCCTGAGATGGATGCCGGGAACTTCCTCCCTGATACGCCGGATTAACTCGTAGGTTTGTGCTTTTGTGAAATTGCGGCGCATGATACCTAACATATGATCACTGACATGCTGGAGCGCGATGTCAAGATAACGGCATACATTCTCCCTTTCACGCATGACTTTCAGTATTTCATACGGAAAATGAGCAGGATAGGCATAATGCAAGCGCAGCCATTCTACGCCGGGAATATCCGATAAGCGTTCCAGCAGTTCCGCTAATTTTTGTGATTTATAGCGATCGATGCCATAGTACGACAAATCCTGAGCAATCAGATGAAACTCTTTCACACCTTTGCCGACCAGCATTTTCACTTCCTTTTCCAGGTCATCCATCGAACGGGAACGGTGTTTTCCCGTTATCAACGGAATGGCACAATAAGAACATGTCCGGTTGCACCCTTCTGATATCTTCAGGTAAGCATAATGTGCCGGAGTCGTTAGTGAACGTTCCAACCGGAGATCGGCCCGGTATTCCTGTCCCAGATCAGTAAGTATTTCATTGTAATTGAACTTTCCGAAATACTTATCTACTTCCGGAATTTCCTGTTGCAAATCCGACATGTATCGCTCTGATAAACAACCCATCACATACAGCTTATCTATTTTCCGGCGCTTCTTCAGGTCGGCTAATTGCAAAATGGTGTTTATGCTCTCTTCTTTAGCATCACCAATGAATCCACAGGTATTCACAATAACCACTTCACCATCCGGTTTTTCCGCATCGTGACTTACCTTGTAACCCAGTGCATCAAACTGACGCATCAGTTGTTCCGAATCCACCAAATTCTTGGAACAACCCATCGTGATAATATCAACTTTTCCTTTTTTCATCATTCAAATAAAGAACCTACAAATGCTTCCCGATCGAACACCTGCAAGTGTTCCATCCCTTCACCCAACCCGATGTATTTCACCGGAATCTTAAACTGATCGGAAATTCCTATCACCACACCACCTTTGGCTGTACCATCCAGTTTTGTAATCGCCAGTGCATTTACATCTGTCGCCTTTGTAAATTGTTTGGCCTGTTCGAACGCATTTTGTCCGGTCGAACCATCCAGTACCAACAGCACTTCCTGCGGAGCACCCGGGATTACTTTCTGCATCACATTCCGGATTTTGGTCAGCTCGTTCATCAGGTTCACCTTGTTGTGCAGACGACCTGCCGTATCGATAATCACCACATCTGCATTATTGGCCTTGGCTGAAGCTACTGTATCGTAGGCAACCGAAGCCGGGTCGGCTCCCATTTTTTGCTTAATAACTGGTACGCCTACACGCTCTCCCCATATAACCAACTGGTCGACCGCTGCTGCTCTGAAAGTATCGGCTGCCCCGAGATACACCGACTTACCGGCTTTCTTAAACTGATGTGCCAGTTTCCCTATGGTGGTCGTCTTGCCGACACCATTCACCCCCACAACCATAATCACATAGGGCTTTGAAGGTAACTCCGACTCGAAACCGGCCACAACACCGGCATTATTTTCTGCCAGCAAAGCCGCGATTTCTTCTTTCAGAATCACATTCAACTCACTTGTATTGATGTATTTATCCCGCGAAACACGCTGTTCAATCCTTTCGATGATGCGCAAGGTAGTCTCTACCCCGACATCCGAAGTGATAAGTACCTCCTCCAGGTTGTCGAGCACCTCATCGTCAACCTTCGATTTGCCAACTACCGCCCTTGATATTTTTGAGAAAACACTTTCCTTGGTTTTCGATAAACCCTGATCAAGCGTTTCTTTCTTTTCTTTGCTAAAAAAACTGAATAAACCCATTGACTTATTTACAATTTACTTATTTACTTTACTATACTTAGTTCCCTCGCTTCGCTCGGGATGACAACGATTTTGAGAAAACAATAACCGCCGCTCAATCTATTCTGAAAACATCATTTTTTGTGCAGCGGCGTTACAGAGATTCTCGCACCTGTCGCAGTGGTTTGTTAAATATTCATTGAGGCTCCCAGCGACGGAATCAATCCACATTAACCCCCGTCATTGCGAGGAGTTCACAAAGTGAACGACGTAGCAACCCCCTCGAACTCGCATTTGGCTATTTCCACTAACCACTAAAAAAATCCCTGTCACAAAATTAAGCATTTTTTCTATATCCGGAAACAAAAAATCCCCCCATTCAAATAAATGAGAGGATTACTATTATTTACAGACAAAGTGAAACGGGTTATTTCGCCAAATGTTCTTTCACTTTATCGTTATGTACCATTTCTTCCTGAAAAATATACGCACCGGTTTTTGGTGATTTTACCATCTTGATGACTTTCGCATAAGAACGACCTTCACCCTTTTGCATCGATGCAACCGCTTTCTTTGCCATGATTCAAACTTATTTAATTTCTTTGTGTACTGTTACTTTTTTCAAAATGGGGTTGTATTTTTTCAACTCCATACGACCCGGGGTGTTTTTCCTGTTTTTCATCGTAATATAACGAGAAGTACCGGGCATACCACTTTCTTTATGTTCGGTACATTCCAGAATGACCTGAACTCTTGCCTCTTTTGATTTCTTTGCCATGTTTAAATTTCCTCCTTAAATTATGCGTATAAAAAACCTTTTTCAGCAGCTTTCTTAATGGCTGCATCCAAACCCAACTTGTTGATGGTGCGCAAACCTGCAGCAGAAAGTTTCAGGCTAATCCACATGTCTTGTTCCACCCAATAAAACTTTTTTGTAAATAAATTTACATCAAAAGTCCTTTTTGTACGGCGCTTTGAGTGTGAAACATTGTTTCCCACCATTGCTTTTTTACCGGTAATTTGACAAATCTTTGACATTTCTATATCTTTTTGTTATTTACAACTTTTCGAAAACAGTGTGCAAAAGTACACTATTTTTTTCAAACCCGCAAGCAAATAAATATTTATTTTCTGATAATTTTCGGGGAAAGTAAATTAATTGATAGTGGTTAGTGGATAGTGGTTAGTGATTCCATCAGCATCAGCAACGCCGTCTGTGTTGTCCGCTCAATATTGAGTTGTCTATCGAGTGAAAACTGGAACCTGCGACTGACTAACGAATCCTTTGTTCCGACTGCGATCCAGGCTGTTCCAACCGGCTTTTCATCGGTACCACCATCAGGACCTGCAATACCTGATGTGGCGATAACATAATCGGCAAATAGCTTGTCGGCAACACCAATGGCCATCTGCCTAACCACTTCTTCACTCACAGCCCCACGTTGATTGATGACTTCTTCATCTACCCCCAGCAATCGGGATTTTATTTCGTTACTATACGCAATTACTGAACCCTTGAAATAATCAGAACTTCCGGCAATTGTCGTAATGCGATGTGCGATGTGTCCGCCGGTACAACTCTCGGCTGTTGCCAGGGTCTTTCCCGCCGCTCTGAGATGCCTGCCCACCAATTCTTCGAGCGATACATCCTCTTCTGCAATAACAGCATCACCCAATATAGCCTTCAACAACGCTATCTGCCTGTCGATTATATTTTTAGTGGATACAAAGTCATCCTGAGCTGCGCTTAACCTCAATTTCACGATATTGAAATGAGGCAGATAAGCCAGATGAATCAGTTCCGGCAATGCATTCTCCCAATCAGCAATCTTCAGCGCCAGAGCCGATTCGGGATAACCTGCAACTATCAGTGTTTTGTGTATAATAGCCTGTGGTTGAAACTGCTTTTGCAACCGGGGAATGATTTCGAACTCCATTGCACGTTTCATCTCATACGGAACACCCGGCATCGACACGACAACTTTTCCCTCTTTATCAAACCAGGTAATGGGCGCTGTACCGATAGGATTAGAAATTATGACCGCTTTATCCGGAACCATGGCCTGTGATTTGGTCAGCTCATTCATGGCGCGCATGCGGTTTTTAAGCAATTTCTCAATATCAGCATACACCTGAGCATCAAAAACCAGCTCAGCGCCAAAATACCGGCACAGGGTTAACTTAGTAATATCATCTTTTGTCGGACCTATTCCGCCGGTAAACAAAACCACTTCTGCCCTTTCGAGCGCCAACTCCAACGCTTCCGTTATTTGCTTTTCATTATCGTGCACCGAGGTAATTTGCACCACTTCAAAACCCGCTTTGTTAAGCTCAGCTGCCATCCAGGCAGAGTTTGTATCTACAATCTGCCCGATGAGTATCTCGTCTCCGATGGTGATAATCTCAACCTGCATTGTTATCTATTTTTGATTTAACTCTTTAGCTGCCACGACTAATTGCTCATACCAGTTTTCGCCGAATTTTCTTATCAAAGGTTCTTTCAAGAACTGATAAACAGGCACTTTCAATTGTTTTCCGAGCGTAACAGCACAATTACAAATACTCCATCGATGGTAATTCACAGCCTTGAAGTCATTATATTGCTGCACCCTGACCGGGTAAAGGTGACAGGAAACCGGCTTTGGAAAGTCCGTTTTTCCCGCTCTGAACGCCTTCTCAATAGCACATTTACATACTCCTGATTCATCCGTGTAGGTAAACACACATTCACGGCCGTTGACAATGGATGTAACCGGCTCGTTGTCTTCATCGATGTAAAATATCCCCTGTTTACGGATTACCTCCTTCGAAACTTCGGTCAGGTCATCCCAAATCAGCGGCAAAATTTCCTGAATTTTTTCAATTTCATCCTGTTCGAGCGGCGCCCCGGCATCTCCTTCAATGCAACATTCACCTTTGCATGCCACGAGATTGCAAACGAACTGCTCTTCGAACAAATCGAAACTTATAATGGTATCGTCAATTTGTAACACCTTGCTATAGAATAAAAATAAAGCGCATCAAAATAAATTTGACACGCTTTAATATGATGAATGAAAAATTTATTCCTGATTGCCGTCCTGCTCTTCTGTAAATCCGGGATTTACAACGCCCGGTTCAGCCTGCTGAGCTTCCTGATAGATTTCCTTGATTTCAGATTCATGTGCACCTTTGTCGTGCGAACGGAAACCTACTGCAGCAACAGAAAACACCACGAGGGCAACAACCAGCGTCCAGGTTGCTTTTTCAAGAAAATCAGTCGTTTTACGAACACCCATAATCTGGTTTGAAGAAGTAAAACCGGCTGCCAGTCCGCCACCTTTGGAATTTTGAACCAACACCAGCAAGGTTAGCAACAGCGAAACGATTACAATCAGGATAATAAAAAACGTATACATATAACTTCTTTATTTTGAATTTGCGATGATTTTTTCCAAAAATCGAATTTGGTCTGCAAAGTAAATACTTTTTTTCGGATTTATCAAATTTAATTGCTTCAATATTTCAATTGCTTCCCTGTATTTCTTCTGTCTGATATACAGACGGGATTTTTCCTCCAGGGATAAATCTTTGGTCTGTTCGTCTTCATACCTGAAATAATCCGGAACCGGTATTTCAATTTTTGTTTGTGGCATTTCCGGCTGATGTACCGGCGCCGATTCAGGAATACGTATCTCCTCTTTCAACATCGCCCGGGAAGCTTTCAAACTTTCAGCAATTTTTTTCAGTGAAACACGCGTATCACCTCCTTCGGATTCAGCAGCCTCCAACAAGTCAAAATAACTACCTGAAAAACGGGCATCCCGTTGATGCGATTCCGGCGCTTTACTCAATTGAGCTTCAGGGTAAAGATAAAAATACAACCAGTTTCTGTCGGAGGCATATAAAGTAGTAATACCAATCTGCGATTCAAAATGAATACTTTGCGACTTCTGTAGCGATTTCAGATAAAGCACCCTCGCCTGACTGAAATAGGGATACCTTTCAGTCAGTTCTTTCAGATCTGCTGCATGCGTACCATCAACAGTCTCCGGTTCTGCAATCAATCTCATAAAATCATCAGTCTTCATTCCAATCGCTTTCAGTTTCGTCATTGCGAGGAGGCAAAGCCGACGCGGCAACCTCATCACTATTTACCACTTCGCCACCGTATCATTGTAAATATTATCAATAATATCTTCCATCATGATAGCCAGCAACTCATCCTGCACATCGGTTAACATCCGGTTGCTGTCGAAAGTCTGGAAAGCGGTATATTTTTTTTCAAAATCATCTTCCGCATTGGCATTATTAGTAAACCGCACATTGATGGTCACGGTGAGTTTTGTTTCGGCGGAATACGAGTCTTGTCCAATCGCCATCGGCGTGAGCACATAACCGACAACTTCACCTTCCAGATGCATGTCGCCATTGTTTTTCAGCAATTGAAGCCGCGTTTGTTTCGCAAATTTATCTCTTAACTTTTCAGAGAATTCCTGCGCGAGAGGCGGGTGAACCAATTCAGCCACATTGTTAAAATCGGCAATCGAAATCGACCGTGTTTTGGCGTAATCTATCGATGCTCCATTGAATGTATAGGAAATCAAACAAGAGTTGAAAAACGTAACAACGAGCAACATGACCGCCCATTTTATGATTTTCAACCAAACCATAACCTTCAACAAACGTGTAGTTTTTAAATGCTTAATCCAACCCATATTCTTTGATTTTACGATAGAGGGTACGTTCCGATATTTTTAACTCTATAGCAGCAGCTTTGCGTCTCCCTTTGTATTTTTCGAGCGTTTTGATGATCATCTGTTTTTCCATTTCTTCCAGCGTGATCGGCTCATGAACGGGTTCAACATCCTGAAAGACTTCTGCTTCCATATAATTCACATCATCCGGGTCGGCATGAAACGTGCTGCCTTTCATGTATTTCTTATCAGCCATAACTTCCCCTTCCCGATTTGCCAGCATAACATCCTGACCTTCCTGTATATGCGACCCAAAATCGACATCGTAATGCGAAACCGGCGCAGCCTGACCATTCATGATGTCATGAACCAGTTTCTTCAGTTCATTCATATCTTTTTTCATATCAAAAAGCACCTGATACAGAATCTCCCGTTCACTGTTGAAAGTTTTCTGATCAAGCGGTCTATGACCTGCAAACAAGGCAGGCAACCGCTCCATATCTTCATTAGGGAGGTAATTTCTCAGGATATCCGCAGAAATATCACGGTGTTGCTCAATAACAGAAATCTGCTCTGTAATATTTTTAAGCTGTCTGATGTTTCCGTTCCAATAATAATTGGTTAACATGACTTTAGCTTCATCGGAAAGTTTGATGGGTGGCATCCGGTATTTATCAGCAAAATCAGAGGCAAACTTACGAAACAACAAGACTATATCTTCCTTTCTCTCACGAAGAGGCGGCACGTAAATGGGTACTGTATTCAACCGATAGTACAAATCTTCCCTGAATTTTCCATCCCGAATTGCCTGTTTCATTTCCCGGTTGGTAGCTGCCACAACCCTGACATTGGTTTTCTGTATTTTGGAAGAACCGACCTTGATAAACTCACCGGCCTCCAACACCCTCAGCAGCCTGACTTGGGTAGACAAGGGTAACTCTCCTACTTCATCCAGAAAAATGGTACCACCATCGGCCACCTCAAAATAGCCTTTTCTATCGGCCGTAGCTCCGGTAAAAGAACCTTTTTCGTGTCCGAACAATTCAGAATCAATCGTACCTTCAGGTATAGCACCACAGTTCACCGGAATATAGGGACCGTGCTTTCTGTGGCTGTATTGATGTATGATTTGCGGAAAGTTCTCTTTCCCTACCCCACTTTCTCCGGTAATCAGCACTGATAAATCGGTTGGCGCAACCTGGACTGCAATATCGATTGCCCGATTCAGCAATTCGGAGTTACCTATTATTCCATAACGTTGCTTAACAGACTGAATTTCTGAATACTGCATTTTTCACCAATGATTAAACCTGTAATTTTGACATGCTTTATCTGACAAAAGTAGTGTTTTTTGGGAAATGGAGGGCTATTTTTAAATAATTTAATAAATGCAATGATAGAGACGCGATAAATTGATAGAGACGCAATGCATTGCGTCTCTACATTAAAATTTGGACACCTTATGATTTCGGTTGCCAGAAACAAACTTTCGGTGATTCAATAGAACCATCGGCCTTCAGTTGCTTCATGGCTTTATCCACTTCTTTTCTGTCGAGTCCGGTCAACTCAACCAACTTGCCGGCATTTACCGGCTTACCGGCAGCTTTCATGGCTGCTAAAACCTGATCTTTTGTTTCCATATTGATAATTATTGATGTATGTGTATTTTATAGATTTTACAGGAGTATATTCGATACGCTAATACTAACCACTGACAACTAACCACTATTCAATGTTTTTTCTCACTTTTTTCAGAAACTGATGCATGGCTTCTGAATCTTTTTGATCGATGATATCCAGTAAAGCCCGCAATTCTCCTCTGATGTTATTCAACTGTTCCGGGGTGTAAGGATTAAATAAAATTTCTGTCAGCAGGTAATCATCTTCCGATAAAAGTCCCTTGGCAATATCCATGTGTCTTTTGAATGTTGTACCAGGCGCTTCCTGCGGCTTCATTACCGAAGCAAAAACAAGGGTTGAGGCAAACGGGATCGACAATGAATAAGCAATTGTTTGATCATGTTCCTCAAATGTATATTCGAATATCTTCAGTCTCAGCGAGCCGTATAAATCCTTGAAAAAAGCTTTTCCCATGTGGTCGGATTCCGCGATGATGATGGCACTCTGCGAACTCAGATTGTCGAGCGTAGCGAAAGTCGGACCGAACATCGGGTGTGTCGACACATAACGCATTCCCGATGATTCGTAATATGATTTCAGACCGGTTTTTACAGATGCTATATCCGAAAGAATACAATTATCAGGAAGAAAAGGCAACACTTTACGAAACGCATCGATTGTGTATTTCAATGTCACACAATTGATTACCAACTCAGGCTGAAACGCTTTAATTTCTTCATATTGGGTCATCCGCAGCGTGTTAAACACAAAACGCAAGCGTTTCGGATCTGTATCAAACAAGGCGACTTCGTGCTGGAAGCACAAAACATCAGTCAGAAATGTGCCCATTTTACCGGCACCAAGGATTAATATTTTCATCGATTGAAATGTTGTTTTAAAACGCAACAAAGGTACAGAAAATTATCTTTTCTTTCCAAAGGAAGGATCTAATTTAATGGCTCCGGCAATCCATATCGTTGGAATAGCAATCAGGACAACAATAACAAAAAACATTTTGTAACCTAGCTGTTCCTGTAACCAACCGGCAGCCATACCCGGCAACATCATGCCGAGCGCCATAAAACCTGTTGCAAGCGTGTAGTATGCGGTTTTAAATTCTCCTTCGCTCATGTAAATCATGTACATCAGAAATGCTGCAAAGCCGAATCCATAGCCAAACTGTCCGATAGCAACACAACTGATGACAGTAAGATAATCAACCGGCTGAAAAAAAGCCATATACACATACGCCAGATTGGGTAAAGTAATAAATAAGGCCATAGGTATCAACCAGAACTTCAAACCGTTCATCGAAATAGCAAATCCACCCAAAATTCCACCCAACACCAAGGCAATTATGCCAACCGTTCCGTATGCCAGTCCCACCTGCTCGGTACTCAACCCCAATCCTCCCAGTTCAACAGGGTCGAGCAGAAAAGGGGAAGCGATCTTAATCAACATAGCTTCTCCCAGCCTGTAGACAAGTAAAAAAGCCAAAGAAAGTACAATTTTATCTTTTTGAAAGAAAGATTTGAAAGTTCCCCCGAAATCGCCCAGTTTTTTATTGGGATTAACCGATTTATGCAACTTATCTGCCGGTACTTTAGGCAAAGCAAAACGATGATACAGCATCAACAGGATGAAAACACCGGCAATCACAAAGAAAGTAATACTCCAGGAAAACCGGATATTACCGGTAACACGCTCCATAGCGCCGGCGAAAATAATCAGAAATCCTTGTCCCGAAATCATTGCCAAACGATAGAATGCACCACGAACACGCATGAAAAACGATTGTTTATCATCCGGTAATACCAGCATGTAAAAGTCATCGGCAGCAATATCGTGTGTAGCCGAACTAAAAGCCATTAGCCAGAAAACGATCAGGGTAGCCTGAAAATAGAACGGCATGGGTATTAACAAAGCTATACCGGCAAGTCCGGCTCCAATCAGCAACTGCATGGAAACAACCCACCATCTTTTAGTAGAAATCAGATCGATAAAAGGGCTCCAGAAAGGTTTAATGACCCAGGGAAGATACAGCCAGCTGGTGTATAGCGCGATGTCGGTATTCGAAACCCCGAATCGTTTATACATGATTACGGAGACTGTCATTACAATTACATAGGGTATCCCCTGTGCGAAATATAAGGTTGGCACCCATAACCAGGGACTTCTGTCTTTTTTAGCTTGCTGCATATTTTAAATATTTTATGAATCTGACAACTGATTTACATTTACTTTCGCCCTTCTTCTTATTTTTTCTTCCCAAAGCACCCACATCAGGAAGATTACCCCATAATACAAATATTTATAGAGTCCTTCGTGCAGGAACTCAAAACTATCCGGGTTCTCTCTGATTGATGCAACGATCATCAAAATTCTGAATATATTGAAGAGGTAAACCACCACCAATCCGGCCGGAATATACCACAATTTGCTGCGCCAGGGACCTTTGTAAAAAGCCATGATCACAATAAAAATGTAAGCTTGCTTCAGACCTGTACACGCCCACACGATTTTTACAGCTACCCCATTATCGTGCCGGATTACATTTGCACCATCTAACTGTACCTGATAACCTATTGACGACAAAATATCATACACAACCCGTGCGACATGATCAACCATCAGGTTGAAACCGGCTGAGAGGTCGAGACCGAAAAACGTAACCACAACATCCGATTCATCACCCAGCATGGTAAATTTCCAAAAGAAATGTGCACCCAGCAAAATGATGAAAAAATAGATAATCCCTTTCAATGGAATTAATTTTTCTGGAAATTTAATGTTCGACATGTGATACTTACCTTGTTAAAATGTATAATTAATCCGGGCATACGGAACTTCGCCCAGCCCACAAAAATCATGATTCAGGTATTTAAAATATCCGGTTATGGCAATCATCGCAGCATTGTCGGTGGTAAACGAAACTGGTGGAATGAACACCTTCCATCCGTTTTTTTTACCTGCTTCCACCAATGCGTTGCGAAGACCTGAATTGGCCGACACGCCACCGGCCACAGCCACCTGCCTTATATTTAAATCCTTTGCTGCCAGTTTCAGTTTCTTCATCAAAATATCAACTATTGTTTCCTGCAACGACGCACATAAATCGGCCTTGTTTTCCTCTACAAAATCAGGGTTTTCTTTCACTTTATCACGCAACAAATATAAGAAAGAAGTTTTTAATCCGCTGAAACTGTAATTATAATCTTTTATTTGAGGCTTTGCAAAACGAAAAGCCCCGGGGTTCCCCGACTGTGCAAGCCGGTCGACATGCGGACCGCCGGGGTAAGGCAACCCCATCACCTTGGCACACTTGTCGAAAGCTTCTCCCGCAGCATCATCGATCGTTTGCCCGATGATTTCCATATCGTGATAGGAGCGCACCAATATTATCTGAGAGTTTCCTCCTGAAACCAGCAAACATAAGAATGGAAATTCAGGCATTTGTTCATCCGGTTTACCCTGACTGATGAAATGCGCCAATACATGCGCCTGTAAGTGATTCACATCAATCAGCGGGAGATTGAGGCTCTGTGCAAAACCTTTGGCAAAAGAAGCACCGACAAGTAAAGAGCCGAGCAAACCGGGACCACGGGTAAACGCAACAGCCGACAAGTCAGATTTAGCGATACCGGCCTCACGCATGGCTTCGTGTACCACCGGAATAATATTCTGCTGATGAGCACGAGAAGCCAGTTCCGGCACCACACCTCCGTAACGTTCATGCACTGCCTGCCCGGCTGTCACATTCGATAGCAAAACACCATTCTTGATGACCGATGCAGAGGTATCATCACATGAAGATTCGATACCTAATATGTATATATCTGATGTTGGTTTTTGTTGCTCTTCTTTAATCGTCATGTTTAGCTTTACATTTTCAGAACCTGATTTTGCTGTAATTCGTGAATATCAATGTATTCTGATGTTTTCTGATACTTTGATTATTCCAAACAATTTTCTAATTTTGTGCAAATTAATGCCCAAAGGTATAAAAAAATCAGTTAAAATATTCATCATTTCAGCGTCGGCAATAATTCTGCTGCTGGCCTCTCCCTTTATTTTGTTACAATTCAACAAGATACAGAATTTCGTTGTAGATAGCATCACCCATGAACTTTCAGCCTCTCTCAATACCCGGATTGAAATTGGAAACGTGGATTATCATTTCTTCAACAAACTGAAAATTGAGGATGTTATAATTGAAGACCAGCAACAAGATACCCTGTTGCAAATAGACCGCCTATATGCCGGGTTTAATTTCTGGAAATTACTCAGAAAAAAATTCGTCTTTTCAAGGCTTGAAATTGACCATTTTTATGCCAATCTCAAAACTGATGCCGGTGGTAAATCAAATTTCGATTTTCTATTTTCGAAACAAGAACCCAAACAGGATTCAACATTCCTTGATTTAAAACTGGAAAAATTAATCATTTCAGACTCCAGGCTTTCATTTACGAGAACGGCAGATTCCATCAGCTTTCAGCATTTTAAAGAAAGCAGTATACACATCAATGACATAAATGCTGACATATCAATCAACACGCTAACAAACGACACGATTAATGCTGCAGTAAATCACCTGACGGCAAGTGAACAGTCAGGATTTACACTAAAAAGTCTGAAAGCGAAAATCATCGGCACTCCTCAAAACATCCAATTTCCAACGCTTTCGGTTCATTTACCGGAATCTGAAATTAACCTGAACAATTTGACACTTCGTTTTGATACGGTACAAGGCAATCAAACCCTGGCGGAAAAATTGAGTGTGAACATCCCGGTTGATAATGCACAAATAGCACTTTCTGATTTAGGTGCTTTTGTCCCGGAATTGAGGGATATCCATGAAACAGTGCGTGTGAATGCCGTGGTATCCGGTAGACTATCAAGTCTTCGTGGTCGCGACATCAGCATTGCATACGGAAAATCAGTTTTGATGGATGCTGAATTAGACATAAACGGACTACCTAACATTGAAGAGTCGTTTATTTACGCGCAAATCAACAAACTACAGGCCTCAACTTCTGAAGTACAGGATTTTATTTCCAAAATCAACAATAAACCATTCCTGTTACCAAAAGAAATCCACCGACTCGGGAGTGTTAATTACAAGGGTAATATATCCGGGTTCCTCAGCAACCTGGTGGCTTATGGAAATTTTAACACGCAAATTGGCAGTATTTCATCCGATATCTCATTGCGTTTCGACAACAACCTCCTGGATTTATCCTATAACGGAACTCTTAAAACAAAAAATTTATCCGTAGGAAAACTACTGAATGATACTACTTTCGGGAATATAGCCATCGACCTGAACACAAAAGGCATAAAAGTCCACAATCAACCCATTAAAGGCACGATCAAAGGTAAACTTACTGAATTTGAGTTCAACAGGTACGCCTACACCAATGCCGATTTCGACGGAACTTACGATGGAACGGGATTTAACGGAAAAATCAACCTCAAAGACGACAATATTGAAGCTGATTTCCTTGGAATTATCGATTTTAAGAATCCTGAAATTCCCGTTTTTGATTTTGACCTGACCCTCAACAATACAAATTTGCATGCCCTGAAGTTAATCAAAGATTATCCTGATTCCAGGTTATCGTTTCATGGCAAAACCAATATCAGTGGTAGTAACTTAGACAACCTGAACGGCAACCTGATATTAAACGACATCATTTTCACCAATCAGGGACAGACACTCAACGTGAAGGACATCGTTTTCACCTCCAGAACCGATGCGAATTACACCTATTTCAGCATCAAATCCGACTATCTGAACGGCTCATTTGCAGGTGACTTTAAATACAGCAGTATCGGCCACACTTTTACAAAAATGCTTTCGGGATACCTGCCGGCTCTTGCCGAAAACGGCAATACAACAGCCTATATTCCTAATAAAGTTGCCATTGACCTCACCCTCGACAACACACAGGAACTTTCACGTATCCTCAGTATTCCATACGAAATAGAAGGCCAATCGACCATAAAAGGAAATATCAACGAAACATCCAACAAAGTAGAATTACTGGTGAGGGTTGATGCTTTAAAAACAGAAAAACAAATTTTCGAAAACATTTCGGTAAGACTCGAAAATATCGCAAATAAAATTCAGCTAACCGGTCGAACACAGATGCATGATCAGAAAGCCGACATGCTGAATATATTTCTATCGGCAGAAGCACTTAAAGATATCGTAAACGCAAAGCTAATCTGGCAAAACAACGAGGATATTACGAATGCCGGAGAAGTCAGCACACAAACCTCCTTATTCAAAAAAGGCAAATCAATTCAGGCTCACACCATCCTGCAACCCAGTCAGGTTATCATATCCGATTCCGTTTGGAACATCAGAAAATCGGACGTGTATTTTCATTCCGACAGCCTGATCAGCATCAATAATTTTCTTTTTGAAAACGAAAGGCAATTTATACATATTGACGGGAAAGCCTCAAAAAGTCAGCAGGACAGCCTGATTGTTTCAACAAACGACCTGAACCTGGATTACATCATGCAGCTTTTGCGCCTGAGAGGTATTAAGTTTGGTGGTTCGATAACCGGCAAATTAAAACTTTTCAGTCTGTTGAAGGAACCAATTTTTCTTGGCAATCTGGATGTAAAGAATTTTTCGCTGAATGACAAGATTATCGCTGACGCTGTTGTTTCATCCACCTGGGATAAGATAAACAGCCGGTTACTCATTAACGGTGACTTCACAAACAAGAAACAGGAAGTGGTCGCCAAAGCCACAGGCATTTTTGTGCCCCGAAACGACTCCCTCGATTTGAAAGTGGATGCCAGAAAGTTCCCCTTAGAATTTCTGAACCGTTATTTTGAAGGAGTTGCCAGCGACTTCAATGGCGATGCTGCCGGTATACTGCGTATTTTTGGTCCGACCAAAACCCTGCTTTTCGAAGGCGACATGGCTGTAACGGACGGAAGGGCTTCCATCGACATGCTCAACACGACCTACCGTTTCAGCGACAAAGTGAAACTTACCCCACACAGAATACACCTGAACAACATCAGGTTAAGTGATGAAGAGAAGAACAGCGCCATGTTGAATGGCTTTATCGATCACGATGGCACTTTCGGCAACATGGTGTATGATGTTCGTATCAATGCGAATAACGTGTTAGCACTCAAGACAACTTCAGTTGACGATGATTTTTTTTACGGCAAAGCTTATATGGGTGGACTCGTACGCATTCACGGAAACGACAACGAAGCCAATATCGTTGTAAACGGAGTTTCACGTCCTGGCACCAAGTGCTACATGTCGATGGGCAGCTCATCATCCGTGCTTGAAAATGACTTTGTCCAGTTCGTGGAGAAAAGGCTTTATCAGTACTTTGATGAACAACAGGAAGAAAAAAAGGAATTTGTGAATCAAACTCCTTTTAATGTGAAAGTGGATATGCAAATCGAAGTAACACCCGAAGCCGAGATGGAGATTATCGTTGATCCAAGAGCCGGGGATAAGATTACAGGCCGTGGTAGGGGAAATGTCAGAATTCGTTTCGACACTTTCTCTGATGTAGAACTTTTCGGGACAGTGGAACTGGAACAGGGATATTATCTTTTCACTTTACAGACGGTTATCCGCAAGGAATTTAAAATCAACGACGGGAGTACCATTGCCTGGACGGGCAACCCCTTTGACGCGCAGGTAAACATTACCGGTTATTACCCACTCACCGCCTCTCTGGCTGATTTAATCGAGAGTGATGAGCTGAAACAAATCACCACGCGCTCAACGGTACCGGTACACTGTTTATTGCACCTGACTGAAGATTTGATGTCGCCTGCCATCAAGTTTGACATTGATTTGCCATCCAGCGACGAAAGTGTAAAGAGCAGGGTAAAGAATATCATCAACACAGAGGAAATGATGAATCGTCAAATCCTTTATCTGATGCTGTTCCACAAATTCTTTACTCCGGATAACATCAGAACTACAGCGGTAGGAATCAATGAAGGCATCTCATTTGCTACAGCTTCAGCCAGTGCGCAGATTAACAACTATCTGCAAAACATTCTCAACTCTAACATTTTCACATTGGGTTTCGACTGGCAAAAAACTGATATTGAATCTGATGAATTTAAAGCGCAAATACTCATTCAACCCAACAACCGGCTGGTCATCAACGGCAACATCGGATATCGCAACGACAACATAAGCGAGAACAAATTCATCGGCGATTTCGATCTGGAATATAAGTTGATTGAATCGGGCAGGTTACGGTTTACCGCCTACAACCACACCATCGACCGGGCTCAGTTACGCGAAGCCAAAACCACGCAGGGAGTCGGTTTGATTTACCGGGAAGATTTCAACACAGTTCCGGAAATGTTCGTCTATTACTGGGGAGTGGTGAAAGGATTGTTTACTAAGAAACAGAAGTAGTAAGACCGGGTGTGCACATCAGAAGTGCCACATAGAGCAACGCACCAGCGCCACCACTGACAAGCAGTGTCACTATTGGCAACGCATCGGCGCCATGAAGTAGACATAGACACAACAATAAAGGCTGTCAGCCCAATGACAGACAGCCTTTATTATCATCCTTTTAATATTAGAAATAGAACATCATGTATAATTTCCCACCCAGATTTTCCGTTCCAAAAGAAAACATTGAATTTCCCGGCGATAGCAATTCAGTTCTTGTCTC
The DNA here is from genome assembly GCA_023459355.1 of Bacteroidota bacterium. Taxonomy (GTDB): domain Bacteria; phylum Bacteroidota; class Bacteroidia; order Bacteroidales; family Paludibacteraceae; genus Paludibacter. Next base: position 72,158 of record JAEWUM010000013.1, on the reverse strand, counting down.
CACCTGATTGGTTGTAGTATTGAATCCTTCCTGCTTCTGATATGATTGTCTGCTAAACATTTGCAATGCATACAAATGAACTTCGCCTCCAATCGACAAATGTGATGCAAGGAAATATTCAACTCCGGCAACAGCACCTAACCCCACATACTGCATACTGCCATCATAATACCTTCCTGTCACATAAGTTTGTGTCCAATATGGTACAGGTATAGGTGTAGCAGGAATTGTAAACCCGCCGGCAGTCCTTGCCGGTGTCTGGTTTACTTCAGTCAAAGCATTCCCATACATATAATTGTCAGTCACGCTTTCAAAGCCATAAATGAGGTCAACTCCGGCATAACCCTGGATACGATTATAACCTCTTCTTTGCTCGATTCCGGCTGAAAAAGACATACCGGAACGCTGTTGCTTGTAAGTATCAATGACTTTGGATTCGGACAAGGGATCCTGAAAATAGGCAGCATCGTCTCTTACATACACATTCTGGTTAAAAGACCGGCCTACCGTACTGAAATTAAAGCGATATGCCATTTTATCGGTTTGCATATAACGACCTTTTATTGACACTGTTGGTGCAAAAATCCCTAATCCGAACACAGGATCACCCCCGAAGGTATTGAAGGAATTATTCATCGTTCCGTTGAACATATTTCCTACATAATCCAATACGGGGACTAAATCAATCCCGAAACCAAAATCACCTGCTTTAGGTAAAGTCGGTTTCTCTTTCTTTTCTGTTGTTTGTGCATTTGTAAATTGTACTGCCAAGCACAACAGAAACACGAAACCAATTATAAAACTTATATTCTTCTTCATAATCTTATTTTTTCGTTTCATACGTTTAAATTTTATTTTTTCGGGGCGTATGGAACTCTCGATGAACTGATTTAATCATTCACATGAGCGAAATAACAGATTAAATCAGTTCATGTTCGTTTCATATTGCAATCAATACATTACTGTTCGTTAGCTATGATAGCAGCCCAGGTATAACTTCCCCAACCTGCAGGTACCACCGTGGGGTTGAAGGTCATTTTTGCAGACTCAGTCACCTCATATAAATTTGATGCTGCATCCTTATTAATTATCCTGGAGGCAATATTAGCGGCACTCACAAACTTACCATAAATTGTTATGGCTTCATCGGTTGCGACATCCGGATGATGGATGAAAGAAACATCTGTAATATCATTAACCGGATTTATTGTAATTGAGTGTGAAGCCGGAGCAGTTGTTACGGGCAGTTCAAAAGAAATATTACCTGATGCATTTGTAACTACTGCATAATTCGTTCCGGATACCCCAACTGTTACCATCCGGTTTGGACAAACTGTCCAGCTTGGCGACCAATTGCTGCCGTCTTTCACCTGTATTGCCTGTTTTACTTTTCCTTTGATTGTTATTTTGGCTGTGCTATTTGCCAGTACTACCCAGCCCGGAAGATTTGCAGACCAGTTAGTCGGAGAGCCGGAAGGATTAAAATCATAATAACGAACTCCCAAACGATTCCATGCTGAGCCAGGAGCGACATCGGTCAGTTTAACTGTATAGTTGCCCGACAGCACCTCTGTAGTTGAACTGGCAGGTTTACGGAAATGAACAAAAGAAGTTGTGCTGATGGCATTCATGGAAGCATCCCAGGTAACAGTAGGTTCATCATCAGCATATTTCAGTGGAACCGGGATGATGAATTCTCCGTTTGCATCTGTTGCTCCAACAAGTGTAAATCCATTACTGTTTAATTTCACAATTTGGTACGCTGCTCCGGCATAAACTCCCGATCTGAAAGCATTTTCAACCGGCATTTTGATCGTTCCTCTGATATTGGAAGAAGCATTATGATCCAACCGAACCTGCCAACCAGCTAAATCTGCCTGCCACGTTGCCGGGGCTGATGAAGGAGTAAATTTAAAATAAATATCACCCAGCTCGTTCCATTTTGCAGTTGCAGCTTTTAATTGTGTTGCAGCAAAACTTCCGGCTAGTACACGGGTATCATTTGCTCCACCTTTATTAAAATGAACAAAATCTTTTATCCCGGTAATAGTGGCAGTATTGAGGGTAACAGCCAGTTCATCTCCATTATTTTCAATCGGCACGGCAATACTTAATGTACCATCAGAAGCAACAGGTGCTTCATACACATTACCTCCGGCATTAATAGAAATAACACGTCCCGCGGCAGCCTCATAAGTTCCGGTTGCAAAAGCTGTTTCTTTTGCCTGATATACTCTACCGGTAACATTTGCCGATAAATTATGATCCTTAATCTTCACCCATCCGGCCAGGTTAGCATGCCAGGTTGCAGGTGCTGTGGTCGGTGCAAATTTAAAGTAATAATCACCTAATTCGTTCCATTGCGGAGTATCTGTTTTTATATTTTTATAAAGATTATATGTTCCTCTGACGGTAATCGATTCAGTAGCCGATTTATAATGTACAAACGTCGACTCGTCCGGAGCCAAAACAGTTACAGCATAAATGTTAGATGAGTTCAGTGCCGGTAAATCTATGCTGAAAGAGCCATCTGCCTGTGTTGCAGCCAACACCGTTTTTGCCGGCATAGAACCATACACAACATTCACTTTAACAGTACGCACAGCAGTATTGTATGTTCCGGTTGCAAATGCTGTTTCCTGAGCAAGATAATACTTTCCTGTTAAAGTGACTGTAGCATCATATCCCGGATATTTTTCCCATCCGGCCAAATCGTCCGACCATGTCTCAGGTGCATTTTCAGCAGGCAATCCGTTATTGAAATTCGGAGTAAATTTTAAAAATTGTTTACCTAATGAATGAGGGATATTCTCAAGAATATTAGTGAGTGTTACAGGGAAACCAGCTGCAAGGGTAGTTTGATATGCACCGTTCAATGTAACAGACTGACCCGGTTTATTATAATGCACATAGGTACTCTGTCCAACACCTAAAACCGATACTTTGTTAATTCTGAATCCTTCTTTAAATGACTTCAGCGGAATAGTTACAGAATAATTCCCGGCAGCATCGGCTGTAGTACCAAAAGTAAGTACCAGCGGAGTTCCAAGCGGATCATATACAACCTCAAGTTCAACGGTCCCGGAAGCTGCAGGCTTGTACGCACCAGTACGGTATGATGTTTCGTATGCCAATTGAACATTACCTGTCAGTGTGATTTTCTCATTGTAACCTTCCATGTCAATTTCGGCAGAATTATAGCTTATATGAGTGGGAAAAGAGTAAGCCCCCGGTTTTAATCCTGCCAATGGCGGTATCGCAGAATCAAATTTCCGCAGTCTGGTTTTAAAAACCGGTTTGCCACCTTCCATTTTCACATATTCACTAAAGTAAGATGTAAATTCTTCCATCCTGATGTTCGCGGTTACGCCTGTCGTCGTGGTTGGAATCTGGATAGAAAAATTACCGGCAGAGTCAATCATTGTTTCAAATATTTTATTTCCAACGGCACCCGGCTTGTAATCGGCAAACCTGACTTCAACAAAAACCTTACGCCCCACAGCAGGCTTCATAACCTCCAGGGTGTAATCCGTTGAAGTTGTGTCAACTCCGGTATTGTACATGACCGAACCGGAAATGGTAACAAATTGATTGATTGATTCGAGACTTAACTCAGACTGTTCTTCGGTACAGCCAGCAAAAACGAGTAAACCTGTTGCGAGCGCAACAAAATAATTCCTGATCTTCATACAATTAAATTTTAGTTATTAATTAGGTTGTTATAAAAAACAACCCACAAATTTATACAATATGAATTACATTTGCAAAAATATTTTAATTCTTACTAAATAAATCAATCCACAACCATTATATCACTCGCTTCAAACGGTATATAAGGTCCTTCCTTCACTTCAAATATTACGGTTCCTTTCTCAAGCACTTCAACCGTATGCCAACTGTTAGCCGGAATGTGAATACCATATTTACCTTCGTTGGGGTCCAGACGGTGAGTTGCAATCAATTCTTTTTGCTCGTTATAAACCTTAACATCCAGTTTCCCGCGAAGCAGGATGTAGGTCTCATCTGTATCTTTATGACGGTGAACAGGCAGTTCAGTCCCCGGCTCCATCGCATTCAGCAATCGTTGAACTTTGTCTTCCAGCGAAGCATGGAGATTGTGGTTCATGCGGAGACGGAAGGATTCGCAGGCCTTGATAGTAATCCCGTTTAAAAGTTGTTCATTTATTTCCAACATATCAATTTGCTGATTTTAAAATTTTTGAAAATGTCATGAATACGATTTTGAAATACTCCTTGATGCTCTGATTCTCCACATATTTCATGTTCAGCCTGATTTTATCCGGCATAATAACTTCCACATACATACGTTCCGGATCATCAGTTTTTCCAAGCAACATGTTCTCATCGGCATAAGCAATGGAGGCATAGTCGGTTATCCCTGGTCTTATTTCCAATACTCTCTTTTGCTCAGGTGTGTATAAATCAACATACAAAGGCACCTCCGGACGCGGACCAACCAAACTCATATCTCCTTTCAGCACATTAAAAAGTTGTGGCAGTTCATCTATTTTATATTTTCTGATAAATACACCGATATGGGTCATCCTGGGGTCTCTGCTACCCACTGTAATCAAACTTCCTTTATCGGCATCCTGACACATGGATCTGAATTTATATAAGTTGAACAAACGGCTGTTTCTTCCAACTCTTTTTTGTTTATAGAATCCTCCTCCCTTACTTTCTGAAATAATACAAATATAAACAACGATAAACAGAGGCATTAAAATAATGATACCAATGAATGAAAATATTATATCTAATATACGGATCATATTCTGATTTTAATCTTTTCATACGCTTCTACCACAGCTGCAATAACATAGTCAACTTCTTCATCGGTTAACTGAGGATAAATGGGTAAAGAAATTTCGCATGCATAATTACGATATGAAACCGGGTAGTCTTTGATATCGAAGCCCATATCTTTGAAGAAAGTCAGCATAGGCAATGGAATGAAGTGCACATTTACACTTACATCTTTGGCTGCAATTTCTTGAATAATCAAGTTCCTTGCCTCTTCATTTATTCCTAATATTCTTAATGCATACAAATGATAAGATGATTCTTTCCCATTTGACTTTCCTGGGGGCAACACTGCCCATTCAAACCTACCAAATGCTTCGTTATATCTATAAAACACTTCTTTTCTTTTGTTCATCAACACATCATACTGCCTTATCTGTGCCAGACCTATCGCTGCATTCACATCAGGTAGATTTATTTTCATCCCGAATCCGACAATATCATATTTCCAATTACCTGCTTTTGTCTTGGAGAATGCATCTTTTGTCTGGCAATTCAGTGTCATTTGCTTAAGCTCCTTGCGTAATTGCTCATTATCGAATGACTTTTCAGGTAAGTTCAGGCAAATTGCACCTCCTTCGGCTGTTGTTACATTTTTTACTGCATGGAGGGAGAAAATAGCTATGTCTGTTTCAGACCCTGTTCGTATTAAGTCTTTATATGTAGCACCCAATGAATGTGCTGCGTCATTTATTACCAGAATCCTTCCCATTTTTTGTTGTATTTCAGACTCAGGTCTATATAAACTGATAATCTCGCTGTCATTGACTATTGACATGATTTGATCATAATCGCATGGGAAACCGGCAATATCAACAGGAATAATCGCTTTTGTACGCGGGTTAATCGCTTTTCGTATTGCTTCAACTGCAATATTAAAATCATCACCTACATCTACTATTACGGGTTTGGCTCCGGCATGTAACACTGCCAGTGCTGTAGCCGCATAAGTATATGCAGGTATTATCACCTCGTCTTCTGCTTTCACTCCCAACCATTTCAACATCATAATGGCTCCTGATGTCCATGAATTGACGCACAAAACTTCTTTTGCTCCTGTTAACTTGCGTATTTCTTCTTCCAGTTCCAAGCCCTTGGGTCCACTGGTAATCCACCCTGATTTCAGTGTGTCTACAACTTCTTCAATTACTTTGTCATCGACATAAGGCGGAGAAAAATTTATTTTCATATATCTAATTTTTTTATCATTCTGTACATTTTCCTATCCGGATATGATACAAACTCATAAAAAACATCATATCCCATTGATTTATAAGTATATAAAACTTTTTCATTATTTTCAAAATCAGTTGTAAGTGATACGGATTTGCAAGATCTCTTTTTCAGATCTTGTTCCATCTCAAATAACATTCTTTTCCCAATTCCTTTACCCTGCATTTCAGGCAAAGTAGCAACCGACAATAATTCGGCATAATTACCGATGTCTCCTGTTGTATTCTTTTCTTTTTTAAAATTTCTCAACAATCTTATCAGATTTGATGGCTTTTTCATTAATATTCTGATACCCCAGTATGCAAATTTTACAATATCTTTTTTCACGAGATAACTGTAAAAACCCGATGACAAATAAGTAAACGCGCAAAACCCAACAAGCTTGCCCATATCATCATAAGCTCCTAATATCTCACTTCTTTCATCACAACGTAACTTTTCGTAGAAAAAACACAGAAAATCTTCACCCAACTGAGTCAGAAAGAAACCATCAAATGATTGCAGATGTAATTTCACAACCGATTTGATATGCTCTTTGCGTATTATCTGAATATTCATACAGTCAACTTTTCAATCTCTTTAGATAATTTCGACAAATTTACATCTTTTGTCATATATTGCAATGCATACGTACGTCCTCTTGCACCCATTTGCTTTATTTCAGCTATTGGCATACGATAAAAAACTCGTAATAGGTTGGTAATCGACTCTATATCTTCGGGATTTGCAACTAACCCACATGAAGCATTTGAAATGATTTCAGCCGTATCAGTATCAGTTTCCACACAGGCAAGCACGGCTTTTGCTGAGAGCAAATAAGCAGTCAGCTTCGATGGAGTTGCTGTATAAGCAATATTCTTTTTAAGCGGCAACAGCAATACATCAGCCTTTGATTGTACATCAGGAACATGCTCAGGAGAAACGTTTATAAAATCAATTTGTTTCTGATTCAGTTCTTTTACCAGTCCTAAACACACTTCTTTTTCGGCACCGGTACCTGCTATGATAAGCCGGGCTTTTGACAAAGCTGCTCTATGAAATGCTTTTATCAACGATGGCAGGGCAGCTGTCGGGCTTAAACTGCCAACAAACATGAATACAAATTCATCCCGTTTTTCTTTCGGTTCCTGTTGTATCTGCAAAAACATACTATCGTCCTGCCAGTTTCGAATCAATACAAACTTTTTCGAATCAACTTTTCTTGTGTTGATTAAATATGTTATCATCTTATCTGAAATACCTGCTACTTTTGTTGCCAGTTGAATGATGCGCTTGTCGAGCATCCGGACAAAAAAGTTGATTGTCTTTCCTGCAACCGGGTTCATTTTATATGTCAACGACTCGGGGTAAATATCCTGAACATGTAACATGCACGGAATTTGCAGTTTTTTGGCTGATTTTACAATCAAATACTGTGACAACAAAGGCCATACATTGGCGTAAATACAGTCAATCTCATTTGCATTAGTCCTAATATAACGTGCTGCTTCCCTGCCAAAACTGTAACTCTCCTTAAGGCGGCCTGTCAGTCTTGACTCCGGACAAGTAAATGACTCGGTGTAGACCAGTTTAAAAGCCGATTGATCAGGTATCTGTTTAAAAACAAATCCAGAAGGTCGACTGGGAGGTGGGCATAACACAGTAACCTGATGTTTCTCCGATAGAAATGCAGCGATGTCAGCTGAAAGTCTCGCTGAAACAACCGGCTCGGGTGGAAAAACCGCGGATATGAGTAGTATATTTGACATTAATATTGGTAATTGCTTTTCATTGTTTTTCCTAATTGCCGGAATTTTTCACGATTAAACCACAGGCATCTAAATACTTCCTTGTACGGGATTCCGCAGTATCAAAATCCTTCAATCGTTCTTTTCCGTTCTCAACCAATGTTTTCTGCAAATCTTCGTCATTCATTAGCTGAATTATTTTTTCAGCAATATCATTTTCATGTAACGGATCAAAATACAGGGCGGCATCCCGGCATATTTCCCTGGCAAAGCCAAGATCTGATGTCAGCACAGGCTTTTCCATAATCATTGCTTCCGGATAGTTTGCCGAGAAACATTCGAGCAAGGTAGGCAAAAAGACGGCATCAACCAGGCTGTAAACTTCAGGACAATCCGAGACGGGAAGGGGTCCGAGGTTGGTAATTTGCGATTTTGCCTCAACCGTAAAAAGCTGTTCGTAGATTTCCGGCTTCAGTGTTAACACAAAATTCACATCCTGATATCCCATAGATTTTAAAACGGGTATTACTTTGTTTAGTATTTCCAGATTTTTGTGTTTGTAATAAGCCGAAAGACAAAGCAAGTTATAGCTTCCTGGGAGTGTAATTTCTGACTTTCTCACGGGGTTTTCCTTGTATGCTGCATAAACAGCATTGCAGGTATTTGAGATTGTAAATATCTGTTCTGGTGATACTGACAGATAACCGGATAACCGGCGTTTAACATCTGCTGTTTCGACATGATAGTAAGCGGCATTTCGGAGGAAAAAGAATTTTTTCATCCACGACAGCAATAGCCATTTAACATGTTCCGCTAAGCCAATTTGTTTAAAGTAGGGCGATTCGCGGTAGATAAAATATGGAATGGCGAAACCCATTAAATGTGGTGCCTCCGGAGACCAGTAAGAAGGTCCGAAAACTGAAAAAACCACATCAGGTCGAATACTGTTCTCAGCCTTTGTCAGTTTATTAATTGTTGCAATGCCATTGAATACCGAAAACAATGACTCCCCTTCAAACTCATAAAAGAAAAAATTGGGGGGAAATTTGTTTTTATCAATTTGAGCCGACAATGTCGCACCTAAAAACACATGAAATTCATGCTCATCGTATTTCCTGCATTCATGGATAACAGAATAGGCAACCTGCATTCCTCCGCCCGGTGTCAGATTGGTTGTATTGAGTATTATTTTCATGCTAACTGCCGTTTTAGAATTTTAACCCAGCCACCAAACATTTCCTTTTTAATTTGATTTCGTGTTATCAAGGCAATAAAATACTTCATCCGGTTTACCATCAGGTATCTACTCAGGATGATTTTTCTGTTTAACTGAAATTTATGGCAATAGTAATCAAGTGAATCAATTTCAGCGCTAACAAGCTTTTCATTGAATTTTCTCTGTTCTGTTAAATGAAAAACCTTGATTGTATCAACCCATTTTATTTTCTTTCCATTTGAAATCAGTCTGTTGGTTATATCTGCTTCTTCTAAGTACAAAAATATCTGCTCATCAAAACAACCTGCCTGTATAAATGCAGCTTTATCAAAAACCAGAAAGCTACCCGACATGTAAGTCTGGTTAAACGGCAACAAATTATACTTCTGCAATAATTTAATAAATAGTATTTTAAGAACCGTGTAATATTCAGGTTTCAGATAAAGGGGTGAAGAGTGATCGGCAAAACTCACCCCAGCCATACCTAAGTTATCTGTTGTACCAAATTCTTTCAATAAATCCCTGAACACAGGCTTTATAAGTCTCACATCAGGGTTCATAATTAATATATATGGCGCTGTTGCATGACGTACCCCTATATTATTACCTGTACCATAACCATTATTCCCGGGAGCTTTCAGCAATACGATATTTAAACCGGCAAAAGAAGCAATAATCTGGCTTAGTTTCTCCTGATCCCTGCTGTTATTGTCAACAATTATCAACTCCAGTTCATCTCCCAGATCATTGAATTTACTGATAGATTCCAGACAATCAACAATAATTGATTTGGAATTATACGTTACAATTACAATTGAAAGTTGTTTATTCATCCTGTTTTGCTGATATTTTACTTTTTAAGGTGAAATTTTTAAATAACTTATTCAATATCCAAAACATCAATATAGAATATAATATTGGTCTTAATGGTAGGAAAAAAGACTCTCTGTTTACAAAAACAGCATTTCCAAGCATCGTAAAATAAATTATGTAGTAACCAATGCTGGTTCTGTATTTACCAATAACATTTGACATAAATACACCCAAAGAAAAAAACAGCACTAACACCCCCGGAAAACCAAAAGACAAATAGACATCTGCAACCATGTTTCCACCCAGACCGAAAGTAGAACCTAATCCAAATTCAAGGAATGTGTTAAAACCGGCAACATACATAAAGTCGAGGGGAACCCCCAGCATGTTAGAAACCAATGTTCCTGCATATGGAATTAGTCCCAAAAACGACGACAACATCGTCAAACCATAGGTATAACCGAAATTATCCGCGAAATCCATTAACACATAAAGATTTCGGTTGTTGTAAACAAGATCTGAAGCAAAGTTAAATACTGAACTTTCTGTACTGGTAGCAATACTTCCGCTCAGATCTGAAACTTCCATAATGCTATCAACTCGTACAAGCGAAATAACATAAAATACGATCATCCCTCCAACAATAGACAAAAGAAAAACAAATGAAGGAATTTTTCTGACTCTCTCGTGAAACGTGACTACAAAGATAGAAAGAAGTCCAAGAGGCATATTGCGACTTCCGGAAATGAGATAAACGCTTATAAAAGTCAGCAATAGAATCGCATACATTCTTCTTTCAGTTTTTTTCTCCTTAAAAAACAAAAACATAGCAAAAAGGGATGCTGACATATTTATAAATGAAACAACCGGACTGTAGTTTTCTTCTTCAACATACCAATCGTATCCACTAAAAAAAGCATAACCCACGCTGGCTATATATGAAACGGCTAAACCCAGAAACACAATCAATAAATTGGGGAAGAAGGATTTCGAGAATGAACTTACATCAATTTGCGAGGTTATATCCTGTGTCGTTTTTTTATATGTCAGGCCAAACATATAAATAGTGTATGCAACATAAGCGACAGCAGTAGCTTTACTGATAATCTGATAGTTAAAATCATACTTAAATACTCCGTATGTCGGGTTATTAGGAAAATAAGCAACCGGATAAATAAAGTTCACAAAATAAAAGGCAAACATGAAAAAAAATTCGAAGGATACAAGGCTTCTTCTCGATAAAACAAAATAGATGGAATTTTGCAATAAAAATGCTATATTGATGAGCAAACAAAAGGTATAGTTATAATCATCAGGTGTAAAAAAGTTCAACACCAATGAAAATATTAAGAAAAATATATTTACTTTTTTCAACATCAGCTTCTCCGTATAATTAATTAATTTATCGTAGAGTTGAATGATTACTTTTTCTGATATTATTCCACAACAAATGTATCATTTCTTTCATGTAAATAAAATAATATAAGAAATACAGACCTATAACCATGAATATCCCAAATAATAGTTTTAAGAATTGTTGTTCAACTGTTCCAATCAACAGATAGACTATAGCTGCAATTACAATTGAAACCATCATTATCGGGATCAAATCCCTAATCTGTGTAAAAATCCGAATCCCCAGTACCTTATCTGAATAATATGAACTTATGAGCCACTGAATAAGGTGATTGAACAATATCCCAAAACACATTATAGTTACATTATACCTGAGTGTCCAGAATAAAATTGCAAAACCAGTTATTTTTGTTAAAATTTCAATCCACAGGAAACGAGATGACAGCCCTTTAATTTGGAAAATATACATATTTATGTTGATAAAAGGAAATATCAAAAAAGCTATGGCAAGAATTCTTACCAAAGGGACTAGTTCAATCCATTTGTCTGACAATAACAATAAAACGAATGGTTTAGCCAATACTGCCAATCCAATAAACAAAGGAAAATATAACATGGCAACCGACATATAATACTGTTTGTTCAAAAGAACAAGTTTAGGATTATCATCCTGATAAGAGGATAAATAAGGATATAATACCCGCTGCAACATATTGGTTGCTACACTTGAGGGATACATGGTAAATTGATTTGCTTTTACATATAAACCTAAATTAGCGGATGAAAAGACTTTTCCGATTAATAATGAATACAGATTGGTATAAATGTTTTGAAGTATACCTGCTGTCAGCAACTTCGATCCAAAACCAAAAAGAGCTTTAAATGATTCCATGGAAAAACAAAATTTGGGAAACCAATGAGATGAAATCATCAATAAAACAGCATTAATTCCATAAAATAAAACTGATTGCCAGACTAATGCCCACACTCCAAAACCTTTATAAGCCATTACAATACCTGTAACACCTGAGATAATTACTGATAAAACCGAAATGACAGCTTGTTTTTTGAAATTAAGAGCTACTGACAGTCTTGTTCTGTATACAATTGTAATTGCATTCAGAATTAAATTTATTCCTATAATTTTAATGACATCATTGAGTACAGAAACCTGATAAAAAATGGCAATAGAGGGTGCCATAAAAAAAAGCATCAAGTAAATGATTACAGCAATTATTATATTAAAGTAAAAAACGGTTGAGTAATCCTCTTCAGTTCGGTTTTGTTTTTGAATCAGGGCATTCATAAACCCTCCATCAACAAAAACCTGGGCAATGGCAATAAATACCGTTACCATCGCAACAACACCATAGTCAGATGGAAGTAGCAACCTGGCTAGAACGATTTCAAAAAGTAACTGAAATATTACGATAACAAATTTATCAACAATACTCCAAACGACACCTTTTGTTAAAGATTTGCTTCTCAATACAATGGTTTTTTATTTACCAGACAATGATTCTGTTGAACTTTTAAAGTAGAAAAAAAGCAGAAGATACAATACTACTATTACTCCCCCAATAAATCCACCAAGTACAAGTCCCTGTAATTTACTTAATTTATTATTTTTCAAAGGATAACGAGGGGTATCAATGATTTGTACAATAGGTGTTTCACGAGCCAGATCAAGCTTTAAAGATTCAAGGTTTTTAAGTACTTCAGCGTAAACAGTTCCGTAAAGTTGAGCATTATTTTCTTGTTTTATTCTGGGCACCACAGCAGTTTGCATAGCTCTGTTGATGTTAACCTGGGAAATAGTAGCACTGTTAAATAATGCATCCTCATACAGTTTTTTGATTGAATCAGCTGTATGTTCCATCATTTCTATATTAACCCTGCTTTGTGCTGTTCGGGTTTCAGAATAGAATTTAGTAGTTTGACTCATTAAATTATCAACCAATAATTTTGAAAACTGCTCATTTTTACTTGAAAAATCAATATTTACTATGCCAATTTTCTTGTCTTTTCGTACAACAGTTAATGCTTCTGTTTTTATAAAAGTAGTATATACTGCATAAAGAACACTATCCTGTGTTCTTGAAAAAGACTCTCTGTTCTGGGATGCAGGATAGGATAAATATCTTAACTCCTCATTTTTGGACTTCTGCCATTTTTTATGCATTTCATTAAATTGAATATATGCATCAATAAGTGTTTTCTTTTCGCCTTCAAAATTGACTACGGTAAGCAGCGTTTTCTCAATTGCATAGCGTGATTTTATTATCTCAAGTAAGTTATCCCCGCTAAAAGCACTGTTATTACTTAAACCCAACATTGAACTTAATCCAAAGTTAGATGCTAAACTAGCTAAACCTCCACTGGTGCCTTTTTCAATTAAGACAAATGAAAGGTTTGCTTTATAGATTGGTTCTTGTATGAAAGTGTAAGTTAAACCTATACTTGCTCCTCCAAATCCAAATATTACAATCAACAACCATTTCGTCTTCAAAAACTGCCAAACAGCTTTCAGTTGTAAAATAAGTGTTTGTAATGAGATTTCTTTCTCCTGAGATCCACCTGTTATATTGCTCATACTGCAACTCTTCTAAATGAAAAATATATTTAAAACAAATCAAATTTATCTTGTCATTGAATAAATCAATGCCGTCATCGATGCCAGCGAAGTGGTCATGGTAATCACTTCGGCAGGATTCATCTTGTTTGTTAACTCAACCGGTTTTTTGGGTACAACAACAATGGAACCTGATACAACTCTTGGATATATTCTGAAACCAAGGAACGACCTTGTTCCAATCACTTTTCCGTTTGGATGCAAAACAAAAGCATTCTTCTTAAGTGCTTTGTTTGAAAATCCGCCTGAAGCTGTAATGTAGTCCTTAAAACTATTGGAACTGGTGTGAACCACAAAAGATGGATACATAACTTCGCCAATCACTTTTACTGTCTGCGATTTCTTAGGAACAAACAACACATCTCCGTCCTCAACAAAAATATCTTTATAAGTACCTGGCTGTCTCATAATCTCACTCAGATTCAGCGATACAACTCCTTCAGAGTGTAAGAGGTCTTCTATTTCTTTCAAATTGGCCAAACCGGATATTGTATCAAGTGCATTTATATCTTCCAGGCTGCTAACCTGCATTTTATTCAGCATGGCCGCATCGATATTATTGTCGGAAGAGTTTTGTAGAATACGTTTCAGGTTACGACTCAGGATACTGTTCATTGAATTCTCGCTTGCACCTTTGCTTTCGTTGCGAATCAGATAAGCGCCACCAACAAAAGCAAATTTGGTGAATCCTCCCGACATTTTGACCAAATCGGAAACTTTAATATTTTTATGTTCAATATTATAAAAACCCGGGTTCTTCACTTCACCTTCAATAGATGCTATTCGAATAGGTTCTATACCTTCAATGGGACGTACAATTACCATGTCGCCGTTCTCGAGCACCATTTCTCCCGACCCCTCTTCAATATTCAAATCTTTATCAAGCTTAAAACTAACATTATATGACTTCTTGTTTCCACCTTCCATTTTCGAAGGCTCCTTGATAATCCTGATTAACTGTACATTTTCTGTCGATGCCTTTTCGGTGAAACCTTTGGCCCTGAAAATCAAATCCCTGACCGTCATTTTCATGGTAAGCGGATACTCTCCGGGCACAATCACTTCTCCTTCAATACTTACAGCTTGCTCCTCCATAAAACTAAGGATTGAGTCAACTTTGACAGAATCTCCTTTCATCAATGCAATATCCTTATTATCACCACTTAGGACCTTACCCAAATTAAAACTAATCATCTCGGGCAAATCATTCTTGCGTGGTCTTTTGATCGTAGCCATATTGACAAACGCCTCATCCGTAACTCCTCCTGCCTTTTCTATCAACTTTCTGACAGTCAAGTCCGGCGTGAGGGCATATCCGCCGGGACGGTAAACAGCACCGGATAACTCAACACGATTATCGAATATATTCTCAATCTTCGCAATATATACAGAATCTCCACTTTTCACCAAACTCGTAGCTGCATATGCTTCAGGTATATCTACTACTGTTCTTTGTGCACCGGAATAACGGTACACCGATATCATGGAGCGGTTGGCATCCACGCGAAAACCACCGGCATAATTCAGCAGATCATACAATGATTCACCCTCTTTTGCCTCATAAATTCCTCTTCTGTTAATTGCTCCGTCAACAATAACCTTATGCTTGTTCGGTTCAATAATTATCACGTCATTGTCCTGCAAAATAATGTTATTGCCCAGTTTGCCTGTCGTTAGAAACTGATAAAAATCAATAACTGCAATCGTTTTCTCATTTCTTATCACCCTGATATTACGCATTGAACCAATTTTTCCGGGTCCGCCACATGCATACAACGCATTTATGACTGTTGCAAGCGATGGTAGGGTATATGTACCGGGGTAAGCTGCTTCTCCGGCAATATTCACTTTGATACTGCGAATATTCCCCAAACTGACACTAACCCGTGTCTCTCCTGTATTGATGCCTGAATAATATTTTGAAAGTTCATTTTTAATGCTTCTCGTGGCGTTATCAATCGATAATCCACCCACTTTAATCAAGCCTGCATTTGGGATTCGTATTCTACCCTCGGGAGTAACCTTTATTTTGTAACTTACATCGTACAAGCCTGCAATATCTACCAACAACTCATCATTTGTACCAATCACATAATTAGCCGGTGTGGGTAAATATAAGTTAGGCTCAAATGTAACCTTAGATCGGTTGAAAATCTCCGAACCGAAAACTTTGAGTTTCTTTTCGTCTTCTTCTTTTATAAATTGACGGTACAAAGAGTCTTCTACAAAGAACCGCTCATCAATATAATAGGGGTCCTGATTTTCACCCTGAGCCGCATTCATACTGTTGATATATTTTCTGAATTCGGATATCTGCTGGCTCGACACACCTTCACCTATCCCTGAGGTTCCTCTCAGACCGGGCTGCGAAAGCATCCTGCCCGGGACAGAAGATTTACTCTGAGATTCAAGTCGCTGCTCCAGCAGGTATCTTTGTTGTTGACTAAATTTGTCTGAGCTTTGAGAGAACAGACCTGTGTATGTAACTAAGAGAAACAGTAATAGTATGCTTTTCTTCATAAATGATATTTTTTTCACTGACCTTTCTTAACAACCTAATTCAGGGCAGAATTCATGCGACAAAAGTACTAAAAAAGTACAACTATAACAACGAAAAAAAACAGGTAATAGTATATGCTCCTGCACTAGTGTCCGGTTAAAGTAACATCAAAAGTTCTATAATCCTTATTGATAAAGGGATTTGCAGGTGTTCTTTCATTTTTCGATTTGAATTTCGACTTTTACAGTAAAATCGTAAAAGTTATGAATACAGGAAAGACCGTGTTTGCACAATTGATGTCATTTTTTTCGGACTATGAGTTTAATAAATGTGTAAATAAATATAAAGGCAATTACAAAGTAAGAACCTTTACTTGTCGTGATCATTTCTATGTAATGAGTTTTGCTCAACTCACCTACAGAGAAAGTTTGAGAGATATCGAAGCCTGTATGAAAGCGTTTTCCGGCAAGCTATACCACAGTGGTATAGGACAGGCAGTTTCCAAATCCACATTAGCAGAGGCTAATGAGACGCGAGACTGGCGTATTTATGCAGATTTCGCACAAGTCTTGATAAAAGAAGCGCGAAAGCTGTATAAAACAGACAACGATTTTTTACTTGATATTGACAATATGGCTTATGCTCTTGATAGCACAACAATAGACCTCTGTCTGTCATTGTTTCCTTGGGCAAAGTTCCGCAAGAAGAAAGCAGCCGTAAAGGCTCATGTTCTTTTGGATTTACGTGGGTCAATCCCGTCTTTTATAGAGATAACAGACGGTAGCATCCATGATGTCAATATACTGGACCATATCACAATCGAACCCGGAGCTATCTATGTAATGGACAGGGGATACCTTGACCTGGATAGGCTCTATTCAATTCATCGCAAAGGTGCTTTCTTTATCACCAGAGCAAAAGGAAACACAGCTACGAAAAGAGTCTACAGCCATCCCGTAGATAAATCTACCGGACTAAGATGTGATCAATCTGTAAGGTTTACAGTGTATAAATCAAAGAAAGAATATCCCGAACTTATTCGTAGAATTAAATTCTTTGATCAGGAAACCGGAAACACTTACGTTTTTCTAACGAATAACTTTGAGTTATCCGCTTTAATTGTAACTCAGTTATACAAAGAACGCTGGAAGATTGAATTGTTTTTCAAATGGATAAAACAACATCTTCGAATTAAAAAATTTTATGGCACAAGCTATAATGCAGTATGTTGCCAAATATGGATTTCAGTTTGTACATATTTGCTTGTGGCAATCGTAAAGAAAAAACTAAATCTGGATAATTCACTTTACAATTTATTACAGATTTTCAGTCTTACTCTTTTCGAAAAAATGCCTATAAATGAACTGTTTATAAATAATAATTACAAAATAACAAGTCCTGTTGTAGATAAACAGTTGAAACTGTTTGAATTATAACCGGACACTAATGATGCTCCTGAGGGAAAAATTTATAAAATTAATTTTATAAATTTGCAACAAAAAAATGGGTACAGAATTTTTTCCTTTGGTTGATGAAGATGGCAGAATAACAGGCAAAGCCAGTCGTGAAATTTGCCATAGCAAGAGTTTTTTATTACATCCTGTAGTTCACCTGCATGTCATAAACTCCCTTGGCGAACTCTACCTTCAGAAGAGGGCGGACAACAAAGACGTACAACCGGGGAAATGGGATACCGCTGTCGGGGGACATGTTGATTACGGCGAAACCATTGCGGATGCTCTAATCCGGGAGGCCTGCGAAGAACTGGGAATCAACCGGTTTTCTCCGGTTTTCATGGTCCGGTATAAATTTACTTCTGAGGTAGAGTCTGAACTGGTACACACTTATTATGCTATATATGACGAAGAAGTCATTCCCGATCCTGTCGAAATCTCTGAAGGTAAATTCTGGACTGCATCAGAAATCTTTACTAAGATGGGGAAAGGGATTTTTACACCTAATTTCGAGTACGAATTCAATTATCTGGTCGGCAACAAACTGTTACCTGTAAAAGGAATTTAGCCGGAATAAACAGGTCATTAACCTATGGTTTCATACCTAAATCCCAACTCTTTCATTTCTCTCTTATCATAGATATTTCTGCCGTCGAGCACCAATGGATTACGCATACTTTTGTGTACCACACCCCACCCGGGCAATCTGAACACTTTCCACTCTGTCACAACCAGCAAAGCATCAGCCTCAAATGTGGCATCATACAGGTCTTTGGCGTAATATACGTTCGAAAGAGCTAAGTCTGGCATTAATCTCTTCATTGCTTTTTCAGCTTCCGGCATGGCAACCGGATCAAAAACCCGTATTTTTGTTCCTGCCCTGAGCAGTTTTTCTATCAGCACTAATGACGGAGCTTCGCGCATATCGTCGGTATTGGGTTTATAACTCAATCCCCATATTGCAACTGTTTTATGGTCCAGGCCTTCAGGAAAATACTTGCAAAGCTTTTGATACAGCACTTCTTTTTGCCGGATATTTACCTCATCCACAGCGCGTAACACCTGCAAATCATAGCCCTTCGATTTGCCGGTCTGAATCAGCGCTTTCACATCCTTGGGAAAACAGGAACCACCATAACCACACCCGGGATATAAAAACTTACTGCCGATACGCACATCTGTTCCAATTCCTTTTCTTACCATTCCGACATCCGCCCCAAGCAACTCGCAAAGATTCGCGATGTCGTTCATGAAACTGATGCGGGTAGCCAGCATGGCATTGGCTGCATATTTTGTCATTTCCGCAGAAGGTATGTCCATGAAAATAACCCTGAAATTATTCAGCAGGAATGGACGATAAAGGCGCGTCATGAGTTCGCGTGCTTTTTCACCTTCCACTCCGACCACAACCCTGTCGGGACTCATAAAGTCACTGATTGCATCTCCTTCCTTCAGAAATTCAGGATTGGATGCCACATCAAACGGGATATCAACACCTCTTTTCTCCAGCTCTTCCCGGATGGTTTGTTTAACAAGGGCAGCTGTCCCTACGGGAACTGTACTTTTTGTAACCAGTAAAACATACTGTTTCATGTGACGACCAACAGCACGTGCCACTTCCAACACATATTTCAGGTCAGCACTACCATCCTCGTCAGGAGGTGTTCCTACGGCACTGAAAACGACCTCAACTTCATCAAGCACATCAGTAAGCTTTGTGGTAAAATATAAACGGCCGGCCTCCGAGTTTCTCAGTACCAGATCCTCCAGTCCGGGTTCGTATATGGGAATAATCCCTTTTTGTAATTTTTCGATTTTTTCAGCATCCACATCCACACAGGTCACGTTCACGCCCATTTCAGCAAAACATGCTCCTGAGACCAATCCCACGTATCCTGTTCCAACTATCGCTATCTTCATCTGATTATAATTCTCTTTTTCTATTCTACTGAATCTAACTTAAATATCTTTTGCATCATCCTGATAATACTGATAATAAGAATCAGAATCTTTACTTTTGCCTTTCCCCGAAGTGTAACCAGATCCGTACCCATACCCATATCCATAAGCGCCTACTCCATAACTCTTACTTTTACCATAAGCGTATTTTCTCGAATAGTATTGAGAATAACTACCTGAATCAACTTCCACATCATTCAGTATTGAGTAGAAATGAGTAACATCATCGGCTTTAAGCTGACTGGACAGGTTGCGTAAAAACAACTTGTTTGTTTTATTACTCCTGATTACAAATAAGTTAATGTCAGACATTGACGCAAAAGAATAAGCATCTGCGACGACACCAATCGGACTGGTGTCCACGATAATAAACTCATATCTTTTCCGCAATTCATCAAACATTTCAACCAAATTATCCGAACGAATCAGTTCACCCGCATTGGGAGGAACGGTTCCCGCTGTAATGAAGTCAAACGCTGCTCCCGGAGGTCTGACTATGATTTCATCAAGCGTACACTGGTTAGCAAGGTAATTTGAAACACCCATGTTGTTTTCACAACCAAGTCGTTTATAAACACTTGGTTTACGAATATCCATATCGACCAGCAGTGTTTTCGGACTTGCCATTGCATAAATACAGGCCATGTTGATACAGAAATAAGTCTTTCCATCGCCCGACTCCGAAGAAGTAACCATAATCGTAATATCAGATTTTCTTTTCGCTAAAAATTCAACCCGGGTCCTGATTATGCGGAACATTTCTGTGAACGAAGACCTTGGATAATCCGAAACAATATAGGGGCTTTGGGAATTGGTATGTCGAACCAAACCGATTAACGGGAAAACACAGTATTTATCTACGTCTTTAGTCGTTCTGACTGCATTATTCATCAACTCCTTCAACACCACATAGCCAGCCGGCAGCAAAACACCAAGCAGTAACAGAATCATGGTTGTTTTCGACTTGGCTCCCTGATTGGTTACAGAAGTTGTTCTGGCACGATCAAGAATATTATTGTCGGGGGTATTAGATGCCTTTAAAATCTGCGCCTCTGCCCTTTTTTGAAGAAACATGGTATAATAACTGTCGTTCATCCGGTAATTTCTTTCTATACCAATCATCTCCAGTTCTTTTTCGGGAAGATTCTGAATTTGTTTTTGCACGTCTGCCAACCGGCGGTTTAAATCCTGTTTTTGCAGTTCATTGGAAGTCTGCATATTCCTGACTACCTCGTTTATTGCAACCTTTACATTTTCAATATCGCGGGTATATTTGGCGTGAAACATATTTTTTTCACTCAGTTCACTTCTTTTGATGATAAGATCATTGATTTGCTGAACGAGCGACATCAACATGGGCTCATTGAGTCCCAGACTCGTTGGCGCTACAATAGTACCTTCACTGAGGTTGGTGCGAATGTATTTATCCAGATAACTCAGGTAAGTTTCCTTTAACCTGATTTGATTTAGTTCATTGTCATAAGCAGTAGCTTTTGTAAGCAATTCGCCCGACAAACTACCCACATCTATAATCTGATTCCGCTTTCTGAAAGAAGTAAGATTATCTTCCGATGTAGCAAGGGATTTAGACACATTTTCCAACTGTTCGTCAATAAAATTGATGGTTTTCGTTGCGGCGTCATTTTTTCTCTCTAAGTTCGATATCAGGTAAATTTCGCAAAGCTTATTAATAAAATCCACGTCTCGCTGGGGAGTTTGACTCACTAATGAGATTTCAAGTACCGATGAGCCTTCATTCACAAAACTAAGCCTCAATCTGGATGAAAACTCGTCAATCAACGACACCTTGGTTCTGAATCTAAAATAGAGCTCTTCTTCTGTAATATCACCATTTACATCATTCACAGTAATAAACATGAACTGATGCTGGGTTAATTGCCCCAACCGCCCGTTGATACTGAAACTCTTTGACAACCTTTCATCTTCTGACGTAATTGTAAAGGTACCATCCACATGTATGTTGATTTTAAACAACATCCCGTAGGCTTCAGGTGCAATATAATCGGGTTCAATAAAGATTGGAGACCAATCATATAAATTTCTGGTTTTGAATCTTCCTTTTGAAATATATTCTGTCTGTAAATTCGGCAAACTATCGACAACCCTTCCCATCAGGTCATAAGAGCCAATCATAATCACCTGATTATTTACATTCCGGTAACTTTCCTGAATACCGAAACCCTGCATTAATACCTGCGCACTGTTCATCATCGACCTGCTCTCGTCGATAATAACTGTACCGCTGGATTTAAACTCAGGAAGCCATTTTCTGTTTTGCATATATGCCAGCGACATCGTAACGGCCAGTCCGACCAAAAAGAGGTACCAGTGACTTACGAAATGCATTACCCATTCCATGATGTCGAACGAGGATTCTTCTTCCTGAAAAACCTGTTTATCTATATTTTTCTTTGTTTCTTCCATACCTGCTGCCTTGAAATTTCTGCCACGAAGAAATGTTTTTCTTTGAAAATTCTACCTAAAATAGAAAAAAACGGTGAACAACAAACTCAACGACGATGATATTAACGTAATAAATGAACTGTAATTGTCTACTTTATAAAAACTTGCAGGATTTCGCTGCACATAAATGATGTCATTCGGATAGATATAATAATACTTCGAATTGATGATGCTCGCCGGACGAATATCAAACTCAAGCACTTCCGTTCCATGCTCTGTTTCCCGGATGATTCTGACTTCCTTATAATCTCCGGTATAAGTAATTTCACCCGACATTGACAGGGCCTGAAACAAGGTTAGTTTATCCTTGAAAATGGGATACACACCCGTACCAGCTTCTCCGATTACCGTAAAATTTTTATTTGCCAACGTAAGTTTAACCGCAGCGTCGGGAATTAACTCTTTAAATCTGGTTTCAATAACTTTTGCCGCTTCATTCAGTGCTAATCCGGCAACCGATATGTTTTTCAAAAATGGCAAATCAACCGTTCCGTCGGGAAAAACCCGGTATGACACATTACTCTGTGTGCCTGAGATACTTTGATTTCCGGCTATCAATCTGGAAATCGTCTCATCAGAAGTTATCAACCTGAATAGCAACTCATCATTAATCTTTATCCTGTATTCCTCGTATGAAATTTCCTCATATATGGGCAAATGCTTATTTTGCTCCTGCAATAAACCGACATGCCGGTAACTGTAGCAGGAACTCAACAGCAGTATGATGAGGGGAAAAATGAGGATGTATTTTTTCTGTATCATATTCAGATTGACCTTTTACCACCTAATTACCTCCCGATGCCGGGAATAATAAATTATATGTAAATATTCCGAGTGAAAGCGTCGAAATAGTTGTCGCTATTAAAGACGGCAAATTCAGTATACTGAAAAACTGTTCATCGAGCCTCTGAATGTATATGACATCATTGGGCTCAACATAATAAAACTCAGAATGTACAATATCCCTGCTGCGCAAATCGAATACTTTCACAATGGTTCCATTTTCTGTTTCCCGTATGATGCGCACCTTGCTCCTGTCGGCATAGGTCCCCGCATCGCCGGCCATGGCCAGCGCCTGAAAAATATTAATTTTTTCTCGGATAATCGGGTAATGACCGGTTCGGTTTGCACCTATCACACTGAAATATCTGTTTAGCACACGTAACTCAACTGTACTGAATGTATACAAAGGTTCAATGGCTTTTTCGAGTATTCTCGTTGCTTCTCTGACAGTTTTGCCAACAACCGGAACTTCTCCAATCATGGGAAAAACAATGCTGCCGTTTGGTTGTACCGTGTATGCATATAAATCGGCATGTGGGTTGGCATCCAAATTCGCCGACACCGACTGGCTGTATGGACCGTTAAAAAGCGCATTTGTTTCTTCGTGAGTCGAATAAACCCTGACAAACAATTTATCTCCCGTTTTCAGCCGGTAATCTTCATAAACCAAACTATCTCTGTAATCAGGTATGATATTATTCGGCTCCTGCATGTAATTCACTTTCCGTGCAGTTACACATGAACTGAACTGCATCACTAAAAATGAGATAAATACAAAACGAAGACAGATTTTATACATCAATTCAGGAAATAGTAGTAGAGTTTCGCAAAGATAAAGAAAAATACTTTATTTTTGCAAATAAAACAAATTAAATACTATGCGTAATCTGATTTTAGTGATAATGCTGGTTCTCATACCGGCAACTTATGCTCAGAACAGCAATAACAAAACAGAAACAGGTAAATTCCTGTTAGGTGCAACCATCAGCCCGGTAATTTCCTGGTTAGACACAGAACACGATGATTTACAGACTGATGGAGCAACCATAACTGGAGGATTAGGATTCGTAGCCGAATACAAGGCAAGCCGATTATTTTCATTGGTAAGCGGGCTAAACTTCATACTGCCGGGGGGATATGTTTTCGATTCGCTATCTTTAGCTGATCAAAGCACGAAGAACAACTTCAGGGTGAATTTCCCGTCTCTCGAAATCCCTGTTTTAATCCGGATTAACTCAATCCCTTTCGAAAAAACGACTTACTATGCTCAGGGCGGGATAACAACAGCTTACCGTCTTGCTGCAACCGAGTTCCACCAGGCTTCGTCGTTCCAGACAAGTGACCGTCGTGTCGACATTACCCAGCTTATTAATCCTGTACAGTTAAATTTTCAGATTGGTTTCGGGGCAAAGTTCAGGATACTCCGCCTATTTCAACTCTTTGCTGAAGTAAATTATAAGAATTCAATTGTTAACATGGCTTCTGAAACCGGTTACAAAATGACTCCGCTCAGGTATTCAGCCACGAACCCGGTACCGGATATCCGAAACGGAAACATGGTATTCTCAGTCGGGGTACTTTTCTGAAATAAAACTCACAACGCATGCTCAAATACCTTAAGCTGATAAGAGTTCAGAATCTGCTATTTATCATATTAATCCAATTTATGATCCGGCAGTTTGTGCTTGTGCCTTTACTGGAAACTTACGGTTTTGACTTGCATAACGAACAATTACATCTCTATTTGCTGATTGCTTCTTCTGTTTTGATTGCAGCCGGCGGTTATGTCCTGAATGATTATTTTGATGTTAAAATCGATACAATTAACAAACCAAGCTCTGTATTGGTTGGTAAAAGTATTTCGAAACAAGCTGCCATGCTGATGCATCAGTTATTTACGTTATGCGGAGTTGTCATCGGATTGTTGCTGGCATGGAAACTGAAAAGTGCTTCGCTGGCCTTTATTTTCGTGATCATCCCGGGATTACTCTGGTTTTATTCTGCCAGCTACAAACGACAACTGATTATAGGCAATTTAGTCATTGCTTTTATTGCTGCACTATCGGTTATTATTGTGGCTGTTTGCGAAGTTGCACTGCTTGAGATACGTTACAGCGATTTGATATACAACACCCCTATTCCGACTCAACTGTATGCATGGACCGGAGGATTTGCCGGTTTTTCCTTATTACTGACCTGGCTCAGGGAGATTATCAAAGACATGGAAGATGAATATGGCGACAGGGAACTGGAATGCCGTACCATGCCGATTGTCTGGGGAGAAACAGCAACAAAAATCATTGTAACACTGATGATTCTGACCACACTTTTCCTGTTATTCTTTGTGAATGAATCCTATATCGGCTTTGAAGGAAACCTTACGCTCAAATACATTATTTTCGGACTGGCGTTACCGCTCTGTATGTTATCCTATCTGATAATCAGAGCCAAAAATCCTGCTGACTATCATCAGGCTTCTGCTTTAACCAAGTTTATCATGTTTATCGGCTTGCTTTATGCTCCTGTTTTCTACTTCTTACTTGCGAAAGAAACTGGAATCAGACTTTTCAATTTATTTACCATACAATAACCGGCTATATCATGTTAGAAAACCTGAAAAAATACAAAATCGTACTGGGCTCAGCTTCTCCCAGGCGCCAGGAATTGCTGCGCGGCATCAACCTGAACTTTGAAGTCATACCCATGGACGTGGAGGAAAGTTACCCTCCCTATCTCACTGGCGTTGAGATTCCCATGTATCTCGCCGAAAAAAAAGCAGATGCTTACAAAAGCATGCTTGATGATGAACTGATGATTATTACAGCCGACACCATCGTTTTTCTGGATGGAAAAGTACTCGGGAAACCGGTTGATAAAGCGGATGCATTCAAAATGCTGCAAAGACTTTCAGGAAAAACACATCAGGTTATCACCGGTGTTTGCATCAGTACAAACTTGCGTCGCCGGACTTTCCACACCATCTCCGAAGTAAAGTTTGCACGATTGAACGATGCGGAAATTGATTATTATCTGGAGCACTACGCTCCTTACGACAAAGCCGGTTCCTACGGTGTGCAGGAGTGGATAGGCTTTATCGCAGTGGAACAAATTAACGGTTCGTATTTTAATGTGATGGGGTTGCCGATTCAACGGCTATATAATGAGTTGAAACGGTGGTAATAAAAGCGGAAAGCGAAAAGCGGAAAGCGGAAAACGAAATTGATTATATGGTTAGTTTTGGTTTAATACTCTAACTGCACTAATCGTTCTCCGTTCTCCGTTCTCCGTTTTCCGCTTTCAGTTTTTAATTAACGACTGTTGCAGAAACAATCCTGGCTTTCACCCCATCCTTTGCCTCATTCAATTCCATCAGGATGGTATCGCCTTCGTGAACTTCTCCGGACAGAACGATATCGGCTAACTGGTCTTCAAGATAACGCTGAATGGCTCTTTTCAATGGCCTTGCACCAAATTGAACATCATATCCTCTTTCGGCAATAAAATCTTTGGCTTCGGGCGATAATTCTATCTTGTAACCCAGATTGGTCACACGGCTGAACAAACCTTTCAATTCCAGATCGATGATTTTCTTGATGGTTTCTTTGTTCAACTGATCGAACATCACGATTTCATCCACACGGTTCAGAAACTCCGGTGAGAATGTACGGTTCAACGCTTTTTGAATCACGCCACGGGAATATTCAGAGTCCATTTCCAGATTGGATTCGATGTTAAAACCAACACCTTTACCAAAATCTTTCAGTTGACGGGTACCCACATTGGAGGTCATGATGATGATGGTGTTTTTGAAGTCAATTCGGCGACCCAAGCTATCGGTCAGACGACCTTCGTCCATGATTTGCAACAAGAGGTTAAATACATCCTGATGTGCTTTCTCTATTTCGTCGAATAGTACGATTGAATATGGTTTACGGCGCACCCTTTCGGTAAGCTGACCACCCTCTTCATACCCTACATATCCCGGAGGCGCTCCAATCAGGCGGGAAACCGAGAATTTCTCCATGTATTCACTCATATCCATGCGGATAAGGGCATCCTGACTATCGAACATAAATTCAGAAAGCACTTTGGCCAAATGGGTTTTACCGACCCCGGTCGGGCCAAGGAAAATGAACGAACCAATCGGTTTACCGGGATCTTTCAATCCAATCCGGTTACGCTGAATGGCTTTCACAATTTTGTTAACCGCTTCATCCTGACCAATGACTTTATGAATCAATTCATCCTTCATCTGACGGAGCTTCAATCCTTCAGCCTGGGCAATGCGCTGTACCGGCACACCCGACATCATGGCAACCACCTCGGCAACCTGCTCTTCATCAACCGTTTCCGGATGTAGTTGCGATTCCTTCTCCCAACGCCTGATGGCATCTTCCAACTGATACTGACATTGTTTTTCCTGATCGCGGATGGGGCCTGCAAGTTCGTATTTTTGTTCGCTGAGGACTTTCATCTTTTCTTTCTTCAGCTCTTCAATTTTCTTTTCCAATTCCTCAATTTCAGCCGGAACAGAAACAGAACCGATGTGCACACGCGAACCGGCTTCATCAAGGGCGTCAATGGCTTTATCGGGGAAGCAACGGTCGGTGATATAGCGATCGGTAAGTCGCACACAAGCTTTGATAGCTTCAGGCGTATACCTCACATTGTGGTGATACTCGTACCGGTCCTGTATATTTTCCAGAATCTGTAAAGTTTCTTCTGCTGTAGTCGGGTCAACCATTATTTTCTGGAACCTGCGTTCCAGGGCGCCATCTTTCTCGATGCTCTGGCGGTATTCATCAAGCGTTGTTGCACCGATGCATTGAATTTCACCTCTTGCCAAAGCCGGCTTCAGCATATTGGCAGCATCCAATGAACCCGGAGCGCCTCCTGCTCCCACGATAGTGTGTATTTCGTCGATAAACAAAATCACGTTGGGATTCTTCTGTAACTCATTCAAAATAGCTTTGATGCGTTCCTCAAACTGACCGCGATACTTGGTCCCTGCAACAATTGAAGCCATATCCAGGGCAACCACTCTCTTATCAAACAAGACACGTGAAACCCTTCGCTGAATGATGCGCAGAGCAAGTCCCTCCACGATAGCCGATTTACCGACACCGGGATCACCAATCAGTACCGGATTATTTTTCTTACGGCGACTCAGAATCTGTGCCAGACGTTCAATTTCACGCTCGCGACCTACGATTGGGTCTAAACGGTTTTCGATAGCCGCTTTGGTAATGTCAGCCCCGAATGTATCAAGCGCCGGCGTATCAGAATGTTTTTGTCCGCCTGCCGGTGGCGTTTTTTGTTGAGAGCGCGGGTCATCATCTTCATCGTCCTCATCATGAAAGCCGGCACCCATGACTGGTCCTTCGGGTTTTGGCGACTCTAAATAAGACTTTACCTGATCGTAAGTCAGATCTTCTGCACTGAGTACATCTACGGCTAAGTTATTTTTTTCTTTCAGAATGGCCAGCAAGAGATGTTCGGTATCTGCCACGTCGGTATCAAACATGCGACTCTCAAGTTCCATTATTTTCTTGATACGTTCGGTACTCTTCAACACAGGGATTTTATCCCCCCCCGGCTCTTTATCCGTACGAATCTGGCTTTCAATCGCTTGCTTAACCTTTGGCAGATTTATCCGCAGATTCTGTAAAATTTCTATGGCTTTCCCTTGTCCGTTGCGAAGCAATCCCAGCAACAGGTGCTCGGGACCCACATAGTTATTACCTAACCTCTCGGCTTCCTGTGTACTGTATTGCAGTACATTATGTAATTGTTCAGAATAGTTGACTGTCATATATCATCGAATTGATTTCCCTAACAAAAGTATGGAAATATTTTTATTTAGCTTGAATTTGGCTTATTACTATAACAAAATTAATACCCATAAGTTTTTTTTAATATTTACTGCTATTTTGTCAGGCGAAAATTAGTGAATAACGGATAGTGAATAGCGGAAAACGGAGAAGGGAGAGCTGAAAGCTATTCACATTTTTTACTTTGCTTTCGATTTTTCACAGAAAATCTTTTAACTTTGCTTTCTGAAAATGACCGGAGACCGGAGACAAATAACAATTATAATTTATAATTTTAGCGATATGGAAAACAATGCATTACTAAACGAGGTATTGACAAAAGCTCAAATCTGGCTTGACGGCAATTATGACACTGAAACGAAAGAGGCTGTTCACCGTATGATCGACGCTGAGGATAAAACAGAACTGATCGAATCATTTTACCGCGACCTTGAATTCGGAACCGGTGGTTTACGTGGTATCATGGGTGCAGGAACCAACCGCATGAATATCTATACTGTCGGCGCTGCCACACAGGGTTTGAGCAACTACCTGAAAACTCAGTTCGGCAATTTACCACAAATCTCGGTGGTTATCGGTCACGACTGCCGCAACAACAGCCGGAAATTTGCCGAAATTTCTGCTGATATTTTTTCTGCCAACGGCATCAAGGTATATTTATTTGAAGATTTAAGACCAACACCGGAAATTTCTTTCGCCATTCGTCACTTCGGATGCCAGAGTGGCATTATTCTGACAGCTTCTCACAACCCGAAAGAATACAACGGCTATAAAGCCTATTGGGACGATGGCGCCCAGATGATTGCTCCGCATGATGAGAATGTCATCAGTGAGGTTATGAAAATCACAGATGTAAACGACATCAAATTCAATGGTAATCGTGAGTTGATTGAAATCATCGGAGAAGAAGTGGATAAATTGTTTATCGATAAGATTAAAACACTTACACTCTCTCCTGATTCCATCAAAAGAAATAAAGACATGAAAATTGTCTTTACCCCGATACACGGAACGGCCGTTAAGCTTGTTCCAAGGGCACTAAAAGAATACGGATTTACCAATATCATCCACGTACCCGAACAGGATGTGGTGAGCGGTGATTTCCCAACGGTTTATTCTCCCAATCCCGAAGAACCTGCCGCACTCGACATGGCCATCAAAAAAGCCATTGAGACGGATGCTGAACTGGTTATGGCTACCGACCCCGACTCCGACCGAATGGGAATTGCCATCAAGGATGATAAAAATCAGTGGATTCTGGTAAACGGCAACCAGACAGCCCTTCTTTTCGTTTATTACCTCATCCGCAGATGGAAAGAACTCGGTAAACTGAAAGGCAAAGAATATGTTGTAAAAACCATTGTAACCACTGAAATTATCAAGGAAATTGCCGAAAAGAATGATGTGGAGTGTTTTGATTGTTATACTGGTTTCAAATGGATTGCAGGTGTAATCCGTGAAAACGAAGGTATCAAAGAATACATCGGAGGTGGTGAAGAAAGTTATGGTTTCCTTCCAGAAACCTTTGTCCGCGATAAAGATGCTGTTTCTTCCTGTACACTGATGGCTGAAATTGCTGCCTGGGCAAAAGACAATGGCAAAACTTTGTATGAATTACTACAGGACATCTATTTAGAATTCGGTTATGGAAAAGAAAAAGGTATTTCCGTGGTAAGAAAAGGCAAATCAGGCGCAGAAGAAATTCAGCAAATCATGAGTAATTTCCGCAGCAATCCGCCGAAAGAACTGGCTGGTTCTACCATAAAAGTTATTAAAGACTACAAAACCCTGAAACAAACCAATGTTGCCACTGGAGAAATCATCGATCTGGACATGCCGGCTACATCCAATGTATTACAATATTTTACTGAAGATGGGACCAAAATCTCCGTTCGTCCATCCGGAACAGAACCGAAAATTAAATTTTACATCGAAGTGCGTGGTGAAATGAATTCTCGTGCAGATTACGATGCTGCGGATGCAGCTGCCAACAGAAAAATTGAGGCTGCCAGGGCATCGCTGGGAGTATAAGTGTTAATCAAAAGATTACTCTATAAAGCGGGGTGTTCCGGAGAGTTTTATTCCCAATTCAGGATAACTTTCCCGCACATCCCGCTTTCCATTACTTCAAATCCCTGCTGAAAATCATCAATGTGAAAACGGTGTGTGATGACAGGTGATAAGTCTATCCCGGTAATCAACATTTGTTCCATCTGATACCAGGTTTCCCACATTTCCCGGCCATAAATCCCCTTGATGGTTAACGCTTTAAATATAATTGCGTCCCAGTTTACAGAGGTAGATTCGGGTAAAATACCGAGTAAAGCTATTTTCGACCCGTTATACATATTTTCGAGCATGCTTTCGAAGGCTACCGGCGAACCCGACATTTCCAGTCCGATATCAAAACCATGCATTCGCAACTGCCTGATAGCGCCTTCAATACTCTCTCCTTTCGATGGGTTAATGGTCAGCGTAGCGCCCATTTGTTTGGCAATATTCAACCGATAATCGCTCAGATCACTTACCACAATATTGCGTGCACCCGCAAAGCGGCAGATTGCAGTTGCCATACAACCAATTAAACCGGCACCCGTAATCAGCACATCTTCAGCAATCAGCGGGAACGACAAGGCTGCATGTGCCGCATTACCAAAAGGATCCATGATAGCTGCCATTTCGTCCGAGATCCGTGTATCTAACCTGACAACATTGGACGCCGGCAACGAAAGGTATTCGGCAAAACAACCATCCCGGTTCACTCCCACTCCAATGGTATTTTCACACACGTGTAGTTTACCACGCCGGCAATTCCTGCAATGTCCGCAGGCTATATGTCCCTCGCCCGTAACCCGGTCGCCAATTTGAATATTTTTCACCCCGCGGCCTTTCTCCACCACCTCACCCACGTATTCATGTCCGATTATCATAGGTGTTTTGATCGTGCGCTGCGACCAGGCATCCCACTTGTAAATGTGTAAATCGGTACCACAAATGGCGGTCTTTTTGATTTTAATCAACACATCATTAATTCCAACATGTGGCATGGGCATAACCTGCATCCAGATGCCTTTTTCGGGACGGAGTTTGACTAATGATTTCATATTTATTGTTTTTTAATCATAAATAGACACAAAAGGAAATTAAGAGAACACAAAACAGTGAATAATGAATAGCGAATAGTGAAAGTATATTCTATAACAACCCTAATTCCTTTCCCGTTTTGCAAAAGGCATCAACGCACTGATCCAATTGCGCAGTGGTATGGGCAGCAGAAAGCTGAACCCGGATGCGTGCTTGTTCTTTCGGTACTACCGGATAATAAAAACCAACCACGTAAATACCTTCATCCAGCATTTTCGCTGCAAATTCCTGTGCCAGTTTGGCATCGTATAACATCACAGCACAAATAGCTGATGCTGTCGGTTTGATATCAAAACCAGCATCCTTCATTTTCGAAACAAAATAAACTGTATTCTGATGCAATTTTTCCTGCAGGTCATTGGTTGTCTCCATCAGTTGAAACATCCTGATGCCTGCTGCTACTACCATGGGGGGAATAGAATTTGAGAAAAGGTAAGGACGGGAACGCTGACGTAATAAGTCAATGATTTCTTTCTTGCCGGTCGTAAATCCACCAATGGCACCTCCAAATGCTTTCCCCAGGGTCCCTGTGATAATTTCGATTTTCCCTTTCAGTTTAAACAATTCAGTAACACCACGACCAGTTTCGCCCACAACGCCCGCTGAATGGGATTCATCCACCATGACCATCGCGTCGTATTGTTTAGCCAGCTCGTAGATACGACCTAACGGTGCCACGTTACCATCCATCGAGAATACACCATCGGTGACAATCAACCTGAATCGCTGCTGTTGAGCCAGTTGTAACTGTTGCTCCAACTCTGTCATATCCGCATTGGTATAGCGGTAACGTTGTGCCTTACACAAACGTACCCCATCGATAATCGAGGCATGATTGAGGGAATCGGAAATGATGGCGTCTTCTTCGGTCAACAAAGGTTCAAACACTCCCCCATTGGCATCAAAACAAGCGGCGTAGAGTATGGCATCTTCCGTCCCGAAGAAACGGGAAATCTCGGTTTCAAGTTGTTTATGGAGGTCCTGGGTACCGCAGATAAACCGCACTGATGACATTCCATATCCATGGGTCTCCAAGGCCTCTGATGCAGCAGCTTTCAGTTCCGGATGATTCGACAACCCCAGATAGTTGTTAGCGCAAAAATTCAGCACTTCTTTGCCATCCGACACCCGGATAACAGCGTCTTGCGGTGACAAAATAATCCGCTCGTTCTTGTACAGACCGGCGGATTCTATTTCGGATAACACTTTTGTCAGGTGAGTTTTAAATCTTTCAAACATGATTTTCGAGATTAGATTTAACAACTCACAAATATAAGCGAAATCGGGGATAAATTTTCGTTAGAGTTAAATATTTTTCGTATGAATATTTATTTAATTGATGGTTAAGTTATCAAATCTGAAAATCTGAATTGAACTTCTTTGTTCTGAAATCCGCCTGGTAAATCAATCGATACACCAACGGGTAAATTCTACAGGCTACACAAAAACCAACGGCGGCCTCCAGCAAAGCGCAAACTCCAAAGATAATGGTGAAAACAACGGCGGTTGTATCTAAGCCGAATAAAACAGCCAAACTGATTATCACCGAAAACAACAATCCGATGCGGGCAGCAAAAATCTTCGGACCAGCATTGATTAATTGTGGATTTACTTTCAACTTAGTCAGTATGAATTTTGAAACAATCGCCAGCGGACTGTATTGAGGCCTTTCGATGCTGCGTAGAAAAAAATCAGCAACTAAAAACAACACAGGAACGATGCTGTATGTCAGCAAAAAAACAACCAACAAAATAACGGTAAAAAATCCGTTTAACCGGGCTACATGTTCATCAATTTTCTTGAATGATATCGGACAAAATGCATTATTACTCATACCTTTAATTTTATCTTATTAATTACGATACAAAAATAAAGGTATCGGGATAGGCTCCCAATACCCTTTTTGGCGTAATTCAATACCATAAACAAGGTATTTTACATGAACGAATCCAACGTGCCGGTTTCCAACACCTTATATTTACCGTTTGATTCGGTTACCGTACAACATTCAGTATAAGCATCGTGTTCGAAAATAATAATTTGATTGTGCGCGATGGCTTCGTCCAGTAAGATTTTCTTTTCGGTCATGGAAGTCACCGGAAAAGTATCGTAAGCCGATACCCAGGCCAGCGGGACATTGGGCGCTGCAGGAATTACATCACCGGCATAAACAAAGGTTTTATCTCCTTTGCTGATATAGGTGACCAACTGACCCGGCGTATGACCATTAAATAACTTCAGCGTTACACCCGGACAAACATCCGTGGTATCAGTGACCAGTTTCAGGCGACCGGCTTCCTGAACCGGCAACATATTTTCCGGGAAATAGGAATCACCTTCCCTGACATTCGGATTAAGGAAATTTTCCCACTGGGTTTTCCCAACCCAATAATCAGCATTGGGAAAAGTCAGCACCAGTTCCTTATTTTCATTATACCGTGTACAATCGCCACAATGATCAAAATGCAGGTGGGTTAATATTACATCCGTAATATCGTTACAACTCAACCCAAAACCTCGCAAAGCTTCATCAAAATCAACAATTTCTTTTATACCATAAAAACGCAGGTAATCCTTTTGCTTATTCCCGGTTCCTGTATCAATAAGGATTTTCTTATCTCCTGTATCGATAAGCAAACAGCGCATGGTCAGTTTGCAAAAATTATCCTCATCGCACGGATAACGCTTTTTCCACACCCGCTTTGGTACCACCCCGAAACAAGCTCCTCCATCGGCGTTAAAATGTCCGGCTTCAATTTTATATATGTTCATTGTTACTTAATTTTTTATTACTTTTGTTGATTCTTACAAATCGGTACAAAATTAAATAAAAACCGTATTCTGACAAATCAATATGCAGCGTGTACATTTCATTGCCATCGGTGGAGCAGCTATGCACAACCTGGCCATTGCCATCAGTAAAAAAGAAAATTATGTTGTAACCGGCTCCGATGATGAAATATTCGAGCCATCCTACAGCAGGTTGAAAGAACATGGTTTGCTTCCGGAAAAAACAGGTTGGTTTCCGGAAAAAATTACTAAAAACCTGTCGGCTGTGATCCTGGGAATGCATGCACGTGAGGATAACCCGGAACTGATTCGGGCAAAAGAACTAAAATTGAAGATCTATTCTTTTCCTGAATATCTTTATCAGCAAACCCGCAACAAAACGAGGATAGTAGTGGGTGGCAGCCACGGTAAGACTTCGACTACCGCGATGATATTGTATGTACTCAAGAAGTTAAAAATTGAGGCTGATTATATGGTCGGAGCACAGATAGAAGGTTTTGACAACATGGTGAAGCTCTCCTACGAATCGCGGATTGCCGTATTTGAAGGTGATGAGTACCTCACCTCTCCTATCGATCTCCGTCCCAAATTTCACCTGTATAAACCCCATATCGCCATCCTGACCGGTATCGCGTGGGATCACATCAATGTATTCCCGACATTTGAAAATTATGTATCGCAATTCAGCAAATTTGTTGATTTGATGGAAACGCAGGGACGACTGATTTATTTTAAGGAAGATCCTGAATTACAGAAAATCGCGGATAACCTGCGCAGGGACATCGTTCCGTTCCCTTATCAAACACCTGAGCATGAAATTGTGAACGGAGTAACGTATCTGAAAACACGTAAAGGCAATGTGCCCTTGAAAATATTCGGAGAACACAACCTGCAAAATCTGCATGCAGCCCGTCTGGCCTGCAAACAAATCGGGGTAACCGAAGATCAGTTTAACAATGCCATTGCTGATTTTCCGGGCGCTTCGAACCGGATGCAGAAAATCTGCGAAACTGACAACGCAGTTGCATTCAAGGATTTCGCACATTCTCCTTCGAAATTAAAAGCCACGGTACATGCTGTGCGAACTCAATATCCGGATAAGAAACTTGTAGCTTGTATGGAATTGCACACATTCAGCAGCCTGACCGACGCTTTCCTGCCTCAATATGCTGGTTGTATGGAAGAAGCAGATGTGGCTTTCGTGTATTTCAATCCGGAGGTTATCAAACATAAAGGACTGCAACCCATTGATCCTGAAAAAGTAAAAGATGCTTTCGGAGGAGATAACCTCAATGTTTATACCGACTCATCAGCATTACAGGCTACACTGAAAAGCATGCAATACGACAATTCCGCGCTTTTGCTGATGACATCCGGAAATTTCTCAGGTGTAAATCTGGTGGAATTTGCAAAACAATTATTAAACCCTTAAACCTGTCAGGATTATCAATCCTGACAGGTTTGAATGCAGCATTAAAAAAATGGACACAAAACAAAAACTGCTTGATCAGCGTTACATGCGCATGGCACGTATCTGGGCGGAGAATTCATATTGCGAGAGAAGAAAGGTTGGGGCATTGTTGGTAAAAAACAAGATGATTATCTCTGACGGATACAACGGGACGCCCTCCGGATTTGAAAATAAATGCGAGGATGAGAACAATGTATCCAAACCATACGTGTTACATGCAGAAGCCAATGCCATCAGCAAAATCGCCCGTTCACACAACAGCAGTGATGGCGCTACGTTGTATGTAACCGCATCGCCCTGCATCGAATGTTCGAAGTTAATCATTCAGGCTGGAATAAAAAGAGTTGTTTATGGAGAAGAATACCGCATCATGGATGGTGTTGAACTACTGAAAAAAGCGGGCATCGACGTTGAACTGCTTAAACCGGATCAGGATTAAGCTCATTTTTTACAGAAAAAGAATCAGACAACATGGCAAAGAAAAATCTTTCATTAGTTATCATCGTACTGGCAGCACTCATCAGCGGTATCTTGCTGGGCAATTTAATTGCTTCAAGGCAACAAAGAGGCTTGGATGCTGCATTTGGCAATTTATTCAAGAATTTTTCATCATCAGATAATAAAATATCAGAACTACTTCAACTGATAGACAGTTATTATGTTGACTCTGTAGATGTAAACGACCTGACCGAAGAAATGGCGACTGAGTTAATTGCAAAACTGGACCCGCATTCGGTTTACATACCGGCAAAGGACCTTGAAATTGTCAACAACGAACTGGAAGGAAGTTTCTCCGGCATTGGGGTTCAGTTTAACATCCAAAACGACACCATCATGATTATTTCAGTCATCAGCGGTGGTCCGTCAGAGAAAGTTGGTTTATTAGCCGGCGACAGGATAGTGATGGTTGATGACTCGGTATTTACCGGCAAACAAATTAACAACGAGAAGGTACTGCGTAAACTTCGCGGTAAGGTTAACACCAAAGTTAAATTAGGCATTAAAAGACACGGTACCAAAGAACTGTTGTCTTACTCCATCACACGTGGTGAAATTCCCGTAAGTTCTGTTGACATTAGCTATATGGTAGCACCTCAGACTGGTTTGATCAAAGTCAACAAGTTCGGCGAATCAACTTATTCCGAGTTTCTGGTAGCCATTGCCAAATTGAAGAAAGAAGGCGCAACCAAATTCATCATCGATTTGCGTGAAAATAGCGGAGGTTACTTAGAACGCGCTATTTCGATGATCAATGAATTTCTTCCTGCCGGTCAGCTGATTGTTTACACCGAAGGTAAATCCTATCCGCGTTTCGATGCGAAATCAGACGGGACAGGAAGTTGCATCAACAACCCCATCGTTGTGCTGATTGATGAATTCTCAGCATCAGCCAGTGAAATCTTCGCCGGGGCAATTCAGGATAACGACAGAGGAACCGTCATCGGCAGAAGATCTTTCGGAAAAGGACTGGTACAGCAGCAAAAACCATTATCCGATGGTTCAGCCATCCGCTTAACGGTGGCAAAATACTACACCCCATCCGGAAGGAGCATCCAGAAACCCTATCAAATCGGAAACAACGAAGATTACAACATGGATTTGTACAACCGCTTTCTGCATGGCGAATTCTACACGAAAGACAGCGTACATCAGGCTGACACCATCGAGTACAAAACCGTTTCCGGCAGGACTGTTTATGGCGGTGGCGGTATCATGCCTGATATCTTTATCCCGCGCGACACGACTGAATTTACACCCTATCTGAATAAGGTTGTCAATTACGCTCATTTGTATCAGTTTGCTTTTGCCTACACCGATAAAAACAGGCAACAACTCAGCAAGTACAAAGACTGGAAAGCCATGTTAAAGTATCTGGACAATCAGCCACTATTACAGGAATTTGTTTCCTATGCCGAAGAAAAAGGCGTAAAAGCTGTACCCAAAGAAATCAAACAGTCTGAAAAATTCATCCTGATACGACTGAAAGCATACATATCCAGAAATATACTGGGTGATGCCGGATTCTTCCCAATCTTGTTTAAAGATGACGCAGCTGTGAAGAAAGCTGTTGAAGAGCTTGCAAAGAAATAAGAAAACGCCCGGTTTATCTGAATTGATAACCGGGCGTTTTAGTTGACTTACCAGGATTCGAACCTGGACAGACAGATCCAGAATCTGTAGTGCTACCGTTACACCATAAGTCAGTTTGGTGTTTGGGGATGCAAAAATAATATAAATTGATTGAAAAACAAAAAAATCAATTAAAAAATCTACAAACAACAACTTCGTTGTATTAAATTAAAAACAAAGTATTTGATTTTGAAAGATTTTATTTATTTTTGGCTGTTGTCTCTTACCTACCGGGACCTTTGTCCGGCACATCATGAAAAACATGAACAAATTTTTGTATGTCTGTTTTGGTTTGTTACTTATCCTGTTCAGGAGTTATGCTTTCCATCATACCCGCGACAGTCTGGACGCTCTGCTGCACATACAGTTGGGTAAAGACAGGTTAAACACCCTCATCGAATTATCTGATCACATTACTTACTCATCGCCGGCTGAAGCCATAAGGTTAGCAAATGAGGCCATAAGGCTTGCAGAAAATCTTGACGAAAAAAAACTCAGGCTTAAAGCCCTTAAAGTCAGAGGATATGCAAATGGATATGCCGGAAACATTCTTCAATCTGTGTACGATATGCAAGAAGGTTTAGAACAATATTCGATAGAAAATGACTCTGTAAAAATTGCTGAAGCGCTGAGCGATTTGGGCTATTTGTACCAATCGCAGGGTGCTTATGACAAGGCATTACGAAATTTTCAACAATCGCTTTCTATTCGCGAGAAAATTAGAGACCAAAAGGGCATTGCATATTCTCTGAACAACATAGGGGCTTTGTATTGGGAACTGGGCAAAGCAGATGAAGCACTTGATTATCATCTTCGGGCAATTGCTTTCTTTAAAGAAAATAACATGGAGGAAGAAACCGGCATTGCCACCGCCAACCTCGGGGAAATTTACCTGATAAAAGAAGAATATGACAAGGCATTAGATTTCTTTAATCAGGCATTGGCATTAAACAGGAAACTGGGTCATCATATCTTCGAAGCCAATAATCTTAACAGCATCGGGTCTGTTTATCTAAAAAAAAATGAACCCGGGAAAGCATTCCGATTTTTTAGCAGGGCTGTCGTCATACAAGAGAAGGCCGGCGACAAAAACGGTTTAGCTCTATCCCATTACCAACTTGGGCTCACCTATCAAATGCAAAACCTGTTAAACGAAGCGCTCCACCATTTCAGCATCAGCTCGTCATTTGCTGATACCATTCATGGGAATGACCTTCTGGTAAAATCTCTGGTACATGCTGCTGCAATTAATAATCAATCAGGGAACTACAAAATTGCCTATGAAGAACTGAACAGAGCTAAACAACTCAATGATTCCATTTTTAACCTGGAAAGAACCCGACAGTTCGAGGAACTGAAAGCCAGATATGAAACCGAAAGACATATATTAGAAAATAAAAACCTGAGACAGGGGAATATCAACAATAACATCATCATTAGCCAGCAACGCATCATGCTGATAATGACCATCATCCTAAGCTTATTAATCGTTCTCATGGTTTGGCTGTTTCTGCAAAAAAGGAGATCGGCAGATAGACTGAATGCCCTGGAGCTGGAACAAAAACTTCTCCGTAGCCAAATGAACCCCCATTTCGTATTCAATACTTTAACAGCCATTCAGAATAACATCCTGCAAAAAACGGTTCGCGAAGGGGTTAATCTGATTTCATCGCTGGCTTCTCTGATGAGACTGACACTTGACAACAGTGCAAATGAATTCATCCCATTTGAAAAAGAACTGCAATCATTGCAACTCTATCTGATGCTACAACAGGAACGTTATAACGACCATTTCGATTTTCAAACAGAAGTTGACCCGCGTATCAAAGAAAATGATTTTTGGTTACCACCCATGTTGACACAACCATTCGTCGAAAACGCCATTGAACATGGTTTCTGCGGCATAAACTATAAAGGAATAATCTCCATCACTTACCTGTTGGTCGAAAAAGGTATATTGTGCGAAATAACTGACAATGGCATTGGTTATCATTCCGGTATGAATAAACAAAAAGAAAACTGCAATCATCATTCTTATGGTATCGACATCACGAGACAACGCATTAAAATACTCAGAAACAAATACAGACTCGATGCCCGGATTGATATATCCGATTTATCAACACAAAATCTTTCCGGAACAAGAGTAACCATTCTGATGCCCATCAAACAACTATAAACTATGGCAAACCTACGTACCCTCATCATCGATGATGAAGCTCCCGTCAGAAACCTGATTAACGGAATTATTCAGCAATACTGTGAACAAGCTGAAGTTATCGCGACTGCAGATGGTGTAAACAGTGGACTTGCTGCTATCAAGAAACATAAACCTGACCTGGTTCTGTTGGATATCAAGTTAAATGACGGTACTGCTTTTGATTTATTGAAACAATTGGAAGACATAAAGTTCGCCATCATATTCATTACGGCCTATGAAAAATATGCTGTAAATGCCTTCCGGTTTTCAGCGGTTGACTACATCATGAAACCCATACACATAGACGAACTAACCAATGCCATCCGGAAAGCATCTGAAAAAACGGAACAGCAGGTTTTAAGTCAGAAGTTGAAAAACTTTTTTGACAACATGAACAACAAACCTGAAGACAAAAAAATTGTTTTGAAAACCTCTGAAAGTATTTTTATCGTCAAAGTAGCTGATATCATCCGCTGCGAAGCCGACCATAACTACACGACCTTCTTTTTGACCAATGAAAAAAAAGTATTAGTATCAAAAACCTTGAAAGATTACGATGAAATGCTTTACGACTATTTCTTTTTCCGCACCCATCAGTCACACCTCATCAACATTAACCACATCGTGAGTTTCGAAAAAAACGACGGCGGATTCCTGCGGATGGCGGATGGGAGTTCGGTACCGGTATCGAAACGGAAACGGGAAGAATTGCTGGAGCTGTTTAATCAAATATAATTCATCTCTACCGAAAAGACAGCCAATCTAACCGAATATTCATTTGGTGATCTTTCCATTCTCAAATACTGTATTATTGTATATTTTAAATAACAATTACTTAGTAAGGCTATGATAACACTAAAATGACATGTGTAGTACTGTTATTTATATGTTTATTCAACCTGTGGATTAGAAAACTTTTTCAACAACATCTAAGATTTCCTTTCAGATCAAAAAAAAGTAAAAAACATGCATTTACAAAACAAAGTAAAAATAAGAGCCGGAAAATCCTTGTATTTATTAAATCCGGGAACCATTTTGTTTTGCACTTCAACCGATCACT
Organism: Bacteroidota bacterium; assembly: GCA_023459355.1. Classification (GTDB taxonomy): domain Bacteria; phylum Bacteroidota; class Bacteroidia; order Bacteroidales; family Paludibacteraceae; genus Paludibacter. Next base: position 30,551 of record JAEWUM010000013.1, on the reverse strand, counting down.
CTTGCATAATCACGCATGAGGATGGTCACACCATAGAAATCGAACTTACGCTAAAAGAGCTCGAGCAAAAACTTTGTACTTTTTATCAAATTAATAAAACCTCATTGATTAACCTAGAGCATTTAAATAACATCTCAAGCCTGGAGAACGCTTACATAGTCTTGGATAATCGTTATAAAATTCCCATCGACAATGATAAAAAACATTTGTTATACGAAGCCTTAAGTAAATTTTCTTAAGAAATATAATAATTATTCAAAATTTAGCTAACAATATAAATCTTAAAATTAAATGTATATGAAAACAAGAAATATTCTTACAATAACTTTTGTTTTTGTGCTTTTACTATCACTAAATAGCATATTTTCTGCCCATTATAACATTTCATTCTCGGCTTCAGGTTCTAATACAGTTTATGATAGTATTGAAGTTCAAAATATCTCAAAAGGTATTACTGCTGTGGTTCCATTTGGCAATGATCTTCAATTAAACACATTGACAACTTCGCTAATGGATTACGACACAAAATCAATTTTAATTTATCCTAATCCTGTAATCACTGAATCAGATCTTTCATTTTATTCATCATCCGGAAGTTTAGCGCATATGCTTCTTTTAGGGATAGATGGCACTGTTTTATACAGTCAAAAACATCAGCTTGAAATTGGATTAAACACATTTAAAATTACCTTACCAAAGGGGGTTTTTATCATTCAAATTATAGAAAAGGGAATTACACACAACGCAAAAATTATTAGCAAATCTTCCGGAATGGCACTAATAAAACTTACCGGGAGTAACCAGAATATAACGAAAACAAGGCAAAAAGTAAAAAACGACCTTGTCACTCTATCTTATTCCATTGGAGATAAATTATTATTCAAAGCATATTCAGGAAATTACACCTCTATTTTTACAGATACAATTAGTGTGAGCAGAGCAGTTAATTTCAAACTTATTGAATGTAAAGATGGAGATGGGAATTACTATCCGGTTGTAACAATAGGATCGCAAATTTGGATGGCTCAGAATCTGAAAACCTCTAAATACAGAAATGAAGAGCCTGTTGGCACAAGTTCAACACTTAACAAAGATCTTTTAAATGAGGTTGAACCTAAGTATGAATGGTTGTACAACGGAAATGAGGAATATGAGCATGATTACGGTCGTTTGTACACCTGGCATACAATTACAGACGCCCGAAACATTGCACCAGATGGATGGCATATTCCATCGGATGCTGAATGGACTCAATTATCCAACTTCTTAGGTAGCGAAGTAGCCGGTGACAAACTCAGATCGAAAAGTCTTGTATATTGGAACGAACCGAACAATACAGCCACGAATGAAACAGGGTTTTCGGCAAAAGCAGGAGGAACCCGACTACCAAACGGTATTTTCAGCAGTATGAATGATTATGGTTATTGGTGGACAAATTCTGAAGGTGCTTTTGAATCCTCAGCAACAAGTTGGCTAATGACACATGATTGGAGTAATGTTGCCAGAAACAATAATATTAATAAAAAATATGGTTTATCGGTACGCTGCGTATTGAATGATACCGCAGCAGCATCTCTTCCAATTATTTCAACTGCTGCAATTACAGGAATAACTACTTCTTCTGCAATAAGCGGGGGAAACATTACTGAAACTGGAGGAGCTGCCATAATAGCACGAGGTGTTTGCTGGAGTTCATCTCCAAATCCGACAATTGCCGATTCCAAAACAAATGAAGGCACAACAGCCGGAGTATTTGAAAGCACCATTACAGGTCTTACTTACGGAAGTACATATTATGTGAAAGCCTATGTTACAGTTGCAGCAGGAACTGCCTATGGAAATGAGCTAACATTCAATACAAATTCAATTGAAGTTTCAACTAATAATATTGGATCTATCAACTCATACAGTGCTTCGGCAGGAGGAAGTATCACACAATATGGTGGATCAGAAATAACATCAAGAGGTGTTTGCTGGAGTACCTCCCAAAATCCAACCATAAATGATGACAAAACGATTGATGGAACTGGTGCAGGTGATTTTGCCAGTACAATTACGGGAATTTCTGTCAACAACACTTATTATGTACGTGCTTATGCAATCAATGAATCAGGAACAACATATGGTAATCAGGTTACTTTTAACACAAATCTTCCTGCATTAACAACCACTGAAGCCACAGAAATATCAGTATCGGGTGCTATAAGTGGAGGAAATATAAGCAATGCTGGTGGAACTGAGATTATAAGCAGAGGAGTTTGTTGGAGTACGAATGAAAATCCAACGATAGAAAACAATCATAGCTCATCAGGTACAGGCACGGGAGAATATACTGTATCCATCACAGGATTAAGTATAGGAAACACCTACTATGTACGTGCTTATGCAACTAACAGTATTGGTGTTGCTTATGGGAATCAGGTTACTTTTTCAAATGACATTCCGACCTTAACAACAACAAGCATCAGTGATATTACAGAAACCTCAGCTTCAAGCGGCGGTGAAATTACAAACAGCGGAGGAACCGCCGTAATAAGCAGAGGTATATGCTGGAGTACTTCACCAAGTCCTACTATTGGAGATAATAAAACTACAAATGGAAGTGGTACGGGAACATTCAGTACTTCTATGACCGGCTTAACAAAAAGTGAAACCTATTATGTGCGGTCATATGCTACGAATAGTATTGGTACTGCTTATGGGAATCAACTCTCTTTTAAAGCTGAAATCCTTGAATTTACAACAACAGAGCTAACTTCTATTTCCGATAAAGAAGCTTATTCCGGAGTAACAATTATCACTGGTGGTGGATATAACATTTTGTCAAAAGGAGTTTGTTGGAGTTCATCCCAAAATCCAACTTTGGAAGATAGTTATACACTTGACGGAGCAGGAAGTGTATCTGTTAGCACAAAGATTAGTGGTTTAATCCCCAGTTCAACCTATTATGTTCGTGCTTATGTAACCAATACACAAGGAACATTCTATGGAAATCAGCTTAGTTTTGTAACCTTGCCTCCACAGTCTTTAATTATTGGAAATTATGAGTGGATGAAATTTAACCTGAATGTATCTGTTTTCCGTAACGGAGATACTATTCCAGAAGCAAAGACTGCTGAAGAATGGATTGCTGCGGGCAACAATCAGAGTCCTGCATGGTGTTATTATAATGACGATCCATTAAACGGTGCTGTTTATGGGAAATTATATAACTGGTATGCTGTGAACGATTCCAGGGGACTCGCCCCTGATGGTTGGAATATACCTACTAATAATGATTGGTCAACACTTGTTACAGCAGTTGGCGGAAGCACCTATGCCGGTCGAAATCTAAAAGAAGCCGGCACTGCACACTGGAGTGCAAACTATGGCACAAATTCCTCGGGATTTACAGCATTACCCGGAGGATGGAGAATTACAGACGGAACATTTGTTACATTAACTACACAGGGGAACTGGTGGAGTTCTTCGGTATACGGATCAGATTGGGCTTATTATTTTTATCTGACTTCAACAACTGTCAAGTCTTATCAAGCATATAAGGTCAGAAATTTCGGGATGTCAGTGCGTTGCTTACGACTGATGACAACACCGACCATATCCACACTTCCGGTTACAGATATTTATGCAACATATGCTTCCAGTGGAGGATCCATATCATCCGACGGAGGTTCGGATGTCATTGCACGTGGTGTTTGCTGGAGTACTTACCCAAATCCGACAATTGATGATTCTAAAACCACCAATGGTGATAATGTAGGTGCTTTTACGAGTTCAATGACAGGATTAACAGAAGAAACAACTTATTATGTACGTGCTTATGCAACTAACAGTATGGGAACCGCCTACGGTAATGAAATCATGTTTGCAACTGCTCGCCCGGTATTGACAACAACTGCGGTTACAAATATAGTTTCTACAACAACTGCTACAGCACAAAGTGGTGGTAATATCACCGACAATGGTGGTCCGGTTATTATTGCCCGTGGTGTTTGCTGGAGCACCTCGCCGAACCCAACAATATCAGATAACAAATCCAGCGATGGAACTGGTTATGGTAGTTTTATCAGCACACTGTCCGACATGAGTATTGGCTCAACCTATTACATCCGTGCCTATGCAACCAATAATATCGGGACATCTTATGGAAATGAAATTTCACTTACAATCAATTTGCCGGTTATAACGTCGGTAGCTGTTACCTCTACGGCTGCAATACGAGCAAATAGTGGAGGAAATATCTCGGATGATGGAGGTTACAGTGTTACTGCAAGAGGTGTCTGTTGGAGTACTTCTCCTCGCCCTACCACTGAAAATAACATCACGAACGATGGTACAGGCGTTGGATCTTTCTCTTCTTTAATTACCGGCTTGTCACTCAATACCACTTACTATATCCGTGCTTATGCTACGAATTCAACAGGAACAGCATATGGAGAAGAGTATTCTCATTTTACCGGCGAATCCGTAATAATTGGCACTCAGGAGTGGAAAATCATCAATCTCGCGGTAGATACATTCAGAAATGGAGATGCAATTTATCATGCATCAACGGTACAACAATGGGTTGATGCCGCCAATAGTGGTACTCCTGCCTGGTGCTATTACGATGGCAGTGCTGAAAACGGAGCTGTCTATGGAAAATTGTATAACTGGTATGCTGTGAATGACCCGAGAGGATTGGCTCCTGAAGGATGGCACGTCTCGACCAGTCTGGAATGGGATATCATGGCTCAATATCTTGGCGGGCCCTCAACAGCAGCAACAAAATTAAAGGAAACAGGAACTGCACACTGGCAAAGTCCGAATGTATATGCAACAAATACAACTTTCTTCACGGCACTGGGCGGTGGTGGCCGTTATGAAGATGGAGGATACAACTTTATTACTCAAGTTGGATTTTGGTGGACTACGGATGAATCTCCAACAAGCCCGACCACCAGAGCAATTCTAAAAACGATGATTTCAAATGATGACGTATTGGGTACCTCCAATTATCCAAAAGGAGATGGTATGTCTGTTCGATGTGTAAAGGATTAAATAAATTTTTTTCTCACTCAATACATAAAATGACTTTTAATTAGAGGGGCTGTTATTTCAACATAACAGCCCCTCTAATTGTAGTGCAATAAAATAAAAATACTGCAAAATATGATCTTAATTTGGAATTCATACAGGATATACTTAACTTTAGGCTTCGATAGGTAAAATAAAAAAGATCATGGCAAAGAAACGAACAGTACTCATTACCGGAGCATCCGGATACATCAGCGGACATCTTCAGCAAAAACTCAAAACACAGGGTTATAGAGTTCGTACGCTAACAACCAATATATTGAACTCTAATGTGGAAGATTGCTTTTACTGGAATCCGGAAAATCAGGACATCAACCGGAAAGCCTTTGATTCTGTAGATTACATCATTCATTTGGCAGGAACCAGTATCGGGGCAGGTCGATGGACTAAAAAACGAAAACAGGAAATTTTAGACAGCCGTATCAACACAACCCGTTTTCTTTTTGAAAAAGTACAGTTATATAAGGTTCCGTTAAAAGCCTTCATCACAGCTTCTGCAACAGGCTTTTATGGCGCGGTAACCAGTGATACTGTTTTCGACGAAGAAGCGCCTGCTGCGCATGATTTTCTGGGAAATGTCTGTTTTCAATGGGAAACTGCTGCCGACCGGTTTCAGGAGCTTGGTATCCGTACCGTGAAAATCCGAACAGGTGTCGTGTTGAGTAACGATGCCCCGGCTGTAAAAAAGATGTTAATACCTATCAAATTGGGATTAGGCAGTCCGCTTGGCAGCGGCAAACAATACATGCCCTGGATCCACATCGACGATTTATGTGAAATATACCTGAAAGCCATTGAGAATAAATTCTTTTCAGGAGCTTATAATGCCGTAGCGCCTCAACACATCACCAACAAGGAAATGATGAAAACGCTGTCGAAAATCCTGAAAAAACCTTTCTGGTTTCCTGCCGTACCAGCTTTCGTGCTGAGAATTCTTTTCGGAGAAATGGCTGACATCCTGCTAAAAGGGAGTAAGGTGGAGCCTAAAAAGCTTATCGAATCAGGGTTTGAATATCGTTTCCCGGAAGTTGGGCAGATTTTATTATAAACCATATAAGTCACTTCCGGTTTCTTGCCCAGGCCATTACATTAGCCGGTGAGCGTTTAAAGAACAACTCGTTCGCCATGAACTCCATATAGGGTTTGGTGTGACGGTAATACATTTTGAAACCGGCACACAGATAGTTCAATCCCGGTTCGCCTGTCGGGGTTTTAATAATACGATTTTTCGGACATTCGCCGTTGCAAAGCTTCAAAAACTCGCATTGTTTACACTGTGTCGGCAGTTTATCCCGCTTGTCGGATCCAAAACGAAGTTGTTCTTCAGAAAACATCATTTCAAAAATCGTTTTGTGTTTGATATTGCCAAGCTTATATTCAGGAAAAACGTAATGGTCGCAGGCATATACATCACCATTGAACTCCATAACCGAAGCGTGACCACATTTTTCAGCATAAATGCAGGAACCGGGTTGCTCTCCAACCGTATTGGCCAGGGTAGCATCGAAAATCTGCACAAAATACCGCCCTACGTCATGGCGTACCCACTCATCAAAAATTTCAATGTAGAATTTCCCGAATTTGCGGGCATCCACAGTCCAGGGTGCAATCACATAATCATCCTCCTCTTCAGGTCCCATCAGTTTCAACCCACTGGGCACATCGTTCTTATGGATACGCTCCACAATCGGTGAAAACTGCATGTAACGGCTACCTATTTCTTTGAAGAAATTATATACCTCCAGCGGATAGTCAACATTGTAGTCGTTGATAACCGAAAGTGTATTGAACTCAACGCCATGTTTCTGGAGTAGTTCAATTCCGCGCATGACCTGTTTGAATGTCCCATTTCCTCCCTTGTTTTTACGATATACATCGTGGCAGTGCTCAGGACCATCAATCGAGATGCCGATTAAGAAGTTATTATCTTTAAAGAACTTACACCAATCATCCGTCAACAAGACGCCATTGGTTTGCAAGCTGTTGTCAATCTGCCTGCCACGACCATGTTTTTTCTGATACGCCAGGGCTTTGTTGTAAAATAATTTATCACGCAACAAGGTTTCTCCACCATGCCAGGTGAATAAAACTTCAGGAACCGGTTGTGCCTGAATGTAACTCTCGATGTATTTTTCGAGAATTTCATCGCTCATGTGATAACTTTGCTTCCCCTGATATAGATTTTCTTTTTCCAGGTAATAACAATAGCTGCAATTCAGGTTGCAGATTGAACCTGTTGGTTTTGCCATCACATAAGTGGGCATCGAAAGGGGATTGAATATAGCGGTTTTTTTCATGTGTTTCTTTTTACTAATCTTAATCTCGTAAAAGTAATTAATTTAGTTTCATTCTACAAACACAACGACACTTAAAAACATGTTACTGATACTGAATATAAATGGGTTGCGGTTTTAATTTTAACAACTCAGAAGGTGTTAGCATGCGATTGGGCGATTTCTTCAAATCGTTTTTATAAAACAATTTGAAGCCGGTAAACTGTACCGGTTCCCGGTAAATATAGCGATTATAGGTACTGAATTTCAGCACAGGTTCACCCCATCCATCCATGTGCATGACAAGCTGCACTTCCGGATGAAGTTTGATATTTTTATAATTTTTTACCATGCCCTGCGTAAAGCGATGCACAATCAGCATTTTTGGAGGAAGGTTATTTTCCTGCACCAGTTTCGCGAGATATTCCGAGCAATAATTGATATCCTCAGCATCGTACCAACCAATTTTCTTTCCCGGGATGCTCCCGTCTTTCATCGAAAATTCGGGATCGATACCCAAATGAACATGGGGCATCTTAAGATACTTCTCCAACAGAGGTACCTCGTGCTGCAGATTACTGAGTCCGACCTGTATATCTAAAAAAACGATGGCATCACCCATCCGGGCAATTGACAAAGCGGAATCAATCTGTGCATCCGGCATCCGTTTGCAGTAAGTCCCATCAGACATGGGGATACCCTGCGCCACCACGGCAATGTAGTGAATAGCCGGCTGTACAGGAGTAGTTGGGTCTGCTGTTTCCCAGGCCTTCACTTCAGCATTCAATCTCTCCCACATATCGTTTGGCGGATATTCGCCCAACGCACCCATTTTTTTCGAATAAAGATTACCGTAATAAGCCACAATTCTTTTAAACGGTAAAATTGCTCCGGCGAATGGATTTGGCTGATTTTTAACCGGCCACATTCCGGTGGTGTCTCCGTTTGCCAAAGCCGTTATTTTTTCCTGATAAGCAAGGGTGTCTGTCATAACAGCCTCTTTCTTAATATCTTTTACTGGAATTACATTTTCTTCTGATGCCTGTTCTCCAACATCTGCTTTGTTTTCCTGTGTCGAGTTGCGCACACATCCGGCAAACGACAGGGAGAATACGAAAATAATAAGATAAAATAATTTGCTTTGCATGTTATATTTATTTAAAACCACATTAGAAACATTAGTAGTGTCGTTACCTACGGCAACTCCGTGAGGGGGGGACTCTACACACCCCAGTAAGTAAGCTTACTGATTACTAAACTTCGCTTCCTCCGGAAGCAAGAATAAATAAATCGGATTCCCATTATTCATTATTCGCTATTCGTTATTCGCTAAAGAACGTACGTTTCATTGATTTCAAAAGGCCTTGAGGACTCAGCTCAGGAACAATCATACGGCGAACGGTTTGCAGGGGTTGAATAGAATCGCGTTTGTCCGACAAAATAAAGGAGAGTTTAAAATACCTGCTTAATTCCATTGCTGCCTGATGATCGTAAACACCATTCGGATAGGCCCAATAATCGACAGGCTTACCCATAATTCCCTCCAGTTTTGCTTTGGGATTAACAACTTGTTGTTGCCAATCGGTTTCCTCTTTGTATTTTGTTGCCATCGTATGATCCCAACTGTGCAAGCCAATTGTATGTCCTTTCTCAGCAAGCTCCTTAATCTGCTCAGTTGACATATAATTCTTCTTATTATATGTAATGGTCATAATAAAGAAAGCTCCCCTGAATCCATATTTTTCCATGATAGGAGCTGCTACTGCGAAATGCTCTGCCCGGGAATCATCAAAACTGATCATCACTGGTTTCTCGGGTAAAACTTTGTTAAAAACCAGGTAATCATATAGCTGATCGGGTAAAACGGACCGGAAGCCACTATCTGCCAACACCTTCATGTGTGCTTCAAATGTCGCTGGACTGACTGAGTAATCACCTTTTACACTTTCGCTTATGCGATGATAGCACAGGACAGGTATTTCAGTTTTTGGGAGTATTTCAACGGTTGTATTTGGGGTCTGTTTGATATCAGACTGTTTTTCGGCTTGCTGTTTTTCTGTGGATACTTTGCCGGTTGACACCTCATGCTTATCAGTGTTATTAACCGCGTTGGTGCAACCATAGGCAACCAACATCAGGATCAGAAAAGGTAACAAGAAAGGTTTACTTCGCATTTGTCTCAATATAATTACAATCCCAGCACCTTCACATCAACTAAAAACTCTGTATATAAATCAATCTGATGATCTGAGCCTAAAATCTTACGCGTAACTGTATTGAGTTTAAGTTTGAATGAATCTTTTTTTATATACTCCTGTAAATCGGCATCTGTTACATCCAACACCAGCTCTTTGCCTGCCGTAACTGGGATATTATCCTTCCAGGCAACTTTAATTTCCGGTAGGTCACTACCTGCTGAAACGAAAATACTAATGGATTTTAGAAATCCAAAATCTCCGTCTGACGGTGATTTGAGAGTCAGTTTGAGTTGAGTTAGCTTAATTTGCTCAACTAAATCTTTGCTGGTATTATTGATAGCAAAAGCAGATTCAGAATCCGTTTCGATATCAGGAGTAAAAAAACTAAACGGTGTATCAAACGGCACTGATTTCTGAATCGTCACAGATTCACTGAAATCCATTTTAAACTGCGTTAATTTCGACAGATTTTCACAAGATGCAAAAAGCAATGCGAATACCATTAAAAATATAAATGACCTTTTCATATCTTATTGTTTGTGTTTTACCGACTTTTGTTTATTTCCGGGGCCTTTGAGTTCATCTTTATCTGTATTGTCAGCCTCAATTTCATCCATAATCTCTTTCCACAAATCCTCCTTCATTTTAACCGTCAACAGACCTGTTCTTTTAATGAGATAATAGGCAATTGCCAATGCGATAATCAAAACACCCATCCCTATCAATAATTCTCCGGAAAGCTGTTCAACCTCAATGATTACAATCTTACGTGCTAAAGCAATGATGGCTACAAGCACCACCACCTCAACATGAACCACGTTTTGCTTTAAATAAACCTTGATGGTATCAAGCAATTCAATGCCAATTAATACCAACAGGAAAACACCGAATAATCCGGTAAGGCCATTAAGTGAAATCAGCCAACCGCCTTCGTTACCTATTGCATTGACAACAAACCTGGCTAATTCAACCGTTGCGAGTAATAACACAAAAGACATCATGAAAATCAGGGTAATGACAATGATTTTCTCGATTGTCTGCGTAAATTTCTTCAGAAAATTAATGACGCTTGTTAGTTTCATGCTGATATGATTGAAGTATCGTTAAGAAATACGGACGTAAAGATACTTTATTTCACTTATTTACTAACAAAAATCTGCGTTTTTTGTTGCACTGAATCTATTTCAGAACTATTATCTGGCATATTTAATTGATGTGAAAACCCTGACTCAACAATTCTGCTGATTTAAACTGATTGTATTTTTCTTTATGCAGTGGATAATCCCAGCATCCCATACTGTGGTAGATATTCCCTCCGAAGCCTACTTTAAACTTGTATAACCCATACAGAGGATGTGCAGTATCCGGATTTGGCGCTACCCCGAACATGTCATATTCGGTACACCCATGTTCTTTTGAAATTTTCATGGCTTCCCATTGCAGAGCATAAGTAGCCATCAGATTCCTGTTTGAAGACGAAGAGGCTCCATACAGATACGATCCTCTGTTACCTGAGATGATGAGAAACATGGCAGCCAATGGAATTTTGTCGGACTCAGCGATGAGCAAACGTACCTCAGCCGATGAAGAAGTATGCTCCGCCCTGGCTTTCAGGATAGCTTCAAAATAACGGATATCATTCAGGAGAAAGTTATTTCTGGCCGCGGTTTCCCTGTAAAGCTGATACCATATATCTATACTTTCCAGTCCCGCCGTACGTACTTCCACCCCTCTTTTTACCGATAGTCCGATGTTATAGCGCGTTTTCGGCTTCATTTCTTTCAAAACCGTTTGCACATCAGGTCTCAAATCTACAAAAATAGTATTTGAAGGCAAGATATTAAATTGAGCTTTCTGAAAGTTCCAGTTTGAGGTATTGAAGTTGAATCTCAATTCCTGTGCATTAATTGCCGGTTCACCCAACCAGTTCCCACTTTCATCAAAATTAGCACTGTCTTTCGCCCAATACGATTCCCAGCAAAGGTCGTAGCGAATCATGATACAATTCAACGGGAGAAAAGAACGCAGACACTCCGACATTTCCTCCAGAAACCGCCCCTGATTTTCCTCATCCGGTTCAATCTCGGGTCCGTAAGGCACATAAGCAATGTAGTCGTGCCGGTTAATCTGTTGCAAAATCACCAATACATCCGAATGAATGTAATCATCCGAGGCAGCATCCTGAAATAATCTTTTTCTTCTGGATTTAAAATTCACGGCCACAGTAGAAGCCCCTAACTGATTTTTTACGCGTGACCAAAAAGCAGTTTGCTGTACAATCGGAGTCTGAAAAAGTTCATCCACCCTTTTACCGGAAACATCTGAAAGCATGACAAATAAAGCCGGCAACCGGCAATTTTTAAACGTTCGACAAATGAACCGGCAAAGGTAAGCATAAAAAACCGGCAAAAAAACACCTGGCATTAGATTGATTATCCCGGATTTACCTGAAAAACGGAGTCTATCCTTTCATCTATCTTAATTTATCATATTTTCAACACAAAATTTGTTAATCTGAGCAATTATTGTATATTTGCAAAGCTTTAACTGAATCAAGTATGTCGAAGAAAATCTCCAAAACCAAGAAAATGCTGATTGAAGTCGCCCGCGACTTGTTTGCCACTCACGGTAAGCGCAATATTACCATGAATGATATCGCAGAAGCATCTAAAAAAGGGAGACGTACGCTTTACACTTACTTTAACAACAAAGACGAAATTTTTAAAGCGGTAATCGACAAAGAGCTGACATTCTTGTTGGAAGAACTGACCCGGGTTTCACAGGAAGCTTATGCACCCGACACCAAACTGCGGAACATTGCCATTACACACCTTGATGCAGTAAAATACATCGTAAACCGCAACGGCTCGCTTAGCGCCGACTTCTTTCGTGACATTTACGAAGTGGAACGTGCCCGGAGAAAAATCGACATGGCTGAAATCAAAATGATTCGCGACATACTCGAAGAAGGTATTGAACAAAAAATTTTCAAGAAAATGGATCTGGATTTGTCTTCTGTGGTTGTTTTTCATGCCATCAAAGGATTGGAGGTGCCCTATATTCGTAAAACACTGACAAAAGCATTCGAGGAAAACAAATACAATATCATCGAGTTCATCTTTAACGGCATCAAAATTGATAAAATGCCTTACAGCAATTAATTGCGCTGCCTCATAATGCTTGTAGCCTGATTGTAACATCTTCTTCTTATTTCTGAAATACACGTTTCGTAGTTTTGCAGCAAAATTTCAAACACAATACTGCAATGACGAAAGGTCAATTTTTTTATTTATCCATCATTCTGTTTCTCATTACAATCTCCGTCCCCATGCAGGCTCAGTCTGTTATCAAAGGGACTGTTACCGACCGGAAATACAACGAACCTCTCACCGGTGCAGCGATCCTTGTCGAGGGAACTACCACCGGAACAACGGCTGATATCGACGGTAATTTTGAAATTAAAATCGCACCGGGTAAATATACGCTCATCGTTTCCTATGTATCATACACCACACGTAAAATTACGGATATAATCGTTACAAGAAATCAGCCTGCCATACTCAATATTGAGATGGAAGAAGCTTCCATGGAACTCGAAAGCGTACAGGTTGTGGCCCGTATGAAAACCGACACAGACCTGTCGATGCTCAGGAGTGTCCGGACTTCCCTCCAGGTGGTTAGCGGCATCTCATCTCAGCAGATAGGAAGAACGCTCGACAGAGACGCTTCCGAAGTCGTAAAAAGGATACCCGGCGTAACCATTCAGGACAATCGCTTCATCATTGTCAGAGGTCTGAATCAACGCTACAACAACGTTTGGCTCAACAATGCGGCAACGCCAAGCAGCGAAACGGACGTAAAGGCATTTTCCTTTGACGCCATCCCCAGTAACATGATCGACAATTTATTAATTTATAAAACCGGATCAGCAGAACATGCGGCAGAAGCTACAGGAGGTTTTATTAAAATCACAACTAAAAACATTCCGGATGATGATTTCATGCAGGTAGAATACGGGGTCGCCTATAATGATGTAACCACTTTTAAAGAAATGTTGTTACCGGATTTAATGCCGATGGATCTATTCGGTTTGGGCTCTGTCAATCGTGCATTACCAGCCGGTTTTCCGGCCAATCTGAATGAAATCTCCATAACCCAAAGGGATGCAGCTGCATTACAATTACCATCTCAATGGATTGCTCAACCGTTGATTGCACTTCCAAATCAGAAACTTTCATTTTCGATGGGAAAGAAATGGAATTTAGACTTTGGCGCCCGGCTCGGGACCATGACATCGGTAAGTTATAGTAATTCTTACAGCACCCGCAACAACATGTTGAATTACATGTACGAAAGATATGACGAAGCAAATGATACCCCCATCTATTTATACCGCTATACGTCGGATATTTATTCCCGCGATTTTAAAATCGGCATTTTACACAACTGGTCCTATCAAAATTCGGAAGGAACAAGGTTGGAATTTAAAAACCTGTTAAACCAGATTGGCATCGATAAAACAGCCAATACGGAAGGATGGAACAATTACAGAATGAGTAACTTTCAGTATTTCAGCAATCAATACTCTTCCAGAACGACTTATTCCGGTCAGCTGAGTGGAAATCATAGAGTCAGAAACATGGACGACAACCTGCTTGACTGGAACATAGGCCTTGCCTACGCCAACCGGATGGAACCTAACCGGCAGAACCGTAGCAATAAAGAAGTATCTCCCGGCATTTACCAGTATGTCTTACCGGATGTCCCCAGCATCAATGAACTCGGGCGTTTGTACATGACCAACCATGAATATGTAGTTACTGCCGTCCTGAATCGCGAAAGGAAAATCAACCTGATTAATCAACAATCTACTATAAAAGCAGGACTTTATAATGAATTCAAAACCAGAAATTTCAGAGAAAGAAGCATCACCTACCGGAATGCTTACGGCAACCTGAGCACTGCTGAAATCAACCAGTTGCCTTTTGAATCTCTTTTTACAGAACCTTATCTGGGTACCGGCAAGGTAATCAGCGCCGACGAACAAACCAATATCGCCAACGCATACACAGCCCAGAACTGGTTATCCGCCGGTTATGCTGCATTGGTTTTGCCTTTAGGTGATTTCAACATCAACGCCGGACTAAGGGCTGAATTCAACCGCCTCATGCTACAAGGTTATTATCACGCAAGTGCACCTGTAAGAGTCGACAATCCAGAGATTGATTTCTTTCCTTCATTGAATACTTCATACAATATCAACGAAAAAAGTTTACTCAGAATCGCTTATTCCCGCAGCATCAATCGACCGGAATTCAGAGAGATAGCTCCATTAACTTATTACGATTTTACTGAAAAGAACTCGATTGTAGGAAATCCTGATTTAAAGGTTGCAAGCATTCAAAACATCGATTTTCGTTTTGAACACTACCCTACTCCGGGTGAAACATTTACCTTAGCTGCGTTTTACAAACACTTCAGGAATCCGATAGAAATGGTAAGCATCGGACAGGGCTCGCTCTTTTCCTTCAACAACGCCAAAGGAGCAACCAACATCGGACTTGAACTTGAAATAAAAAAATCACTTGCCTTCATCGGTTTAAAAAACCTGAATGTCAATCTGAACGCTTCTTTAATTTCCAGTATGGTGGAATTTGAAGATCAGGAAACTGAGCGAAACAGAGCGTTACAGGGTCAGTCACCCTATGTTGTAAACATCGGCTTATATTATCAACCGGAGAATAATGGTCTGTCTGCATCTCTCATGTATAATGTGACAGGAAAAAGAATTCTGGTTGCAGCACAGCTAAATCAAGCTATAGTAGAAGTCCCTGATATTTACGAAATGCCCCGTCATGTAATAGACTTCACTTTCAATAAAAAACTGGGGAAGCAAATTGAACTGAAGTTTGGTATCAAAGACTTGTTGTCACAGGATCATCTTACGCAGCAAACCTATGAATATCAACAAAATGGAACAAATCAAAGAGTAACACTCACCAACAAACGCTACAACACAGGAAGAACCTGGTCATTAGGAGTTAACTGGACATTGAAATAATTTTACTTTGTTACATATTTTACATCACTTTGTAATATATTTGTAACATGTATTTCATTCCTTTGCAGCGAAAATAACAATTATTATTTAATCAATTAATTAGTTTGGGATGGATAGCATTTACATTGTCATCGTACTCGTATTACTGGCTCTGGCAACACTCGACCTGGTAGTAGGAGTTGCTAACGACGCCGTAAACTTTCTGAATTCAAGCGTCGGATCCAGAGTTACTCCTTTATGGGTCATTCTTACCGTAGCTTCAGTTGGCGTAATCATTGGCTCTTTCTTTTCTACCGGCATGATGGAAATCGCCCGAAGCGGGGTTTTTTATCCTGAAAAATTCACCTTTGCCAGTATCATGATGCTATTTTTGGCTGTTATGATTACTGATGTAATTTTACTAGACATCTTCAATACATTCGGATTACCCACTTCTACAACCGTATCGCTGGTTTTCGAATTGCTCGGTGCGGCTGTTGCTGTTTCTTTGTTCACTATCTGGCAAAACAATGAGGTGGTCGATTTGACACAATATATTAATACCGGCAAAGCACTTAAAATCATCTCCGGTATTTTTGTCTCCGTGTTGCTTTCCTTCGCTGTCGGTTCGGTGGTTATGTATATTTCCCGTATTATTTTCTCGTTTAATTACCAAAAATCATTTCAATATGTCGGCGCCCTCTGGGGAGGAATTGCACTTACCGCCATTGCTTATTTTGCAATCCTGAAAGGGTTGAAAAGCACCACACTGATTTCCGGGGAAAGTATGCAGTACCTCAATGAACACACCGGCATCATCCTGCTTTACACATTCCTGGGCATGACCGGGCTAATGGCTCTGTTACAACATGCATTTAAAGTTAACATTCTGAAAATCATCATCCTTTCCGGCACTGCTGCTTTGGCGCTCTCATTTGCCGGAAACGACCTGGTGAATTTCATTGGCGTATTCATGGCGGGGCTTAGCTCTTATCAGTTTGCAGGAGAATTTGTAGCTCAGGGCGGCAACGTGGACAATTTGTATATGGGACGATTATCCGAAGCTGTAAATGTAGACTGGAGGTTCCTGTTAGGTTCCGGAATTATAATGGTTCTGGCATTGTGGTTCAACAAAAAATCCCGCACGGTTACCAAAACAGAAGTAAATCTTTCCCGGCAAGGAGAAGGCCTTGAACAATTCTCCTCAACCGGCGCATCTCGTTCACTGGTCAGAAATGCACTCAGTATAGGTAAATTTGTGAATTACATCACTCCGCAAAAAGTAAAGGATTTTATCGAAAGCCGTTTTAGACCCCTTGAAAAGAAAGAACCAAACGATCCATCCTTCGACCTTATACGAGCTTCAGTCAATCTGACAGTTGCAGCCATGCTGATTTCCCTCGGGACATCATTAAAACTGCCTTTATCAACTACATACGTAACATTCATGGTTGCCATGGGTTCCTCGCTGGCCGACCGGGCATGGGGACGCGAGAGCGCAGTATACCGGATTACCGGGGTACTAACCGTAATCAGCGGATGGTTCCTAACGGCTGTAGCAGCCTTCACTGCCTCGGCAGCAGTTGCATTTCTATTGATGTACGGTGGTGTTTACGCTATCATTGGGCTACTGATTCTCGTGGTCGTTCTTATCATTCAATTTACCATGGTGCATAAAAAACGTGTTGCCAAAGAGGAAGCCAAAGAAACCACGCTTGAAAT
This sequence comes from Bacteroidota bacterium, assembly GCA_023459355.1. GTDB lineage: Bacteria > Bacteroidota > Bacteroidia > Bacteroidales > Paludibacteraceae > Paludibacter. Next base: position 13,242 of record JAEWUM010000013.1, on the reverse strand, counting down.
CAAAAACGAATCAGATCTGATTCAGTCTTGCTCCAATGAGATGGAAGAAGCTATTGAAACCACAATCCGGATTTACAGAGATACGTTAGACGGATTGTTCAATGAAGACAGGAAAAAACTCAATCAATTACATAAAGAAGCAGATTTTCTTTACCGTAAGTACAAAAATCGCCGGCATTATGAGGTTGTACCAACACTCAAGCGACTCGAAAGCGCTCCTGTAGAGGTAGGTCAGTTCTACATTCAGGTCATTGATTATTTTTACGAAATCTCAAAATCACTCAAAGTAATGACCGAGTCCAGCTTCAAATACATCAATGATAACCACGAGGGATTCACAAAAGAACAAGTAAACGACCTTACAAAGTTAAGCGAACAGGTTATTGAAGTGGCATCTGACTTCATATCGATGATTCAATCCTGGGATTATTCACGATTTGACAATCTACTCGAAAAGAGACATCTTATTGCCGATTACTATGCGCAGGCAACCCGTAATCAGATCAAAAGAGCAAAATCCAAAGATTCGGGAACACGCAACAGTATATTGTTCCTCAGCCTGCTAAACGAAACAAAAATCATCGCTTTGCAATCAAGCAACCTGATGAAATCTCAAAAAAGACTTGTAAAAATGAAACAATAGAAGGAATATCACAGCCACTTGAGTTCCTTATATCCCAAAGCGCTTAACCGGATGGCTTCAGCCAGTCCGGTTTTTGCTTTCCATCCTGTTTCGGCTGTCAACAATTCACCCGCACAAACGAAAGCCGGAGCCGTCATCTGCTTATATTGCCGGTAATCATAAAAGTTAGGAATCCGGAACACATAAGATATAGCTGTAGAAAAAACCATAATCAGCCAGATTAGCCCTTTCGGGATACGCACAATCAAGGCTTTTTTCTGTAAAGAAGTCGCAATCTCCCTGATTATATCATAGTTGGTAATTACATCATCCGCAGTTGTAAAATACAATTTATGTTCTTCACTATTTTCTTTCGACATGATGTAAATGGCTTCCACCAGATCGCCGACATAAATATAGCTCAGCAACTGTACTTTACCCGATGGCAGTGGAGCAAAACCCTTTTTAACCATTTTAAAAAGGGTCAGCATAGCCGGATCACCCGGCCCGATTACTGCCGGCGGACGAAAAGCTGTCGTTGGAAACAATTGTGACCTAAGTAGTTGCTCCGCCCTGAGTTTGGCTACACCATACGGCTCAATCGGAGCGGACACATCAGATTCTCGTAAAACCTTCCCGTTTATATTTGGTCCGGCTGCAGCAAGCGATGAAGCCAGGATAAAACGTTTCGGCTTCCACTGCTGCCTGTTCAGGCAATCGAGCAGATGAAGCACGGGTTCATAATTCATACGCTCATAATCTTTGCTGTTACGACCCGTGGTCACACCTGCAAGGTGTATCACGACATCTACTTCGGGTAAAATCAAATCTGCACGTTCAAAAATCTCTACCCCTCCTTTGATTTCTTTCAACCTACCCAACAGATCAGATGGAATTTTTCCGGGGTTCCTAACCAATCCGAATACTTCATGCCCTTCAGCAATTAACTTCCTGCAAAGATGAATTCCAATAAAGCCGGTACAACCGGTAATAAAATAGCGCATAATGAGTTATAAAATTAAAACACAAGACATTTCAGCAAAATAAGCTATTGCAAAGATAAAAAATATTTAAAAAACACGTTTTAAATAAGACATTATTCCGTTGCAATTCTTACAATTATTAATTACGCAATTATCATCTGAAATATTGTTAACACAACTCTAAAATGAAGTTAATTTCCATACTAATTTAATATCTTTGTATTCAATTAAATGAAAAAAATATTTGAAAGTATTTACCTGTTTTAATAACAATTTTACCGGTTACTTTACAATGAAAAAAAGAGGTTTAACATCACAAAACGTAATCTACAGTTTAACTGTATTGATTGTCGTATTGCTAAGCGGTTGTGAATCGTTTATTGATGCTCGTTTCCTAACCAACATTGCAACAAAACCCATTTCAAACATTACCATTGAGTCAGCCCAATCGGGAGGTAGCATACGCACATCTGTAAACACAGGCGGAAGCATCAAGAACAGGGCCGAAGGAACCATTACAGGACGTGGTGTGTGCTGGAGCACCTCTCCCAATCCGACCATCAAAGACAACCATACAAGCGACGGAGCCGGTGTAGGTAATTTTATCTCCAACATTACCGGACTTGAGCCTAATTTAAGGTATTATGTGAGGGCTTATGCAATTAATGAGAATGGAATCCTTTATGGCGATGAAGTAGCTTTCTCAACTTATGTACCTGAAATCTCAACCGTATCCATTCCGGCAGGAACATTTGTCATGGGCAGTCCCAATACAGAACCTAACAGAAACAATGATGAGACCCAACACACTGTGACATTGAATGCTTTTAAACTTAGCAAATATGAAATAACCAATCAGCAATTTGCGTTATTTCTGAACACAAACAACGTCAAGGGTAATGGAAAATTCAGTACAGGACTGTATCCGGAACAAGTATTAATCCTTGCTGAAACCAGAATAGGACTGACATTTAACACGACAACAGGGTGGGAACCAGTGAAGGGTTTTGAAAACCATCCGGTTATCAATGTAACATGGTATGGTGCAGATGAGTTTGCCCGCTATGCCGGAGGAAGACTTCCGACTGAAGCCGAATGGGAATATGCTTGTCGTGCCGGTTCATCAACCCCGTTTTCCACCGGCAATTGTCTCTCTGATACTGATGCAAGCTACGATTGGGCGTTGCCTTATGGAAGTTGCTCCAATCAGAATACCACATCACCCACCGGAACAAGTCAGGTAGGTTCTTTTCCTGCCAACGCATGGGGCTTATATGACATGCATGGAAACGTATGGGAATGGTGCGGAGACTGGTACGATATGTATACAACAACAGCACAAACTAACCCAACCGGACCGGCATTGGGTTCCATGAAAGTTACACGCGGAGGAAGTTGGTATATCAACAGTTTATATTCCCGTTCTGCGATGCGTCGTAGTCATTTCCCCGACAGTTATCATAGTACCAGAGGCTTCCGGGTTGCCTACAACAATTAGTTCAGTTTTTCTTTAATGAGAAAATATAGTTCAGTCCGCCTGTACTGATATTTTTTGCCGTGATGGTTCCGCCATGGTGGATTACTGCATTCTTAACGATAGCAAGCCCCAGGCCAGTTCCACCCATTTTACGGCTTCGTCCCTTATCCACCCGGTAAAATCTTTCGAAAATACGAACCAAATGTTCTTCGGGTACACCGTTTCCGTTATCAGAAAAAGAAAAATAATAAAACTGTTCATCTTCCCTATAACAACTCATTTCCAGGGTTATATTCGTTCCGGCATAAGCCAGAGCATTATCAGTCAAATTTCTGAAAATAGAATAGATCAGTGAGCGGTTCCCCATGATCTTTAATTCATCAGGAAAATTATTTATCACCTTAAAACGTTTAGCCTCAAGTTGTAGATGCACATCATTCAACACATCTTTTACAATTTCAGCAATATCTACAATTTCTTTCTCAAACAGTGCTGTACTTTCTTCTATTTTATTCAAGGTTGAAATATCTTGTAACAAAGCTGTTAAACGCTGCGCCTGCTGAAAGGAGCGTTCAATAAAAAACCGTTGTCTTTCCGGAGTAAGATCTGGATTGCTAACAATACTTTCCATATATCCAAGTATACTGCTGACCGGAGTTTTCAACTCGTGAGAAATATTTTGAGTCAAATGCCGTTTCAACCGGTTTTCCTGTTCCTGAGCGGTAATGTCGTTTATCGAAATTTCAAAAGTTTCATCTTTAAACACAATACATTGAATTAAAAAAACTTTACCGCTTTTCTCAATGGTAATCCGTTTGCGGTTCAATTCTTTACTTCGCAACCCTTCATCAACAAAAGCATTAATTTCAGCTAATTCAGGAATCAGAAACAATGCTTCAACCGAGTAGAGATTTGTGTCGGTCAGGATTCTGGAATACAATATAAAGTGTGAATTGACCAGAATTTCTTTTTTTTCATCAGAAAATATCCCCAACCCTTCCTGCGATATCTGAAGATGCTGAATCAGCTTCTCACGCTCTTTTTTTACCTGTGATTTAGTTTTCCAGAGTTTTTTATACGTTTTTACGATATTACTGCTGATTTGTCCCAACTCATCTTCCGGGAAAACAATTTCCGAATCAACAGCTTTTTCATTCTCAATACTGGAAAGAAATAGCTGAAGGCGATCGATAGAACGTGTTATACGCTTGGAAATAACAGACAACATCAGAGAAGCCAACAACAGCACCAGAACCATAAAGTACAGGAAATGCATATTAGCTTTCAGCATCACAATCAGTCCTATGTTATAAGGCAAAGCACTGCGCACATAAAAATGATCAAATTTATGCGCTAAATAGTAAAAATCGATATTAGTTGATGTCGATTTTCGTATAGATACCCCTTTACCTAAAGGATCGACCATGGCTTCGGCAATTTCAGGCCGGTCAATATGATTCTCAAGTTGACTGACATCCGGCACATAAGAATCGTACATAACACCACCATCGGGCGCTATGACTGTCACCCTGAGGTTACTGTCGGGAAAGACCTGTAAAAAAGAAGACAGAGACTTTGTGTCCCATGGATTCAATTCGATGAATTTATAAATTGTTTGGTTATAAGTCGACAACAGTTGATCCAGTTGCTCCGTACGAAACGCCTTTTCCCGCTGATACTGGAAAAATCCGACCACAATCATCAGGATAAAAAAGGTCGAGAAAAAATACAAAAACAACCTCCTGTTCAGTTTCATACATTTAATTTTCATTCGTGTCTTCCGATAAAATTTTACCGGACAAACACCTCAATCTTTTTCAGCTTTCAAAACAATAACCATATCCCAATCTGGTGACAATATTTTTCCCGTATTGACCTACCTTCTTCCTCAAACGGGTTATATTCACATCTATTGTACGGTCGAGCACGATTACATCTTCTGTCCAGACGCGTGATAAAATTTCATCACGGGTAAAAACCCGGTTGCGATATTCCAGAAACAACCTCAACATCTCGAACTCTTTCTTGGTGAATTGCACTTCTACCCCATCAACGACCACCTTTTTATTTCCCAGATTCACAACCAAACCCTCATACATCAACAACCTGTCTTCCGGTTTTTCTTCTTCAGGCACAGCATACCTGCGAATGACGGCCTTTACCCTTGCCACAACTTCTCTTATGGAAAAAGGTTTAGGAATATAATCATCGGCACCGATATTAAAACCGGTCAGCTTGTCATTCTCAGTATCCCGGGCAGTAAGGAAGATAATCGGAATCCTGGCTGTGTGGGGGTTATCACGCAACAAACGCGCCATCTTAAACCCGGACATCTCACCCATCATCACATCCAGTAATATCAGATGAAAGGATGAAACATCCAGTTTTAAGGCTTCTTCTGCACTGTATGCAACTTCTACCACATAACCTTCTGTCTCAAGATTGAATTGAAGAATCTCACATAAATCTTCTTCATCATCTACAACTAAAATACGGTAAGGATTCATATTGAAAAATTAATCGTGAATAAATAACCGTTACAAATTTAGTTCGTTAATATTTCGACAACATGTAATAAATATTACATTCGTGTTACAAATGTACGTGATTTTCTATGATTATCAATACTGAGAAACTACAACTAGCTGCTACAAAAAAGGCTGTTTCGTTCTTTTCACGAAACAGCCTCAATTAAATTAAATATAATATCTTAACGCTGACTAAGCTGAATTTCAAGCGGTTTGTTTTTATTGGTATCTACTGTTATAGTTTGATCCTGATAAGAGATCATGCTTATTTTAACTTCATATTTTCCTTTCGAGATATTGTTAAATGTGAAGTTTCCATCAAAATCCGTATACACTTTTTGTCCGTCAACATACACAGCAACACCTGCCAGACTTTCATTAGTTTGCTTATCGAGTACCACGCCATGCAATTTACTTCCTGAAGCAGCAACCTCAACAAGCATATCCTGTTCAATTTTTCCTTTTGCGTTGCTATTGCTGAATGCCAACAATGTCGCGATAACCAATAGAATTACTTTTTTCATTTTGATATGTTTTGTATCGTTGTTTTACATTTTCACGATACAAAAATAACGGGATATTATTACAAAGATGTGACATATATTATACAATAACATGAAATGAAATTAATATTGTTTTTCGGATATTAATTTGCCCTTCTCATCCCACATGTACCAGGTACCGGATTTTTTTCCATTGCTGTATTGCATTTCATAGCGCATGATACCGGTATCGTCCCACACATGCCAGGTACCGTGTTTTTTGTTGTTACGATATTCCGCCTCTGCGATCAGCACCCCGGCTTCGTTGTAGGTTCTCCAGATGCCATGGAACTCCCCATTCCGGTAAGCTCTTACCTCATTCGGACGGCCATTGGGGAAATAGACTATGTAAGCACCTTCGGGTTTTCCGTCGCGGATATTCATTTCTACCTTCAGGGCTCCATTCTCATAAAACTCCTTATATTCACCGCTATACAATTTTGTCTGCGTAGCATCGGTAAAGAAAATACCGTTACTGATTACAATGGATTTTTGCTGGGCAAAGAGGGTTGATACAGTTAACAGCAGGATAAGAATTGGTACTTTTTTCATATAAATTGTTTTAACTATGCAAACCTGTCAGGTTTTGCTAACCTGACAGGTTTATTGATTGATTGATTGCAATATTTGAAACGCTCACTAATATTTAACGATAATCGGCATTTTGCGGATCAAAATTCACCCAAGCCTCTTTTGTCCAGTCGGTTGCACCGAAAGCGCCTTTGTAAGTTGCTGTTTTATCGAAAAAAACAGTTTGCAACTTAGCATGAGCAAAAGCTCCGGTACTCAACAAAGGAGAACCCGCTTCCGGCAGGAAAGAAGATGGAATCGCAGCACTACCTTCTTTTGATGCATCGAAGAATGAATTTGAAATTTTTGCATCCGCCACAGTGGCTATGATAGAGTTATTGAAAGCGGGCGTATTGAAAAATGAAGTGGCATTATCATCCGTTACACCGGCAGCACCGGTTAGCGCTTTGCCTTTTGTTCCTACGATAGCCACATTTTGTAATGCCATATCGCCATTGGTAGCATTTGTATAGGTGGTAGTTGCATCGAGTAACAATCCGGTTCCCCATCCGGCAAACACCGAGTTAAAGATAGATATCGAGGTGTTACGACGCAAATGCATGGCGGCTCCGTAGTTGGCATTCACGTTTTTATCAGCTGTAGTTTTCAGCGGACCAATAACGGTCATATTAGAAAAAACAGCCGATGTTTTCGGGGAAGCTGCTGATCCACTACCATCATTGTCCGACTCAAACCCGTTAGAAGCTGACACATCGGCTACGCGGGGATTCCGTACGCTCAGTCCAAACTGCACATTACCGGAATATCCGAAATCCACATCCCAATCGTCGTCAAGTCCCAGATAAGCAATCAGGTATTTGGCATTCACGTTGCCACCGAACCACTCGAATGAATCATCGCCGCAATACGAAACCTGTACATGTGAAATCTCAGTTTGTTTACCTACTGCACACATCGTCAAACCGTTCGTTTCTTTATCCGGCTGCAAGGCAATACCCGAATACTCAATACGCACATATTTCAGCACGCCCGAGTTGTCGTTCTCATCGCGATCCGGAATGGTAGCTGTTCCATAATCAACCGGACTTGACAGCCCTTCAACCGTCGCGTTCGACTGATTAACAGGCGCCTTTCCAACCAGGATGATACCACCCCAGTCACCAGCGCCTCTTTCGCCCGCTTGCATGCGTGAGGTAAATACAATGGGTTGAATTGGAGTTCCTTCTGCAAAGATTTTTCCACCCGGGACAACAACCAGTGTGCCTTTCGTTTTCTTATCGCCTTTGATAATGGTTCCCGGTTCAATATTCAGTATACCTTCTACATTTATTTGTCCGATCAGGATGTAAACAGAATCCTTCACGAAATTACGGGTACCGGTAATCTTTGTTTTGATAATAGCCTCATAAGGGTTTTCTTTCAAATCGGCATCCGGATCCACTTTTTCTTCACACGAAGAAAATACGGTGATTGCGCTCAGCAATACAACAGCAAAATTCAGCAATAATTTTCTCATTTTTGTTTCAAATTAATTTTTTGACATGAAATATCGCTGCAAAAGTATAAGGGGTGCATTACAAAAGTGTTTCGAAAATGTGAGGAAAGTGTTTTATTTAATCAACGCCGAACTTAGAGTTTCTTGCTGGCTGCTTAAAGTATAATTTATGTTAATAATATTGCTTGAATGATACTTTATTACGAACTTTTCGTAATATTGCGACACATTCGTAATACATTGTTTTAAAACAAAATAACATTCAATCATAGACATGGAAAAACTCACTCATCAGGAAGAAGAAATGATGTTAATCATTTTTCAGCACGGCAAAGGATTCATCAAAGATTTCCTTGACAGGATGCCCGAACCCCGTCCGCCCTACACCACGGTAGCATCCATCGTAAAGAATTTAAAGCGAAAAGGCTATCTCACGGCAAAAGCTTACGGTAACACTTACGAATACAGTCCCACCCTGGAGGAAAGCGAGTACAAATCAAAATATCTTTCAGGTGTTGTCCGGAATTATTTTGAGAACTCCTACAAAGAAATGGTTAGTTTCTTTGTCGAAAAACAAAAAATATCAGCAGAGGAATTAAAAGAAATCATACAATTAATTGAGAAGAAATGAGTACCCTGATGATTTATTTTATCAAAGTAAACATCGCGATAGCCCTGTTTTACTCGTTTTACCTGTTATTTTTTGCCGGCGACACGCTTTGGAAATTACGGAGGATGTATTTAGCGGGGAGTGTGTTGATTTCATTTACATACCCACTTTTAACTATCACGGAATGGATGAAACAAAGTTTACCTCTACAAGAGATGATTAGCAATTATAGCATCCTGTTAAAGGAAATCACCATTACAGCAAAAGAATCATCAGCATACAATTTCACAACATTCTTTTATTTGTTGTATGCATCGGTTTCAGTGTTCCTTCTCATCAGGTTAGTTGTACAATTAATCTCTGTTTTCAGCATACATTTACAAAGTAAGAAAGCATGGATTGGGCAAACAGAAATCAGGCAACTGGACAAAATAATTGCTCCATTTTCATTTTTCAATAAGATATATCTAAATCCTTCCATGCACACTTCGAGTGAGCTCAAAGAAATACTGGCTCATGAACACACACACGTACGACAATTACACAGTTTCGATGTAATGATTGGAGAATTGATGACGATTATCTGTTGGATAAACCCGGCAGCCTGGCTTTTGAAACGGGAAATCAGACAAAATCTTGAATTTTTAGCTGACAATCAGGTTATAGAATCAGGTTTTGATGCCAAAAATTATCAATACCACCTGATACGTTTAGCGTATCAAACACCGGAAATCAAACTCACAAACAACTTTAATGTTTCACCCTTAAAAAAAAGAATTACCATGATGAATCAGAAAAAAACGCCGAAAACAGGCATGCTGAAATACCTGTTGATTGTACCACTCGTATCGGCGCTCATAATTTCGAGCAATGCGGAAAGCATGTTAAACTCAGCCGGAAAAGCTGTTAACGAACAGACACCACCACCGCCACCGCCACCGCCTGTTGGTGAAATCAGCGACCAGGATGTTATATTCATGGTTGTTGAAAAAATGCCACAATATCCCGGAGGTGACGAAGAACTATTTAAGTATTTAGCTACTAACATCAAATACCCATCCGATGCCAAAGAGCAAAATATTGAAGGTCGGGTAATCTGTCAGTTCGTTATTAACCGTGACGGATCAGTTTCCGAAGTCGTGGTTGTAAGAAGCATTGCACCCTCATTAGATGCCGAAGCCGTTCGTGTAATCAGTGCCATGCCCAACTGGACACCAGGTGAACAACGTGGCCAAACAGTCCGGGTAAAATACACACTTCCAATCAATTTCAAATTGGATGGTGAGAAAAAAGGTTGAAAATACGAACAACAAATCCTACCTTCTCACCACCTTTCCGGTGGCAGTTCCTTTATCCGAGTTCAGACGGATAAAATAAACACCGGATGCGTATGTCGACAAATCGATTTCCTTTTCGTTTACGATTGTGTTGAGCAACTGTCCCTGTGTATTGTAAACCTGTATATTATGCTGATAAGTATTTGTTGTGACATACACCCTATCCGATGTTACGGTCGGATACAGGAAGTTAGAATTGGTATCTTCTGACGGATTATCAATACCTGGTGGGAATGTAATCACCCTGTCGGCAAACATCAGTACCTGTCCTTTGGGAACCGTAACAGTCATGCTGGTATTGGTTACATTGACCGGTTCGCCTGTCAGCACATTATACCAAAGACCTGTTTTAGAGAAATTCGGGGAAGCCGTGATGGAAGCGTCGGCCTTGAAGTTACCGAGTACTACCAGATTCAAATTTCCGTGTGTCAGGGCTATCCTGCGTCCGTTTTCCCAATCAACACTACCAATCTGGAGCGAGAAATTACCCTGGGTAAATGCATCGGGGAACATCCGGCGCAGGGTGATAATCTTAGCTGAGGTATCGTACGCTGCTTTTCTGTGCGGTAAATTCAGCCAATCCCATACAGGAGGTTTGTTGTTGGTTCTACCTCCAAACGAATCGATAGAATAATCGAATCCGATTTCCTGGAACTGCCAGAGCATTTTGGGACCGGGAACCAGGGTTGTAAAGGCAATGTTCAATGGAACCCGATGGGTAATCCGGTAAACCGAATCTGTTTTCACCGTTCCTGAACCCCACATTTTTGCTTTATAAAAGTTACGTTCTTCGTCGTGACTCTCTGCATAACCAACCCAACCACGGGGAAGTGAATTCAATCCGCCAAAATCGCTATCCGATTGGAAGCCCATGGCTGCCTGAGAGAAAGCATTGTTTATTTTACGCCACAAATACATGCCCCGGTTTGCCAATTCCAGTTCTTCGTCATAATTACAAAAATGCTCCAGGATAAACATGACATCCTCTTTGACCGATTTGGCCGCATTATAATAATCCGTGAGAATATTTATTCTGGAATCGTCTTTGTTTGATGCAGTGCTTTCTGTGCTTACATTTTGTGTGAATCCTTTGGTCAGGTCGAGCCTGTATCCATCAATTTTGTATTCCTGAATCCAGTATTGCAACACCCTTTTGAAATAATCTCTTGTCCCCTGATATTCATGGTTAAAATCATGAAATACACTGTAAGGATGAGGAGCGTTCACATTAAACCAGGGATTATCAGAAGCAGTTTTAGTTGTTGAAGTATTCCAATACAGAGCAGCCATCGGACTATTGCCTGTTGCATGGTTAAATACCACATCGATTATCACGGCCATGCCACGTTTGTGACATTCATCCACGAAACGTTTATACATTTCCGGTGTTCCGTATGCTTTATCTGGCGCGAAGAAATGATTGGGATTATAACCCCAACTTTCATTACCATCAAATTCATGGATAGGCATCAGCTCAATGGCCGTAACGCCCAGGGTTTTCAGGTAATCCAATTTTTGAATGGCTGCTTCAAGCGATTTCTCGCTTGTAAAATCCCGGAGCAACAGTTCGTAAATAACCATGTTCTCACGCGGAGGCATTACGAAATTAGGAACTTCCCAATTGTATTGTGTTTTTGCGGTCTGGAAGGTTGCCACCAATCCATCCGTTTTCCCCGTCGGATAGGGCTTTAAATCCGGGAAACGGTTGTGATATTCGTTAATCCATGCATCAGAATAAGGATCCAGCACAAGCTCCGTATAGGGGTCACTCACCCTGATGGTTCCATCCACCAGGTATTGAAATCCGTATAAACGACCCGGCGTAAGGTCATTGAGGGTAATCCACCAGTATTCTCCGTCCTTTTTCAGCTGATAAGCATTTAATTTCGACCAGTCGTTCATATCTCCGATTAAAAACACATTGCTTTTATTCGGAGCGTGCAGTACCAGCGTAACAGAAGTATTGTTATTGTAATTGATACCGTTTTTTACACCGGCGGGACGGGCCTCATTGGTCACAGGTGAAGGCACATTAACCAAAATTGTGTCGTATACGGTTATTCCTCCTGTAGTAGCAGATGCAATCACCACATAATCTTTTGCCGTACTGAAAGTCTGCGTATGCGTCAGCGTGGTGGCTGCACTTGCTGTTTTAACCGTTGTTTCATCTACTTGCAGACTTAAATCAGCCGTAATAGACGACACAACTGAAAAATTTACTGATGCCCCAACAGCCACACTTTGGTTTGAAGTTGGAGATGAGAAAGCCACATTAAGTCCGGCTTCGTACACCGGCACAAAAATATCTTTTCCTCCGGTATCTTTCCCTTCTTTATAGATTGTACCGGTTGGCGTTCCATTCCTGAAAACAAAAGCCAGTTTGGTTACGATTTCTCCCGATGTCAATCCGTAATAAGCAGCCATGTCGGGCGTTATCATCAACTTCCACTTATTATTTCCTAAGGATGTCAGTTTGTATTTTGCAGCATTATCGCCCCAGGTTGGCGCATGTTTCCAGTCCGTATCGGTTAAACTGGCTGTTGTAATCACCCCGGTATGGGCATATATCCCATCGGCTCCTGTATAGTCTTTCAGTGCGGTTTGACCCAACGATGCATCATATACAACTTCTATGACCCCGGCATAATCTCGGGTAACAAAGGCCGGATTGGTAACAATAATCTGGGCTGAAACTGCAAATGACAGTACTCCCGACAAGAATAAAAGTATTGATTTTTTCATACCTAAATAACGTGAGTTCGATATAAGAAAAATTGAAAAAGGTTAGCATAATTCCGAGATAATTATTATCTTTATAGTGTTGAAATACAAATAAATAACTAAAATTCATCACTATGCTAACCACTGACGAAATTACTGAAATTTTTTATTTATGCGATGATTTTTCAAAAGAATTTGACAAATCATACAAAAAACATATTTTGGTTGCCGAGAGCGACAAAAAGACCAGAAACAAGCCAAACAGGCTGTCACACAGTGAAGTAATGACGATTTTGATCACTTTCCATCTGGGAGGATTCAGAAATCTTAAACATTACTATGTGTTTTATGTAAAGCAACATCTCAATGGGGAGTTTCCACGTTTGGTTTCCTATA